>CALKJZ010000019.1 GCA_937995515.1 uncultured Sphingomonadaceae bacterium | reverse complement strand
TGCCGGGGTCGCCGACCGGCTCCTGTTCGACGCCAAGCCGCCCAAGGAAATGACCGGGGCGCTCCCCGGCGGCAACGCCCTTTCGTTCGACTGGCAGCTCATCGCCGGGCGCGAGTGGGGATGCCCGTGGATGCTTTCGGGCGGCCTCACGGCGGACAACCTCGCCGAGGCGGTCCGCATCAGCGGCGCCCGGGCCGTCGATGTCTCGTCGGGCGTCGAAGACGCGCCGGGGAAAAAGAACCCGGACAAGATCGCGGCGTTTCTCGCGGCTGCCCGCCGGCTTTAGAGCGGAATAAGTCGAAGAAAAGCTTCAACTTCCAGGCGCCGCTGTGGTTTAGTACCGCGCTCTGCGAGCCAGCCTGAACGCAACACGGACGACGGCCATGGACAAGGTCAACACCTACCGGGGCGGCCCCGACGAGGGCGGGCATTTCGGCATTTTCGGCGGGCGCTTCGTCGCCGAAACCCTGATGCCCCTCATCCTCGAGGTCGAGCGCGCCTACACCGAGGCCCAGAGCGACGCCCGCTTCGAGGCCGAGTTCGCCTATTACCTCAAGCATTACGCCGGCCGGCCGAGCCCGCTCTATTTCGCCGAGCGGCTGACAGCCGGTCTGGGTGGCGCGCGCATCTTCCTGAAGCGCGACGAGCTCAACCACACGGGCGCACACAAGATCAACAATTGCGTCGGCCAGATCCTGCTCGCCCGCCGCATGGGCAAGACCCGCATCATCGCCGAGACCGGCGCCGGCCAGCACGGGGTCGCCACCGCCACGGTTGCGGCCCGGTTTGGCCTGCCCTGCACCATCTACATGGGCGCGCGCGACATGGAGCGGCAGGCGCCCAACGTGTTCCGCATGAAGCTGCTCGGCGCCGAGGTCCGCCCCGTCACCTCCGGCTCGCAGACGCTCAAGGACGCGATGAACGAGGCCCTGAGGGACTGGGTGACGAACGTCGCCGACACCTTCTACATCATCGGCACCGCCGCCGGCCCGCACCCCTATCCGGCGCTGGTGCGCGACTTCCAGTCGGTCATCGGCGAGGAGGCGCGCGCGCAGCTGCTCGCGCGCGAGGGCCGCCTGCCCGACATGTGCGTGGCAGCCGTCGGCGGCGGCTCCAACGCCATCGGCCTCTTCCACCCCTTCCTCGACGATCCCGTGGAGCTGGTGGGCGTCGAGGCCGCAGGCCACGGGATCGAGACGGGCGCCCATGCCGCGAGCCTGACGGCCGGCCGCCCCGGCGTGCTGCATGGCAACAAGACCTTCCTCCTGCAGGACGAGGACGGGCAGATCCGCGATGCCCATTCCATCTCCGCAGGGCTCGACTATCCCGGGATCGGCCCCGAACACGCCTGGCTCAAGGCGATCGGCCGGGTGCGCTACGAGAGCGTGACCGACCGGGAGGCGCTCGATGCCTTCCGCCTTCTTGCCACGACCGAGGGCATCCTGCCCGCTCTCGAGCCCGCGCACGCGCTCGCCTTCGTCGCCCGCGCAGCCCCCGCCATGGGCCGCGACCACATCCTCCTCATGAACCTCTGCGGCCGCGGCGACAAGGACATCTTCACCGTCGCCGAAGCGCTCGGCGAGCAGCTGGGAGCGGGGCGATGACCGGCCGCCTCGGCGCCACCTTCCAGCGGCTCCGGCAGGAGGGGCGCGCGGGCCTTGTGACCTTCGTGTGCGGCGGCGACCCGTCGCCCGATCTCGCCCCGGCCATTCTCGATGCGCTGGTGGAAGGCGGGGCCGACATTGTCGAGCTTGGCATCCCCTTCACCGACCCGATGGCCGACGGCCCGGCCATCCAGGCGGGCAACCTGCGCGCGCTCGGCGCCGGCGTGTCGCTTGCCCGCCTGCTGGAGGACGCGGCCGCCTTCCGCGCCCGCCACCCGGATGTGCCGCTCGTGCTCATGGGCTATCTCAACCCCCTGCTCGCCATGGGCGCGGGGGCCTTTGCAGCCCGCGCCGCCGCAGCCGGGGTCGATGGCGCAATCCTCGTCGACATGCCGCCCGAGGAATCGGCCGAGCTCCTCCCGCATCTGCGCGCAGCTGGCATCCACCTCATCCGCCTCGCCACCCCCACCACCGACGCCGCACGGCTGCCGCGCGTGCTGGAGGGTGCATCCGGCTTCCTCTACCATGTGGCGGTCGCCGGGGTGACGGGGGCCAACAGCGCGGCCGATGCCGAGATTGCCGCCGCGGTCCAGCGCCTGCGCGCCGCAACCGACCTGCCGGTTGCCGTCGGCTTCGGCGTGCGCACGCCCGAGCAGGCCGCAGCCGTTGCGCGCCATGCCGATGCCGTCGTCGTCGGCTCGGCCATCGTCGATCTGGTAGGTGCCGCCCACGCCCGCCAGGCCAATGATCTGCCAGGCGAGGTCGCGCAGTTCGTGGCCGGGCTTGCCGGCGCGGTGCGCCACGCGCGCGTGCCGGTGGCCGCATGAGCTGGCTCACCCGCTCGCGCGCGCGCCTCACCAGCTTTCTTGGCCGGCGCGACACCCCCGACAATCTGTGGACCCGCTGCCGCAACTGCGGCGCCATGCTCTACACGCGCGAGTTCGAGGCCAATCTTTCCGTCTGCCCGGAATGTGGCCACCACGAACGGCTGCGCGCGGATGCGCGCTTTGCCATGCTGTTCGACGGCCGAAGCTTCGAGCGCATCGCCACCCCGAGCCCGCCCGAGGATCCGCTGCACTTCCGCGACTCCAAACGCTACCCGGACCGGCTGAAGGCCGCACGCGCTGCGACGGGCGAAAGGGATGCCCTGGTGGTGGCCCGCGGGCGGATCCACGATGTGCCCACGATCGTCGGCGTGCAGGATTTCGCCTTCATGGGCGGCTCGATGGGCCTTGCCGTGGGCGCGGCCTTCATCGCTGGCGCGCGCGCGGCCATCGCCGGGGGCGCACCGTTCGTGATGGTGGCCGCAGCCGGCGGCGCGCGCATGCAGGAAGGCATCCTCTCGCTGATGCAGATGCCGGCCACCACCGTCGCGCGCGCCGAGCTCAAGGAGGCGGGCCTGCCCTATGTGGTGATACTGACCGACCCGACGACCGGCGGCGTCACCGCGAGCTATGCCATGCTGGGCGACGTGCACATCGCCGAACCCGGCGCGCTCATCGGCTTTGCCGGCCAGCGGGTGATCGAATCGACCATCCGCGAAAAGCTGCCCGACGGCTTCCAGCGCGCCGAATATCTGCTCGAGCACGGCATGGTCGACATGGTCGTGCCGCGCCACGCCCTACGCGAGACACTGGGCCGGCTGCTGCGCCTCCTCATGCGCCTGCCGCCGCTGCCGGCGCCAGACACGCCCCCCGCAGCCGCGGCGGCCGACGCAGCCGCCGCCGCGGCAGGCGCTGGCGCAAGCGGAGAGGCGCCGGCGTGAGCAGCGCACCGGCCGGGCCCTTCGCCCTCCAGCCCGATTTCGCCCGCTCCGACCATCCGGTACTCGACCGGCTGCTGCTTGCAGCCGCCGCGCACCGCATCCGCGCAAGCGACATCCGCCTCGACCGCATCGAGCGGCTGCTCGCGCGCATGGCAAGCCCGCACCTCAAGCTGCCGCCCGTCTTCCACGTCGCCGGAACCAATGGCAAGGGCTCGACGGTTGCCTGCCTGCGCGCCGCCCTCGAGGCCGCGGGCCACCAGGTCCATGCCTTCACCTCGCCGCACCTCGTGCGGGTGAACGAGCGGATCCGGGTCGCCGGCCGCCTCGTCACCGACGAGGAGTTCGCCGATGCCCTCTCCGAGGTGCTGCGGTTCAATGCCGAACAGCCGCTGTCCTTCTTCGAGGCGCTGACCGCGGCCGCCTTCCTGCTGTTCGCCGCCATTCCGGCCGATGCCTGCCTGCTCGAGGTGGGGCTGGGCGGCCGGCTCGATTCGACCAATGTCGTGCCCCGGCCCGCGGTTGCCGGCATCGCCAGCCTCGCGCTCGACCATGTGCAGATCCTCGGCCCCACGCTGCGCCATATCGCCGCCGAGAAGGCCGGCATCGCCAAGAAGGGCGTGCCGCTCGTCACCCAATACTACCCGCCCGCGGTTGCCGCCATGGTCGCCGAAACGGCGCTCCCGAGGGGCGCCCGCCTGCTGCCCCGCCGCGAATGGTGGGATGCCCATGCCGAGGAAGGCGGGCTCACCGTTCACGCACCGCTCGGCACCGGGCCGCTGCGCCTGCCCGCCCCGGCGCTCCCCGGCGCCCACCAGCACGACAATGCCGCGCTCGCCATCGCCATGCTGCGCGCGCAGACAGCGCTTGCCGTGCCGGAGAGCGCGCTGCGCTCGGCGCTGCTGTGGGCGCGCTGGCCGGCGCGGCTGCAGCAGCTGCGCGAGGGGCCGCTCGTGGCGCTCCTGCCGCCCCGGTCGGAACTCTGGGTCGATGGCGGGCACAACCCGGCGGCCGCGCGGGCGCTTGCAGCCTGGCTCCAGGGCCTTGCCCCCATGCCCCGGCGCCTCGTGGCCGGCGTGATGCGCACCAAGGATCACCACGGCTTTCTCGCCGCCTTCCCGCGCGACCTCGAGCTTGTCACCGTGCCCGTGCCCGGCCATGCCGGCGTGCCGCCCGAGGATCTTGCGGCCGAGGCGCAGGCCCTCGGCTTCGCCGCCCGTCCCGCCGCCTCGCTTGCCGAGGCGCTGTCGGGCCTCGAGGCGCCAACCCGCGTCCTTGTCGCCGGCTCGCTGCACCTCGCCGGCGTCCTTTTGCGGCAGAACGGCCCGCTGCCCGACTAGCGCGGCCTCAGCGGCAGCCGCGGCTGCCCATCACCCCGCGCAGATAGCCGCGGCGGGCCTGGCCGGCCTGCACCGCCACCCGCAGCCGCCGCTCGGCGGCCGCCGAGCCCGTCACCTCGCGCACCACACCGCGAAACGGAATCAGCGAGCCGACGCCGGCGCGCAGCCCCGCCTGCGCGATCTGATCGACCGGGTCCTCGCGCCCGGCCTGCTGCGGGGCGTCCCAGTCCGGCCCCAGCACCGAATCGAGCTCGCGCACCGCCGCCTTCAGCTGCGCGCACGTCTTGAGGCCAGACGTCGAATAGGGGGAATCGAGCGCCACCTGCAGCACGTCGGCCGTCTTGGTCGGCATGATTCCGAGATCGCGCAGCGGCTGGCTTGCGATCTCCTCGACCGCGCTGGTCTTCGTGTCCTCCTGCGCCGCTAGCGGCATCGCCAACAGCAGCAGCACGAGGCTTATCACAGACTTTTCACGCACTTTTCCGTCCCTTCTGCTGCCGCGCCGGTCCATGCCCCTAGATGTCGAGGTTGGCAACCGAGAGCGCATTGTCCTGGATGAACTCGCGCCGCGGCTCGACCACGTCGCCCATGAGCTGGGTGAAGGTTTCATCGGCGAGCCCCGCGTCGCCAATGTCCACCCGCAGGAGCGTGCGCGCATCCGGGTCGAGCGTCGTCTCCCAGAGCTGCTCGGCGTTCATCTCGCCAAGCCCCTTGTAGCGCTGGATGGAAAGGCCCCGCCGGCCGGCCTCGAGCACCTGCGTCAGGAGCTCGGTCGGCAGGCGCACCTCAGCCTCGCCCAGCCGGGCCGGGCCGGCCCACGCCTCGGCTTCGGTCGCCGCAACCGCAGCCAGCTTGCGCGCCTCGGCAGAGGCCAGAAATGCCTGCGGAATCACGTGCGCGGTGGTCACCCCACGGTCGGTCCGCGCCAGATGCAGCCCGCCCTCGGCCGCGGGCGTCACCGCCCAGCCCGGCCAGGAGGCCGCAAGCCAGGCCTCCAGCCGCCGCGCACCCCCCGCATCGGCCCGGTCCGGCCCGAGCACGCCGGCAAGCGCCATCGCCTCGACGAGATCGTGCGGGTAGCGCTGCGGCACGAAGGAAAGGAGTCGTTTCATCCGCCGCGCATGGTCCACCAGCCGGGCGAGATCGGCACCGGCCAGCACCTCGCCGTCGTGGCGGGCAAGCACCAGCCCATCGAGGCCGGCCTCGACCAGATAGGCCTCGAGCGCCGCCTCGTCCCTGAGATAGGCCTCCGAGCGCCCGCGGCTGATCTTGAAGAGCGGCGGCTGGGCGATGAACAGGTGCCCGGCCTCGATCAGCTTGCGCATCTGCCGGTAGAAGAAGGTGAGCAGAAGCGTGCGGATGTGCGCGCCGTCCACGTCGGCGTCGGTCATGATGATGACCTTGTGATAGCGCAGCTTCTCCAGCTGGAACTCGTCGGGGCCGATGCCGGTGCCAAGCGCCTGGATGAGCGTGCCGATCTCCTTCGAGGAGAGCATGCGGTCGAAGCGCGCGCGCTCCACGTTCAGGATCTTGCCCCTGAGCGGCAGGATCGCCTGGAACTGGCGGTTGCGCCCCTGCTTGGCCGAGCCGCCGGCGCTGTCGCCCTCGACGATGAACAGCTCCGACTTCGCCGGGTCCTTCTCCTGGCAGTCGGCCAGCTTGCCCGGCAGGGAGGCAACCGACAGCGCCGACCTGCGGCTCACCTCGCGCGCCTTGCGCGCCGCCTCGCGCGCCACTGCCGCCTCGATGATCTTGGCGATCACGTCGCGCGCCTGCGCCGGGTTTTCCTCCAGCCACTCGGAAAGCTTGTCCGCCATCAGGCTCTCCAGCGGCTGGCGCACCTCGGAGGAGACGAGCTTGTCCTTGGTCTGCGAGGAAAAGCGCGGATCGGGCAACTGCACCGCGACGACCGCGGTCAGCCCCTCGCGCATGTCCTCAGCGGCCAGCGTCACCTTCGCCTTCGCCGCCAGGCCCTCGCGCTCGGCATAGCCGTTGATCGTGCGCGTGAGCGCGCTGCGGAATGCCTGCAGGTGCGTGCCGCCATCGCGCTGCGGGATGTTGTTCGTAAAGGCGAGAACCTGCTCATAGTAGCTGTCGTTCCACTGCAGCGCCACGTCGATGCCGATCTGGTCGCGGCGGCCGCGCACCGTGATCGGATCGGGGACAAGCGGCGTCTTGGTCCGGTCGAGCCAGCGCACGAACGCCGCAACCCCGCCCTCGTAGTGGAGGTCGACAGTGCGCGGCTCGTCGTGCCGCGCGTCGGTCAAGACGATGCGCAGCCCCGGGTTCAGGAAGGCGAGCTCGCGGAAGCGGTGCTCCAGCCGCGCAAAGTCGAACTCGGTCACGTTGCGGAAGACTGCAGCCGAAGGCAGGAAGGTCACGCGCGTGCCGCGCCGGCCGCCCTGCGGGCCCACCGCGGCAAGCGGCGCCACCGCAGCGCCGCCCTCGAAGCGGACGAAATGCTCGGCGCCGTCGCGCCAGATCGTCAGCTCCAGCCAGTCGGACAGCGCATTCACCACCGACACGCCAACGCCGTGCAGCCCGCCGGAGACCTTGTAGCTGCCGCCATCCTCGTTGGCGAACTTGCCGCCCGCGTGCAGGTCGGTCATCACCACCTCGGCCGCACTTCGCCCCTGCTCGGGATGGATGCCGGTGGGAATGCCGCGGCCATTGTCGGTCACCGTCACCGAGCCATCCGGGTTCAGCACCACCTCGATCCGGTCGCAATGGCCGGCAAGCGCCTCGTCGACGGCATTGTCCGTCACCTCGAACACCATGTGGTGCAGGCCCGAGCCGTCATCCGTGTCGCCGATGTACATGCCCGGCCGCTTCTTCACGGCTTCCAGGCCCTTCAAAACCTTGATGGAGTCCGCCGTGTACTCGGCCGCCGGCAGGGCGTGTGCGACAGGCTCGGGCGCTTGGGGAGTCATGGACAGCGTCTAGCGCAAGGCTCCCGGCGAGGGAAGGGGCAGGCCCCTGCAGGGGCGCTCATCCGGGCCCGGCAGCGGCCACCGCGCCGCCTTCCAGCGTCACGTGAAACGCCGGGCCGGGCAGGCCCCTGAACAGTGCGGCCTCCGTGCCTGTCAGCCAGCACTGCCCGCCGAGCGCGGCCAGCCGGCCGAAGAGCGCCGCCCGCCGGTCCGGGTCGAGATGGGCGGCGACCTCGTCGAACAGCAGCATCGGCGCCTGCCCGCGCGCCTCGGCGACGAGCTCCGCATGGGCCAGCATCAGGCCGGCGAGCAGCGCCTTCTGCTCGCCGGTGGAGGCACGCGCGGCCGGCATGCCGGAGACCGCGAGGCGGACTGCAAGGTCGGCGCGGTGCGGGCCCACCGTTGCGCGGCCGGCGGCCGCATCGCGCGCGCGCGCCTCGCGCAGCGCCCGGCGGAGCCGTGCCGCATCGCTCCAGTCCTCGCCCTCGAGCACGAGCAGGGCCTCCGGGAAGGCCGGATCGGCCGCGCCCGAAATCCGCGCCGCAAGCGCTGCAACCGTGCGCGCACGCGCCGCGGCCAGCGCTGCGCCGTGGCGGGCCGCCTGCTCCTCCAGCGCGTCGAGCCACGCCGGGTCGGCAGGCCGCTCGCCGCCCAGCAGCCGCATGCGCTCGCGCATCGCCGCCTCGGCACGGGTCGCATGGCCCGCATGCGCCGGCTCCAGCGCCAGCACCAGCCGGTCGAGAAAGCGGCGTCGCGCCCCGGGGCTGTCGACGAACAACCGGTCCATCGCCGGCGTGATCCACAGAAGCGAAAGCCACTCCGAGAGCGCCGAGACCGCAGCCGGCGCGCCGTTCACCCGCAGCTGCCGCCGCTCGGGCGCTTGCGCCTGCGTGCCGGTTGCCACGGCAAGCGGCGGAAGCCCGGGCTCGAGCGCCACCTGCGCCTGCACCGCAAAGCCGCCGCCGCCCGCCATCGCCATCTCGCAAAGGCGCGCCGCGCGCAGCCCGCGGCCCACCGACAGCAGCGAGACCGCCTCCAGCACCGCGGTCTTGCCAGCGCCATTAGGCCCGGTCAAAACCACGAACGGGGCGCCCCCGGGCGCAAGCGAGGTCGCCCGGTGGTTGCGGAACGCGGCAAGGCCGAGCGCCAGGATGCGGGGGGCAAGGGGCGCCATGGGTCGCCCGCCTCTAGCCCCGCCCTGCCGCAGCGGCTAGGGCGGGGATCATGACCCATACCGCCGTCGGCCTCATCGGCTTCATCATCTACGTGCTGCAGCTGCTGATCTGGCTCATCATCATCCAGGCCATCCTGTCCTGGCTCATCGCCTTCAACGTGGTGAACACCTCCAACCGGTTCGTCGATGCGGTGGCCACCGGGCTCGACCGGCTGACCGCGCCCCTGCTCCACCCCATCCGTCGCCTGTTGCCCGACATGGGCGGGATCGATTTCTCGCCGCTGCTGCTCATCCTCGGCATCATCCTGCTGCAGCGCCTGCTCGAGGGCCTGGCGCGCGACATGATGCTCGCCTGAGGGCCGATGGCCGCACGCCTCATCGACGGCCGGGCGCACGCAGCGCGCCTGCGCGAGACGGTCAGGGCCCGGGTCGAGGCGATCCGGGCCGCCGGCCAGCGCGCCCCCGCCCTCGCCGTGGTGCTGGTGGGCGCAGAGCCGGCAAGCGAGGTCTACGTCCGCTCCAAGACGCGCGCCTGCGCCGAGGCGGGCATCACCGCGCTCGAGCATCGGCTGCCCGAGTCCACGCCCGAGGCCGATCTCCTCGATCTCGTCGTGCGCCTCAACGCCGACCCGGGCGTCGACGGCATCCTCGTCCAGCTGCCCCTTCCGCCGCACATGGATGCCGGCGCGGTGATCGCCGCCATCGACCCGGCCAAGGATGTCGACGGCTTCCACCCGGAAAACGCCGGCCGGCTGGCCTCGGGGCTCGCCGGCTTCGTGCCCTGCACCCCGCTCGGCTGCCTTCGCCTCATCGAGGACACGATCGGCCGCATCGCCGGCCTCGACGCCCTTGTCATCGGCCGCTCCACCATCGTCGGCCGGCCGATGGCGAGCCTGCTCCTCAACCGCTCCGCCACCGTCACCATCGCCCACTCCCAGACCCGAAACCTCGCAGCGCTCGCCCGCCGGGCCGACATCCTCGTCGCGGCGGTCGGCCGGCCGGAAATGGTGCGCGGCGACTGGATCAGGCCCGGCGCCTGCGTGATCGATGTCGGCATCAACCGCCGCACCCTGCCCGACGGCAGAAGCCGGCTCGTCGGCGATGTCGCCTTCGCCGAGGCCGCCGAGGTTGCCGGCGCCATCACTCCCGTCCCCGGCGGGGTCGGGCCGATGACGATCGCCTGCCTGCTCGAGAACACCGTCCGCGCCGCCGAGCGCACGCCCTGATGCTGGCCCCCGGCACCGTCGAGCTGTTCGTCTCCGCCCTGGTGACGCTTGCCGTCGTCATCGATCCGCCGGGCGCCGCGCCCATCTTCGCAAGCCTCACCGCCGGGGCCAGCGCGCAGCAGCGCCGCGCCATGGCATGGCGCGCCACACTCGTCGCGGCGCTCATCCTCATCCTGTTCGCAGCCGCAGGCGAGCCCTTCCTGCGCGCGCTCGGCATCTCGCTCGATGCCTTTCGCGTCGCCGGCGGCATCCTGCTGTTCCTGATCGCCGCCGACATGGTGTTCGAAACCCGCACCCGCCGCCGCGAGGAGCGCGCGGAAAAGGTGATCGCAGCCCAGGTCGAGGATGTCTCCGTCTTCCCCATGGCGATGCCGATGATCGCCGGCCCCGGTTCGATTGCGGCCATCATGCTGCTGGCCGGCAGGGCCGAAACCCCGGCCGAGCTCGCGGGCGTTTATCTCGCGCTCATCCTCGTGCTTGGGGCAACGCTTGCCGCCATGCTCGCCGCCGGCCCGCTCATGCGCCGCGTGGGCAGCCGGGTGGAGGCGGTGATCACCCGTCTGCTCGGCGTGATCCTCGCCGCGCTTGCCGCCCAGATCACGCTCGACGGCCTGCGGAACGTCTTCACCGCCGGCTGAGCACGCGCCCGCCCAGCACGCGCGGCGGCAGGCTCAATGAAACTTCAGCCGCGGCCGCACCACCGCATTCACATGCCCGATCAGGATCAGCGCCCAGCCCTTCCACCAGCCGTGGATGGCCAGCAGGTGCATCCGGTAGAGCGAGAGGTACATCAGTCGCGCAAGGAGGCCCTCGACCGCCATCGACCTGCCCGAGAGGCTGCCCATCAGGCTGCCGATCGTCGAATAGCGCGAGAGCGAGACGAGCGACCCGCGGTCGCGGTAGACGAACGGCACGAGCGGCCTGTTCTGCTGCACGGCGACGAGGTTGCGAAACACCGTGTCGGCCATCTGGTGCGCGGCCTGCGCGCGCGGCGGCACCGGGCGCTCGGCCCCTGCCGCGCGGAAGAAGGCGCAATCCCCAAGGGCGAAGATCCGCGGGTCGCGGGTCGTCTGCAGCGTCTCGGTCACCACGAGCTGGTTGGTATGCGTCGTCTCCAGCCCGCCGATCCCGGCCAGCACGTCCGGTCCGCGCACGCCCGCCGCCCACACCATCAGGTCCCCCGCGATCCGCTGGCCGTCCTCCACCACGATCGCGCCCGCCTCGGCGGCCGTCACGCGGGTTGCGGTCAAGACCCGCACGCCCAGCGCCTCCAGCTCGCCCTGCGCGGCGGCCGAAAGCCGCTCGGGCAGCGCCGGCAGGATTCGCGGTCCCGCCTCCACCAGCGTCACCTCGAGCCGGCCTTCGTCGAACACCTCGAGCCCATAGTGCCTGAGGCCCGCCGCCGCGCTGAACAGCTCCGCGGCCAGCTCCACCCCCGTCGCGCCGCCGCCCACGATCACGATCCGCACCCGCTCGTCTTGCCCCTGGCCGGTGACCATCCGCCGCGACACGCGCAGGCACTGGTTGAGCAGCCGGTTGCGGAAGCGGTCGGCGGCCTCCCGGTCGTCGAGAAACAGGCAATGCGCGCGCACGCCCGGGGTTCCGAAATCGTTGGTCACCGCGCCCACGGCGAGCACCAGCCAGTCGTAGCGGATCCGGTGCTCGGCCACCAGCTCGCGGCCGTCCTCGTCCAGCATCGGGGCCAGCACCAGCTCGCGGGCTTCGCGGTCGATCCCGGCGATGCTGCCGTGGAAGAAGCGATAGCCCCAGCGCTTGCAGTGCGCCCGATAGCCCACCTCGTCGAGGTTGGCATCCAGCGCGCCGGCGGCCACCTCGTGCAGCAGCGGCTTCCAGATGTGCGTGCGGTTGCGCTCGACGAGGATGATGTCGTGCCGGCTGCGGCCGAAGCGGGCGCCCAGCCGGCGGACGAGCTCCAGCCCGCCGGCCCCGCCGCCCACCACGACGATCTGGGTCTTGCGCCCTGCCACGCCGGGACAGCCGCGCCGCGCTCAGTTGCGCGCCCGGTCCACCAGCCGGTTGCTGGCGATCCACGGCATCATCGCGCGCAGCCGGCTGCCCACCTCCTCGATGGCATGGGCCTGCTGCAGCTTGCGCTTGGCCTTCAGCCGCGGGTTGCCGGCGCGGTTGTCGGCGATGAAGTCGGCCACGAAGCGCCCCTCCTGGATATCCTTGAGCACCCGCTTCATCTCGGCCTTCGTCGCCTCGGTGATGATCCTGGGGCCCGTCGCATAGTCGCCATATTCGGCCGTGTTCGAGATCGAATAGCGCATGTTGGCGATCCCGCCCTCATACATCAGGTCGACAATCAGCTTCACCTCGTGCAGGCACTCGAAATACGCCATCTCCGGCGCATAGCCGGCCTCCACCAGCGTCTCGAACCCGGCCATGATGAGATGCGAGAGCCCGCCGCACAGCACCGCCTGCTCGCCGAACAGGTCGGTCTCGCACTCCTCGCGGAAGCTCGTCTCGATGATGCCCGCACGGCCGCCGCCGATGGCCGAGGCATAGGCCAGCGCCACGTCCATCGCATTGCCGCTGGCATCCTGCGCCACTGCGACAAGGCAGGGCACGCCGCCGCCGCGGCAATATTCCGAGCGCACCGTGTGCCCCGGCCCCTTGGGAGCGACCATGAACACATCGAGATCGGCCCGCGGCTCGATCAGGCCGAAGTGGATGTTGAGCCCGTGGGCAAAGGCCAGCGCCGCGCCCGCGCGGAGGTTGGGCGCAAGCTCCGCGGCATAGATGGCCGCCTGGTGCTCGTCGGGCGCGAGCATCATCACAATGTCCGCCCAGCGGGCCGCCTCGGCGTTCGAGAGCACGCGAAAGCCCGCCGCCTCGGCCTTGGCCGCCGTGGCCGAACCTTCCCGGAGCGCGACCGCCACCTCGGCGACACCTGAATCCCTCAGGTTCGCCACATGGGCATGGCCTTGCGAGCCATAGCCGATCACGGCGATCTTCCTGTCCCTGACCAGCGCCACATCGGCGTCGGCATCATAATAGACGCGCATCCATGTCCCCTCGGGTTTCGTTGAACGGATGGTTGAAAACGGCTCTCGGATCAGGCCTTCTCCCGGCCCCGCGCCATGGCGGCAACCCCGGTGCGGGCCACCTCGACGAGGCCGACCTCGCGCATGAGAGCAATGAACTGGTCCACCTTGGACGTGGAGCCAGAGACCTCGAAGATGAAGCTCCCGGTCGTGGTGTCGACCGGGCGGGCACGGAAGATGTCGGCCAGCCGCAGCGCCTCCACCCGCTTCTCGCCGGTGCCGGCCACCTTCACCAGCGCCAGCTCGCGCTCCACATGCGGGCCGAGCTCGGTCAGGTCGGTCACCGAATGGACCGGCACCAGCCGGTCGAGCTGGGCGCGGATCTGGTCGATCACCCGCCTTGGCCCCGTCGTCACGATGGTGATGCGGCTGACGGCATGATCATCGGATATGTCGGCAACCGTCAGCGATTCGATATTGTAGCCGCGCGCCGAAAACAGGCCGGTGATCCGTCCGAGCACGCCAGCCTCATTGTCGACCACCACCGAGAGCGTGTGCCGCTCGGCGGGCTCCTCGGGGAACAGCGGCCTTGTGTTCGGCGCGGCCATCAGACCAGCGCCTCGGCTGCGGCGTCGACCGTGCCCGCCACCTCGGAGGGCGCAAGCAGCATCTCGGTGTGCGCCGCACCGCTCGGGATCATCGGGAAACAATTCTCGAGCCTCGCCACCCGGCAGTCGACAAACACCGGCCCGTCATGCGCCAGCATCTCGGCAATGCCGGAATCGAGCTCATCAGGGCGCTCGATGCGCAGGCCCTTCCAGCCAAAGGCCTCGGCGAGCTGCACGAAATCGGGCAGCGAATCGGAATAGCTCTCGGCGTGGCGGCCCTCGTAGGTGAGATCCTGCCACTGGCGCACCATGCCCATATATTCATTGTTGAGCACGAACACCTTGACCGGCAGCCGGTACTGCGCGGCGGTGCCGAGCTCCTGGATGTTCATGAGGATCGAGGCCTCGCCTGCAATGTCGATCACCAGCTTGCCGGGAAAGGCCAGCTGCGCGCCGATCGCAGCCGGAAGCCCATAGCCCATCGTCCCCAGTCCGCCCGAGGTGAGCCAGCGGTTCGGCTTCTCGAACCGGAAATGCTGCGCCGCCCACATCTGGTGCTGGCCCACCTCGGTGCTGATGATCGGGTCGCGGTCCTTCACCGCCGCGTAGAGCCGCGCAATGGCATGCTGGGGCAGGATCTCGGGGCCGGTCTGGCGGAAGGCGAGGCAGTCCACCGCGCGCCAGCCGCGGATGCGGGCCCACCAGTCCTCGGTGATGGCCGGCCGGTGGCCGCGCGCCCGCCACAGCTTCACCATGTCGTCCATCACATGGCCCACATCGCCCTCGATGGCGAGATCGACGCGCACCGTCTTGTTGAAGCTCGAGCGGTCGATGTCCACATGGATCTTGCGGCTGTCGGGCGAGAAGGCATCGACCCGGCCCGTCACCCGGTCATCGAACCGCGCGCCGAGGCAGAGCATCAGGTCGCACTGGTTCATCGCCATGTTCGCCTCATAGGTTCCGTGCATGCCCAGCATGCCGAGGAACTGAGGCGACGAGGCGGGGAACGCGCCCAGCCCCATGAGGGTCGAGGTCACCGGCGCGCCGCACAGCCGCGCGAGCTCGCGCAGCGCCTGCGCAGCGTTCGGCCCGCTGTTGATGACCCCGCCGCCGGTGTAGAGGATCGGCCGCTCGGCCGCAGCCAGCATCTCGACCGCCGCCTCGATCGCGCCAAGGTCGCCCTTCACCCGCGGCCGGTAGCTGCGGTGCTGGATCGGGCCGGGCCGGCGGTAGGTGGCGCGCGCCACCTGCACGTCCTTCGGAATGTCGACCACCACCGGCCCCGGCCGGCCGGAGGTCGCGATGTGGAAGGCCTCATGCAGCACCGGCCCCAGCCGCTCGGTCTCCTTCACGAGATAATTATGCTTGGAACAGTGGCGGGTGATCCCCACCGTGTCGCATTCCTGGAAGGCGTCCGAGCCGATCAGATGCGTCGCCACCTGCCCGGTCAGCACCACGATGGGGATGGAGTCCATCAGCGCATCGGTGATCCCGGTGACCGCGTTGGTCGCACCGGGCCCAGAGGTCACCAGCACCACCCCGGGCTTGCCCGAGGCGCGGGCATAGCCCTCGGCGGCATGCACCGCACCCTGCTCGTGGCGCACGAGGATATGCCGGATCCGCGCCTGGCGGAACAGCGCGTCGTAGATGGGCAGAACCGCCCCGCCCGGATAGCCGAAGATCAGCTCGACGCCGAGGTCCGCCAGCGCCTCGACGACGATCTGTGCCCCCGACATCTCCCGGCCTTGCATGGTCGCTCCCCTCGCGGAACCCTTGAAACGAGGCGCCGCCCTAGCCAGCGTGCTGTATGGCGTCAACCCCGCATGCGAAACGGAATTGCCGAATATGGTCTTTTTTCGCAACAAGTCGCCAGCTTGGGCTGGCCTGCCGTCAGGAGATTGCCCGGCCCCTGGCAGCCGGCAGGGTGCCGCGGCACCTCCGGCAAGGCCTAGGCCAGGCCCCGCCGGAAAGCCCCCGCCAGCCAGCCGCGGGCCTGCCCGCCCGAGACGAACCAGGTCAGCTGCCGCTTGATGTAGCGGCGGGTGTCGGCCTTGGCGCGCGCGATCGCCTCCTCCAGCGCAAGGGCGCCCGACAGATGCGCGGCCAGCGGTTTCACCCCCAGCGCCTTCATCGCGGGAAGGTCGGGCGCGAGCCCGCGCAGGACCAGCCGGCGCACCTCCTCGAGCGCGCCGGCCGCCAGCATCGAATCGAGCCGCGCCTCGGCGCGCGCCGCGTGCGCCGCCCGGTCCTCGGGCACGACCAGCCAGGTCTCGAGCGCCACCTGCCCCAGCATCCCGCCCGTGCGGGCCTGCTGCCATTCGGCCAGGCTCCGCCCGGTCGAGCGGATCACCTCGAGCGCGCGCGCGTTGCGCTGCGGGTCGCTCGCGCGCAGGCGCCGGGCCATCGCCGGGTCTTCCGCCTCGAGCGCCGCGCGCACTGCAGCCGGCGCCATCTGCCGCACTGCTGCGCGCACCCCTGCCTCGATCGGTGGCACCGGCGCGATCCCCTCCATGAGGGCGGAAAGATAAAGCCCCGTCCCGCCGACGAGGATCGGCAGCCGCCCGGCGCGGTGCGCTGCGGCGATCTCGGCGGCGGCCATCGCCGCCCACTCGGCCGCCGAACAGGGCAGGGCGGCGTCGCGCACGCCATAGAGCCGGTGCGGCGCGGCCGCCTCCTCGGCCGCGGTCGGCCGCGCCGTCAGCACGCGCAGGTCGGCATAGAGCTGGCTGGCATCGGCATTGATGATGACCCCGCCCCGGGCGCGCGCCGCCTCGAGCGCAAGCGCCGACTTGCCGCTCGCCGTCGGGCCTGCAATCACCAGCAGCGGAGGCTTCATGGAACTCATCGTCACGCTGATTGCGCCCGGCGAACTCTCGCAGGGGGCGGTCGCTGCGGCAAGGGATGCGCTCGCGGCCGCCGGCGGAGAGCCTCAGGCTCCCGTGGTGACCGATCCGGGCCGCGCGGTCGATCTGCCGGTTTCCGGCCTTGGCCCCCGCGCCGCCCGGCAGGCGGTCGAGCAGGTGGCGGAGGGCTTCGACGCCGTCGTCCAGCCGAACGCGGCCGAGCGGGTCAAGCGGCTGCTGGTGGCCGACATGGATTCGACCATCATCGGCCAGGAATGCCTCGACGAGCTGGCCGACTATGCGGGCCGGAAGGCCGAGATTGCCGCCATCACCGAGCGGGCGATGCAGGGGGAGCTCGATTTCGCCGAGGCGCTCGAGGCGCGGGTCGCAGCGCTCGCGGGGCTCGAGGAGTCCGCAATCGCACGAACGCTCGCCGAGCGCGTGCGCCTCAACCCCGGTGCGCGCACGCTCGTTGGCACGATGCGCGCACATGGCTGCCGCACCGTCCTCGTCTCGGGCGGGTTCACCGCCTTCACGCAGGCCGTCGCAGCGCAGGCCGGCTTCGACCGCCAGGTCGCCAACCTGCTCCACGTGGAAGGCGGGCGGCTCGCCGGCACGGTCGGGCACCCGATCGTCGATTCGGCGGCCAAGAAGGCGGTCCTCGAGGCCGAGCGAAGGGCGCTCGGCCTTGCCCCGCTGCAGACGCTCGCAGTCGGCGACGGCGCCAACGACATCCCGATGCTCGAGGCGGCAGGCCTCGGCATCGCCTTCCGCGCCAAGCCGCGCGCGGCCGCCGCAGCCGATGCCGCCATCCGCCTTGGCGATCTCTCGGCCATCCTCCACGCCCAGGGCATCCCGCGGAGCCGCTGGGTGCAGGGCTGAGCCTCAGGCGGGCGCTGCGCGTTCCACCTCGACCGGCGTGCCGTTCAGCACCGCATTGCCCGAGACGGGGTCGAGGGCGGCCGGGTCGGTCAGGTCGTTGAGGCTGACCCCGGGCCGCTCCTGCGCCACGCGCAGCCGGACCCCGGGGCGGCCATGGCCCCAGCCGTGCGGCAGCGAGACCACGCCGGGCATGATCGCCTGCGTGACCTCGGCAGGCACCGTCACCCTGCCCACGCGGCTCGTCACCGTCACCGTGTCGCCGTGGCCGATGCCGCGCCGGGCGGCATCCTCGGGGTGGATCATCAGCGTGCAGCGATCCGGCCCCTTCACCAGCCGCCGCGAGTTGGAAAGCCAGCTGTTGTTGGTGCGGATGTGACGCCGGCCGATCAGCAGCAGGCCGGGCGGGCGCGGCGCGGCTATGGCCTCGCGAAGCCGGTCGAGATCGGCAAGGCAGGCCTCGGGCGCGGCATGGATCCGGCCGTCGGCGGTGCGCAGCCGCGCCGGCAGCCGCCCGCCCGCGTGCGGGCCAAGGTCGATCCCGTGCGGCGCGGCGCGCAGGTCGTCGAGCGTCAGCCCGCTCGTGCCCGCACGGAGCCAGCGGTCGAGCGCGGCCTCCGGGTCGACGGGGGCTGGACGCTCGAGCCCGCGCGCCCTTGCAATCGCCGCTGCAAGGCCGGCCACGATCTGCCAGTCGTCCTTCTCGCCCTCGGCCAGCGGCCGCGCGGGCGGCGCATATTTGGCGAAGTTGCGCACCGCAATCGGCCCCAGCAGCAGCGGGTAGTGCGCCTTCGCAAGCGGCCCGCACGGCGGCAGGATCCAGTGCGCGTGGGCCGAGGTGGCGGTCACATACATGTCCACCGCCACCATCAGGTCAAGGCCACCGAGCGCGCGCGCAAGCCGGCTTCCGTCGGGCGTTGAAAGCACCGGGTTGCCCGCCACCGTCACCAGCGCCCGCACCTGCCCGGGCCCCGGGGTCTCGATCTCGTCGGCAAGGGTTGCAACCGGATATTCGCCCATCACCTCGGGCAGGCCGCGCACCCGGGAGCGATACCGGCCGTAGCTTCCCGGACCGCTCGCCATCACCACGTCGGCCGGCGGCACCGAGAAGAGAAGCCCGCCCTCGCGGTCGAGATTGCCGGTTGCGATGTTGAGGCACTGGATGAGCCAATGGTTGAGCGCCCCGAACGGGCTCACCGAAACCCCCATCCGGCCATAGACGATCGCCGGCGGCCCGGCGCCAAGCGCCCGGGCAAGCTCGCGGATCGCCTCGGCAGGCACCGCGCACCAGCTGGCCAGCGCCTCGATCCTGAACCGGCCGAAGGCCTCCCACGCCGCCTTCCAGCCGGGATCGAGCAGCGGCGCAAGCCGGCCGGGGTTGACCAGCCCCGCCTCGTCGAGCGCGACCAGCAGCCCGAGGAGGAAGGCGGCATCCGTGCCCGGGCGGATGAAGTGGTGCGTGTCGGCCGTCGCCGCGGTCTCGGTGCGGCGCGGGTCCACCACCACCAGCCGCCCACCGCGCGCCTTGAGCGCGGAAATCCGCCGCTTCACGTCGGGCACCGTCCAGACACTGCCGTTGGAGGCCAGCGGGTTGCCGCCCACGATCAGCATGAGCTGCGTGCGGTCGATATCCGGAATGGGAAAGAGCGCGTTGTGGCCATACATCCACATCTGCACCAGCTGGTGCGGGATCTGGTCGACCGTCGAGGCAGAGAAGACGTTGCGCGTGGCAAGCGCCTTCTTGAGCAGGCCGAGCTGCATGCCAAGCGCGAAATTGTGCGCGCTGGGGTTGCCGATGTAGAGCGCGGCCTCGCCGCCCGCGGCCCTGATCGCCGCCATCCGCGCAGCGATGTCGCAGAAGGCCTCGTCCCAATCCGCCTCCACCCAGCCCGTGCCCTCGCGCCGCACCGGCCGGCGCAGCCGGTCGGGGTCGGCCTCGATGTCGGCAATCGCTGTCGCCTTGGGGCAGATGTGGCCGCGCGAGAGCACATCGTCCGGGTTGCCGCGGATGGCGCGCACCGCGTCGCCGTCCATCTCCACGAGGATTCCGCAGTTGGCCTCGCAAATATGACAGGTTCGGACGTGGGTCCGGCGCATTTTTTCTCCCCTCGCACGCGCCTTCCCCCTAACCATCACCGCGCACGACACGACGAGGGAGAGCGATGCACCCGTTCCATCATGCGGCGAACCAGCCAGACAAGCCAGCCGTCATCATGGCCAGCTCGGGCGAAGAGCTGAGCTATGCCGGGCTCGAGGCCCGCTCCAACCAGGCCGCGCAGCTGTTCCGCGCCGCGGGCCTCAAGCGCGGCGATGTCGTGGCCTTCTTCCTGCTCAACAGCCTCGATTTCCTGCCGCTGTGCTGGGGCGCGCAGCGCGCCGGGCTGGTCTACACCTGCATCTCCACCCGCCTGACGGCCGACGAGGCCGGCTACATCGTCTCGGATTCGGGTGCAAAGCTCCTCGTTGCATCCGCAGCGCTCGGCGAGGTGGCAAGCAAACTCCCGGCGCTCGGCCACCGCTTTGCAGCCGGCGGCGCGATCCCCGGGTTCCAGAGCCTCGAGGAGGCGCTGGCCGCACAGCCGGCAGCCCGCATCGCCGATGAAAGCCCGGGGCGCGACATGCTCTATTCCTCGGGCACCACCGGCCGGCCCAAGGGTGTCTCCGGGCCGCTTCCGGAAGGGCCGATCGATGCGGTCGAGCCGCTCCTGATGCTGGTCTCGCAGCTCTACGGCTTCGGGCCCGATACCGTCTATCTTTCGCCGGCGCCGCTCTACCATGCCGCACCGCTGCGCTACTGCCTCGCCGTCCACCGGCTCGGCGGCACCGTGATCGTGATGGAGAAGTTCGAGCCCGAGCGCTTCCTCGACCTCATCGAGGCCCATGGCGTCACCCACAGCCAGGTGGTGCCCACCATGTTCGTGAAGATCCTGAAGCTGCCCGACAGGGCGCGCGAGGGGCGGACCTTCCCGACCTTGAAGGCCCTTATCCACGCCGCCGCGCCCTGCCCGGTGGAGGTGAAGGAGAAGATGATCGACTGGCTCGGGCCGCGCATCTTCGAATATTATTCGGCGACCGAGGGCGCGGGCTTCACCGCCATCTCGCCCGAGGAATGGCTGCGCAAGAAGGGCTCGGTCGGCCGCTCGCTCCTCGGCGAGATCCGCATTGTCGACGAGGAGGGCAACCTCCTGCCCCCGGGGCGCGAGGGGCGGATCTTCTTCCACGGCGGCCCGCCCGTTGCCTACCACCGCGACCCGGCCAAGACCGCCGAAGTCCAGGGCCCGCACGGCGCCACCTTCGGCGACCTTGGCTATGTCGACGAGGAGGGCTATCTCTTCCTCACCGACCGTGCGAGCTACACCATCATCTCCGGCGGGGTGAACGTCTATCCGCAGGAGACCGAGAACATCCTCGTCATGCACCCCAAGGTGGCCGATGTCGCGGTGTTCGGAGTCCCGGACGAGGAGCTGGGCGAGGCGGTCAAGGCGGTCGTCCAGCCGCGCGACTGGGCCGATGCCGGCCCCGCGCTCGAGGCCGAGCTCATCGCCTATGCGCGCAGCCGGCTGAGCCCCGTCAAGTGCCCGAAGAGCGTCGACTTCCTGCCCGAACTTCCGCGCCACGAAACCGGCAAGCTCTACAAGCGCCTGCTGAAAGACCGCTACTGGGCCGAGGCGAAGGCCACGCGCGCGGCGTGATCGCCCGCCTTCTCCTCCTGATGGCGCTGCTGGTGGCCGGGGCTGCGGCCACAGCTGCCGGGCGCGCGCCCCCTGCGCCGGCTGAGCCGCTCGCGCCCCTGATGTGGGAGATCCGCCGGGGCGATGCGCGCGTGACCCTCTTCGGCACGGTGCACGCCCTGCCGCGCGGGGTCAGCTGGTTCCGGCCGCACGTGGTCGGGGCGCTCGATTCCGCCGACGTGCTGGTGCTCGAGACCCGGATGCCCGAGGGGCCGGCGCTCGCGCCCGAGATGCTGCGCCTCGCGCGCCTCCCCGCGCCCCGCCCGGTGCTCGATCGGGTGCCGCCCGCGTGGCAGGCGCGCCTCAACGCCGAGCTCATGCGCCTGAAGCCCATGCCGCTTGAGTGGATGAAGACCTGGTTCATCGCGCTCACCCTCCGGAACCTCGAGGCCGAGCGCAACGGTCTTTCGCCCGCCATCGGCGCCGAGGCGGTGCTGACCGAGCGCGCACGGCTGCGCAACACGCCCATCGAGGCGCTCGAGACCCTGGAGGAGCAGCTCGGCTTCTTCGATTCGCTCTCCGAGGCAGACCAGCAGCAGCTGCTGATCGGCGTCGTGGAGGGCATGGCGGAGTCGCACGCGCGCAGCCGGCAGATCATCAGCCACTGGACGAGCGGGCGGGCCGAGCTCCTCGGGCAGCTGATGGAGGCCGAGTTCCGCCGCTCGCCGATGCTCGAACAGCTGCTGCTCAGGGATCGCAACGCCCGCTGGGCCGAATGGATTGCCGCGCAGATGAAAACCCCGGGGCACCGGTTCGTGGCCGTGGGCGCGGGCCACATGGCCGGCCGGCACAGCCTTCTCGACACGCTCGAGGCGCTCGGGCTTGCGCCGCAGCCGGTGATGCCGCCGCCACAGCGCCGTCCTGCGCGGCGCCGCTGAGCCGCGCCGGGCCGGGCCCTTCACCAGCCGGCGCCGGGCCGGGCCTTTCACCAAAGCGTCACGCAGCGGCCATCGGGGTTTCACGCTGTTAACCTAGGAGGGCGACGCCAGACGGGGCGGTCCGGCTCGGGGTCTGCCGGGCTGCTTCCGGGGGTCAACCAAAGCCAGTTTCAGGAGAACGTGATGCCGACCATGTCGCTTCGCGCGGGCCTTGCGCTCGCGCTCGGATCTGGGCTCGCAGCGCCCGCCCATGCTGCAATCTCGATGCCCACGCTCGGCGCGCCGGTCGCGGCCAACCTTCCGGCCGCCGAACCGCGCGGCGCCGTTACGCCCACCAGCGCGGCCACGCCGGGTGCCAAGGCCAAGAACGTGATCCTCTTCATCTCCGACGGCGCCAGCTGGGGCACGTGGGACATGGCGAGCTACTGGCAATATGGCGCCAAGGGCCTGCAGCCCTATGATGCCTTCTCGGTCAAGCTTGGCATGACCACCTACCCGCTCAACACCTCGACGACGCCAACCTTCACGGGCACGCCGCAAGTCAGCTACGATCCGGCACAGGCGTGGAGCACGGTGCCCACCGGCGATTCCAACTTCTTCGCCGGCTACCACTTCGTCAAGCGGAACTACACCGACTCGGCCGCCGCCGGCACCGCGATCGCAGCGGGCATCAAGAGCTACAACAACGCGATCAACTTCGACGATTTCGCAAACGCCGTGCCGTTCATCACCGCCAACCTCAAGAGCCTCGGCTATGCCACCGGCGCCATCTCCTCGGTGCCCTTCAGCCACGCAACGCCGGCCGCCTTCGGCGCCCAGAACATCAGCCGCAACAACTACCACCAGATCACCCAGCAGATGCTCACCGGCGGCGCGCTCGATCTCGTGATGGGCGGCGGCCACCCCTGGTTCAACCACAGCGGCGTCGCCCGCACGACCCCGTCGACGACCTACATGAGCGTCGCCCAGTATGAGGCCCTGAAGAGCGGGGCAGCCGGCTGGAACTTCATCGAGACCAAGGCCGACTTCGACGCGCTCGCCGCCGGCACGCTCACCTTCATGGGCCCGCTGTGGGGCATCGCGCCAGTCCAGGCGACGCTGCAGGCCAACCGCGTCGAATCGGTGCTCGGCGCCGACCTGTCCAACCCCTCGGGCGTGAAGTTCATCGAAACGGTGCCCACCCTTGAGACGATGACGAGGGGCGCCATCAACCACCTCTCGACCGCCTCCGACAAGGGCTTCTTCCTGATGGTCGAGGGCGGCGCGGTCGACTGGATGGCGCACGCCAACAACACCGGCCGCATCATCGAGGAGCAGGTCGACTTCAACCTGGCGGTGGCCGCTGCGGTCAACTGGGTGAACACCATGTCCTCGTGGGACGAGACGCTCATCATCGTGCTGACCGACCATGGCAACGGCATTCCGATGGGCCCCAACTCCGACACCATCGCCTTCGAGCCGATCGAGAACCGCGGCGCGGGCGTGCTGCCGGGCGTGCGGTGGCACTATGGCACCCACACCAACGAGAACACGCTGTTCTTTGCGCACGGCGCGGGGGCGGCGCACTTCTACAGCTTCGTCGTCGGCATCGACCCGGGCCTTGCGGACGGCTTCGAGGGCGGCTTCGGCGGCCTCGGGTTCAACGATGGCCGCTACATCGACAACACCGGCGTGGCCCCGGCCATTGCGCGGGCGCTCGGCCTTGGCAGCGTGGTGCCCGAGCCGGCCAGCTGGGCGATGATGATCGCCGGCTTCGGCATCGTGGGCGCGGGCCTGCGCCGCCGCCGCCGGCTCGAGACAGCGGCCGCCTGACGGTCCGCCCATCCGGTCCAGCCGGTCGCATCAAGGGGGGGCGCGGACCCGGGCGCGGGGTCCGCGCCCCTCCCCTTTGGGCAGCCCATCGGCCCGGCTGCCTTCAGAAATCGGCCTTGAGCCCCGCAAGGACGGCGCGCGGCAGGCCGGGGCGGAAGCCCGACGGGCGCAGCGACACATTGTAGACCGAATCGAGGAGGTTGGTGACGGTTCCGAAGAGGGCAAGCCCCGGCCGGATCTGGTAGCGCGCGGCGAGATCGATCACGACCCGGCCGTCCACCCGGTCGTCGGGGCGGATGGGGCCACGCCCGGCGGTGTTGCGCGCCTCCGACTGAAGGTTCAGAAGCCCGTCCAGCCTGAAGCGCGGCAGCTCGAGGCCGAGCCCGAGCGTCAGCTGGTGGCGCGGCGCATAAGGGAGGGAATCCCCGGCGCTGACCGTGCCCCACGGCCCGAAGCCGCTCACGAAGCTGGTCTTGAACCTCGTGTCGAGAAGCGTGTAGACAAGGAGGACAGGCAGCGCGAAGCCGTGCGTGTCGAGCCCCGCCAGCCGGTGCTGGGCGGTCAGCTCCAGCCCGGCCGCGCGCGCCCGGCCGCCATCGAACTCGTCCCCCGGCTCGCAGCCGCCGCCCGTCGAGGCCGTGCAGGTGCCGACCAGATTGTCATAGGCGTTGAGAAAGCCCATCACCTCCAGGCCCGAGCGCGGGCTGCCGAACCGCAGGCCCGCCTCATAGTTCCAGCTGGTCTCGGCCCTGGCCGACGCCCCCGGCGCCGGGTTGCGGAACCCGCGGTGCGCCCCTCCCACCAGCCGCAGCCCGCCTCCCATGTCGACCGTGATGCCGATGCCGGGGATCCAGACGTCGACCTCGGTCCGGACAATGCCCGTCGGGGTCACACGCGCGGCATCGCCGGGCGCCCAGCGCGTCTGCACCAGCCGGATGGTCTCATGCCGCAGCCCCGGGGTCAGGGTCACCGGCCCGGCCTCGATCGTGTCGCGCAGATAGAAGGCGAGGGCGCGCGCCTCGCCCAGGCGGTTGTCCTGGCTGCCCGGCGCTCCGGCGTTCGCAAGCCGGAGCACGCCTCCCACATTGGTATAGCGGGCATCATCCTGGAGCCGGTCCTCGCTGTCCTCGTGATAGCGCGCCGAGGCCTCGAGGCGATGCGCGAGCGGGCCGGTTGCAAAGCGGCCGACCGCCACGATCTGCGCGCCCTTTGCCGCGTAGCTGCGGGCGTTGTTGCGCACCCTGAGCGCGCCCGTGCGCCCCACGAAGCCGGTGGTGCCGCGCAGGTCGGCAAGCTCGGTGGCAAAGGCCTCCGGCCGCAGCAGGACACTGGAGAGCGGGCTCCACCCGCGGTCGGCAGCGTTGCGCACGTCCTGCAGTTTCACCCAGGCGCGGCTGGTCTCCCGCACATAGCCGATGGCGGCGAGCTCGAGATCCGCTGAGGGCGAAAATCGCCAGCTTGCCTGCCAGAAGTCCTGCCGCACGTCCATCCGGTCGAGCTGGGAGGCCGCGTAGCGCCGGCGCGGGCTGGCGAGGAAGTCGCCCCGCGTCAGGCCGAGATAGGTCTCGTCCGAGGTCTCCTCGTAGCGCTGGAACTTCAGCTGCAGGTCGTGCCGGCCGTCGCTGCTGCGCAGGCCCAGCTTCACCACCATGTCGCGGATGTCATAGCCCGTGTCGGCGCCTGCCGGGCTGTCCAGCCGCTTGAAGCCGGTCGAGCGCTCGAGGAGCCCCTCGACCAGCACGCCGCCCTCGAGCGGGCCCGACAGCGGGAACCAGCCGCCGAGATTGCCATGCGCGCGCACCGTGCCGAAACTGCCGCCCAGAAGGTCGGCGTGCCCCCCCGGCCGGCCGTCGCGCTCGGGGATCGGGGTCGACAGAAAGCCGATCGCCCCGCCGATGGTCAGCGGGCCATATTTGATGCCGGCCGGCCCCTTGGCCACCTCGACGGCCGACACGCGGGCGAGGCGGGGGAAATAATAGGCCGCCGGCGCCGCGTAGGGCGCAGGCGCCACCAGCACGCCATCCTCCATGATGGCAACACGCGCCGAGCGGTCCGATCCCGAGCCGCGGATCCCGATGTTGGGCCTGAGCCCGAAGCCCTCCTCCTCCTGCAGCACAAGGCCTGGCACGGCGCGCAGCACCCGGTTCACATCGGCCTGCGCGAAGATGGCCAGATCCTCGGCATCGAGCCGGTGCACCGAGCCACCGGCATCGAACGCCTGCTCGCGGCTTGCCGTTACGAGGATGATGGGGATCGCGCCCGCCTCGGGGCCGGGCTCGGCCCCCTCGTCCACCCCGGCCGCATGGGCGGCGTGGGCCGCAGCGGCTGCGAGGACGACCGCCAGCACGCCTGTCTCCCTGGTTGCGCGGCCGCGTGGCATCGCCGGTTCTCCGTCTTCTTGCGACTGGTTCTCGATCGCGGCTAGCGCGCCCGCACGGCGTCCGCAAGGCAAATTTGCAAGCGATTTTCAATTGCGACAATCGCCGTCCGGTTTCCGGCGCGCGGGCCTGCGCCGCCGCAGCCCCGCCCCGCCCCGCCACGGAGTCTTGCCATGCCCCGGCGGCTTCGCTATCGGCCCCGCTCCGCCGGCGGCACCCTGGAGGCGGTCGGCCCTCTGCTCTGGAGACACACCATGTCAGACGTGCTCACGCTTGCGGCGGAGCCACGCGCGCGCATCGGCAAGGGAGCCTCGCGCGCCGCCCGCCGGGAAGGCCGGGTGCCGGCCGTCATCTACGGCGCCGGCGAACCGCCGATTGCCATCCACATCGAGGAGAAGGCGCTGCTCCGCCAGCTCGGAACCGGCCACTTCATGACCTCGGTCGTCGAGATCAGCCTCGACGGCAGAACCCACCGCACGCTCCCGCGCGACGTGCAGGTCCACCCCGTCACCGACCGCCCCATCCATGTCGACTTCCTGCGTGTCGCCGAGGACACGCTGGTGACGGTCGAGGTCCCCGTGCGCTTCCTCCACGAGGACGCCTCCCCCGGCCTCAAGCGCGGCGGCGTGCTCAACATCGTCCGCCACGAGGTCGAGCTCCGGTGCCCGGCCAACCGCATTCCCGAGGATCTTGTGGTCGATCTCACCGGCTTCGAGGTGGGCGATTCCATCCACATCTCGGCGGTCCGCCTGCCCGAGGGCGTGAAGCCCACCATCGAGCGGGATTTCACCATCGCCACGATCGTCGCACCCTCGGGCCTGAAGTCCGAGGAAGCCGCCGCCGAAGGCGCCGAAGGCTAGGGGCCATGCAGGTCTTCGCCGGGCTGGGAAACCCCGGTCCGGCCCATGCCGGCCAGCGGCACAATGTCGGCTTCATGGCCGTCGATGCCATCCACCGCGCGCACGGCTTCGGGCCGTGGCGCGCCCGCTTCCACGGCCTGGCCGCCGAGGGGCGACTTGGCACGGCGAAGATCCTGCTGCTCAAGCCCATGACCTTCATGAACGAAAGCGGCCAGAGCATTGGCGGCGCGCTGCGCTTCTTCCGGCTCCCGCCGGAAGCGCTCACCGTCTTCGTCGACGAGCTCGATCTTCCGCCATTGCGCGTGAAGGTGAAGCGGGGCGGCGGCAACGCCGGCCACAATGGGCTGAAATCCATCGACCGGCACATCGGCGCGGACTATGTGCGCGTGCGCATCGGCATCGGCCACCCGGGCGACCGGGCCCGTGTCACCGGCCATGTGCTGGGCGACTGGGCGAAGCCCGAGCGCCCGGCACTCGAGCGCCTGCTCGACGACCTCGCCGCGCTCGCGCCGCTGCTCGCCGCCGGCGACCATGCGCGCTTCATGAACGATCTGGCGCTCCGGCAACAGGAGGGGTGAGATGGGGTTCCGCTGCGGCATCGTCGGGCTGCCCAATGTCGGCAAGTCCACGCTCTTCAACGCGCTCACCGAAACCGCGGCCGCACAGGCAGCCAACTATCCCTTCTGCACCATCGAGCCCAATGTCGGGCAGGTCGACGTGCCCGACCCGCGCCTCGCCGAGATCGCCCGCATCGCCGGCTCGGCGCGCATCGTCCCCACCCAGCTCGCCTTCGTCGACATCGCCGGCCTCGTGCGCGGCGCGTCGAAGGGCGAGGGGCTGGGCAACCAGTTCCTCGCCAACATCCGCGAGGTCGATGCCATCATCCACGTGCTGCGCTGCTTCGAAGACCCGGACATCACCCATGTCGAAGGCCGGGTGGATCCGGTCGCCGATGCCGAGACCGTCATGACCGAGCTGATGCTCGCCGACCTCGAAAGCCTCGAACGGCGCGTGCCCACCCTCGCCAAGAAGGCGCAAGGCGGCGACAAGGAGGCGAAGTCGGCCGCCGCGATCCTCGGCCAGGCCCTCGACCTGCTGCGGCAGGGCCGCCCGGCGCGCCTTGCCGCCCCGCGCGATGCGGACGAGGCACGCCACCTCGCCCAGGCGCAGCTGCTCACCGCCAAGCCGGTGCTCTATGTCTGCAATGTCGAGGAGGCCGCAGCCGCCACCGGCAATGCCCATGCGCGCGCCGTCGAGGCCATGGCCGCCGCCGAAGGCGCAGGCGCGGTCATCGTCTCGGCGGCCATCGAGGCCGAGATCGCCGCCATGCCCGAGGCCGAGCGGGCCGACTATCTCGCAGCGCTCGGGCTTGCGGAGACCGGCCTCGCGCGCATCATCCGCGCCGGCTACGCGCTCCTCGACCTCGTTACCTTCTTCACCGCCGGCCCCAAGGAGGCCCGCGCGTGGACGGTGCGGCGCGGCAGCACGGCGCCGCAGGCCGCAGGCGTCATCCACAGCGATTTCGAGCGCGCCTTCATCCGCGCCGAGACCGTCGCCTATGCCGATTACGTGGCGCTGGGCGGCGAGGCGCGCGCGCGCGAGGCCGGACGGCTGCGCGCGGAAGGCAAGGCCTATGTCGTCCAGGATGGCGACATCATGCACTTCCTGCACGGCGCCTGAGCCGGGCCCGCACGAGCGGCCCCGCACCTCCGCGCGCGGCTTGACATCGGCGCCGCCCGGCCCGGAAGCCTCGCCCCATGGTCTCGATCGAACGGGTGATGCGGCTGCGCTCCGAGCTCGAGGCACGCCTTCTTTCCATGTCGATCCTCGCCACGCTGCTGATCGCCGCCATCGCGGTCGGCTTCGGCCTTCTGTCCGGGTCGACCGCCATCGTCTTCGACGGCTTCTTCTCCGGCGTCGATGCCGCCATCACCTGGCTGACCCTGCTCGTCGCCCGGCTCATCCCGCAGGCCGGCAGCCGCCGCTTCCAATATGGCTACTGGCACCTCGAGCCGCTGGTGCTCGGGCTCAAGGCCGGCGTGCTCATCGCGCTTGTCGCCTATGCCTTCCTGTCGTCGGTCGCGGCAATCCTCCAGGGTGGCTATGTGCCCGATTTCGGCCTCGCGCTCGCCTATGCCGCAATCGTCGCCCTCATCTGCCTTGGCATGTGGTGGTGGATGCGCGGCCAGGCCGAGCGGATCGACTCGGGCCTCGTCCGCCTCGACGTGACGGCCTGGCTCATGTCGGCCCTCATCACCTCGGCGCTGTTCCTTGCCTTTGCCGCCGCCGCCCTCATCGAGGGCACGGCGCTTGCGCCCCTCTTGCCACTTGTCGACCCGGCCATCCTCGCCGTCCTCTCGCTCCTGCTTTTGCCGATGCCGCTCCGCGAGGCGCGCAGCGCCTTCCTCGAGATCTTCGAGGTGGTCCCGCCCGAGCTCGACGCGCGCCTGCGCGCCGCCATCGGCCGCACGCTCGAGGCCCACGGCTTTTCCAACTTCGAAATCTATCTGCAGAAGGCCGGCCGGGCGCTGTTCGTCGAGATCTCGATCCTCGTTGAGGCCGGTTTCGCTGAGCCCGTGGCCGAGGTGGACGCGCTGCGGCGCACGCTCGCCGATGCGATCGGCAAGGCAACCGACGTGCGGGGCCCCGACCTCTGGCTCACCGTCACCCTCACGGCAGATCCGGAGCAGATGTGAACGCCCGGATGCCGCCCCGCCGGCATCCGCACGCCGGCGCCAGAAGCCGGCGCGCTCCGGCCCGGCCCCCCCCGCATGCTTGCAGCGTCTGGAGGCCTGCCGCCGCCCGCGTGCCCGCGCCTAGTGCATCTCCTCCCCGCCCGAGACATTGATCGCCTCGCCGGTCACGTAGAACGCCTCGTCCGAGGCGAGGAAGGCGGCGACCGCGGCCGTGTCGGTCGGAAGCCCGGGCCGGCCCATCGGGTTCCGGCGCGCCATGTTGGCCAGATAGGCCTCCACCGTCTCGAAGCCGAGCAGCTTCGAGAAATAGGCGTTCTGCTTCGCCCCCAGCCCGGTTGTCACATGGTTGGGGCAGATGGCGTTCACGGTGATCCCATATTGGCCGAGCTCGATCGCCGAGACGCGCGTCAGCCCCACCATGCCGTGCTTGGAGGCGCAATAGGGCGCCATGTGCGGAAAGCCCGTCTTGGCGGCCTGGCTTGCGATGTTGATGATCCGCCCGCCAGACCCGGCGCCGGCCGAAATCTGCGCGATCATCTGCCTCGCCGCGTGCCGGGTGCACAGGAACGCGCCCTTGAGGTTCACGTCGAGCACCGCGTCCCACGCCGCCTCGCTCGTCTCCAGAAGCGGCATCATGAGATAGCCGATCCCGGCATTGTTCACGAACACATCCAGCCGGCCGAACGCGCGGACGGCTGCGGCCACCAGCCCGGCGCAATCGGCCTCCACGCGCACGTCGCACGGCACGGCGATTGCGCGCGCGCCGCGCAGCCGCAGGTCGGCGGCCACCTCCTCCATCTCGTCGGTCGTGCCGATGTCGCCTGCCTCCATGTGCGGCCGCGGCGCGCCAAGGTCGGAGACCACGCAGTCCGCGCCCTCGTCGGCAAAGCGCTGCAGGATCGCCGCCCCGAGCCCGCCCATCCGGCCCGAGCCGGTCACCGCGACCACCCGCCCGGCAAAGCGGCCCGGCATCAGAGTTCCTCCGTCATCAGGAACAGCGGGGTGTCGGCAAAGGCCTGGAACTCGGCCGCCATCTTCTGCACCGCCGCGCTGCCCACGTCGGCGAGAAAGCCGTCCATGTCGGCGACGTCGATCACCTCGGCATAGGCAAAGGGGGCCGGCGCGTCGCTGCCGAGAAGGCCGGTCACGCGATAGACCCGGAAGTCGGTCACCGAGCCGAGCGCACGGACGCCCGGAATGTCGGTCGTCCGCGCCCATTCGGCATAGGCGCCGGGATCGGCCTCCGGCTTCAGGTTGAAGAGCACGAGAATGCGCATGGGGTCTCTCCTTGTCTTTTCCGGCTGCGAGGTTTCAGTCCATGCCCGGCGGCCAGCGGGTGGCCTGGAGCGCCGCCTCAAGCCGCCCGCCGAGCGCGAGAAGCGCGCGCTCCGCGCCCGGCCGCCCGAGCAGTTGCACGCCCACCGGCAGGCCGTCCGCGGTCCAGCCGGCCGGGAGCGCAAGCGCCGGAAGCCCGGCGATGTTGGCAAGCGCGGTGAAATCGGCCTGGCTCGGCGGGTGGGGCCCGTCGAAGGCAAAGGCCGGCTGCGGCGTGGTGGGCAGAAGGATGGCATCGGCCACCGAAAGGGTCGCGCAGAGCGTGTCGCGCGCGGCGGCAATCGCGGCTTCCGCAGCCGCCACCGCCTCCGCATCAAACCGGGCGCCGAAGTCCAGCAGCGTCTTGAACTCGCTGGAAAAGCCTTGCGGCGCAGCATCCATCTCCGCGCCGAATCGCGCGCGGGCCGCGCGGGTTGCCAGCACGAAGCCGGAAAGCCGCACGCGATGATAGTCGACCGGCAGCGCATGTTCGGCCACCTCCACGCCAAGCCCCTTCAGCAGCTGGCGCGAAAGCCGGAACCCGGCGGCAACCGCCGGGTCGATCTCCCCAGCGTCAAGCCCGGCCGGCACCGCCACCCGGGCGATGGGCGACGCCTCGCCCGGCCTGGCCAGCGCCTCGAGCACGAGCGCGCAATCGGCAACCGAGCGCGCAATCGGGCCGATGCAGTCCCACGCGGGCACGAGCGCGATCAGCCCCCCGGACGGCACGAGCCCGTTCGTCGGCTTGAGGCCGGTCACCCCGCAATAGGCGGCCGGAATCCGCACCGAGCCCAGCGTGTCGGTGCCGAGCGCCGCCGCGCACAGCCCGGCCGCGACCGCCGCGCCTGATCCGCCCGACGACCCGCCGGCCGTGAAGCCGTGCCGGTGCGGGTTGTGCGTGCGGCCATAGAAGCGGTTGTCGGTCGTGGCGCCGAGCGCCGCCTCGTGCAGGTTGGCAAGCCCGATCAGCACGGCGCCCGCCCTGCGCAGCCCGGCGGCGGCGGCCGAATCGGCGGCCGGGCGCCGGTCGGCAAAGGCGCCAATCCCGCCTGTCACCGGCCAGCCGGCCACGTCGAGGTTGGCCTTGAGCGCCACCGGCACACCCTCCAGCGGGCCGCCCCGCCCCTCGGCCAGCCGGCGGTCGCTTGCCCGCGCCGCTGCCATCGCCTCGTCCTCCGCCACATGGGTGAAGGCGCCGATCGCCGGGTCGAGCCGGCGGATGCGGGCGAGGAAATGGGCAAGCGCCGCCTCGGCGCCGCCGCCCGCCTCGCGCAGCCGCGCGGCCAGCCCGGCCGCGCCCAGCCGGTGCCAGTCGCTCATCGCTTCGGCCGCTCATCGATGAGGCGGATCGGCTTCTGCCGCACGTCGATCTGGGTGGCAGCGGCGGTGCCGCCGGGCGGCACCAGCACCACCTCCACCTCCACGCCGAGGCCGCGGCGCAGCAGCTCCGCAAGCGGCGCGATCGCCCCATCCTCGGGCGCGCGGTGCTCGATTGTCACCGTCATGCGGTCGGCAAGGTCGGCGCCGCGCCGCACATGGCACACATATTCGCCCGTCAGCTCGGGCCGGTTCTCGAGGATCGCCCCGATCGCGTGCGGGAACACGTTGATTCCCTTCAGCTTCACCATGTTGTCCGAACGGCCGAGAAAGCCCCGCAGCCGGTCGAACACGAGGCCCGAGGCCGGGCTGTCAGTGCGGAGCGCCGACACATCGTGGGTGTTGAAGCGGATGCAGGGCGCCACATCGTCCTTGTAGAGCGTGGTCACCACCATGTCCCCGGCCTCGCCGCGGGCCACCGGGCGGCCCGTGTCGACATCGCAGATCTCGAGATGGTGCGCATCCTCCCAGATCGTCAGCCCGTCGCGCTCCGGCCCCTCGGCCGCGATCGCGCCCGTGTCGCCCACGCCATACCAGTCATAGGCGCGCGCCCCGCCCCAGGCCGCCTCGGTCGCCGCCCGGTCCTCGGTGCCGAGATGGCCGATGATCATGCGCACCGGAATGTCGCGGCCCGGCTCCAGCCCGGCCTCGCGCGCCACCTCGGCGAGCTTGCGCACATAATCCACGAAGCCGACGATCACCGTCGCCCCAAAGTCCGCCATCAGCTGCACCTGGGTTGCCGAGCGGGTCTCGATGCCGGTCCCGGCAGACAGGAACAGCGCGTTGGTCCAGTGGGTATAGGCCTCGCGGATGTAGTGGCCGCCATTGATCATGCCGTGGCCGTAGACGGAATGGACGACATCGTCCGCCCCCACGCCCAGCCAGCGCGCCATGCGCGCCACGAGCATGTTGCCCACCTCGCGCCCCTTGGGCCCGAACAGCAGCACCTGCGGCTTGCCGGTGGTGCCTGAGGTGGTGTGCAGCACCACCGGCGGCCGGTCCGGCGCGCGCGAAAGCAGCTCGGGCGCCGAAAAATCGCCAAGCGGCGGGTGCTCGGCAATCGAACGCATCAGGTCCGACTTGTCATAGGCCGGAATCTTCGGTGCATCCTCGAGGCTCCTGATGTCCCCCGGTTCGAGCCCGGCCGCCCCCCAGTGGCGGCGATAGAAGGGGATCTCCCACCCGCGCGCCACCAGCCGCAGGAAGCGCTGTTCCTTGAGCGCGTGCAGCTGATCGCGCGACATCCCCCGGTACCGTTCGAGGAACGCGTCGCCGAGCGGATAGGCTTCAGCGAGCGCGCGGTGGTCGAGCAGGTCGAAATAGCTGGGGTGGGTCATCGGTCGCGTCCGGCAAGAAGGGTCTCGGGAAAGCGGGTGAGCATCTGGAGCGTCGGCGCGTTGCGCGCCGCCGAGAGCGAGAGGGCAAAGGCAAGCTTGGCCTCGTGGCGCGCGGCCGAAAGCGGTGCTGCCGGGCTTCCGGGCGTTGCCGGCACGTCGTGCGCCGTGCCGTTCACCACCACCCGCTGCGGCGAGAGCGCGTTGGGATCGGGGTTGTCGTCCACCCGCGCCGAAACGCGCGCACCGATCCGGCGCAGCCGCATGTCGGCAAAGCTCTGCGCCACGAAGCGGCGCGGGTCGATCCGGCCCTCCGCCAGCATCAGCGCCGCAAGGAAGGGCAGGCACAGCCGCGCATAGGCCGGGCTCATGTCGGGAAGCCACGGCCGACCCACCAGCCGGTGCACCAGCGGCGGCACCAGCGCCTCCACGCGCTCCACCTCCGAGGCCTCCATTCCCTCCAGCACCGACAGCACGCCGTGCGAGGCACGCCCCGAGGGCCAGGGCTTCACACTGATGTCGGCGAGACGCCATTCCTCGCCGAGCGAGTCCGCCACATCCCCGGGGGCGCCCGGGTCGAACAGCGCAAAATGGCCAAACGGGCCCTCCAGCACATCGTGCGGCCCGGAAAGCCCGGCCGCCACGAGGTCGGCCGCCGTCACCGCCGCGCGCGCCGCATGGGCAATCTGCAGCGGCAGCGCAATCGAGCCCTCGAGGTGCGCCTGCATCGTGCCGGCGGCCTGCGCGTGGGCAAGGCCCAGCACATCGTCGAGCCGGTCGAGCCGCATCAGCCGCGCACAGGCCAGCGCCGCGCCATAGAGCCCGGCGACGGCGGGACGGAAGAAGGCGAGCGGCCCGCGCGCCGCAAGCCCCAGCCGGCAGGCCACTTCCACGCCCACGGCAAGCGCCGCAAACGCCTCCTCCGGCCGGCTGCGCGCCCGGTGCGCCACCGCATGGACGGCCGCCGTCACCACGCTCATCGCGTGCACGACCGCCCCCTCGTGCACCGCGTCCCACTCGAGGCAGTGGATCTGGAAGCCATTTGCGAAAGCCGCCGCGGGCGCGGGCAGCCGCTCCCACCGGCCCAGCACCGGAACCTCCGCCCCGCTCCCCATCCGCGCGGCCGCCTGCAGCACGGCATCCGCCCCTGGTGCGGTCGAGCCCGCAATGCCGACCGCGAGCGTGTCGGCCAGCAGCATGGCAAGATGTGCCGCCGCCGCCCCGGGAAGCCGGGGCGGGGCCGCCGCGAAGGCCAGCAGCGCGGCCGTCGGGCTCATGCCAACCAGTCGCCCAGAAGCTCGAGAAGCGGCAAGGCATCCGCATCGTCAGCGGTCTCGAGGGCCAGAAGGCGCGCGCGCGCGGCCTCCTCCGGCTCCAGCCCGCCCCAGGCGGCAAGCGTGGCGAGCTTCTCGAGAAGGCCCGCCGGATCGAGCGGATTCTCCGGGTCTCCCCACGCGTCGCGCACCTCGGCCACCGCGCCGCCCGCGCGCACGCGCGCACCGAAATGCGCCGGATAGGCGGCATCGAGATCGTCTGCGCGCACGGCCCCGACCCGCGCGCGCGCGGCGGCAACGGCCGGGTCGGCGATCGCCTCGGGCGCGAAATCGGCAAGGCCCGGCCGGCCGCGCACGGCCACCACGGCCACTGCATGCTGGAGCGAGAATTTGGCCTCGGCCTCGCTCGCCGGCGTAGGCCGGTCGCAGAAGCTGAGCGCATCTCCATAGGTCTCAACCCGGATCGGGCCCTCGGCCAGCGCGCCCCGGGGCAGGGCCAGCGCCGCGTCGATCGCCGGGTGCGCGTGGCGGCAGGCCGCCCAGGGCTTGAAGCTCACCTCCGCGATCCGCCAGCCCGGCAGCGCCGCGGCCACCGCCTCGGGCCGCGGGCTCCGGGTCGCAGCCGCATAGAGCCCCTGCGGCCCCTCGAGGATCGCCATCGGCCCCGCACAGCCGCAGCGGGCAAGGCGCGCGTGCCACAGGCCCGAACATGCCGCCTGCGCGACATGCACCGCCTTGGTGACAGCCGCCGGCTCGTGCCGGACCTGCCAAAGCCCGCCAGCGAGCGAGCCGGCATGCCCCAGCGCCGAGGCCGTCTCGCTGGCATCCATCGCGAAGATCGAGGCGGCAGCCGCCGCCGCCCCGAACCCGCCGGCGGTCGCCGTCGGGTGCCAGTGGGCGTAATGATGGTCGTCGAGGCTGCGCCCGACCCGCACCATCGCCTCATAGCCGCGGACGGCGCCATCGAGCAGCGCGCCCATGCTGGCGCCCGCCTCGCGCGCGGCCAACAGTGCCGCCGGCCAGACGACCGGTCCAGGATGCAGCCGGCCCAGCCGGTCGACATCGTCCATCTCGAGAAGATTGCCGAGCATTGCCGCGCGGGCGACGGCATCGGGCAGGGCTGCCCGGGCAGCGGCCGCAGGCGCGCTCCGGCGCGCGCCGGCAACGCACGCCAGCCAGTCGATGAGGTGCCGACGGGCGGTGGCGCGCGCGGGCGCCTCCACCGGCCGCGACAGATGCGCGCAAAGCCGCTCGCTGAGCGTCGGCGACGGCACCGGAATGGCGGCCCCTTGTCCGGACATTTGCTTGCCGTAGCCGCGCATCCGGCCTATGCCAAGCAGCGGCAAACGAGGGAGGACCACGCGGTCGATGCCGACAAGCACGACGCCGCGCTACGCCGAACTGGCCGAGATCCTGCGCGCGCAGATCCGGTCCGGGGAACTCCCGCCCGGGTCGGCCATGCCCACCGAGGCGCAGCTCGCAAAGCGCTTCGCAGTCTCGCGCTTTACCGTGCGCGAGGCGCTCGCGCGGCTGCAGGCCGAGGGCTTCATCCTCCGCCGGCGCGGGTCGGGAACGGTCATCGCCTCGGCCACCCCGGTCCTGCGCCAGAGCCTGCCCGACCTCCGCGCGATCCTGCAATATGCCGCTGCCAGCCGGTTCGAGATCGAGCTCCCGCGTCCGGTCGCCCTGTCGCGCCGGGCTGCCGCCTGCCTCGGCCGCGAGCCGGGCGAACGGTGGATCGGGGTCAGGGGCCTGCGGCGGCTCGATGTCCCGCCGCTCACGCTCGCCGTCACCGAAGCCTATCTCCACCCCCGTTTCGCGCCGGTCGCCGATCAGCTCCGCTCCGGCCACGAGGCGCTGTTCCACCAGCTCGGCCGGCTCGCCGGGCTTGCCCTCGGCCGGGTGACGCAGGAAATCCGGGCCTGCGCGGCCACCGCCGCCGAGGCCGAGGCGCTCGGCATCGCCCGGCGCGCGCCCTGCCTCCGGATCGTGCGCCACTATTTCGACACTGGCGGCACCCTTGCCGAAATGTCATGCTCGGTTCATCCGGGAGAGCGTTTCTCGTACACCATGACGATCGACCCGTAGCCGGCCAGGGCGGCCGGGCATTCGGGCGCACAAGCGCGAAAGGACGGGCAATGCAGGGATGGCAGGTGGCGGCGGGCGCCCTTCTTCTGGCAGGCGCAGCCGGCGCGCCGGCGCTGGCGCAGGATGGCCCGGTCCGGGCGCGCACGATCGTCGTCTACGGCGACGACCCGTGCCCGGTCGCCAGCAACCCCGACGAGATCATCGTGTGCGCGCGCAGGCCCGAGGAAGAGCGTTTCCGGATCCCGAAGGAGCTGCGCGAGCTCGAGCAGGCGACAATCAGCCGCCGCGACGATGTCGGCGCCGAGCGCGCCGCACTCGCCAGCGGCCGGCCGTCTGCCACCGGCATCGGCAGCTGCTCCACCGTCGGCCCAGGCGGGATGACGGGCTGCACGCCCGGCATCGACGTGATGGGCGCAGGCCGCACCATCGTGCGCGGCGTGCAGGCCGCAACCGAGCCGACCGACGACTGACGGGGCTGCGGCCGGCCATGGCGCCGACCCTCCGCCTTTGCCAGTTGCCCCCCGCGCCCCGCCCGGCCAAGAGACGGGGCAGACCATCCGAGGGAGCGGCACATGGAGTTCGAATATTCGCCTCGCACGAAGGAGATGCTGGAACGGCTTCGCGCCTTCATGGACCGGCACATCTACCCCAACGAGGCGCGCTACGAAGAGGAGGTGATGGCGGGTGAACGCTGGAAGGTCATCGAGCTCATCGAGGAGCTGAAACCGCTCGCCCGCGCCGAGGGGCTGTGGAACATGTTCGTCCCCCCCGTCCACGCCGGCGCGCCCCCTGTCCACGCCTTCGAGTTCGAGGGCACCCCGCTTTCCAATCTCGAATATGCCCCGCTCGCCGAGGAGATGGGCCGGGTCGGCTGGTCGGCAGAGGTGTTCAACTGCTCCGCGCCCGATACCGGCAACATGGAGGTGCTGGCGCGCTACGGCACAAGGGAACAGCAGGAGCAGTGGCTCCTGCCGCTTTCGCGCGGCGAGATCCGCTCCGCCTTTCTGATGACGGAACCGGCCGTCGCCAGCTCCGATGCCACCAACATCGAGACCTCGATCGTCGCCGATGGCGACGACTATGTGATCAACGGCCGCAAATGGTGGTCGTCGGGCGTGGGCGACCCGCGCTGCAGGATCGCCATCGTCATGGGCAAGACGGATCCCGGCGCGCCGCGGCACCTGCAGCAGTCGCAGATCCTCGTGCCGCTCGATTCGCCCGGCATCACCAAGGTCCGCCCGCTGCACGTGTTCGGCTACGATGATGCGCCCCACGGCCATTTCGAGGTGCTGCTCGAGAATGTGCGGGTGCCGAAGGCGAACATCATCCTCGGCCCCGGGCGCGGATTCGAGATCGCGCAGGGGCGGCTCGGCCCCGGGCGGATCCACCACTGCATGCGCTCGATTGGTGCGGCCGAGCGGGCGCTCGAGAAGATGGTGAAGCGCCTGAAGTCCCGCGTCGCCTTCGGCCGACCCATCGCCGACCAGGGAGTCTGGCACGAGCGGATCGCAAACGCCCGGATCGAGATCGAGCAGGCCCGCCTGCTCACGCTCAAGGCCGCGTGGATGATGGACACGGTCGGCAACAAGGACGCCAAGACGCTCATTGCCATGATCAAGGTCGTCGCACCCAATGTCTCGACCAAGGTCATCGACATGGCGATCCAGGCGCACGGCGGCGGCGGAGTCTGCCAGGATTATGGCCTCGCCTCCGGCTACGCGGGCCAGCGCACGCTGCGCCTTGCCGACGGGCCCGACGAGGTACACCGACAGGCGATCGCCAAGGACGAGCTGCGCCGCTACAACTGACGCCGGGCCCGACGCCAGGCCCGAACGCCCGCGGGGCCGGGGTCCGCCGTCAGTCCCGCGCGGGCACGATCAGCACGTCGGCCGGCGGATCCTTCACCAGCTCTGCCGCCACCGAGCCGAGCAGCATCTTCATGAGCCCGGTGCGGCCGTGCGTTCCCACCGCCACGAGGTCGGCGCCGGCCTCGGCAACGGCCGCGCGCAGCGCCTCGGCCGGGGCTCCCTCCACCACCTTCTTGGCAATCGCCTGCATCGGCACGCCCGATTCCGCCACCCGCCGCGCCAGCCAGTCCATCTCCTCGGCCAGAAAGGCATCAAGCTCCATCCGCTCGGCATATGCGATGTCGGCGGCATAGGCCTCGCCGCCGAGATAGGGCCGGAAGGGCACCTGGTAGCCATGGACAAGGCTGAGGGTGGCGGTGGGGGCGAGCTTGTGCGCCCAGCGGATGGCCGGCCGCGAATAGACGGAAAAGTCCACCCCCACCACCGCAGACCGGTAGGGCCCGTCCACCGGCATCTGGACCAGCAGCATCGGCCGCCGGAGCGCGGTGAACAGCAGCCCCGGCGTGGAGCCGTCGAAGCTGAACAGCTCGAAGCCCCGCCGGCGGTGCGCGCCCACCAGCACCAGCTCGGCCCCGTGGGCGCGGGCGCGCGCGGCCAGTTCCAGCCGCGGGTCGCCCCCGGTCACCTCGATTGCAGCCTCGATCCCGGTTGCAGCGGCCAGCGGCGCAGCCTGAGCCTCGAGCGTCTCGCGCGCAATGGCAAGGGCCTGCTCGGAAAGCCGGCTCGGAAGCGCAGTGTCGACGACATGGACCACGCAGAGCGCGCCCTGCGCCTGCCGCGCGAGCTCGAAGCCACGCTCGAGCGCACGCGCCGAGGCCTCCGACAGGTCCGACGCCACAAGGATTCGCATGCCCTCATCCTCCCGTCCGGGGTGCAGGCCCCGCGTCTACCGGTCCCGGCCGCTCCTCGCAAAGGCCGTGGTGCGGACGGCGGGAGTCGAACCCGCACTGGGGCTTGCCCCCAAGCGGATTTTAAGTCCGCTGCGTCTACCGGTTCCGCCACGTCCGCATCCGCCACGTCCGCATCTGCCGCGCCTGCATCTGCCGCGCCTGCAGGCGCCGTGGCCGCCGGGGGGACGCCGGTCAAGCCGGCAGGTCCGCCCGCGCCTCAGCGCCCGGCAGGGTTCAGCCGCTCGCGCAGCTCCTTGCCAGGCTTGAAGTGCGGCACGCGCTTGGCGCTCACCGGCACGGCTTCGCCCGTGCGCGGGTTGCGGCCGGTGCGCGCCTCCCGCGCGCGGGTGGAAAAGGTGCCAAAGCCGCGCAGCTCGGCGCGGCCGCCCTGCGCGAGCACGTCGGCGATCGCATCGAGCACGGCATTGACCACCCGCTCGGCATCGGCGTGAGACAGGTGCGGATTGTCGTCCGCGATCTTCTGCACAAGTTCCGACCGGATCATCGACCTGTCCCCGCCCCCCGACCGGAGAGGAACCGCACCGCCCTGCGCGGCCCCTCGGTGGCCGCTTCCTGTCCCGCCGCCCAAGAGGCTGCGACTATGAGCCGCCGGCGCGGCAAAGGTCAAGCCTCGTCAAGGGCCTGCACCGCGCGGGCCGCCGGGTCTCAGCTGTCGGATTTCGCCTTGTTCAGCGCCGCGCCGAGGATGTCGCCCAGCGATGCGCCCGAGTCGCTCGAGCCATATTGCGCCACCCGCTCCTTCTCCTCGGCGATCTGCAGCGCCTTGATGGACAGCATCGGGTTCTTCGCGCGGTCGAAGCCGATCACCATCGCATCGACCTTCTGGCCCGGCTGAAACCGCTCGGGCCGCTGGTCGTCGCGGTCGCGGCTGAGGTCGGAGCGCTTGATGAAGGCGGAGGGACCGTCCTCGCCCACCTGCACCTCGATCCCGCCGTCGCGCGCGGCAACAACCGTGCAGGTGACAACCTCGTTCTTCGCCACCTTCGCCCCGGCGGCCTCGCTGGCCTGCTTGATGCCGAGGCTGATGCGCTCGCGCTCCACATCCACCTCCAGCACCCGCGCGCGCACGCGGTCGCCCTTCTTGTGGAGCGAAAGCGCCGCCTCGCCCGAAACCCCCCAGCTGATGTCCGACATGTGCACCATGCCATCGACATCGCCGGGAAGCCCCACGAACAGGCCGAACTCGGTCGCGTTCTTCACCTCGCCCTCGACGATGGTGCCAACGGGGTGCATCTCGGCGAACAGCTCCCACGGGTTGCGCTGGGCCTGCTTCAGGCCGAGGCTGATGCGGCGCTTGTCCGTGTCCACCTCAAGCACCACCACGTCCACCTCCTGGCTGGTGGAGACGATCTTGCCCGGGTGGACGTTCTTCTTCACCCAGCTCATCTCCGAGACATGGACGAGCCCCTCGATTCCCGGCTCCAGCTCAACGAAGGCGCCATATTCGGTGATGTTCGTCACCCGGCCGCGGAACTTGCCGCCCACCACATATCGCTTGGCGGCATTCTCCCACGGGTCGCTTTCCAGCTGCTTCATGCCGAGCGAGATGCGCTGCGTTTCGCGGTTGATGCGCACGATCTGCACCTTCACCGTGTCGCCGATGTTGATGAGCTCGCCCGGGTGCTGCACCCGCTTGTAGCTCATGTCGGTCACGTGCAGCAGGCCGTCGATCCCGCCGAGATCCACAAAGGCGCCGTAGTCGTGGATGTTCTTCACCACGCCCTCGATCACCTGGCCCTCGGTAAGCGTGCGGATGAGGCCAGACCGGGCCTCGGCGCGCGTCTCCTCGAGGATCGCCCGGCGCGAGACGACGATGTTGCCGCGCTTGCGGTCCATCTTGAGGATCTGGAACGGCTGCGGAATGCCCATCAGCGGCGTGACATCGCGCACCGGGCGGATGTCGACCTGGCTTCCGGGCAGGAAGGCCACTGCGCCGCCGAGATCGACAGTAAAGCCGCCCTTCACCCGGCCGAAGATCACACCCTCCACCCGCTCCTGCGCGGTGAACTTCTCCTCCAGCTTGTCCCATGCCGCCTCGCGCCGCGCGCGGTCGCGGCTGAGCATCGCCTCGCCGTTCGCATTTTCCACGCGGTCGACATAGACCTCCACCTCGTCGCCCACGGCCACTTCCGGCTCCCGCCCCGGCGGGGTGAACTCCTTCAGCGGCACACGGCCTTCGGACTTGAGGCCGACATCGATGACCACGAGATCATTCTCGATCGCGGTCACCCGGCCCTTGACGACGCGGCCCTCGAAGGACTGGCTGCTGCCGAGGCTGTCTTCCAGAAGGGCTGCGAACTCGTCGCGGGTGGGCATGGGAGCGGTGGCCATGAAACGCGTCAAACTCCTGACATTCGGTTGCAGGCCGGCCGGTTGTCTCCGGCGGTCTTGCAGGTTGCACATGCGCCGGCGGGCAAGGGATCAGGAAGGGGGCCGGCCAAGTCGGATCGCGCGAAAACGGCCCGGTGGGCCCCTTTTCCGCCTTCAGAAGCTCTGGCCAAGCCGCGCCGAGACCAGCTCGATGGCGCGCCGAACAGCGGCGTCTATATCGAGATCGGTCGTGTCGAGCAAGTCGGCGTCGGCCGCGCGCACGAGCGGGGCCGCAGCGCGTTCCGAATCGCGCCGGTCGCGCGCGAGGATGTCGGCCAGCACCTCGCCGTCGTCGACGTCGAGTCCCGCCGCCCTGAGCTCGGCCGCGCGCCGCCCTGCGCGCACCTCGGGCGCCGCTGTCACGAACAGCTTGGCCGGCGCATCGGGCGCGATCACCGTGCCGATGTCGCGCCCGTCGAGCACGGCGCCCCGGGGCTGCGCGGCGAAGGCCCGCTGCAGCCGGAACAGCGCCGCGCGGACCTCGGGCACGGCCGAGACGCGCGAGGCCGCCTCGGCGGCCGCCCGGTCGCGCAGCGCCGGGTCGTCCAGCCGCGCGAGGTCGAGCGCGGCGGCGAGCGGCGCAAGCGCCCGGGCGTCCTCGAGGCCCACACCGGCGCGCAGCGCCGCAAGCGCCACCGCCCGGTAGAGCGCGCCGGTATCGAGGTGGGGCAGGCCGAAGTGGCGCGCGAGCGCGCGCGCGATCGTGCCCTTGCCCGAGGCGGCCGGCCCGTCGACTGCGATCACCAGCGGCATCGCCGCGCTCTGGCGGCAGGCCGCGCAAAAGGAAAGGGCGGGCCCGTTGCCAGGCCCGCCCCGCGGTTCTGAGACCCTGCCTGCCAGGCGCTACTCGCGCTGGCCGAGGAATTGCAGCAGGAAGCTGAACATGTTGATGAAGTTGAGGTAGAGCGAGAGCGCGCCCATGATCGCGGTCTTGCCGGCCATGTCGGAGCCGGCAACCATGTCGTACATGGTCTTGATCCGCTGCGTGTCATAGGCGGTCAGCGCCGCGAACAGCAGCACGCCCACGATCGAGACGACGAACGCCACCGTGCCCGACTGCAGGAACAGGTTCAGCAGCATCGCAACGAGCAGGCCCACCAGCCCCATGATGAGAAAGGTGCCAAGGCCCGAGAGGTCGCGCTTCGTCGTGTAGCCATAGAGGCTGAGGCCGGCGAAGGCGGCCGCGGTTGCAAAGAAGGTCGTTGCGATCGAGGCGCCGGTGTAGACGAGAAAGATCGACGACAACGACGCGCCCATGATTGCCGAGAAGGCGAAGAAGGTCGCCTTCATCGCGCCCTCGCTCATGCTCTGCCAGCGAAAGCCGAGCATGAACACGAACGCCAGCGGCGAAAGCATCACCACCCAGCCGAGAAGCGAGGCACCCCCGGTGGCAGGGTTGAACAGCAGCGAGACCGCGCCGGTATAGGCCATGGCAATCGCCACCATGCCCGTCAGCAGCACGCCCGAAATCATGTAGTTGTAAACGCCCAGCATGTAGGCCCGCAGGCCCTCGTCATAGGCTGCGACATCAAGCCCTGCACGGCCCCGGCCGAGCACCGGCGCACCGCCAAGCCGCGGATCCATCGGATTTGCCATCGTCCGTCTCTCCCAGCGCGCCGGAACCGCCGGCGCTTTGGCCCTATATCATCGGCGCCCCGCGGGGTTTCAAGGGATTTGTGGCCAAATCTTGCGCCGGTGCAACATGCCGCAAATGCCGGCCTAGACCTCGCGCAGCGCCTCGGCCACCTTGAGCCCCAGCGCGCGCGCCGTGCCTGCAAGCCCGAAGCCGAGCGTCACCACAGCCCCGGCCAGGACGGTCAGGAGCGCTGCTCCCCAGTCGGGCCGGAAGGCGAGCCCGAACACCTGCGTGACGGCAAACCATCCGCCGAGCGCACCAAGGCCAAGTGCCACCAGCGCCACGACAAGCCCAAGCGCGGCATATTCGAGTGCTCCTGCCAGGAGCAGCTGCCGGCGAGTGGCGCCCAGCGCCTTCAGCACCACCGCATCATAGGCGCGCGCACGCGCCGAGGCCGCAATCGCACCCACCAGCACGGCGAGCCCGGCGAGGATTGCAACCGAGGCCGACGCCCTGACCGCCACCCCAAGCTGGCCGACGAGCTCGCCCACGCGCCCCAGCACATCCTTCACGCGCACCACCGAAACCGTCGGGAAGGCCTCGGTTACCGCGCGGACAAAGCCGGCCTCGGCCGCATCGGGCGGGGTGACGGTCGCCATGAAGCTGTAGGGCGCACCGGCAAGGGCCGCCGGGTCGAACACCAGCGCGAAGTTGAAGCCGAAGCCCTGCCAGTCGATCTTCCGCAGGCTCGCAATCGTCGCCGTCAGCTCCACGCCCAGCACCGAGACGGTGATCGTGTCCCCCACCCCGAGCCCCAGCAGCGCGGCCTGCTCGGCATCCATCGAGACAAGCGGCGGGCCTGCGTGGTCGGCCGCCCACCACCGCCCGGCAACGATCTCCGTGCCGGGCGGTGGCTCGGCGGCCCAGGTGATGCCGCGATCGCCGTTGAGCACCCAGGCGGCCTGCGGCGGGTTTTCCAGCGCCGAGACGGGCACGCCCCTGATCGCCACCAGCGGCCCGCGCAGCGAGGGCACCATCTCCAGCTCCGAGCCCGGCGGCAGGCTGGCGCGGAAGCGCTCGGCCTCCTCGCGCGGAATGTCGACGACGAAGAAGGCCGGCGCCCGGGCCGGCACGCTGCGGCGCAGCTCGCCGCCAAAGCTCGTCTCGATGAAGGCGAGCGTCGAAAAGAGGCTGAGCCCGAGGCCCAGCGCCACCACCAGCTGCCGCGTCTGCGCGCCCGGGCGCACGAGGCTGGCGAGCGCAAGCCTCGGCAGCAGCCGGCGCGGCCGCGGCATCCGCCGCACGGCAAGATCGATCAGCGCCGCAAGCAGCAGCAGCAGCCCGAGAAGCGCTGCCACCGCGCCCACGAAGCCCAGCGCAAACAGCGGCTCGGCGGTGGAAAACACTCCCATCAGCACCACCAGCAGCCCGGCCGTGCCCGAAACGAGGAGGGCCGGGCGGCTGGGCCACGGCCAGCGCTCCACCTGCCCGCGGAACAGCCGCTGCGCCGGCAGCGCGGCCGCGCGCGCAAGCGGGGGCGCGGCAAAGGCCAGCGCCACGAGCAGCCCCGCCACCACCGCGCCTGCCAGCGGCAGGGGGTAGAGGCCGACAGCCGGCGGCACGGGGAGCGCATCGGCGGCAAGGCGCGCAACCAGCGCCGGCACCAGTGCGCCAAGAAGCGCGCCGAGGCAGGCGGCAGCGAGCGCCACCGCGCCCACCTGCAGCCCGAAGGCAAGCGCGATCAGCCGCGAGGAGGCGCCCAGCGCCTTCAGCGTTGCAACCGCGCCCGATTTGGCCGCGAGATGGCCGGCGACGCCATTGCCCACGCCCACTCCCGCCACCACCAGCGCCGTCAGGCTCACGAGCGTCAGGAACTGGCCCATGTTGGTCACGAACCGCCGCACGCCGGGCGCGCCGTCGCGGCGGTCGGCCAGTCGCCACCCGGCCTCGGGGAAGTCCGCCTCGAGCTGGCTGACGGCCGCGGCCGGGTCAGCCCCGGGCGAAAGCAGGATGCGCGTGTGCGAGCGGAACAGCGTGCCGGGCTGCAGGAGACCCGTGTCCTCCAGCGTTGCAGGCGAGACGAGAACCGAAGGCCCGAAGGCGATGCCGGCGCCGGCGCGGTCGGGCTCTTCGACGAGGATTGCCGCCACCGGCACGCGCGCCATGCCAAGCCGCACCACGTCGCCGGGCTTCAGCTCGAGCTGCGCGGCCAGCGCCTCGGCCACAACCGCGCCCCTGCGGATGGCGGCGCGCGTGGCTGCCGTGCCGCCGCCGGCGATCTTCGCCTCGCCCACCAGCGGCCAGGCCGCATCGACCGCGCGCAGCTCGGCAAGCGCCTGCCGGCCGGCGCCGGCGCCCGTCTCGGCTGTCACCATCGCGCGCAGCTGCACGACCCGGCTGGTCGCGCCGAGCGCCTCGAGGCCCGCCTGCTCGGCCGCGGAAGGCAGGCGCTGGGTCAGCCGCGCCTCCACGTCGCCGCCCAGCAGCACCTGCCCCTGCTCGGTCAGGCCCTTCTGGATCGCAGCCGCAAGCGAGCCGACCCCCGAAAGCGCGAGCACGCCGAGGAGCACGCACACGGCAAGCAGCCTGAGCCCGCCGAGCCCGCCGCGCATGTCGGCCCGTGCAATCCCAAGCGCCAGCCGCAGGGCCGCGCGCGGCGGCAGCGCCGGCGCCGCCACGGGTGCGGCGGGCGGCCCGGCCAGCCCCAGGTTCACGGCGCCGCCACCGGCACCGGCACCGGCTGCTCGTCGGCGACGATCCGCCCGTCGCGCATGGTGACAATGCGCGAGCAGCGCCGGGCGAGGAAGGGGTCGTGGGTGATGAGCACCAGCGTCGCCCCCGTCTCGTCGAGCCGGCGGAACATCAGCTCGATGATCTCGGCCCCTGTCACCCCGTCGAGATTGCCGGTCGGCTCGTCGGCAAACAGGATCGCCGGGCGCACGGCCAGCGCACGGGCCAGCGCCACGCGCTGCTGCTCGCCGCCGGAAAGCTGCGCCGGATAGTGCTGCAGCCGGTGCCCCAGCCCCACCGCCTCCAGCTCGCGCCGGGCGGCGCCGAACGGGTCGGGCGCCTGTGCAAGCTCGAGCGGGATCGCCACATTCTCGATCGCCGTCATCGTCGGCACGAGGTGGAAGGCCTGCAGCACGATCCCGATCCGGCCGCGGCGCGCCTCGGCAAGCCCGTCCTCGGACAGGCCGACGAAATCCCGCCCGGCCACCACCACTGTGCCCGAGGTCGCGGCCTCAAGACCCGAGAGGATCGCCATGAGCGACGACTTGCCCGAGCCCGAAGGCCCGAGGATCGCCAGCCGCTCGCCGGCGCGCACCACGAGGTCGAGCCCCTTCAGGATGTCGACCGGCGCAGCCGCCGCCCCAAGCGTCAGGGTGACATTGCGCGCGTCGATCACAATATCGGCGGCATCGAGGCGTGCGGGATCGCGCATGTCCGGTCTTGTCTCACCCCTGGCTGCGGAGAGCAAAGTGCCCAGAGCCGCCGACAACAGTCCGCCATATGGGGGCGCCGGGCCCCATGTCCACCTCGCCGTCCACCTCGCCGTCCACCTCGCCGCCCACCTCGCCCCGGCCCGCGGGCGCCGGGCGGTACTGGGCCTCCTTGCCGCGCTGGCGCTCCTCGCACCCGCCGTTGCCCCGGCCCCCGCGACGGCCTCCGCAGGGGCCCCCGCGCAGCCGCAGCGCGAACAGCTGGTGCTCGCCTTCGGCGACAGCCTGACCGCCGGCTACCAGCTGCGCGCGAACGAGAGCTTCCCGGCCCGGCTCGAGGCGGAGCTGCGGCGGCGCGGCCACGCGGTGCGGGTGGTCAACGCCGGGGTCTCGGGCGATACCACCGCCCAAGGCCGCGCGCGCCTCGCCTGGGTGCTGAACGGCCTCGGGCAGAAGCCCGATGTTGCAATCGTCGCGCTGGGCGCCAACGACATGCTGCGCGGCCAGCCGCCGGCGCAGGCACGCGCCAACCTCGATGCCATCCTCGCCGAGCTGGGCCGGCGCGGAATCCCGGTGATCCTCGCCGGAATGCTGGCCGCGCCCAACCTCGGCCCCGAATATGCCCGCGAATACAACGCCATCTTCCCCGAGCTCGCGCGCCGGCACAGGGCCACGCTCGATCCCTTCTTCCTCGAGGGCGTGGCCGGCAACCGCGCCCGCCTGCTCGACGACGGCATGCATCCCAACCCGGCGGGCGTCGAGGTGATGGCAAGGCGCATGGCGCCGCTGGTTGCCGCGCGGCTCGGCACCCGGCGCGCGGCCCGCTGACGCGCCCGGCCGCCGTGGCGCGCCACCGCCTGTTCGTGGCCCTTGCCCCGCCGGCCGGGGTCAGGGCCGAGCTTCTCGGCCTCATGGGCGGGGTCGAGGGCGCGCGCTGGCAGACAGACGCGCAGCTGCATGCCACCCTCGCCTTCATTGGCGAGGTGGACCGCCACCGGGCCAATGCCGTCGCCGAGCGGCTGCAGACGCTCGACTCGGCGCCGCTCGACGTCGCGCTCGGGCCTTTTGGCACCTTCGATTCGCCGCGCACCGGCCACATCACCGCGCTCTGGGTGGGCCTTCTGCCGGTCGAGGGGCTCACCCGCCTGTCGCGCAAGGTCGGGCGCTGCCTCGCGGCCGCGGGCGTCGCCCCCGAGGCCCGCCGCTTCATCCCACACATCACGCTTGCGCGCTTTGCCGCGCGCGGGGTGCCCCCCGCCCGGCTCGAACGCTTCCTTGCCGGCACGGCTGCGCCCAGGGCCTGCTGGGTGGCCGAGGAGATCATCCTCTACGAAAGCCATCTCGGCCACGGCGGCGCCCATTATCAGCCGGTCATGGCGGTGCCGCTCGCCCGCGCCGTCACAGGAAGCTCTGCGGGTCCACGTCGATCGCAAGCCTGATCGCGGCAGGCAGACGCACCGCGTCCACCCACGCACGCACGTAGCGGTTGAGCTCGCCCGCCCGGCGTGCGTGCACCAGCAGCCGCTGCCGGTGGCGCCCGCGCAGCATGGCAAGCGGCGCGGGGGCCGGACCGTGCACGGTCACTGCCGGGTCGTGGGGTGCCGCGCGCGCGAGCATGCGCGCTGCAGCCTCGGTTGCCGCAGCGTCGGCGCCCGAGAGGATCAGCGCGGCCAGCCGGCCGAAGGGCGGCATGCCCGCGGCCCTGCGCGCCTCGCGTTCCACGGCCACGAACCGCGCCCGGTCCTGCGCTGCGATCGCCTGCATCACCGGCTCCTCGGGCCGGAAGGTCTGCACCAGCACCCGGCCGGGCCGCTCGCCGCGCCCGGCGCGGCCGGCCACCTGCGTCACCTGCTGGAAGGTGCGTTCGGCCGCCCGCAGGTCTCCGCCGGCAAGCGCGAGATCGGCATCCACCACCACCACCAGCGTGAGCCCCGGAAAATCATGGCCCTTGGCCAGCATCTGCGTACCGATGAGGATGTCCAGCCGGCGCGCGGCCACATCGTCGAACAGCGCCGCCGCCTGTGCCCGGGTCGTCACCGTGTCCGAGGTCACAAGCGCGGTCCGCGCCCCCGGCCACAGGGCGGCCACCTCCTCGGCCAGCCGCTCCACCCCCGGCCCCACCGGCACCATGGTGCCCTCGGCACCGCAGGCGCCGCACGCCGCGGGAACCGGCATCTGGTGCCCGCAATGGTGGCACAGCAGCTGGCGCTGGAGCCGGTGCTCCACCATCCACGCCGTGCAGTTGGGGCACTGGATGCGCGCGCCGCACGCCCGGCACAGCGTGAGCGGCGCATAGCCGCGGCGGTTGAGAAAGAGGAGCGCCTGTTCGCCGGCCGCCAGCGCGGCATCGAGCGCCGCCGCCACGGGAGGTGCAAGCCAGCGCCCGCGCTGCGGCGGCGTGCGGCGCAGGTCGACGAGCGCCACCTCGGGAAGCGCGCGCGCGCCGTGCCGCTCGGGCAGCACGAGGTGCGCATAGGCGCCGCGCCGCACCTGCTCCAGCGTCTCGAGGCTCGGCGTCGCCGTCGCAAGCACGACCGCCGCTCCGGCCTCGCGCGCGCGAACGACCGCCACGTCGCGCGCATGGTAGGGCACATGCTCTTCCTGCTTGAAGCCCTGGTCGTGCGCCTCGTCCACCACGATCAGGCCGAGGTTCGGCATCGGCAGGAACAGCGCCGAGCGCGCGCCCACCGCCACGGGAGCCTGCCCCGTGGCCAGCGCGCGCCACGCCAGCCGCCGCGCGGCCGGCTGCACGGAGGAATGCCACAGCAGGGGGGCAAAGCCGAACCGGGCCTCGAACCGGCCGAGCCAGCCCTCGGTCAGCGCGATCTCGGGCAGGAGCACCAGTGCCTGCCGGCCGGCGGCAAGCGCGGCCGCAACCGCCTCGAAATAGACCTCGGTCTTGCCCGAGCCGGTCACGCCGTCGAGCAGCACGGGCCGGAAGGCGCGCGCGTCGACCGCCTCCCGGAGCGCGGCGGCCGCCGCGGCCTGGGCGGGCGCAAGCGCCGGCCCGGCGGCCAGTGCCCTCGCGTCCGGCCACCGGGCCGGCCCGTCTGCCGGTGCGGCCGCCTCGACGAGCAGGCCCGCCCCCGCCAGCGCGGCCGCGCGCGCGCGCGGCACATCGAGGAGCGCCGCCCACAGATCGAGCGGCGCCGGGCCCGGGTCCTGGAGCGCGGCAAGGCGCGCCAGCATCGCCCGCCGCCCGGGGTGGCGGGCCGTCGCCGGGTCGGGCAGCGCGCCGCGCACGAACAGCCGCGGCGCGCGCACCGGCTCAAAGGCCGCACGCGGCAGCGCCATCCGCAGCACGGCGCCGGGGCTTGCGAGATAATAGTCGGCCACAAAGGCAAGCAACCGCCGCAGTGCCGGGTCGGGGCCCGGCATGTCCAGCCGGCGCACCACCGGGCGCAGCCGCGCCATCCCGACCGGCGCGGGCCGATAGACCCCCTCGTCCCACACCACGCCGGGAATGCGCCGGGGGCCAAGCGGCACCTCCACGACCGCCCCCGGCGCGAGCTCGAGCCCCGCGGGCACGCAATAGTCGAGGGCGGAAAGGCCGGCCTGGAGCGGCACCACCTGCACGCGCATTGATTTCCTGTGGCGCATGGCCGAAAGCCCGGCAAGCGCAGGCAAGGAGAGGCCGGGGCATGAAATTCTTCGTCGATACCGCCGACGTCGCCGAGATTGCGGATCTCGCCGCAGCCGGCCTCGTCGATGGCGTCACCACCAACCCGAGCCTTGTCCACAGGGCGGGCCGCAACATGCTCGAGGTGGTGGCCGAGATCGCCGCCGCGGTCGCCGGCCCGGTCTCGGCCGAGGTGGTTGCAACCGATGCCGAGGGCATGCTGCGCGAGGCCGACGTGCTGCGCGCCATCGCACCCAATGTGTGCATCAAGGTGCCGCTCACCGCCGAGGGGCTGAAGGCCTGCCGCCGCCTCTCGGGCGAGGGCACAAAGGTCAATGTCACCCTCTGCTTCTCGGCCGTGCAGGCGCTTCTGGCCGCGCGCGCGGGCGCAAGCTTCGTGTCGCCCTTCGTCGGCCGGCACGACGATGTCGGCTTCGACGGCATGGCACTCATCCGCGACATCCGCCGCATCTACAACAATTACGGGTTCGGAACCGAGATCCTCGTCGCCTCGGTGCGCCACCCGGTGCATGTGCTGGACGCCGCGCTCATTGGCGCCGACGTGGCAACCGTGCCGCCCGCCGTGCTGCGCCAGCTGCTCCGCCACCCGCTGACCGACCGCGGTCTCGAGGCCTTCCTTGCCGACTGGGCGAAAACCGGCCAGACGATCGGCTGAGGCCGCGATGGCCCGCGCCGCACGGGACCGGGCCACGCCGGGCATCTCCGCACCGGCCGTCAACGCGCCGGGCACCGACGCACCGGGCACCGACGCACCGGGCACCGACGCACCGGGCGGCGAGGCGCTCCTGGCCGACTGGCTGCGCACGCTTGCCGCCGAGCGCCGCCTCTCGCCGCACAGCGTGCGCGCCTATGCCGGCTGCGGCCGCCGCCTTCTCGCCCATCTGGAGCATGTGCACGGCCGCCCGGCCGATGCCCGGCTGCTCGCCGCGCTCGGGGCCGCCGACCTGCGCGGCTTCCTTGCCGCCCGCCGCGCCGCAGGCCTTGGCAGCCGGTCGGCGGCGCGCGAGCTGTCGGCCGTACGCGGGTTCCTCGCCTTTGCCGAGGCGCGCCACGGCATCCCCGCGCCCGCGCGCGGCCTCGTGCGGGCCCCGCGCGTGCCACGCGGCGTGCCGCGCCCGCTTGCGCCTGCCGATGCCGTCCGCCTTGCCGAGGCGACGGGCGAGGCCGCGCGCCAGCCGTGGATCGCCGCGCGCGATACCGCCGCGCTGCTGCTGCTCTACGGCGCGGGCCTGCGCATCTCCGAGGCGCTCGGGCTCGATGCCGCCCACCTGCCGCCGCCCGAGACGCTCGCGATTGCCGGCAAGGGCGGCAAGACCCGCCAGGTCGTGCTCCTGCCACCGGTGCGCAGCGCGATCGCCGACTATGCGCGGCAGTGCCCCTTCCGCCTTGTGCCCGGCACGCCGCTGTTCCGCGGCGCGAAGGGCGGGCCGCTCTCGCCCGACGTGCTGCGCCGCGCCACCCGCGCCGCGCGCACCGCCCTCGGCCTGCCGGAAACCGCCACCCCGCATGCGCTGCGCCACAGCTTTGCCACCCACCTGCTTGCGGCCGGTGTCGACCTGCGAACGCTGCAGGAGCTGCTCGGCCACGCCTCGCTCGGCTCGACCCAGATCTATGCCGACGTCGATGCCGCGCGCCTGCTCGACGTGTGGCGCGGCACCCATCCGCGCGCCGGCTGAGGGCAGGCCCCTCCGGCCGGCTCAGTTGCGCGCGGGCGGGGCCTCGCGCAGCACGGAGTCGAGCCACTCGCTGCTGAGCGGGGGCGCCGGGGCCGCCGGTCGGGGCGCGGCTGCAGGCACCGGGTCGGGGCGCGGCTCGGACGGCGGGTCAGCGCCCGGCTCGGGCGATGGGTCGGCAGCGGCGCCCGGTGCCAGCCAGCCGCCGGAGTCGAGCCCATAGACCTCCGCGTCGGGCTCGAGAAAGCCCTCGGGCAGGTCCACGGTCGCGGCCAGCGCGCGCGGCGGCGTGGCCGCCAGCGCGCGGCGCATGAACGCGGCAAAGGCGCGCGCGGGCGCCTGCCCGCCGGCAAGCCCGGGCACCGCGCGGGCATCGTCGCGGCCCAGCCACACGCCGGCCACGAGGTCGGGCGTGAAGCCGATGAACCAGCCGTCCCTGTTGCTCGAGGTGGTGCCGGTCTTGCCCGCAAGCGGCCGGCCGATCTGGGCGGCCCGCCCGGTGCCCTCCTCCACCACCGCCTTCAGCATGTCGGTCATGTAGGCGGAAACGAACGGCGCCACGAGCACCCGCGGCGTCTCCGGCTCGCGCGCATAGAGAAGCCGGCCGGTACCGGTGCGCACCTCGGCGATCCCCCAGGGCCGCACCTCGACCCCATTGTTGGCGATCGCGGCATAGGCGGTCGTCAGCTCGAAGAGCGTCACGTCCGAGGTGCCGAGCACCATCGCCGGCTGGCGGTTGATGGGCGTGGTGATGCCGAACCGGCGCGCCATCCCCGCAACCGCATCAAAGCCCACCCGTGCGCCCAGCCTCGCCGCAACCGTGTTGATCGAGAGTGCGAACGCCTGCCTCAGCGTCACCGGGCCGAGGAAGCGGCCGTTGCTGTTGCGCGGCGCCCAGGTGCCGAAGCGCACCGGCTCGTCGACCACCATGTCGTCGGGCGTCATCCCGTCCTCGAGGGCTGCGAGATAGGGAAAGAGCTTGAACGCCGAGCCGGGCTGGCGCCGCGCCGTCACCGCCCGGTTGTAGACCGACGTCGCATAGTCGCGCCCGCCCACCATCGCCGTCACGCGCCCGTCGGGTGTCATCGAGACGATCGCAATCTGCGTGCCCGCCGGCCCCTGTGCGGCCGCGGCGGCCTCGGCCGCGCGCTGGTGCGCTGGCTCGAGGGTGGTGATCACCTCCAGCGGCTCCACCGCCTCGTCGGTCAGCGTGTCGAGCTGGGCCAGCACCCAGTCGGTGAAATAGCGCACGTCGCCCTGGGTGCGGTCGATGGCAAAGCGCACCTCTGAAAGCCGGCCTGCCGCCGCCCGCTCGGGCGGGATTGCACCGGCCTCGGCCATGGCGGCCAGCACGGTCGCCGCACGGCGGCGCGCGCGCTCGGGGTCGGCGGTCGGGGCATAGCGGCTCGGCGCCTTCACCAGCCCGGCGATGATCGCCGCCTCCTCCACGCTCAGCCCGGTTGCCGGGTGGCCAAAGAATTTCCGGCTCGCCGCGTCGATCCCATAGGCCCCGCCGCCGAAATAGACCCGGTTGAGATAGAGCTCGAGGATCTGCTCCTTGGTCAGCCGCCGCTCCATCGCCAGCGCAAGGATCGCCTCGCGCACCTTGCGGTCGTAGGTGCGGCTGTTGGTGAGGAAGAGGTTGCGCGCCAGCTGCTGGGTGATGGTCGAGCCGCCCTGCACGGTGCGCCCCGCACGCCAGTTCGCAACCACCGAGCGAAGGAGGCCCACCGGATCCACCCCCGGATGCCAGGCGAAGCGCCGGTCCTCGACTGCCAGCATGGCCGCGATCATCTCCGGCGGGATCTCCTCATAGGCAAGCCAGCGCCCGAAGCTCGGGCCCACCGTCACGAGCTCGGTGCCGTCGGCTGCACGGATGACCACCGACTGGCCCTGCGGGATGCGCCGCATCTCGGCATAGGTTGGAAGGTCGCGGGCGGTCAGGGCAACCGCCACGACGACCGCCAGAAGGCCGAGGGCCCCAAGCGCCAGCCCCCACAGCAGCACCGCGCGCGCCACCCGGCCGGCACGCGACCCCTTGCGGCGCGTCTTTCGGGGAGCGGGAGCGTGCATGGGCGGTGGCCTTTGCCCATACTCCCGCAAGGCGGCGTGAACAAGGCGTGAACCTGCGGCCTCGAAGCGGTGCGCCGTTGCACGCGTGCGCCGCTGCCGCTACCCGCGCGGCCGGACGGCACGGGGAAGGAACGGCATGGCAGAGGGGCGGCAGGGCAGCGTGAGGAAGGTGGTGCTGGCCTTCTCGGGCGGGCTCGATACCTCGGTCATCCTGAAATGGCTGCAGGCGACCTACGGCTGCGAGGTTGTCACCTTCACCGCCGATCTTGGCCAGGGCGAGGAGCTGGAGCCGGCGCGCAGGAAGGCGGAGCTGCTCGGGGTCCGGCAGATCTTCATCGAGGATCTGCGCGAGACCTTCGTGCGCGACTATGTGATGCCGATGATGCGCGCCAACGCGCTCTACGAGGGCCAGTATCTCCTTGGCACCTCGATCGCCCGCCCGCTCATCGCCAAACGCCAGATCGAGATCGCGCGCGCCGTGGGCGCCGATGCCGTGGCCCACGGCGCCACCGGCAAGGGCAACGACCAGGTGCGCTTCGAGCTCGGCTACTATGCCCTCGAGCCGGGGATCCGGGTGATCGCCCCCTGGCGCGAGTGGGATCTCGCCAGCCGGGAGGCGCTCATCGCCTTTGCCGAAGCCCACCAGATCCCCATCCCGAAGGACAAGCGCGGCGAGGCCCCCTTCTCGACGGACTCCAACCTCCTCCACACCTCGTCGGAAGGCAAGGTGCTCGAGGACCCGTGGGAGGAGGTGCCAGCCCATGTCTTCTCCCGCACCGCCGACCCCGAGGACGCGCCCGATACACCCGAACATGTCACCATCGATTTCGCGCGCGGCGACCCGGTGGCCGTCAACGGCGAGGCTCTGTCGCCCGCAGCCCTCCTTGCCCGGCTGAACGATCTCGGCCGCATCCACGGCATCGGCCGGCTCGACCTTGTCGAGAACCGGTTCGTGGGCATGAAGAGCCGCGGCATGTACGAGACGCCCGGCGGCACGATCTGGCACGCCGCCCACCGCGGGATCGAGCAGATCACGCTCGACCGCGGCGCCCAGCACCTGAAGGACGAGCTCATGCCGCGCTATGCCGAGCTCGTCTACAACGGCTTCTGGTTCTCGCCCGAGCGGGAGATGCTGCAGGCCGCAATCGACCATTCGCAGGCCCATGTGACCGGCACGGTGCGGCTCAAGCTCTACAAGGGGCATGTGCAGGTGGTGGGGCGCAGGTCCCCGCAGTCGCTCTACTCGCAGCGCCACGTCACCTTCGAGGATGATGCCGGCGCCTACGACCAGAAGGATGCCGAGGGCTTCATCCGCCTCCATGCGCTGCGCCTGCGGCTCATCGCCGAGCGCGCCCGCCGGCAGGCGCAGCTGGAAGGCCGCACCGAGCAAGGTTGACGCGGCCTTCTGGTGTCGGATGACTTTATATGGTTGCCAGGAAGTAGCCACGAATCCCGGCGTCGCGGGCAGGAAAAACCTCCCCCACAGAACCTTGGCCAGTTGAGCAAGGTTGGCACCGTTCTTGCTCGAAGCGGAAGCCGTTCTTCGACAAGGAGGTTGTCCCATGCGTGTGCTTCTCCCCCTCGCCGCCCTTGCGCCCGCCACCCCGGCCGCGGCCGTCACCACCCTCTTCGAGGATGACTTCAACGCCGAGCACCCGCGGCTCGCCAAGACCTCGGCGCTCGCCAAGTGGACGGTTGCCGGCAATGTCGATCTCGTGGCCGAGATCAATCCGTTCGGCATCACCCAGTGCCCCGGCGTGTGCGTCGATCTCGACGGAACCACCGGCCCGGGCCGGATCACCTCGATCCCCATCGCGTTCACGGCCGGCCAGCTCCTGACCCTCACCTTCGACGTGAGCGGCAACCAGCGCAATGCCGGCCCCGACGACTTCCTGTTCACCGTCACCTTCGGCCAGCCCACCGACATCACCGGCTTCAAGGGCTTCGGCGCCATCGACATGAGCCAGGTCACTCCCGGCGACTACACCGGGCTGCTGTCGCTCGGGACCTACGGCGAGAGCCTGCCCGGCAGCCGCGCGCTCCGCACCTACGGTCTCCGCTGGACCCCGCAGAACAGCGGCACCATGCAGCTCTCCTTCTCGACGACGAGCGCCGACAACATCGGCCCGATCCTCGACAATGTGCTGGTGGCGCAGACGGCCGTGATCCCCGAGCCGGCCAGCTGGGCGATGCTGATCGCCGGTTTCGGCCTCGTCGGCGCCGCCGCGCGGCGCCGCCGCCCGGCGCACGCCTGACCAGCAGGCGGGCGGGCGGGAAGGCTGGCCTTCCCACCCGCGCCGTTTCCGGGCATGGCGGCGCCATGACCCTCAAGCCCGCCCCGCAGCCGCCTGCCGGGCACGACAGTCCGGAAGGGCGGATCTTCCGCGGCGCGCTCGTTGCCATGCTCGCCGTCGGCATCGCGCTCACCGTCTGGCTGCTGCGCGAGCTCATCCTCATCCTCATTGCCTGCGCGCTCGTCGCGCTCATGTTCGGCGAGCTCGCGCTGCTCCTCCAGCGCCGGCTGAAGCTTCCCTTCTGGCTGGCGCTCCTCCTCTCGGTGGTGCTGCCGCTCACCTTCATCGTCATCACCGTCGGCGCCTTCGGGGCGATGATGGTCGAGCAGCTGCTTGCGCTCACCGCCGCGCTCCCGGCCGCCTATGAGGAGGTGAAGGAATGGCTGCAGCAGAGCGCCCCGGGCCAGCAGGCCATCGACATGGCAATGGGCATCGTGCCCGATGGCGCAACGGTTGCCGGCCTCGTGCAGCGGGTCGCCTCCGGGGCGGGCGCGGCCGTTTCCACCTTCGTCATCATCCTCGTCGGCGGCATCTATTTCGCGGCCCAGCCGCGGCTCTACACAACCGGCATCCTGTCGCTGTTCCCGCCCAATGCGCGCCCCACCGTCATCCGCCACACCGAGGCGGTGCACGCCGCGCTCATGGCCTGGCTGAAGGCGCAGGGCGTCTCGATGCTGTTCGTTGGGGTGGGCACCGGGCTTGCCCTGTCGCTCGTTGGCATTCCCTCGGCGCCGGCCATCGGCGTGGTGGCCGGCCTGTGCGAGTTCGTGCCCTATCTCGGCGTGATCCTCGTCTCGATCCCGGTCGTCATCCTCGGCTTCTCGCAGGGCATCGAAACCGGGCTTTGGACGGTCGTCGCCCTGGTGGTGGTGCAGCAGCTTCAGGGCAATGTCGTCACGCCCATGGCGCAGGCGACCATCGTCGAGCTGCCGCCGGCGCTCACCATCTTCTCGCTCATTGCGGCAGCCGTGCTGCTCGGCCCGCTCGGCGTCGTGCTCGCCGTGCCCCTCACCGTCATCGGCATGACCATCCTGCGCGAGCGGGCGAGGATGCAGCCCATCGAGGCGCCCGCCGCAGCGCCCGCCCCGCCCGCGGCCGACTGAGCAGCAGCGCCCCCGAGGAACGGCGGCTCAGCGCGCCGGCTCGACCCCCAGCTCGCGCAGCAGCGCGTCGGCTGCGTCCACCTTCTCCATCACAAAGAGCATGTAGCGCAGGTCGACCGCGATCGTGCGCGTGATCGTCTCGTCATAGTGCCAGTCCGAGAGCATGCCCTCAAGCGTGCCGTCGAAGGCGAGGCCCACCAGCTCGCCGCGCGCGTTCAGCACGGCCGAGCCCGAGTTGCCGTTGGTGATGTCGGTGGTCGAAAGGAAGTTGAGGGGAAGCGTCCCGAGGGCCGGCGAGGCCCAGCGGCCCCAGTCCGCGGCCCGCACCCGCGCAAGCAGCCGGGCCGGACTGTCGAACGGGTCCTTGCCCGTCTCCTTCTCGAGAAGGCCGCGCGGCGTGGTGAAGGCCGTCCACGCCGTGCCGTCGGCCGCCGCGCGCCCGCGCACATGGCCGAAGGTGATCCTGAGCGAGCCATTGGCATCGGGGTAGACGGCCCGGCCCTCGGCGCGGGCATGGGCCTTTACCGTCTCCATCCACGGCGCGCGCACGGCGTGCAGCCGGCCGGCGCGGTCGTCGGCCCGCGCGATCGCCTCCGCATCGCCCGGCCATGCCGCCACCGCCACGCGGATGAGGGGGTCGTCGGAGGCCTGGAACTCGGCAAGGCTGCGGCCCATCCACGCGCGCCGCTCGCCCGGGTCGGCAAGCCGCGTTTCGGCATAGAGCCGGTCGAGGCCGATCTCGGCCAGCGCCCGCTCGAGGCCCGTGTTGCGGCTGGCCTCCGGCAGCTTCGCCACTTCGGCCAGCGCCTGCTCGAGGCTCGCCCGGTCGATGCGCGGCACATACTGGGTCGAGATCCGGTCCAGCCGCTCGCCGAACGCGCGCATGTCGCGCTCCTGCCAGCCGCGCGCGCGCAGCGCATCGGGCTTTTCGCGCTCGTGCGCCAGCCGCACGAGGTCACGCGCCGCGCGCAGAAGCAGCGCACGGTCGAGCGTGGCGGCAATCATCCGGGTTCGGTCGGCCGCGATCGTCTCGTCGAGCATGCGGTCGTGCGCGGCAATGGCGGCACCGTGGATGGCGCGGTTCTCCGGGCGCGCCGCCCAGTCGAGAAGCCGCTTCTCCTGCGCGGCCTTGATGCCGATGAGGTCGGCCGAGGCGGCAACCGCGATCTGCCCCTCGATCTTCTTCTTGATGTTGTCCGCCCGCGCCTTCAGCGAGGCGACGGCAATGCGCTCGGCATCGGTGTGCGCCTCGCGCTCGAGCAGCTGCGAATATTCGCGCAGCAGCCGCAGCTGGGTCGGGTAGAGGTCGCCATACCAGGCGCGCGTCTCGGCCAGCGTGCGGAACCGCTCGGTGGTGCCGGGAAAGCCCGCGATCATCACGAAATCGCCCTCCTTCAGGTCGCCCCGGGCAAGCCGCAGATGGTGGCGCGGGCGGTAGGGCACATTGGCGGCCGAATAGGGCGCCGGGGCGCCGTCGGGCCCCACGAAGGCGCGGTAGAGCGCGAAGTCGCCCGTATGGCGCGGCCACTGCCAATTGTCGATCTCGCCGCCGAAATTGCCCACCGACCCGGCCGGCGCATAGGCCAGCCGCACATCGAGGATCTCGAGCATCGTCTGCAGATAATATTGCGCGCCGCCGAAATAGGCGCGCACGTCGCAGCGCCGCCCGGGCTGCGCCTCGCACGCGGCGATGATCGCCTTGGCATTGGCCTCCAGCGCCTCGTGGCGGGCCGCGCCCGTCATCCCGGGCGCGATGCCCTGCATCATGCGGGCCGTCACGTCGTCGAGCGATTCGATCACGAACACCCGGCTTCCCGGCGCGGCGGGCACCTCCTCGCCCACCGCGCGCGCGACAAACCCGTCGCGCAGCAGGTTGCGCTCCGGCGAGGAGTTCGCCTGCAGCGAGCCCTGCACGCAATGATGGTTGGTGGCGACCAGCCCCTGCGCGCTCACGAAGCTTGCCGAGCAGCCGCCGAGCGAGGCAATCGCCGCCATCGGCGGGCGTGCAAGATCGGCCAGCCGCTCGGGCGCGATCTTCAGGCCCGCCGCGCGCAGCGTGCGCGCAAGCTCCGGCGCCTGCCCGGGCAGCCACATGCCCTCGGCGGCATGGGCGGGCGCGAGCGCCGGCAGTGCCGCGGCAAGAAACAGGCTGGAAATCGCACCACGGAGCATCGAAAGGGCCTTCCCGGCAAGAGGATGACGAGCGGGCGGAGTGGACCATGAGCGGCTGCAGCGCAAGCCTGCCGCAGGCGGTGGCGAGCTGGTTCGCGGCCCGCGGCTGGCAGGTGCGCGCCCACCAGCTCGCCATGCTGGAGGCGGCCTGCGCCGGGTCCCACGCGCTTCTCGTCGCGCCCACCGGCGCGGGCAAGACACTGGCCGGCTTCCTGCCCGCGCTCGTGGCCGCCGCCGAGGGCCGGCCGGCCCGCACCCTCTATGTCTCGCCATTGAAGGCGCTTGCCGCCGACATCGCCCGCAACCTCGAGGCGCCCGTGCGCGACATGGGCCTCAGGCTGCGCATCGAGGCCCGCACCGGCGATACCCCGTCCGAGCGCAAGGCCCGCCAGCGCATCGACCCGCCCGACATGCTCCTTACCACGCCGGAAAGCCTCTCGCTGCTTCTCACCTACGCCGATGCCGGGCCCCTTCTTTCGGGCATCGCGACGCTGATCGTCGACGAGGTGCACGCCCTCGCCGCCTCGCGCCGGGGGGATCTTCTTGCGCTCGCCGCGGCCCGGCTGCAGACGCTGAACCCGGCCCTCCGGCGGGTGGGGCTCTCTGCCACCGTCGCCGATGTCCCGGCCATGGCGGCCTGGCTCGCCCCCGGCGCCACGCCTGCCGCGGTGCGGCTCGTCGAGGCCCGCGGGGCCGCAGCGCCCGAGATCCGAATCCTCGTCCCCGGCGGCCGCATCCCCTGGAGCGGCCACAACGGCCGGCACGCCGCCGCCGAGGTGATGGCGCTCATCGAGGCGCACCGGCAGACAATCGTGTTCGTCAACACCCGCGCAGTCGCCGAGCTGGTCTTCCGCGACCTCTGGGCCGAAAACCGGAACGGGCTTCCCATCGGCATCCACCACGGCTCGCTCGCGCGCGAGGCGCGGGAGAAGACCGAGGCCGCGCTCGCCGCCGGCCGGCTGCGGGCCGTTGTGGCCACCGCCAGCCTCGACCTCGGGATCGACTGGGGCGATGTCGATCTCGTCGTGCAGATGGGGGCGCCCAAGGGTGCGGCGCGCCTCCTGCAGCGGGTGGGGCGCGCCAACCACCGGCTCGATGCCCCCTCGCGGGCGGTCATCGTGCCGGGCAACCGGTTCGAGTATCTCGAGGCGCGGGCGGCGATCGATGCGGTTGCCGCGGGCGAGCTCGATGGCGAGCCGCTGCGCCCGGGCAGCCTCGATGTCCTCGCCCAGCACCTGATGGGGCTCGCCTGCGCCGGCCCGCTCGATCCCGCAGCCCTGTTCGACGAGGTGCAGAGCGCCGCCCCCTACCGCGCCCTCGCGCGCGCCACCTTCGACCGCGTGCTCGCCTTCCTCGAGACCGGCGGCTACGCGCTCGGGGCCTATGAGCGGTTCCGGAGGCTGAGGCGGCGGCCCGATGGCCGGCTCGAGGTGGCGCACCCGCGCCTCGCCCGCCAGCACCGGCTGAACGCCGGAGTGATCGTCGAGGCGCCGGCCATGGCCGTCCGGCTCGGCCGCGGCCGGTCGCTTGGCACCGTCGAGGAATGGTTCGGCGCCCAGCTGCGCGTGGGCGACACCTTCCTCTTCGCCGGCGAGGTTCTGGAGGTGACCGGCTTTGCCGGCACCGACATTGTAACGCGGCGCGCGCGCGGCACGCCGCTCGTCCCCCTCTACGTCGGCGGCCGCATGCCGCTGTCCACCAACCTCGCGCGCCGGGTGCGCGCCATGCTGGCAGACCCGGCAACCGCTGCGGCCATGCCCGCCGATGTCGGCGCGTGGATGGCGCTGCAGCAGGCCCGCTCGGTGCTGCCGCCGGCCGACCGGCTGCTGGTCGAGACCTTCCCGCGCGACGGGCGCTTCTTTGCCGTCATCTACGGCTTCGAGGGCCGACCCGCCCACCAGGCGCTCGGCATGCTGCTCACCCAGCGGATGGAAGCCGCAGGCCTCGGCCCGCTGGGCTTCGTCGCCTCCGACTATGCGCTGGCCATCTGGTCCCTGCGCGAGATGGCCGACCCTGCCCCCCTTCTCGCCCCGGAGATCGCCGGCCGCGAACTTATGCAATGGATCGAGGCGACCCCGTTCCTGCGCCGCGCCTTTCGCGATGTGGCCGTCATCGCCGGCCTCGTCGAGCGCGCACAGCCGGGCCGCCCGAGGCCCGGCCGCGCCATGCTGGTCTCAACCGATCTCGTCTTCGACGTGCTGCGCCGGCACGAGCCGGGCCACCTGCTGCTCGAGGCCGCCTGGACCGAGGCCCGCGCGCGGCTCACCGACATCCCGCGCCTCGAGGCGCTGCTTCGCCGTGCCGACTCGCGCCTCCTCCACATGCGCCTGCCGCGGGTCAGCCCGCTGGCGGTGCCGGTGCTGCTCGAGGCCGGGCGCGAGCGCATCGAGGCCGGGGCGGAAGCCGAGCTGCTGGCCGAGCTCGCGGCATGAGCGGCCGGGCCGGGCCCCGCCTCCGGGACTTTTTCCTCCGTTTCGCCGGCCATCGGCCGCCTTTTCGGGCGCCTGCTCGCCTTTGTCGTCTCTTTGAAACCTGATTGCCACGTTACTGTCACGCTTTTGCAAGAACTCTGACACGCCGCGCGGGTAGGGCGCACGCTGTCCGCAGGGGCCGCCGCTGGGGGCGGAATCGCGGCCGGATCGGCATTCCAAGAGGGGACACCATGACGACTTTCCGCGGCCTTCTTCTCGTCGGCACGGCGCTCGCGCTGGCCGCCTGCACCGGTGCGACCGATGTCGCCTCCCCGGGCGACGGCACGATCGTCGTCCCGCAGCCCACGCCCACGCCGACGCCGACGCCCACGCCGACCCCCACCCCCACGCCCACGCCGACGCCGACCCCGACCGGTCCGGATCCGGATTGCCCGGCCGGCACCACCAATATCGGCACGATCGAAGCCGGCGGCGGGGCGGGCACGTTCCGCAACTGCCAGCTCACCGGCACCATCGTCGGCAATCTGCTGCTGCCGGCCCGGGCGCGGACCTTTTATTCGCTGTCGGGCGAGGTCTCGGTCGGCCGCGACCTTGGCGGCGATGGCCAGGCCCCGGGCGGCGCGCAGGGCGTGCTCGTGATCGAGCCCGGCGTCGTCCTCTTCGGGTCGTCGGGCGCGGATTATCTGCTCGTCAATCGCGGGTCGCGCATCCAGATCAACGGCACGCCGCAGCGGCCCGTCATCATGACGGCACGGCAGAACATTCTCGGCACCGCCGGGCCAAACTCCATCGGCCTGTGGGGCGGGCTCGTCATCCTCGGCCGCGCGCCCATCAACAACTGCATCGGCTCGGGCGTGCCCGGCGGTTCCGTCGGCTGCGAATCGATTGTCGAGGGCGTGGCTGGCGCCCGCTACGGCGGCGCGACCCCGGGCGACACCTCGGGCGAGATCAACTACCTCCAGCTCCGCTACTCGGGCTTCGAGCTCACCCCGGGCAACGAGCTCAATGGCATCACGCTCGGCGGTGTCGGCTCGGCCACCGTGTTCGAGCATGTCCAGGTGCACAACAGCTCCGATGACGGCATCGAGTGGTTCGGCGGCCGGGTGAACGGCCGGTACCTTGTGCTCACCGGCAACGACGACGACTCGCTTGACACCGACTTCGGCTACAAGGGCCTCAACCAGTTCGTGCTGGTGGTCCAGCGGTCCGACGGTGGCGACCGGTCGATCGAGGCCGACACGGCCGGCAACGACCTGCGCACGCCGCGGTCGAATCCGATGTTCGCCAATGCCACCTTCATCCACCGCCGCCCGGCGGCCGCGATCCTGCAGCGCGGCGGCACCGACTTCCGGATCTTCAACTCCATCGTCAACTCGACGGGCGGCGCCTGCGTGCAGATGGCCAACGCCTTCACCATCAACCCGTCCGACCCAGGGCTCGACAAGGTGGGCCCGCCGGTCTTCCGTTCGGTGTTCTTCTCCTGCGCCGGCGGCAATGCCGCGGCCGGCACCGGCATCACGGTCGACCAGATCGTGGCGGTCCTCACCGGCAACAACAATGTGCTCTCGGGCACCAGCACGCTCACCGGCACCTGGTTCCCGGGCGCAAACGAGCTTGCGGTGTCGCCGCAGAGCCTCACCTCGGTCAGCACCTTCTTCGTGAACACGTCGTATATCGGCGCCTTCCGGGATTCGAACGATCGCTGGTACGAGCCGTGGACCTGCGGGCTCGGCGGTGCGACGCCGGCCTGCGAGACCCCGCCCACTCCGAAGGTCTGAGGCGGAGCCGGGGCGTGTCCTTCCATCGTCACGGCCCGGCCCTCCTGCCACGGCAGATGCGATACGGGGGTACGACATGAACATTTCTGAACGTCTCGGCCGGCTGCTCTTGGCAACGACGTCGCTGGTTGCCTTCCCAGCCCTCGCCCAGGATCCTGCGCCTCCGCCGCAGCCAAAGGACGAGGCGGCGGAGGAAGAGGTCGAGATCGCCGCCCCCGGTGCCGGCAGCCTCGCCGGCGAGGACATCGTCGTCATCGGCACCCGGATCCCCAATGTCGTCCGCGCCACCCCGTCGGTCGTCGCGGTGCTCTCGCAGGCCGATATCGCCCGCACCGGCGAGGGCGACATCGCCGGCGCGCTGAAGCGCGTGACGGGCCTCTCCGTGGTCGGCGGCAAGTACGTCTATGTCCGCGGCCTTGGCGAACGCTATTCCGCAGCCCTCCTCAACGGCCTGCCGCTGCCCTCGCCCGAGCCGCTCAAGCGCGTCGTGCCGCTCGACATCTTCCCGACCTCGGTCATCGCCTCGAGCATCGTGCAGAAGAGCTTCCTGCCGAACTTCCCCGGCGAGTTCGGCGGCGGCGTCATCAACCTGACGACCCGCGCCGTGCCGACCGAGCGGTTCATCGAGGTTGGCGGCAGCCTCGGCGGCAACACGGTGACCTCCGGCAATCTTGGCTACACCTATTTCGGCAGCCGCTGGGACTGGACCGGCTTCGACGACGGGACGCGGAGCGTTCCCTTCGAGCTGCGCTCTGCCATCAACTCGGGCAAGCGGATCCAGGTCGGCGAGGACTTCGACTTGCCGACGGTGCAGCGGATCACCGCCAGCCTTGTCAACGCACCCACCAACCTCATCCAGCGCAACCGCAACATCCCGGCCAACATGGGCGTCGCGTTCGACGCCGGCGACAGCTGGGAGATCGGCGAGGACCGCCTCGGCATGATCTTCTCGGCCAGCTGGGGCAACAAGTGGGAGACCCAGGGCGGCCTGCGCCAGGTGGCCGCCGGCATCGCCCTCGTGGAAGGCGCGGAAGGCCTCCTGCCCGACGAGGACTACCGGTTCCTCTCCACCGAGAACAACATCATCGTGACCGGCCTCTTCGGTCTCGGCTATGAGTTTCAGGACCACCGGATCCGCTTCACCAACGTCTTCGTGCGCGACAGCCTGAAGGAAGCGCGCATCGTCGACGGGATCGACGAGCCCAACGTCTCCAACGACGACCCGGTCAACCGCAACTACACCAACTGGACCGAGCGGCAGCTGTTCCTCACCCAGCTGGTGGGCGAGTTCAAGTTCGGCGACTGGACATTGAACGCGCGCGGGACCTATTCCCAGGCCAACCGGCGCGAACCCTATGAGCGGGAGAATTTCTACCGCTTCGATCCCCGGGTCAACGCCTATGCCAATCCGCTGACCGGGCTTGCCGGTGCCATTTCCCGGATCCGCTTCTCCGACCTCGTCGACACGCTCTGGGGCGGCGCATTCGATGTCGGCTACCGCCTGCCGACCGACCGGCCGGTCGTGCTGTCGGCCGGCTATTCCTACTTCAACAACGAGCGCACCTCCGAGCGGCGCGAGTTCCGCTACCTGCCGGCCGACGGCGCCGGCCTGCCGCTCGCCGTCGCCCAGACCAGGCCCGACTATCTGCTCTCGAACTTCAACATCTACGCCTACAACATCGTGCTTCAGGAAGTCTCCGGGGACCAGGGGGCCGCCATCTACGATGCCGGTCTTGCGGTGCACGGTGCCTATGGGCAGATCGAGGCCGAGATCGCCGACGGACTGCGCATCGCCGGTGGCGTCAGGTTCGAGGATGGCAGCCAGTTCCTCCAGCCCCGCGGCCTCTTCGGCCGCCCCGACCCGGACGGGTCGGAAATCAACCGGCAATACTGGCTCCCGGGCGTCATACTCACATGGAACTTCGCCCCCGACATGCAGCTGCGCATTGGCGGCTCCCGGACCGTGGCACGGCCGCAGTTCCGCGAACTCGCGCCCCAGTTCTACCGCGACACCGACACCGACCGCGTGGCATTCGGTAACCCGTTCCTGGTCGACAGCAAGCTCACCAACGCAGAAGCGCGCTACGAATATTATTTCGGCGCGGACGAGAGGCTCACCCTCGGCGGCTTCTGGAAGAAGATCGACCGCCCGATCGAGACCATCCCCTTCGAGGCCGGCGGCACCTTCGGCCAGACGTTCGCCAACGCGCCGCGTGCCACGCTCTACGGCGGCGAGGTGGAGCTGGTGAAATATTTTTACCTCGACGATGCCGTCGGGCTCCTCGAGAACCGCCGCATCCTCCTCATCGGCAACTACACCTACTCCAAGTCAAGGATCGGCGTGCGCGACGGCGACACAACCATCAACGACCGCGGCATCGAAATCCCGGCCTCCGACGTGTTTCGCAACGGCCAGCGCCTCACCGGCCAGTCCGACCATCTCGTGAACGTGCAGATCGGCCTCAGCCACTCCGAGCGGCTGTCGGAGCAGACCATCCTCATCAACTATGCGAGCGAGCGGTCGACCCAGCGCGGCCCGCAGAACACGCCCGACTATGTCGAGCGGCCGGGCCTGTCGCTTGATTTCGTGGCGCGCGAGGAAGTGCGGTTCGGCAACGTGCCCGTCGAGCTCAAGGTCGAGGTGCGCAACATCACCGGAACCCGCTACCAGGAGTTCCAGGAGCTCAACCAGACGCGGGTGGACATCAACACGTTCCGCCGCGGCACGACCGGCTCGCTCAGCCTGACCGCGAAGTTCTGACGGCACAACGTCCGAGATCACGACCCGGGCCGCTCGGCCCGGGTCGTCCCCGCCTGCCATCCGGTGCGGCTGCCAGAAGCGGCAGGCCGGCCTTCCGGCCTTGCCCACCCGGGCCCTCAGACAGGCCCCGGCGGCCGGCGCGCGCCCTCTGCCGGCCCGCCGGGCGATCCCGGCCCAGCCCTTTCGTCGGCGGCCCCAACCCGGGCCCTTCAGTCGGCCGCGCGCTCCAGCGGTGCCGCGCCATCATCGGCCGGGCGGCTGCCCCGCCGCCACTGCCGCCGGCGCAGCTTGCCCGCATCCGCGCAGTCCACCAGCGCCGCCTCGAACTGGTCGACCGCCGCCTCCCACGAGAAGCCCAGTGCGTGCAGCCGCGCGGCCGCGCGCGGAATGCGCAGCGCCCGGGTCACCGCCGCGCCGAGGTCGTCGGAAAGCGCGCCCGCGTCGCTTTCGCCCACCACGTCGAGCGGGCCGGCCACAGGGAAGGCGGCCACCGGCAGGCCGCTTGCCATTGCCTCCACCAGCACCAGCCCGAAGGTGTCGGTGCGGCTGGGGAAGACGAAGAGGTCGGCATGGGCATAGGCTGCGGCCAGCGCGTCGCCAACCAGCGTGCCGAGGAACCGCGCCTCCGGGAAGCGGGCCTCGAGCTCGGCGCGCGCCGGCCCATCGCCCACCACCACCTTGGTGCCCGGCGTCTCGAGCGCGAGGAAGGCCTCGAGGTTCTTCTCGACCGCCACGCGCCCCACATTGAGCAGGATCGGCCGCGCCAGCCCCCGGAAGGCCTCGGGCGGCGGCAGCGCGCGGCCGAAGCGCGACAGGTCAACCCCGCGCGACCAGATGCGGGTGTGGGCGAGGCCGTGCGCGGCCAGCTCGGAGGCAAGGCGCGGGGTCGCCACCAGCACGGCATGCGCCGGGCGGTGGAACCAGCTGAGGAACTTCCACGAAAGCCCGCGCGGGATGCGGAAGCGCGCGTGCACATAATCGGGAAAGCGGGTGTGGAAGCTGGTGGTGAAGGGCTGGCCCATGCGCAGGCAGTGCCGCCGCGCCGCAAGGCCCAGCGGTCCTTCGGTTGCGATATGCACCACGTCCGAGCCATGCGCGTCGATCATCGCGCCAATCGCGCCCGGCCGCGCAAGCGCCAGCCGGATCTCGGGATAGGTCGGCGCCGGAACGGACCGGAACCGGTCCGGCGAGATCACCTCCACCGCATGGCCGCGCGCGCGCATCATCTCGGCGGTGGTCTCGAGCGTGCGTACCACCCCGTTCACCTGCGGCGCCCAGGCGTCGGTCACCATCGATATGCGCATCATGCGCCGCCCACTCATGCGCCCGCCAGCGCCCGCTGCCGTGCCGCCACCTGCCGCGCGCGTTCGGCCCAGTCGAGCAGCTCCATCCGCCCGTCGAAGTGCTCAACCAGCGCCGTGCAGCTCTCCACCCAGTCCCCGTCGTTGTAGTAGGTCATGCCGCTGAACTCGCGGATCTCGGCCGAATGGATATGGCCGCACACCACGCCATCGGCGCCAAGATCGCGCGCGGCATGCGCCACCGCCTCCTCGAAGCGCGAGATGAACTCGACGGCGTTCTTCACCCGCTTCTTCATGTAGGCCGAAAGCGACCAGTAGGGCAGGCCGAAGGCACGCCGCGCGCTGTTGAACCAGGTGTTGAGCCGCAGAAGGGTCGCATAGGCATGGTCGCCGAGGAAGGCGAGCCAGCGCGCGTAGAGCACCACGCCGTCGAACTCGTCGCCGTGCAGCACCAGGAGCCGGCGCCCGTCGGCCGTGGTGTGGAGCGCCTCGCCCAGGATCTCGATGTCGCCGAGCTTCAGGCCCACGAAATCGCGCAGCACCTCGTCGTGGTTGCCCGGAATATATACGACGCGCGTGCCCTTCTTGGCCATCTTCATCACCCGCCGCACGATGTCGTTGTGCCGGGTCGGCCAATACCAGCCGCGCTTGAGGCGCCAGCCGTCGATGATGTCGCCCACGAGATAGAGCGTCTGGCAGTCGATGGTGCGCAGGAAATCGTGCAGAAGATCCGCGTTGCACCCTGGTGTGCCGAGGTGGGTGTCGGAGATGAACACGGTGCGCACGCGGATCTTCTGCCGGTGATCGTCCTCGTCGGGGGCGTGCAGCCATTCCGGCCCGCCGCCCGTGTCGGCGGCATCGGCGATCATCTGGATCCGCGTGGCGGTGGATCGGGTGATGCGGGCAACAGCCATGGCAGGGCCTTTCGCGCGGCAGTTGCGACGTGGCCATAACCCCGGATGATGACAATCGCGAGTCAGGGCCGTGTCGCGCCGGTCAGGGCGCGCGCGCGGGTGCCTGACCTCCGGGCAGGTCGGCCTCCGCGCGCAGCGGCCGCGCGAGCAGCCCGGCGATCACCTCGCCGAGCCGCGCCTCGCCCAGCAGCAGCGCCGCCACCGCCTCCGAGATCGGCATCTCCACGCCGAGCCGCCGGGCAAGCCGGCGCAGCGCCGGCGCGGTTGCCGCGCCCTCGGCCACGTCGGTCCGCCCGGCAAGCGCCGCCTCGGCCGTCTGGCCGCGCCCCAGCGCCACGCCAAGCGACATGTTGCGCGAGCGCAGGCTGCCGGCCGTGAGCACGAGATCGCCGAGGCCCGAAAGCCCGGCCATCGTCGCTGCACGCCCGCCCATCGCAAGCCCGAGGCGGGTCATCTCGGTGAAGCCGCGGGTGACCAGCGCGGCGCGCGCGCTCTCGCCAAGCTCCGCGCCCACCACGATCCCGCAGCCGATCGCCAGCACATTCTTGGCAAGCCCGCCCACCTGCGCGCCCACCGGATCGTCGCTGGCATAGGGCCGGAAGAAGGGCCGCTGCAGCCGCTCGGCAAGCGCGCGCGCAGTGGCAAGGTCTGCCGCGGCCAGCGTCACCGCCGTCGGCTTGCCACGGGCAATGTCGGCGGCAAAGCTCGGGCCGGAAAGGATCGCCACCGGGCAGGCGGGCGCCACCTCGGCTGCGACCTCACCCATCAGCAGAAGAGTTCCCGCTTCCAGCCCCTTGGCCGTGATCACCAGCGTCGGTCGGCCACCCACCGGCGCCTGCGCCAAAACCGCGCGCATGTGCTGCGCGGGCACGGCCACCAGCCACAGGTCGGCCGCCGAAAGGCTGCCGAGGTCGGCGGTCACCTCCACGGCATCCGGCAGCGGCACACCGGGCAGGTGCCCGGCATTGGTGCGCGCGGCCGCGATTGCGGCCGCCGCCTCCGGCCGCCGCGCCCACAGGCGCACCGGCGTGCCACCCGTGGCGAGCAGCACGGCAAGCGCGGTGCCGAACGCGCCCGCGCCCACCACTGCAACCGGCCGCCCCCGCGCGCTCATGCCGGCCGTCTCACGCCGCGTTCCCTGCCCGCCGGGCCTTGCGCGCCATGCCGCTGGCGCCGCCTCACGCCTTCACCCCGGCGCCGCGCACGGGCTCGGCCTCCGGGTCCAGCGGCCAGCGCGGCCGCGCCGGGGCATCGAGCGGATCCGCAGGCAGGCCGGCGGCCATCCGCTCGTGCGCCGCCCAGGCCACCATCGCCGCATTGTCGGTGCACAGCCATGCCGGCGGCGCCACGAAGGGCAGGCTGTGCCGGCCTGCCAGCGCCTGAAGCCGTGCGCGCAGCGCGGCATTGGCGGCCACGCCACCGGCCACCACCAGCGCGCGCACCCCCGGCGCGCGGCCGAGCGCGCGCGCGGTCCGGTCGACAAGACAGTCGCCCACGGCCGACTGGAACGAGGCGGCGATATCGGCCGGGCGGTGGGTGCCAGCCTCGACGGCGCGCAGCACGGCGGTCTTGAGGCCGGCGAAGCTGAAATGCGGCTCGGCCGCCCCCAGGAGCGGGCGCGGCAGCGGCACCGCCCCCGGGTCGCCGCCGCGCGCCAGCCGCTCCAGCGCCGGCCCGCCGGGAAAGCCGAGGCCCAGCATCTTCGCCACCTTGTCGAACGCCTCGCCCGCCGCATCGTCGATGGTGGTCGCCAGCCGCCGGTAGCGCCCCGCGCCAGCCACCTCGACGAGCTGGCAATGCCCGCCCGAGACGAGCAGGAGAAGATAGGGGAAGGCGAGCCCGGGCGCCGTCAGCCGGGCGGAGAGCGCATGCGCCTCGAGGTGGTTGATGGCATGCAGCGGAAGGCCTGCGGCGAAGGCCAGCGCCTTGCCGGTCACCAGCCCCACCATCACGCCGCCGATCAGGCCCGGCCCGGCCGTGGCGGCCACGGCCGCCACCTCGCGCAGCCCGACCCCCGCCTCGCCGAGCACGGCCCCGATCATCGGCGCGAGCCGCTCCTCGTGCGCGCGCGCGGCCAGCTCCGGCACCACCCCGCCGTGGGCGGCGTGCAGCGCCTCCTGGCCGGCAATCCGCTGCGCCACCACCTCGCGGGCCGAACTGACAAGCGCCACGGCCGTCTCGTCGCACGAGGATTCAATGCCCAGCACCAGCGCCCGGCCGGCGCCGGCCTCAGCCATCGGGCGCCTGTGCGGTGGGCTCCGCCCCGCCTTCCTTCGGCTCCGTTCCATCCGCGCCGGCGTTGCCGCCGCCGTCCGCGCCGTCCTCGGTCTCGCGGATGCGCGCGGCCGATACCACATGCTCGCCCTCGGCGACACGGAACAGTGTCACCCCCTGGGTTGCCCGGCCGGCGATGCGGATCTCGTCGACACCCATGCGGATGAGCTTGCCCTGGTCGGTCACCAGCATCAGCTGCTCGCCGGCCGCCACCGGAAAGCTCGCCACCACAAGTCCGTTGCGGTCGCTCGTCTCGATGTTGACAATCCCCTTGCCGCCGCGGTTGGTGCGCCGGTACTCGTAGGATGACGAGCGCTTGCCGTAGCCGTTGGCGGTGACCGTCAGGATGAACTGCTCGTGCGCGGCCATCTGCGCGAAGCGCTCGGGCGAAAGCCCCTCGAGCGGCTGCGGGTCGGCCTTCCAGGGTGCTGCGCGCAGATAGCGCTCGCGCTCCTCCGTGGTGGTGCCCAGCCGGCCGAGGACCGACAGCGAGATCACCTCGTCGCCCGGCTCCAGCTCCATGCCGCGCACGCCCGTCGAGGTGCGGGACTGGAACTGCCGGACAGCCCCCACCTCGAAGCGCAGCGCCTTGCCCCGGCGCGTGGCGAGAAGCACGTCCTCGCTCGCCCGGCACAGCGCCACGCCCACCAGCCGGTCGTCCTCGCCCTCGTCGAAGCGGATGGCAATCTTGCCGTTGGCGGGCACGCTGGCAAAGGCCTCCATGCCGTTGCGCCGCACCAGCCCGCGCGCGGTTGCAAACATCACGCTGAGCCCGGCCCATTCGGCCTCGTCCTCCGGCAGCGGCAGCACGGCGGCGATGGTCTCGCCCTGCTGCAACGGCAGGATGTTCGCCATCGCCCGGCCCTTCGACTGCGGCGTGCCCTCGGGCAGCTTCCACACCTTCAGCCGGTAGACCTTGCCGCGGGAGGAAAAGAACAGAACCGGCGCGTGCGTTCCGGCCACGAACAGCTCGGTGACGACATCCTCCTCCTTGGTCGCCATGGCCGCGCGGCCCTTGCCGCCGCGGCGCTGGGCGCGATAGGTGTCGAGGCTCACCCGCTTGATCCAGCCCGAGTGGGTGACCGTCACCACCATCTTCTCGCGGGCGATCAGATCCTCGTCGTCCACCTCATCGGCGACCACGATCTCCGAGCGGCGCGGCGAGGCGAGCCGCATCTTCACCTCGAGGAGCTCCTCGCGGATCACCGCCTCCAGCCGCGCACGCGAGCCGAGGATCGCGAGAAGGTCGGCAATCCGCGCCGCAAGCGCCTCGAGCTCCTGGCCGATCTCGTCGCGGCCGAGCGCCGTCAGCCGGTGCAGGCGCAAGTCGAGGATCGCGCGCACCTGCGTCTCGGAGAGCCGGTAGCCCTCGGCCGGCGCCGGCCCCTCGCTTGCCTCCACCAGCGCGAGGAAGGGCCGGATCTGGACCGCCTCCCAGCTGCGCGCAAGCAGCGCCGCGCGCGCCTCGGCCGGGCTCGCGCTGGCGCGGATGGTCGCCACCACCGCGTCGAGGTTGGCAACCGCCACCACCAGCCCGATCAGCACATGGGCCCGCTCGCGCGCCTTCGCCAGCTCGAAGCGCGAGCGCCGCAGCACCACCTCCTCGCGGAAGGCGAGAAAGCCGGCGATCGCATCCGCAAGCGTCAGCTGCGAGGGCCGGCCATTCGCCAGCGCCAGCATGTTGGCGGCAAATGAGCCCTGGGCGGGCGTGTGCCGCCACAGCTGGTTCAGCACCACCTCGGGCACCGCGTCGCGCTTGAGGTCGAGCACGACCCGCACGCCCTCGCGGCTGCTTTCGTCGCGCAGGTCCGCCACGCCCTCGATGCGCCCGTCCTTCATCGCCTCGGCGATCTTCTCCACCAGCGCCGACTTGCCCTGCTGGAAGGGGATCTCGGTCAGCACCACGCGGGTAAGCGCGCCGGCCTCCTCGATCGCGTGCCGCGCGCGCACGAGGATCGAGCCGCGCCCGGTCGTCATCGCCTGGACAAGGCCCGCGGTCCTCAGGATGAGCCCGCCGGTCGGAAAGTCCGGCCCCGGCACATGCGCCATCAGCGCCTCGGACGAAAGGCTCCGGTCGTCGAGCATGGCAAGGCAGGCATCGATCACCTCGCCGGGGTTGTGCGGCGGGATGTTGGTCGCCATGCCTACCGCGATCCCGTTCGCGCCGTTCACCAGGAGGTTCGGAAAGCGCGCCGGCAGCACCGAGGGCTCGAGCTCCTGCCCGTCGTAGTTGGGCACGAAGTCGACCGTATCGCGGTCGAGATCCTCCAGCAGTTCCGCCGCCGCCCGCGAAAGCCGCGCCTCGGTATAGCGCATGGCCGCCGGCGGGTCCGGGTCCATCGAGCCGAAGTTGCCCTGCCCGTCGATCAGCGTCACGCGCATCGACCAGTCCTGCGCCATGCGCGCGAGCGCGTCGTAGATCGCGGCATCGCCGTGCGGGTGATATTTGCCGATCACGTCGCCCACGATCCGGGCCGACTTGCGGTAGGGCCGGTCGTGGGTGAAGCCATTCTCGTGCGCCGAGAAGAGGATCCGGCGGTGCACCGGCTTCAGCCCGTCGCGAAGGTCGGGCAGCGCGCGCGCCACAATCACCGACATCGCATAGTCGAGATAGGAGGCGCGCATCTCCTCCACGAGGCCGATGGAGGCAATCGCGCCCCCGCCCGGCGGCGGCGGCTCCGTGTCGAGCATGTCGGTCATCGCACCTCCTTAGGCGCGAAATGGCAGGAGGGGAATCGCCCCGCGGCCCTCAGAGTGCGAGGATGCGCGAGGCGATGCCGAGGTAGATGAGCACGCCCATCACGTCGGCAAGCGAGGTCACAAGCGGGCCCGAGGCGGTCGCCGGGTCCATACCCAGGCGGCCGAGCAGGAACGGCAGCAGAAGCCCGATCAGCGACCCGACAAGCACGATCGCCATCATCGCAAGGGCCACGACGAGCGCAATCTCTGGCCCGCCGCGCGCAAGGCCGATGGCCGCCACCGCCACCGCCATCGAAACGCCGAGCAGCCCGGCGATCGCGACCTCGCGCGCCGTCAGCAGCATCCAGTCCCCCATCTCCACGTCGCCCGTCGCAAGCCCGCGCACCACCAGCGTTGCCGACTGCGCGCCGGCATTGCCGCCGCTTGCGATCAGGAGCGGCAGGAAGAACACCAGCGCGATGTTCGCCTCGATCAGCTCCTCGTAGCGGGCGATGCCGAGGCCGGAGAAGATGTTGCCGAACACAAGGCCCACCAGCCAGAAGATGCGCAGCCGGTAGATGAGGAACACCGAGGCCGATTTCAGGCCCGCGATCAGCCCCTCGTCCGCCGACCCGCCGCTCACCGCGCCGCCCTTCAGGATGTCGCGTGTCGCCTCCTCCTCGGCCACGTCCATCGCATCGTCGGCCGTCAGGATGCCCACCAGCCGGCCGCTTCCATCGACGATCGGCAGCGCCAGCAGGTCATAGTCGGCAAGCGTGCGCGCGGCCTCCTCGCGCGGGTCGTCGGCAGAGGCGGTGATCACGTCCCGCACCATCAGCTCGCCCACCCGCGTGCCCGGCTGGGCCAGGATCAGGTCGCGCAGCGAGACAACCCCCAGCAGCCGCCGGTCGGCATCGGTCACATAGGCGTCGTAGATCGTCTCCCGGTCGGGCGCGATCCGCCGCAGGACCTCGATCGCCTCGCGCACCGAGAGCTCGGGCGGAAGGCTCGCATAGTCCGACGACATCACCGAGCCGGCCGTGCCCTCCGGATAGGCGATCAGCCTGCGGATGTCCTCGCGCTCGGCATGCGCGAGCGCGCGGAACAGCGCCGCCCGGTCCTCGGCATCGAGCCGGCGCACGAGGTCGGCCCGCTCGTCCGACGACATGGCCGAGACCAGCGCCGCCAGCTCGGCACGCGGCATCGCCTCGGCCAGCGCCACCTGGTCGCCGGGCTCGAGATAGCCGAAGATCTGCGCCTGCTGCCGCGGCGGAAGGGCCGCAAGCAGCGGCCGCGCCTCCTCGAGCGGGAGCTCGGCAAGCCGTTCCGCAGCGTCTGCCGGGTGCTGGCGCTCCAGGGCAGGCGCCGCATCGCCGGCTGCGGCCGTCACGCGGCGCGGGCCTTCAGCACGTCGGCCTGCGCCCGGCGCGAGCGCCGCCGCTGCACCAGCGCTGCCTGCCGGCGCGCGGCAACGCGCGTGCCTGCAGCCTCCTCGCGGCGCACGGCCACATCTGCAATCGCGGCGCGCAGCCGCGCAATGATCCGGGTCATGATCGCCTCCTTTTCGGCTCCCTCCGGCGGGAGCGGGAGGCGCGGGCTAGGAGGCCTCGTGCGTTCCGGTCCGCCCGGGAGCAGGTCGGGATGTCAGATGCTGCGCCGCAGCGCCGCGACTCTGGTCGTCCATCTGGTCCTGCGTGGTTGCACCGCGCGGAACCTGCGCGGCAGGGCGCAGCTAGTCCGCCCGAGGCCGCCGGTCAAGGGTGGAAGGCAGCAGGCCCGGAGCGCCCGGCGCTCCGGCTGCCCCCTTTGCGCGGCCGCGCCCGCCCCGCTACAGGGGCAGCCGAATCCCGCCTTCATCCCGCCAGTCAGCGAGCATCACGTGGCCCAGCAATATTCCTTCGTGATGAAGGGTCTCACCAAGACCTTTCCCGGCGCACCCAAGCCGGTCCTCAACAACATCAACCTGCAATTCTATCCCGGCGCCAAGATCGGGATCGTCGGCATCAACGGGTCGGGCAAGTCCACCCTCATGAAGATCATGGCCGGGCTCGACAGGGATTTCTCCGGCGAGGCCTGGGCTGCCGAGGGCGTCACCGTCGGCTATCTCGCGCAGGAGCCGGAGCTCGACCCGAACAAGACTGTGCGCGAGAATGTGATGGATGGCGTGCGCGAGGTCGCCGACATGCTCGAGCGCTTCAACGCCATCTCGGCGGAAATGGCCGCCCCCGGCGACGACACGGATTTCGACGCGCTGATGGCGGAAATGGGCGAGCTCCAGGAAAAGATCGACGCGGTCGACGGCTGGACTCTCGACAACCAGCTCGAGATCGCCATGGACGCGCTGCGCTGCCCGCCGGCCGACTGGCCCGTCACCCATCTCTCAGGCGGCGAGAGGCGCCGCGTCGCGCTCACCCGGCTGCTCCTGTCCCGGCCCGACATCCTGCTGCTCGACGAGCCGACCAACCACCTCGACGCGGAGTCGGTCGCCTGGCTCGAGAAGCACCTGCAGGACTACCGCGGCAACGTGATCCTCGTCACCCACGACCGCTACTTCCTCGACAATGTGGTCGGCTGGATCCTCGAGCTCTACTACGGCCAGGGCATTCCGTTCGAAGGCAACTACTCGGCCTGGCTCGAGGCCAAGCAGAAGCGGCAGCTGCAGGAGGCGCGCGAGGACGAGGCGCGCACCAAGGCGATCGCGCGCGAGCTCGAGTGGATCCGCTCCAGCCCCAAGGCGCGCCAGGCCAAGTCCAAGGCGCGCATCAACGCCTTCGACGAGCTCGTCGCGTCGCAGGAGGTGCGCCGCGCCGCCGAGCGCGAAATCCTCATCCGCGTGCCCGAACGGCTGGGCGACGAGGTGATCGAGCTCGTCGGCGTCAGCAAGGCCTATGACGACAAGCTGCTGTTCGAGAACCTCTCCTTCCGCCTGCCGCCGGGCGGGATCGTGGGCGTGATCGGCCCCAATGGTGCCGGCAAGACCACGCTCTTCCGGCTGATCACCGGGCAGGAGGTGCCGGATTCGGGCACCATCCGCATCGGCCCCACCGTCCACCTCGGCTATGTCGACCAGTCGCGCGACCATCTCGACCCGACCAAGACGGTCTGGGAGGAAATCTCGGGCGGCAACGACCGGTTCCAGTTCGGCCGGACAGAGGTCTCAACCCGGGCCTATGTCGGCGCCTTCGGCTTCCGGGGCGCCGACCAGCAGAAGAAGGTCGGCCAGCTCTCGGGCGGGGAGCGCAACCGGGTGCACATGGCCAAGATGCTGAAGGACGGCGGCAACGTGCTGCTGCTCGACGAGCCCACCAACGACCTCGATGTCGAGACCCTGCGCGCGCTCGAGGAGGCGCTCGAGGGCTTTGCCGGCTGCGCGGTCGTCATCAGCCACGACCGCTTCTTCCTCGATCGCCTCGCCACCCACATCCTCGCCTTCGAGGGCGACAGCCACGTCGAGTGGTTCGAGGGCAATTTCGAGATGTACGAGGCCGACAAGCGCCGGCGGCTGGGCGACGCCGCCGACCGGCCGCACCGGGTGCAGTACAAGCGCCTTACCCGCGCCTGAGCTCGGGGCGCGCCGGTGAAAACCCTCCTCCTCCTGCCCGGCGACGGCATCGGCCCGGAGGTCGTCGCCGAGGCGCGCCGCGTGCTCGACCGGCTCGCGCTTTCGGGCCTTGCCGTCACCGAGGCGCCGTTCGGGGGTGCGGCCATCGATGCCGCGGGCACGCCGCTGCCCGATGCCACGCGCGCGGCCGCGCTTGCCGCCAATGCCGTGCTGATGGGCGCCGTCGGCGGGCCGAAGTGGGCGGGCGCGCCCTATGGCAGCCGCCCGGAGGCCGGGCTCCTTTCGCTGCGCGCGGCCATGGGCGTCTATGCCAATCTCCGCCCGGTGCGCTGCTACCCGGCGCTCGCCGGCGCCTCCACGCTGCGCCCCGAGGTGGTGGCGGGGCTCGACATCCTGTTCGTGCGCGAGCTCGTGGGCGGCATCTATTTCGGCGAGCCGCGCGGCATCGCCACCCTGCCCTCGGGCGAGCGCGAGGGCGTCAACACCCAGCGCTACACCGAGGGCGAGATCCGCCGCGTGGCAGCCCACGCCTTTGCGCTGGCGCGAAGCCGGCGCGGGTTGGTGGCCTCGGTCGACAAGGCCAATGTGATGGAATCCGGCCTCCTGTGGCGCGAGACGGTCTCCGCGCTGCACGCGGCGTCGTTTGCCGATGTTGAGCTTGTCCACCTCTATGCCGATAATGCGGCGATGCAGCTGGTCCGCAACCCCCGCCAGTTCGACGTGATCCTCACCGACAACCTGTTCGGGGATCTGCTCTCGGATCTGGCGGCCGAACTGTCCGGCTCCATCGGGCTGCTGCCCTCGGCGGCCCTCGGCGCGGCCGGCCGCCCCGGCCTCTTCGAGCCCATCCACGGCTCGGCGCCCGACATCGCCGGCCAGGGCATCGCCAACCCGCTTGCCGCCATTCTGAGCCTTGCCATGGCCCTGCGCCATTCGCTCGCCGCGCCGCAGGCCGCCCTCCGGGTCGAGGCCGCCGTCGAGGCGGCGATTGCGGGCGGCGCGCGCACGCGCGACCTCGGCGGCACGCTCACCACGCGCGAGATGGGCGATGCGGTGCTCGACGCGCTCGGTGACGCCTGCTGATGCCGGTCGGGCCCCCTGCTTGCCAGCGGCCGCTCATCGACGGCATCCGTCGCTTTCTCGGCAATGTCGGCGCGGGCTTCCTCACCCTTGCGCCCATCCTCGTCACGCTGGTGATCCTCGACTGGCTGCTGCGCGCGACCATCGAGTTCATCGGCCCGCAGAGCTTCATCGGCCAGGCGTTCACCGCCATTGGCAGCTTCATCGCCGGCGGCCGGCCGCTCCTTGGCTATTTCATCGGCGTGGCGCTCCTCATCGCCGCGATTAGCCTGCTCGGTGCCTTCGTGCAGCGCCAGGCGCGCGACGCCTTCGCCAACGGGCTCGACAACCTGCTCGGAAGCGTGCCGCTGTTCGGCCGCATCTACCGGCCCATGGCACAGCTCGTCCGCTCCATGACCGGCGATACCCACGCCGAGATGAGCGCCATGCGCGCGGTCGTCATCCACTTCGGCGGCGGGGTCGAATCGGTCGGCTTCCTCACCAGCTCCAACATCTTCGATGTCGGGCAGGGGCCGTCGATGATGGTGCTGGTGCCCACCGCCCCGGTGCCCTTCGGCGGCGCGCTGATGCTGGTGCCGGTCGAGAAGCTGCGCACCATTCCCGGGATGGATTTCGAGGAAACGGCCAAGCTGTTCCTCACCATGGGCACGGTTGCCCCGCCGCAGATGCTCACCCCCGGCGGCACCGCCCCGGCCGCACCCCCGGCCGCGCCGGCCAGCGCGCCGGCCGCCCCACCCAAGGCCGGCTGAACCGCAGCCGCGGCAGGCCCCGTGCACTGCGGCGGCGTTGACGCAGGCGGCCGGCTGGTCCATCCGCGGCGCACCTTCCACCCGGGGGCGCGGGGACCCCCCCTTGTCGGGAAATCGGGAGACAGGCGATGGGCTATCGTGTGGTCGTGGTGGGCGCTACCGGCAATGTCGGGCGGGAGATGCTCAACATCCTCGCCGAGCGCGAGTTCCCGCTCGACGACATCGCCGCCGTCGCCTCGCCCGCCTCCACCGGCACGCGGGTCGACTTCGGCGAGACCGGGCGCGAGCTGCGCTGCCACAATCTCGAGCATTTCGACTTCGCCGGCTGGGACATGGCGCTCTTCGCCTGCGGCTCCGGCCCGGCCCGGGTGCATGCGCCGCGCGCCGCAGCCGCGGGCTGTACCGTCATCGACAATTCCTCGCTATTCCGCATGGAGCCCGACGTGCCGCTCATCGTGCCCGAGGTGAACCCCGAGGCGATCGACGGCTATGCCCGGCGCAACATCATCGCCAACCCCAACTGCTCCACCGCCCAGCTGGTGGTGGCGCTGAAGCCCCTGCACGATGCCGCCGGCGTGCGCCGGGTGGTCGTTGCCACCTACCAGTCCGTCTCGGGCGCGGGCAAGGAGGCGATGGACGAGCTGTTCAGCCAGACCCGGGCCGTCTTCGTCGGCGACCCGCGCGAGCCGCGCCGCTTCACCAAGCAGATCGCCTTCAACGTCATCCCCCACATCGACAGCTTCATGGGCGACGACAGCGACTATCCGGGCTACACGCGCGAGGAATGGAAGATGGCGGCCGAGACCGCCAAGATCCTCGACCCGAACATCCTGCTCACCGCCACCTGCGTGCGGGTGCCGGTGTTCGTCGGCCATTCCGAGGCGGTCACCGTCGAGCTCGAGCGCCCGCTCTCGGCCGCCCGCGCACGCGCGATCCTGCGCGAGGCACCGGGCCTCATGCTCGTCGACCGGCAGGAGGATGGCGGCTATGTCACGCCGGTCGAGTGCGTGGGCGACTATGCGACCTATGTGAGCCGCGTGCGCGCGGACCCGACGGTGCCGCACGGGCTGGCCTTCTGGTGCGTCTCCGACAATCTGCGCAAGGGCGCGGCCCTCAACGCGGTGCAGATCGCCGAGCTGCTCGGGCGGCGCCACCTCAGGAAGGCCGCCTGAGGTGGCCACGGGCATCGAGGTCGCCGTCCTGCCGGTCGCCGGCATGGGCACGCGCATGCTGCCGGCCACCAAGGCGGTGCCCAAGGAGATGCTGCCGATCCTCGACCGGCCGCTCATCCAGTATGCGATCGACGAGGCGCTGGAGGCCGGGATCCGCGAGGTCGTGCTGGTGACCGCGCGCGGCAAGGATTCGATCGAGGACCATCTCGACACCGCCCCCGAGCTCGAGCGCACGCTCGAGATCCGCGGCAGGGCGCGCGAGCTCGAAAGCGTGCGCGCCACCCGCCTGCCACCCGGAAGCGTCGTCTCTATCCGCCAGCAGGAGCCGCTCGGCCTCGGCCACGCCGTCTGGTGCGCGCGCCATGTCGTCGGGCGCCGCCCGTTTGCCGTCCTCCTGCCCGACGACCTGGTGGCCGGGTCGCCAGGCTGCCTCCTGCAGATGGTGGAGGCGTGGCGCGAGACCGGCGGCAACCTCGTCGCGGTCGAGGAGGTGCCACCCGAGCGCACCGGCAGCTACGGGATCATGAGCCCCGGCGCATCGCGGGGCCGGCTCACCGAGGTCCTCGGCCTCGTCGAGAAGCCAAGGCCCGAGGAGGCCCCCTCGCGGCTTGCCGTCATCGGCCGCTACATCCTCCAGCCGGAGGTGATGGACGTGCTCGGCCAGCACCGGCGCGGCGCCGGCGGCGAGATCCAGCTCACCGATGCCATGGCCGAACTCATCGGCCGCCAGCCGTTCCACGGCTTCGCCTTCACCGGCACCCGCCACGACTGCGGGAGCGTCCTCGGCACCACCATCGCCACGCTCGCGCTCGCGCTCGAGCGGCCCGATCTCGCCCCGGCGGTCCGCGCTTGGGCGGCGGAGCACCTGCCATAGACCGGCTGCCGCTGTTCCACGACATCCGCGGCCGCCCGGTCCTCGTGCTCGGCACGGGCGAGGCCGCCGAGGCCAAGCGGCGGCTCGTCCGCGACGCCGGCGGCGTGCCGGTCGACAGGCCGGACGGGACGACCCGCCTCGCCTTTGTCGCGCTCGACGACGGGGCGGAGGAGGCAGCGGCACGGCTGCGCGCCGAGGGGCTCCTCGTCAACGTGGTCGACCGGCCGGAGCTGTGCGACATGACGGTGCCCGCCGTCGTCGACCGTTCGCCCGTTCTGGTTGCCATCGGCACGGGCGGCGCGTCGGCAAGCCTCGCCAAGGCGCTGAAGGAACGGCTGGAGCTGCTGCTGCCGCGATCGCTCGGCCCCCTTGCGCTGGCAATCCGCGCCGCGCGCGCCGAGGCGGGCACGACCGCGGCCGAGCGCCGCGCCTTTTGGGCCGCCCGCCTCGCCCCCGGCGCGCCGCTCGATCCGCTCGCCGAGCATCCCGATCCCCGGGCGGCGATCGCCGCGGGGCCGGCGGCCACGGCCGAAGCACGGCTCCACGGCCTCGACCTGCCGAGAGACCCCGAGGAGCTGACGCTCCGCCAGCTGCGGCTGCTGCAGCAGGCCGACCGGATCGTCTGCCATGCGCCGCTTCCGCCGGCCGTGCTGGCGCTCGTGCGCCGCGACGCGGCGCGCCTCGATGCCGTGCCCCGGCCGGTCCCGCCCGGCCTCACGCTGCTTCTGCGGCCCGCGCCCGGCCCGGCGTCCGCCTGAGGCCGGCAGCCGCCGGGCCGCGGCTCAGAAGCGGAACGCCACCGTCCCCGTCACGGTGCGCGGCGGGCCGTAGAAGGCGATGATCGAGTTGCCGAACAGCGCGCCGGGGAAGTTGTAGCCGCCGATCTTGTAGAGCTCGTCGGCAAGGTTGCGGCCGTGCACGCCGAGCGTCCAGCGCCCGTTGCCCGATTCCCACACCGCCGAGGCATCGACCAGCACGAAGCTCGGCTGGTCGAGCAGCGGGTTCGGGATCTCGAACTGGCTGGTCCGGTCGCGCAGCGACATCGACGGCGTGAGCGAAAGGCGCCCGCCGGCGACATCGAGCCCCCAGGTGGCGCTGAGGCTCACCACCCAGGCGGGCGTGTTCTGGAACACCCGCTGGTCGGCGACATCGACCGGCTGGGTGCCGCCGGCGATGAAGGTCAGGAACTCCTTGAAGGTCGCATCCGTGTGCCCGAGCGCCGCCGAGACGGAGAGATTGGCGGTCGGGCGCGCGGTCATCTCCAGCTCGAAGCCCTTGATCTCGGCCTTGCCCGCATTGTCGACCACCGAGGCGATGCCCACGCCCGGAGGCGCCACCGGCGCCTGCACCGTGATCTGCACGTCGCGATAGTCGGAATAGAAGGCCGCAAACGAGAGGAACAGCCGCCGGTCGAGGAAGGCGCCCTTGACGCCTGCCTCGAAGCTGTCGATCGTCTCGGGCTCGTAGCCGTTGACGGTAAAGGGCGTGAACACCGCGTCGCCGCGCATGTCGAACCCGCCCGACTTGAAGCCCTTGCCATAGCTTGCATAGATGTTGAGGTCGCGGTTCGGCTGGTAGGAAAGCGCAAGCCGCGGCGTGAGCTTCTCGAACGCCCGCTCGTTGGTATAGTCGGTGCGGATGAGCCCGGGGATGGCGCTCGGGTTGCCGAACTGGGGCGAGCGGATGCCGGCAAAGTTCCGGCGGAACACCGTCCCCTCCTTGTCGTCGCGGGTCCAGCGCAGGCCGCCGGAGATCTTGAGCTCGGGCGTGATGTCGAACGAGACATCGCCGAAGAGGGCAATCGAATCGGTGCGCACCGTGCCCGAGGTGAGGATGGTGAGGTTGGCGCCGCCAAGCACCGTGTCGAACGCGCCCGAGGCCCGGCCCTTCAGGTAGAAGCCGCCGAACACCGCCTGCCAGCGCTCCTGCTCCACCAGCAGCTGCACCTCCTGGGTGAACTGCCAGTCGTCGTAGAAGGCCGGAATGTCGAGCACCGGCCCGGGCGTGTTGTCGAAGTCGATGACAGTGTCGGTGCGCCCGTCGCGATAGGCGGAGATCGACTTCAGCGTCAGCGTCTCGCCCAGCCGGAACTCGCCGGTGAGGCTCACGCCCTGGGTCACCACCTTGTTGGTGTCGCCGATGCCGGCGCGCGTGTCATAGGGGTCGGCCGGCGGCTCGAAGGCAGGAAGCCCGGCAAAGCCCTGCTGGCGGTGGCCGTGGCGGGGGTTGGAGCGGTCCTCCGTCCGGTCGCCGGCCAGCCGGATGAACACGTCGCCATTGTCGAACTCGGCGGAAAGGCGGCCCGCCAGCACATCCTTGTTGTAATGATCGGCGCCGGTCGTCAGGTTCCGGCCATAGCCGTCGCGGTTGTACCACGCGACCGCCCCGCCAACGGCGAAGGTCTCGCCGAGCGGCACGGCGATCGTGCCGGACAGGTCGATCTGGTTGTAGCTGCCGTAGGAGGCGGTCACCCGGCCGGCAAGCTCGCTGCCGAGCCGGCGGGTCACATATTTCACCGCGCCGCCGATGGTGTTGCGGCCATAGAGCGTGCCCTGCGGGCCGCGCAGGATCTCCACCCGCTCGACGTCGAAGATGTCGAGCACGGCACCCTGCGGCCGGGCGATGTAGACATCGTCCACATAGAGGCCGACCCCGGGCTCGAAGCCCCACAGCGGGTCCTGCTGGCCCACCCCGCGGATGAAGGCGATGAGCGTCGAGTTGGAGCCGCGCGCCACCTGCAGCGTGGTGTTCGGGGTCCTGAACTGCAGCGCGGTGATGTCTGGCGTGCCGCGCTGCTCCAGCGCCTCGCCGGAAAAGGCGGTGAGCGAAATCGGCACGTCGATCAGGCTCTCCGCGCGCCGCCGCGCCGTTACGATGATCTCGCCAGACCGCTCCTCGCCCTCGATCGCCGCCTCCTCAGCGGAAGCCGGCGCGGCGGGGGCGACCGTTGCGGCGACAAGCGCGCCGAGCGAAAGGGTGGCAAGGTTCTTGGCAAGCGACATGGACGAACTCCCGGAAAGGAACCTGTGGCCGGTCTGGCGCGGCCTGTGACGTTGGGACCCGCCTTACTGAAACATGAATCGACTTTCAACTTGATTTCCGCAGCGCGCCCGGGCCAAGGAGCAACAGTGGCAGAGACACAACAGCAGGCCGCCTCTTCCCCCTCGGGCGAGCCGCGCACCCCGCGCGGCCGGCGCACCCGCCGCGCGCTCCTCGATGCCGCGATCCTCGAGTTCGGCGCCCGCGGCTTCCATGCCACCGGCATTGCCGAGATCACCCGCCGTGCGGGCGTTGCCTCTGGCAGCTTCTACACCTGGTTCCCCTCCAAGGAGGCGATCTTCCGCGCCGTCGTCGCCGATCTTTCCGCGCGCGTGCGCGACCATGTGGCACCCGCGGTGCGCGCGGCACCCGATGGCCTTGCCGCCGAGCGCGCCGCGCTCGAGAGCTTTCTCGGCTTTGTGCGCAGCAACCCCCAGCTCTACCGAATCATCGACGAGGCCGAGTTCGTCGCGCCCGACAGCTACCGCGCCCATTACGAGGGCGCGGTCGCCCGCATCGCCGAGCGGCTGCGCGCCGCGGCCGCCCGCGGCGAGGTCCGCGCCGATGTCGGCGAGCTCGAGGCCTGGGCGCTCGTCGGCATGAACGTGTTCCTCGGCCTGCGCTACGGAATCTGGGGCACGGGCGAGAGCCCGGCCGAGGTCGCCGCCGCGGCCAACCGCCTCATCGTCGAGGGCCTGAAGCCGCGGCGGGGCTGAAGCCCCTGCCCAACGCCGCCAATCCCTTCTAGGAGGGGGCGGTGCTCCGCCTCGTCCTCCACCAGTCCAACCCGTCGGTCGGCGATCTCGCCGCCAATGCCGAGGCCATCCGCGCCGTCCGCGCCGCCCACCCCGAGGCCGATCTCGTCCTCACGCCGGAACTCTCGCTGCTCGGCTACCCGCCCGAGGACCTGGTGCTGAAGCCCGCCTTTCTCGAGGCTGCCGCAGCCCGGCTCGAGGCGCTTGCAGGCGAGACCGCCGACGGCGGCCCGGCGCTCCTCGTCGGCACCGCCCACCGCACCGCGGCCGGCCTCGTGAACGCCATGGCGCTGCTCGAGCACGGGCGGGTTTCGGCGATCACGGCCAAGCACGCGCTGCCCAATTATGGTGTGTTCGACGAGAAGCGCGTGTTCGTCCCCGGCCCCCTGCCCGAGCCGCTGGCCTTCCGCGGGCAGCGCCTCGGCGTGCCGATCTGCGAGGACATGTGGGAGCCCGGCGTCTGCGGCCACCTCGCCGCCCGCGGCGCCACCCTGCTCCTCGTGCCCAATGGCAGCCCGTTCGAGCTCGGCAAGGAGGCGCGCCGGCGCGCGCTCGCTGCCGCCCGCGTCGCCGAAACCGGGCTGCCGCTCGTCTATCTGAACCGGGTCGGCGGGCAGGACGAGCTGGTCTTCGATGGCGGCAGCTTCGCGCTCGATGCCGACGGGGCGCTCGCCCTCCGGCTGGCAGACTGGGAAGAAGCGGCGGCCACGCTCGCGCTTGGCGAGGCGGGCCGGCTTGCCGGCGGGCCGCGCGTCCCGCCGGCCGGCGAAGACGAGGACATCTGGCACGCCATGCTGGTCGGTCTCCGGGATTATGTCACGCGCAACCGCTTCCCCGGCGTGGTGCTCGGCCTGTCGGGCGGGATCGACAGCGCGCTCTCGGCCGCGGTTGCCGTCGATGCGCTCGGGCCCGGGCGGGTGTGGTGCCTGATGCTCCCCAGCCGCTATACCAGCCGCGAAAGCCTCGAGGATGCCGAAGCCTGCGCGCGGCTGCTCGGCGTGCGGCTCGACACCATCGGCATCGAGCCTGCGGTCGGGGCCATGGGCGCCATGCTCGCGCCGCTGTTCGCCGGCAGCCCGCCGGGGATCGCCGAGGAGAACATCCAGTCCCGCCTGCGCATGGTCACCGTCATGGCCGTCTCCAACCGGTTCGGCCACATGCCGCTTACCACCGGCAACAAGTCGGAGATGTCGGTCGGCTATGCCACCATCTACGGCGACATGGCCGGCGGCTACTCGGTGCTGAAGGATCTGTACAAGACGACGGTCTTCCGCCTCGCACGCTTCCGCAACGCCCACCGGCCGCGCCTCGCGCTCGGGCCGCCGGGCCCGGTGATCCCCGAGCGGATCATCACCCGGCCGCCGACGGCCGAGCTGCGCGCCAACCAGAAGGACGAGGATTCGCTTCCGCCCTACGAGCGGCTCGACCGCATCCTCGAGGCCCTGATCGAGGAGGAGCGCGCGGCCGCCGATGTCGTGGCCGAAGGCCATGATCCCGAGGAGGTCGCGCGCATCGAGCGGCTGATCCACGTCGCCGAATACAAGCGCCGCCAGGCCCCTCCGGGCGTGAAGATCGGCCGCCGCAGCTTCGGCCGCGACCGCCGCTACCCCATCACCCACGGCTTTCGCACCGCCTGAGCGGCCGCGCTCAGCCCGTCTCCCGGTCGAGCACCGCCACCGTCTCGCGGAACAGGGCGTCCGCCCGCGCGGCCGTCTCGCCGATCGCCATCAGGCCAAGCTTGCCATGCTCGGGCAGCGCCCCGATCAGGTGGAAGACCACGCCTTCCGCCCGACCGCCATGGTAATGGAGCTCGTTGAGCACCGCAATGTCGATGAGGTCGTCGGGCAGCAGCCCGCGATAGGCCGGCGATTCCACATTGTCCGAGGCAACATAGCAGGCCGGCCGCCCCTGCGGGGTGAGAAACTGGCAGGTCTCGGGCTCGTAGCGGCCGTCGGTCAGAAACTGCAGCATCAGGAACGGATGGGTCGTGCCGCCCTTGCGCAGGTTCACCTCGATGGCATGGTGACGCCACCGGCCCTTCTCCCGCACCGAGACAAAGTCGATCGCAAACCGCCCCAGCACCCCCTCGCGCGCGAGCAGCGCGCCGGCCTGCAGCCCCAGCGCCTGGATGTCGGGCGCATAGTCCGGGTCGGCAGGGAAGCGGCAGCCGAGGAACACCTGTCCCCCCGGGCCGCCAAGCAGCTGGTCATGGGTCGAGACGGGCGCAAGCCGCCCGTCGACCCCCACCCGCAGCTGCACCGAGGGCGAGCGCTTCTCGCCGCCCTCGATGAACGCCTCCACGATCCCGCCCATCTCGCGGAACTTCGCCGCATAGGCCTCAAGCGTCATCCCGCGGGCCTCGAACCTCAGCGTTGCAAGCCGCGCGCGAACCCAGCGGTCGAGCGCGGCCCCCGCGGGCGCACCCTCGAAGCGGAAGACGGCATTGCCCTCGCCCGAGAAGCCCTCGTTCAGCTTCACCACCGCGCGCGCAAGCGCCGGAGAGCGGCCGCGCAGCGCGGCGAGCGCCTCGGCCACCGCGTCCATGTCGGCGAGGTCCTCTGCGCCATCGGGCACAGGCACGCCGGCTGCGCGCAACAGCCGGCGCGAGCCGCTCTTGGTGCCAAAGCCAAGCAGCGCCGGGTCGCAGCCGTAGATCGGAAGGTCGAGCGCGAGCGCCAGCCGCCGTTCCAGATCGGTCACGGCAAAGCAGCTCATGTGTGCATCGCGGGTGTCGCCGATCGCCGCCTTCAGCCTTGCGAGCAGCCGCGGCCGGGCCAGAAGCTTGGCCGAAAGCGCACCAGGGCTCGTATCGTCGCACGAGACCATGGTCAGCCGCCGCCGCGCATGGCCCGCCGGAATGCCCGGCAGCAGGTTGAGATAATAGTCGATGATGGCCTCGGGCACCGGTGCGCTTGTCACATAGACCAGCCGCGTCCGCGGCAGCCGCAACAGCAACAGGAGGCAGAGCATCCGCTCCTCGTAATGGTGCCCGCCCTCGATCCGCGCGAGCACCTCCTGGTCCATGGAAAGGCTCGGGATCACCACCACGGTGCGCGGCGCCGTCCTGTCGGCCATGAGTGCCGGAAGCCGCACGGCGAGCCGCCGTTTGAGCGCCGCGAACCGGTCCGCATCGGACCCGCCGGCATCGCCAGCGCACCCGCCGCCAGGGCCCGCCCCGCCCGCCTCTGCCCCGTCACCCCGCATCGGGCCGGTCTCCCTCGCGCGGGCGCGCCGGCGCCCGCAGCCGGTCGCCAGCATCGCTGCGCGCCGGCGCCGCTGTCAATCACGCCCGGCTTTGCCTAGGAGGCCGCCATGATGCCCGACGCGACGACCATCTTCGCCCTCTCCTCGGGCCTGCCGCCGTCCGGCGTTGCCGTGCTGCGGGTCTCGGGCCCCGGCGCAGGCCCGGCCCTCACCCGCCTCACCGGGCGGCCGCTGCCGCCGCCGCGCACCGCCATGCTGCGCAGCATTGTGCACCCCAGAACGCAGCATTTGCTCGACTCCGCGCTCGTCCTCTGGTTTCCGGGCCCGGCGAGCTTCACCGGCGAGGATGTGGCCGAGCTTCACGCGCACGGCGGCCCCGCGGTGGTCGCCGGCCTGCTCGAGGCGCTCGGCAGCCTGCCCGGCCTGCGGCCAGCGGAACCGGGCGAGTTCACCCGGCGGGCCTTCCGCCGCGGACGGCTCGACCTTACCCAGGTCGAAGCGCTGGCAGATCTCATCACGGCCGAGACGGCCGCCCAGCGCGACCAGGCGCTTGCCGGTGCTGCGGGCCGGCTGCGGCAGCGGGTCGAGGCGTGGCGGTCAGAGCTTCTCGCGCTGATGGCCGACGTCGAGGCAGACCTCGATTTCGCCGACGAACCCGATGTTGCCACCCCGCGAGCCCGCGCCGCCGTGGCCGCGCTTGCGCACGATATTGCGCAGGCGCTCGGCTCGGCCCACCTCGGCGAGCGCGTGCGCGCCGGCCTCACGATCGCCGTCACCGGCCCGCCCAATGCCGGGAAGTCAAGCCTTTTCAATGCCTTGGCTAGAAGGGATGTGGCGATTGTCACCGCCGTTCCCGGCACCACGCGCGACATTCTCGAGGTCCGGCTCGATCTCGGGGGCGTGCCGGCAACGCTGCTTGATACCGCCGGCCTGCACGAAAGCGCCGATCCGGTGGAAGCCCTGGGCATCGCCCGTGCCCGGACGCGCGCGGCCGCGGCCGATCTTGTCCTCCACCTCGGCCCGGACCCGGCGCCGGGCGGGCGGACGGCGCTGCGCGTGGTCAGCAAGATCGATGAAACCGGCGCGGCCCCCGGCATCCGCGACGGGGTCGCCCACGTCTCGGCGGTCACCGGCGCCGGGCTGGCCGAGCTCGAGGCTTGGCTCGTTGCATGGGCCGGCCGCGAGGTGCCGCAGGGGGAACCGGCGCTTGTCACCCACGCACGGCAGGCGCACTGGCTGCGCGCGGCACTTGCCGCGCTGGCGGAAGCGGAGCGCGAGGCCGATGCGGTGCTGAAGGCCGAGGCGCTGCGCGCGGCGGCCCACGCGCTCGGCCGCATCACCGGCGCGATCGACCCGGAAGACGTGCTCGGTGCCATCTTCGCGCGCTTCTGCATCGGGAAATAGCGCCTTCACCGGCGCGCGAGCCTGCCCGCCGGCCCGTCCGCAAGGCTGTTCCTTGAAGTGTCCGCCGGAGCGTGCACCGGAGTGTGCACCGGATTGTTCCACGTGGAACATGGCCCCATATGGCGGGGCATGATTCGGCCGGATGTCATCGTGATCGGGGGCGGGCACGCGGGCTGCGAGGCGGCGGCGGCCGCGCACCGGCTTGGTGCGCGCGTCCTTCTGGTCACGCTGTCGGCCGCCAACCTCGGCCAGATGAGCTGCAACCCGGCGATCGGCGGGCTCGGCAAGGGCCATCTCGTGCGCGAGATCGACGCGCTCGACGGAATCATGGGCCGGGCAGCCGATGCCGCCGGGATCCAGTTCCGCCTGCTCAACCGCTCGCGCGGGCCGGCCGTCCAGGGCCCGCGCGCACAGGCCGACCGGCGGCGCTACGCTGCCGCCATCCGCGAACAGCTCGCCGGCATTGCCGTCCTCGAGGCCGAGGTGGTCGACCTCCTCGTCGAGGGCGGCCGCTGCGCGGGCGTGGAAAGCTCCGCCGGCCCGATCCGCGCCGGCGCCGTGGTGCTCACCACCGGCACCTTCCTCGGCGGGGTCCTGCATGTCGGGGAAACCATGGTCGCAGGCGGCCGCACCGGCGAGGCAGCCGCCACGCGGCTTGCCGCCCGCCTGCGCGCCCTCGGCCTTCCCATCGCGCGGCTGAAGACGGGCACGCCACCGCGGCTCGACGGTCGGACAATCGACTGGGCGGGGCTCGACGTCCAGCCCGGCGACGCGGAGCCCAGCTTCTTCAGCGCGCTCACAAAGGGCCTCGCCGGGCCGCAGGTCGATTGCTACATCACCCGCACCACGGCCGAAACGCACGCCGTCATCCGCGCCGGCCTGTCGCGATCGCCGCTCTACTCCGGCCGCATCGCAGGCGTCGGCCCGCGCTACTGCCCGTCGATCGAGGACAAGGTGGTCCGCTTCGGCGACCGCGAGGGGCACCAGATCTTCCTCGAGCCCGAGGGCCTCGATACGCCTGTCATCTACCCCAACGGCATTTCGACGAGCCTTCCGGAGGATGTGCAGGCCGCGATGGTCCGCACCATCCCGGGGCTCGAGCGCGCAGCCATGCTGAAGCCGGGCTATGCGGTGGAATATGACCATGTGGACCCGCGCGCGCTCAGCCTCGGCCTCGAGCTGCGCGCGCTCCCTGGCCTCTGGCTTGCCGGCCAGATCAACGGCACGACCGGCTATGAGGAAGCCGCGGCCCAGGGCCTCGTCGCCGGACTCAACGCCGCCCGGGCGGCCTCGGGCCTTTCGCCCCTGATCCTCGACCGCGCCACCTCGTACACGGGCGTGATGATCGACGATCTCGTCACCCACGGCGTGTCCGAGCCCTATCGGATGTTCACCTCGCGCGCCGAGTACCGGCTGCGCCTGCGCGCCGACAATGCCGACCGGCGCCTGACGCCCTTGGGCCTTGCCATCGGCTGCATCGGCGCCGAGCGACGCACCTCGTTCGAGGCGCGCGCGCACGCGATCACGCGGCTCGAGGCGCGCCTGCGGCAGGAAACGGCAACCACCCACGCGCTGAGAGAGGTGGGCGCGCCATTGGCCAGCCAGGGCCAGCGGCTGTCGCTGGCCGAGTGGCTGCGCTTCCCCGATGTCAGCTGGACGCATCTCGTGCGCCTGAAGCCCGATCTCGGCGCCTTTCCGGCAGACGTCGCGCTCACCGTTGCCACCGATGCGCGCTATGCCACCTATCTCGCGCGGCAGGAGGCCGAGCTGGCCGCCATGCGGGCGGACGAGGCGCTCGCCATCCCCGACAGCCTCGACTTCGCTGCCGTCCCCGGGCTTTCGACCGAAATGGCCGAGCGCCTCGCACGGGCGCGGCCGGAAACGCTGGGACAGGCCGGACGGGTGCGCGGCATTTCGCCAGCCGCGCTGACCGCGCTGGTCGCGCACCTGCGCCGGGCGGCGTGACCCCGGCCGAGTTCCGCGCGGCCTTCAATGTTCCACGTGGAACAATCGACCGCCTCACCCGCTATGCCGCGCTGCTCGCCGCCTGGCAGGCGGATCTGAACCTCGTTTCCTCCTCGACCCTTGCCGACGTGTGGGGGCGCCACTTCGCCGACAGCGCCCAGCTCGCCCGGCTCGCCGCGCCCGGCCTCGCCTGGCTCGACGTGGGCGCAGGCGCCGGCTTTCCGGGCCTCGTGATCGCCGCGATGGACCATGGGCAGGTGACGCTTGTCGAAAGCATCGGCAAGAAGGTCCGGTTTCTCGAGGCGGCAATCGCCGAGCTCGGCCTTTCGGCGCGGGTCATCCACGCCCGCGCCGAGGCGCTTGCCCCCCAGCGCGCCGACGTGGTCACCGCGCGCGCGGTGGCACCGCTTTCGCGCCTGTTCGACTGGACGGCCCGCCACGGGCACGCCTCGGCGCGCTGGATCTTCCCCAAGGGCCGCAGCTGGAAGGAGGAGCTTGCAGACGCGGCGCGGACATGGGATTTCGCGTGCGAGACGGTGCCCAGCATGACCGACCCCGACGCGCGGATCATCGTGGCACAGCGACCGGAAAGACGCCGATGATCCGCGTGGCAATCGCCAACCAGAAGGGCGGTGTGGGCAAGACCACCACCGCCATTAACCTGGCAACCGCGCTTGCCGCCGCCGGCCAGCGGGTGATCCTTGTGGACTTCGACCCGCAGGGCAATGCCTCGACCGGGTTCGGAATCCCCTCCGACGCGCGCACGCCCTCGAGCTACGAGCTGCTCGCAGACCCGTCGCGCGCGGCCGAGGCCATGCAGGCAACAATGGTGCCAAACCTGTGGGTGGTGCCGGCCACCTCCGCGCTCGCCGGCGCAGAGGTGGAACTGGTGGGGGCCGAAAACCGCACCGGGCGGCTGCGGGCCGCGCTCGCCACCCTGCCGGCGTGCGACTGGCTGTTCGTCGACTGCCCGCCCTCGCTCGGACTGCTGACCCTCAATGCGCTCGCCGCCTGCGACCATGTGCTGATCCCGCTGCAGACGGAGTTCTATGCGCTCGAGGGGCTGACCCAGCTGCTCGGCACCATCGAGCAGGTCAAGGCGCGGGCCAACCCGCGGCTCGACCTCCTCGGCGTGGTGCTGACCATGCACGACCGGCGCAACCGCCTGTCCGACGATGTGGCCGCCGACGTGCGCGCCGCGCTCGGCGGACGGGTGTTCGACACCATGATCCCGCGCAACGTCCGGCTTTCCGAGGCCCCGAGCCACGGCCTGCCGGCGCTGCTCTACGACCTGCGCGCGGCCGGTTCCGAGGCCTATATGGCGCTGGCGCGGGAGCTGATGGGGAAAGCGCCGGCCGCCCGGCAGGCCGCCTGAGGAGCAGACGATGGCACGAGAAAAACAGGAGCTCAAGGGCAGGCGCGGGCTGGGGCGGGGGCTTGCGGCGCTGATGGAGGAGATGGGGCCCGCAGCCGCCACGCCGGCCGCGCCCCCCGCCGGCGTGGTGACGCTGCCGGTCGGCATGATCGCGCCCAACCCGCACCAGCCGCGGCGGGATTTCGACCCGGCCGCGCTCGAAGAGCTTGCGGAGTCCATCCGCGCGCGCGGCGTGCTGCAGCCAATCCTCGTGCGCCAGACGGCCGATGGCCGCTATGAAATCGTGGCCGGCGAGCGGCGCTGGCGCGCGGCGCAGCGCGCCGGCCTGCACGAGATCCCGGCGGTCGTGCGGGTCTTTTCCGATGTCGGCATGTTCGAGGCCGCGCTGATCGAGAATGTGCAGCGCGAGGACCTGAACCCGATCGAGGAGGGCGAGGGATACCGGCTGCTCGCCGAAACCTATGGCATGAGCCAGGCCGACATTGCCGCCGCGGTCGGCAAGTCGCGCAGCCATGTGGCGAACCTGATGCGGGTGGCCGACCTTCCCGACGCCGTGAAGGCAATGGTGCGCGACGGCCGGCTGAGCCTCGGCCATGCCAAGGTGCTCCTCGGCTCGCCCCTGCCCGAGCAGCTGGCGGCCGAAGCGGCCGATGGTGGCCTCTCTGTCCGCCAGCTCGAAGCGCGGGTGCAGGCGCTGGCGGACGCAGGCGCCAGCGGAGCCCTTGCCCCGGCATCCGGCCGGACGGAAGGTTCGGGCGGCAGGCCCGGCAAGAGCCTCGACACGCAGGCGCTGGAGGCAGACCTGACCCGGCTGATCGGCATGCCCGTCACGATTTCGCTAAAGGGCCGTGGCGGTCGGATTTCCGTTGAATTCCAAAGCCTTGAGCAGCTCGACCACATCATCGGCAAGCTCCAGGGCTGAGGCGCCCGCAAGGCCGCCCAAACAGCCGCCCGCGCGCGCCGGCGGCCGCCGCGGCAAGACCGGGCGCGTCCGGCCTCAGGCAGCAAGGCCCAGACGGTGCGCCCCCGGCGCTGCCCTTCCCGGCGCTGCAAGCCCGGCGCTGCAAGCCCGGCACCGCACACCCCAACTTCGGCGGCAGCCCGCCGGCGGGTCGCCGAGGAGAACCTCCAGTCCCGCCTGCGCATGGTCACCGTCATGGCCGTCTCCAACCGGTTCGGCCACATGCCGCTTGCCACCGGCAACCGGTCGGAGATGTCGGTCGGCCATGCCACCATCTGCGGCGACATGGCCGGCGGCTCCTCGGTGCTGAAGGATCGCGACAAGACGCCGGTCTTCCGCCTCGCACGCTTCCGCAACGCCCGCCGGCGGGGCGCGGGGCGCGGGCGATCACCCCGCCGGGCACGGCCTGATCTCGTCTGGCGCGGGGCGGGCGGCGGGCTCGAAGACGACGAGGTAGCTGCCGGTTGGAAGCTGGTGGGTTTCCACCTGCCGGAAGCCCACGGCGGCCAGTTCGCAGGCCAGAAGCGCCGGCGGCGTGCCGTGAAAGCGCGTCGGCCGGTCGTGCTCGAGGATGGCAACCCGGCCGCGCGGCCGCAGCTGGCCGTGCAGGTGCCACAGCAGGCCGAACGGATCCTCGATCTCGTGATACATGTGGACCATCAGCGCGAGATCGGTGCTGGCCGGCGGCAGGTTGGCATTGCCCGGCAGGCCGAGGACGGGGCGGACATTGGCGAGCCCCTCGCGGACCACCCGCTCGTTGAGACGGGCGAGGACGGGGGCAAGCACGTCGTTGGCATAGACGATGCCGGTGGGGCCGACGGCGGGCGCAAGACGCACGGTGTAATAGCCGCGGCCAGCGCCGATATCGGCGACAGCCATGCCCGGGCGGACGCCAAGGAGCCCGAGCACCAGCTCCGCCTCGCCCTCGCGGTCGCGCGAGGCCTCGTCGGAATACTGGTCGGAGACGATCGGCGCAACCGGGCGCGAGGGTGCGGGGAAGGCAGCGGAGGGCTCGGGGCCGCCCGGCCTATCCGGCGCGCCCGCTGCAGTCTCGGGCACCTGGCAGGCGGCAAGCGGCAGCGCCAGGGGCAGCGCGGGGAGCAGCGCGAGAAGGAGCGCGGGAACCGGCAGGCGGCGAACCGAAGCGCGGGCGGCGGGCATGGCCGGCTGATGCGCGCCGCGCCCGTGCCGCGCAAGGGGCGCCCTGGCCGCGGCGGCCCTCGCCCGGCGGCAGCGCGGGCGGCCCTCAGTCCTTCCCCTGGGCGCTGGCCGAGGAGCCGCCGAGGCCCGAGCCCATGGCCGCGAACATCATCTGCTGCCAGCGGGCAAAGGCATCCTGCATGCCGGGCACGCCATCTGTCCAGCTGCGCATCATACGCTCGAAATCGGACGGCGTGACGCCATTGTCGATGAGGCCCTTCATGCGCTCCGTCCACGCGGCATGGAGCGGGCGGACATCGGGCAGGCCGAAGAAGGCGCGCGCCTCCTCGGGCGTGCAGTCGACATCGACAGTAACCTTCATCGGCGCGCCTTCCCTCGGAGTTGCCAGATGAAGGTGGGCAAAGTCACGGACATGTCAAGCAGTTGCGTCGGGCCCAACCGCGCGCGGCGAAGCGGTTATGTCCATTTTGTCCGATTCCGGTGGCGCCGGTCCGCTCGAGGGACGCCAGTGTGACGGAAAGATGTCAGCAGCCGAACACCCATGCGAGCGGTCAGGCCGGGTGCCTCGTCCCGCCACATGTCATGCCGGATCGAACGACCCCTGGGGACGTGGCGCGCAACGACGGGCACAGACAGCCCGGCACACCCGATGGGGCCTCGTGCGGCGGGCCGTTTGGACGCCGCGCCTCTCCCTCGACGCCCGCCGGTGCGGAGCTGATACGGAGCGACGCCCCTCGTCGGCGAGACGGTGCTGCGGTTTCCTGCCTAGGCGGCGACGGCACTTGCCGCATCGGTTCTGGTTGCAGGCGGCGCGGCCGATGCGCACACGCTCTACGTCCAGATCGACCCGAACCTCGACACAAGCGGTCAACGCCAGCTGTTCATCTTCGGCAAAGCCGGCACCACCGGCAGCGTGATCGGCGCATCGGGCTTCAACCAGACATTCGACCCCGGCGTGGACGGATTCGTCGTCGTGGCCGTTGCGACCAACCAGGAGCTTTTGGGGGGCGTGGTGCAGGATCGCGGCTTTCGCATCGAGGCCACCAACCCGATCAGCGGCGATCTGCTCAACCGTCGGCCGCAATCGACCGGCATGGCGTTCCTGATCAACGGCGACCGCCTTGGCACCGACGATTTCGCGCTCGGCTAGAAGACTATCTTTCTAGACAGGATCTCGGTGCAGGCAACCGAGAACAACATGACTGTGGCCTTCCGGCAACCCCATGGCACAACGACCCCCCCGGACGCTGAATGTTGGCCAGACCTTTCTGCTGACGACCACCATCGAGCTCACCGGCACGGGGGTGACCTCGGACAAGCCGATCGCGGTGTTTTCCGGCTACCGTTGCGCCAACGTGCCCACCGGCGTCACCGCCTGCGACCATATTGTGGAGCAGATGCCGCCGACGGATGCGCTCTCCCGCACCTATTGTCTCGCGCAGACGCCGCGCACCGGAACGCTGGGCAATGTGTGTCGCGCAGTCGCCACCCAGGACGGCACCGAGGTGCAGGTGAACGGCACGGTCGTCGCAACGCTCAACACCGGCCAGTTCTGCGAGGGTCGCGTGGCCGGCGGCATCGAGATCTCGGCCAACAACCCGATCCTCGTCGGCCAGTATCTGACCGGCCAGTCGCAGGCCGGTGCCAACACCAACCCGGCGATGACGATCGTGCCCGGACAGAACCAGTGGCTCTCCTCCTATGTGTTCTCGCCGCCGGCCGGCGCTGCCAGCTTCCCCGCCGACTTCGTGTCGATCGTGATCGGAACGCCCGACATCCCGACGCTTCTCCTCGATGGCGCGGGCGTTGATCCCGGCCTGTTCCAGCCGCTTGGCGAAACATCGTTCAGCTTTGGCAACATCGATGTCTCGGCCAAGACCGGGCCGTTCCGCATCCCGGCTGCCAACCCCTTCCAGCTGCTTCTTTCCGGCTTCGACTTTTTCGACAGCTACCTGACCTGTGGCGGCGCAGCGTTTGCGCCGGGCGCCTCCCCGCCGCCCAATGAGGAGGATCCGCCGCCACCGCCGCCCGCCACCGTGCTGTTCTGGGATGGTGACCGGTCCGGCAATGCCGGCAACAATGTGGACGATGGCGGCGACGGGGTTTGCACACGCACCAGCACCAACATCACCACAGCCGACGGCTCGGTGGACCTTTCGCTGCCGGTTGCGCCCGTCACCCTCGTCTTTGCCGGCGCGCCTCGCAATGTGGAGATCGACTCCGGCAAGGGCCCGATCCGGCTCTTCGGCCTGCGGTTCGACATTGACGGCTATCGCCTGTTCGGCGACGGGATCGAGCTGGCCGGGCCCGTCTCGGAGATCCGGGTGGGCGACGGCACCGAGGCGGGCGCGGCCCTTGTGGCCCGGATCGAATCCGTGCTCACGGGCGAGACGCGCGTTCAGAAGACCGATCGCGGCACGCTCCTGCTTGCCGGCGCCAACACCTGCGGCGGCGGCCCGCAGGAGGCCGCGGGCGAGATTGCGCTGACCGGGCCGGCGTCGGTCGAGGGCGGACGGCTCGACCTTGTTGGCAATCTCGGCGGCTCGGCTGTCACCGTCGGCGCAGGCGCCGTGCTCGGCGGCACCGGCACGGCGGGCGCAACGCGGATCGGGGCCGGCGGGCGCATTGCCCCTGGCCTTTCGATCGGCGCCATCACCATTGCCGGCGATACCCGCGTTTCCCGCTTCATCTCGGTGGTGCAGGAGCTGGACGCCAACAACGTCCACCTCGGCGTGCGCCAGACCGCAAGCCTTGCCTCGGCGGCCAGGACACCGAACCAGATCGCAGCCGCAACCGGCGCCGACAGCCCCGGCAATGGCGCGCTCCACACCGCGCTTGCCGATCTCCAGACCGACGCCGAGGCGGAGGCCGCCTTCGCCGCCACTTCCGGCGGGATCCACGCCTCGGCAGGGGGTGCGGCACTGGAAGACAGCCGGTTCGTGCGCGAGGCGGTGCGCCGCCGGCTGGGCGGCGCGGATCAGCGCGCGGTGTGGATGCACGCCTATGGCACAACCGGCCGCTTCGAGGGCGACGGCAATGCGGCCGACATGCGCCGGCGGCTGGCCGGCTTCTTCCTTGCAATCGATCTCGTGCGCGGTGCCGGCGGCTTTTCCGCAGGGCTTGTCACCGGCGCGGGTGGTGGCTCGGCGCAGGTGCGCGCGCGGGCCTCGGGCGCCACGCTGTCCGACGCCCGTCTCGGGGCCTATGCCGCGTGTGCCAGTGGCCGGTTCCGTCTCTCGGGCGGCCTTGCGCAGATGTGGCGCAAGGCCGACACGCGGCGGCGGGCGGACTTTCCCGGATTTTCCGACTTCCTTGAAGCGCGCACCGACCTCGAGCTGCTCCAGGCCTTTGGCGAGGTGGGCCATGCCTTCGACCTCGGGCAGGGCACGAACCTTGAGCCCTTCGGCCAGATGGCGTGGGTGACGGTGAAGACCCGGGGGTTCCGCGAGACGGGCGGCACGGCAGCGCTCGTCTCCCCGGGCGCGTCGAATGCCTCTTGGCTGACCCACCTCGGCGCGCGCGTGGCCGTGCCGATCCCGGGCGGCCGCGTGCGACTGACCGCCTCGGCGGCGTGGCGGCACGTGGGCGGCGACGACCGGCGCACGCCGATTGCCCTTGACCTTGCAGCCGGCCCCGCCTTTTCCGTGCTGGGCGCGCCGCTGACCAGGGATGCCGCAGCGCCCGGCGCCGGGCTGGTGGGCGAAATCGCGCCACGGGCCGAGGTGGAGGTCAGCTATTCCGGGCTTGTGGGCGGCGCCATTTCCGATCACGGGGGCCGGGCAAGCCTGCGCATCCGCTTCTAGGCGCCCGTCGGGAGACGCCGCGCGGCCGCCACGCAGGTTGGCGGCCGCGCTGCCGTTCAGCTTTCGGCCGCCGTGCCGGGCTTGCGTGCAAGGAGCTCGGCCGGGATGCGGACGGTGTGCAGCGCCACGCGCACCTCGAGCAGGAAGGCGGAGAGCGACAGGGTGAGGAGCGCAAGGACGGCAATGAAGACGAGCGGCAGCGAGACCGCAGGTTCGATGGGCGCAAGGGCGGCGGGCGCCAGCCGGGCGACGAACAGCAGCGCGATCAGCAGGCAGAGCAGCAGCGCCGAGGCGACCGCAAAGCCGACCGCCGCATTGGCAAGCCGGATCCGCCGGTCGAGCGCCACAAGCTCGGCGTGGGTCCGCGGGTCTGGCACCTGGACGCCAACCCGTTCCTCGAGCACACGGGCACGGTCGATCACCCGGCCAAGGCGGCCGGTCATCACCGCCAGGAAGGCACCGATGGCGGTGAGCAGGAAAACGGGCGTGATGGCCAGCTGGATCGTCTCGGCCAGCTGACGCTGCGGGACAGCGGGGAGAACTTCGGGCAGAAGCGGCATGGCAGCCCTGCGCATGCGGGCACGGCCGGCCCGATGCAAGGGCGCCAACCCGTCCGGATGCCCAGCCGGCAGACAGGGAAGACAAGGCAGACAAGAGGCAAGGCAAACAACAAGAGGAGCGACAGACATGCGGGCCGGGATCTCGGTGGACCTCGATGCGGAATTCGACAGCGCGCTGGAGCGGGTGAAGGCGGCGCTTGCGGCCGAGGGGTTCGGAATCGTCAGCCGGATCGACCTCGACCGGATCTTCGCCGACAAGCTGGGAACGGCGTTTCGCCGCTACACGATCCTCGGCGCGTGCAACCCGGCCCTTGCAGACGCAGCGCTTGGCAAGGTGCCGGAGGTGGGGCTGCTGTTGCCCTGCAACGTGACCGTGGAGGAAACGCCCGCGGGCAGCGTGGTGCGGCTGGCCGACCCGGAGGCGATGGCCAGCATGCTGGACCGTGCGCACGCCGCAGCGCTGGAGGAGGTGATGACGGATGCCGCCGGCCGGATACAGCGCGTGGCCGAGACGCTGGGCGGCCGCGCCATGGACTGAGCCGCAGCGGCCGGAGCGCCGCCCGGCGCTAGCCTGCGGATCCCGCCCCTGCGGGGGCCTGCATCGGCTGGAACTGCCCGAGACCGCAGGAGGCGCCGCGCCGCGGCCCGCCGCCGGTGTTGAGCACGGTGATGATGTCGACGTTGCACAGCTGGCTGAGCGAGGTGCGATAGGCGAAGGCACGCTCGAAGCCAAGCCCGGGGCAGCGGCTGGGCAAGGTGTTCCGGAACACGCGCCCGTCGGTCATGATGAAGTCGATCGTCTGGTCGTCGAGCACGTGGGTGGAGCGGATGCGGCTGGTCTGCACGCAGGCGACGGGCTCGCCCGCAGGCACGAGGCTTGCCGCGGTCGCCTCGCCGCGCGGCGCGGGCGTCGTGTCGTCGGCAGTGCCACTGGCGGTGGCGCATCCGGCAAGCGCCAGGGCGCCCAGAATAAGCGGGACGGGTTTCAGGGACATGGCCATCGGTTCCTCCTTTGCAGCGGCCGGACCCTTGCCGCAACCGGCGCGACAGTTCCAGAGGCTTGGGGCACGGGGCTGAACGGGCTCTGAAGGACGCGCGGCACCCCGGGGCCAAGGGCAGGCGCTCAGCCTGCCCCTGCGGCGGGTGGCGCCGGGCGCTTGGGCTCGAAGCGGCACCAGCGGGCAATCGGGCAGCGCCAGCATTCGGGTGCGCGCGCCTTGCAGAGGTACCGGCCGTGGAGGATGAGCAGGTGATGCGCGGCCCGCGCGTGGCGCGCCGGCACCTGGGCGAGGAGATCCTGCTCGACGGCCTCTGGTGTCCGGCCCTCGGAAAGGCCCACCCGCCGCGCCACCCGGAACACATGCGTGTCGACCGCAAGCGTCGGCTCGCCGAAGGCCTCGTTCAGCACCACATTGGCAGTCTTGCGGCCGACCCCCGGGAGTGCCTCGAGCGCCGCGCGGTCGCGCGGCACCTCGCCGCCGTGGCGCGCGATGAGCTGGGCCGACAGCGCGATCACGTTCTTCGCCTTGGTATTGAAGAGCCCGATTGTGCGGATGTGGGCGCGCACGCCCTCCTCGCCGAGCGCCAGCATCTTCTCGGGCGTGTCGGCCACGGCAAAGAGGCTGCGCGTTGCGCGGTTGACGCCGACGTCCGTGGCCTGCGCGGACAGGACGACGGCGACGAGCAGCGTGAACGGATTGACGAACAGCAGCTCGGTCCGTGGCTCCGGGCAGCCTTCGGCCAGCGCGTCGAAGATCGCCTCGACCTCGGCGCGACGAAGACGGCGGCGGGGCCGGCGCGCGCGCGGCCGCAGCGGCGGGGCCTTCCGCGCCGCGCCGCTCATGCCGCCTGCCAGAAGGCGAAGGCGCGGGCCTGATGGGCCTCGACAAACCGGCGTGCCTCGGGCCCCTCGAACGGGCCGTCCCACGGGTCGTGGTGCTTGGAGAGCCACCAGCCCTGGCCGGGCACCCGGTCGGAGGCGCGCACGACAAGGCAGGCGAGCTCCGGGCGCCCGCGGCCACGCTGGAGATCATCAACCGCAAGGAGGGCGGCGCACAGCTGGCCGACCTCGACACGCCGGAACGGCAGGCCGAAGCGGGCGAAGGCCTCGCCATAGGTCACGCTTTCGCCCACGCGGGCGCAGGCGATCAGCCACGCCTCGAGCTCGTCGACCGGAAAGAGGGCCATGGCGGCCCCGATACCAGCGCGGGAAGGAGCGCGCGAGCGCGGCATCGCGCGGCAGGCCTGCCGGTCAGCCGCGGGCGAGGAGCGCGCGAAGCTCGGCATCGCGTGCACGCGGCGGGCGCGCGCCCCAGAAGCGCGCGAAGGCCTCGGCCGCCTGAGCGATCAGCATTGCAAGCCCGTCGACAGCCGGGAGGCCCAGCGCGCGCGCCTCGGCAAGAAGCGCTGTCTCGAGCGGCGCATAGACGAGGTCGAAGACCAAGGGCGCGCCGCCGATGCGGATCTCGAGCGGCGGCTGGCCCTCCATGCCGAGTGATGTTGCGTTGACGAGAAGATCGGCCGGCGGGGTGGTGCCGGACAACGGCCGCACCTCGCCGGAGAGCCCGGAGGCGGCAAGCAGCACCTCGGCCGGTGCGGGCGAGCGGTTGCAGACAGTCAGCCGCTGTGCGCCGAGCGCGGGAAGGGCCGCTACCACGGCGCGCGCCGCGCCGCCCGCGCCGAGGAGCACCACATGCGCAAACTGCCGGCCCGAAAGCGGCTCGAGGATTCCGGCCACATCGGTGTTGCTGCCGTGGAGTGCGCCATCCTCGCCCACGGTCACGGTGTTGACCGCACCCGTGCGTTCTGCAGTCGCATCGAGCGAATCGAGGTGGGCGAGGGCTGCCACCTTGTGCGGGACGGTGAGGTTGACGCCTGCAAGCCCGAGCGGCGCAAGCGCCCGCAGCGCCGCGCCAAGCCGTTCGGGTGGCACGGGAAAGCGGGCATAATCGCCCGGGATCCCGAGCGCCTCCAGCCAGAAGCGATGGATGCGGGGGCTTTTCGAGTGGGCAACCGGCCAGCCCATCACGCCTGCGGTCTTCACGCGGGGATCTCCCCCGTCGTGCGCAGCCAGGCGAGCAGGGGCAGGAGCGGCAGGCCGCGGATGGTGAAGGTGTCGCCGCGGATGGCGGCGAACAGCTGCACGCCCAGGCCCTCGACATGGTAGCCGCCGACCGAGCCGAGCACCGTCCCGGGCACGGCCTCGACATACCAGTCGAGAAAGGCATCGGAAAAGGCGCGCACGTCGAGGATGGCCACCCCTGTGTGGCGCCACAGCGGCTGGCCGTCGCGCGCGGCAACGGCAGCCGAGACGAGGCGGTGGCGCCGGCCGCGCAGGGCCAGGAGCTGCTGGCGGAGGCCGTCGCGCGTGCCCGGCTTGGCAAGGAGGCGGCCATCCTCCAGCGCGAGCACCGTGTCGGCGCCGATCACCAGACGTCCGGGGCAAAGAGCCGCGACCTTGGTGGCCTTCAGCGCGGCCAGCCGGTCCGCAAGGGTGCGCGCATCGGCGCCTTCGGCCACAAGCGCGGCGGTGACCGCCTCCTCGTCGACATGGGCGGGAACCGCCTCGTGCGGGACGCCGGCCGCCTCGAGCATGGCGCGGCGTGCCGGGCTCTGCGAGGCGAGCAGGATCATGCGCCACGCTCGCGCGCGATCTCGGCGCGCTGGTTCAAGAGGTGGATGACCGCGGCCGCGGTCTCCTCGATCGAGCGGCGGGTCACGTCGATCACCGGCCAGCCGCGTGCGGCGAGAAGGCGGCGCGCCTCGCGCACCTCGTCGCGCACGCGCTCCGGGTCGACATAGGTTTCGCCCTCGCGGCCGGGGGGAAGGTTGGCAACGCCGGCGGCAAGGCCGAGGACGCGCTGGCGGCGCACGTCGACCAGCCGCTCGGGCGCAACAGTGAGCCCCACCACCAGCGGACCGCCAGTGCCGGCCTGCAGCTGGTCGATAAGCGGGGGCAGGGGCATCCCGGGCACCAGCGGCATGTTGGCCACCTTCCAGCCGCGGTTGGCAAGGTAGACGGCGGTGGGCGTCTTCGACGAGCGCGAGACCCCAAGCAGGATCACATCGGACTCGTGCCAGTCCTCCATGCCCTGGCCGTCGTCGTGCGACATGGTGAAATGGATCGCCTCCATGCGGCGGAAATAGGCGGCATCCATCTGGTGCTGGGTGCCCGGGGTCTCGCGCGCCGGGCGACCGAGCACGCGCGAGAGGCCGGCAATCACCGGGTCGAGCACGGCGATGACAGGCAGGCCGAGCGCCGCGCAGCGGGATTCGAGCCGCGCGCGGATCTGGGTGCCGACAAGGGTGTAGAGGATGAGGCCGGGCCGCTCCGCAATCTCGTCGAGCACGCGGTCGAGGTGGCCGGCCGAGCGGACCATCGGCCAGTAATGCTTGACGAGGTCGACATTGTCGAACTGGGCGAGCGCGGCCTTGGCCAGCTGCTCGAGGGTCTCGCCGGTCGAATCGGAGACGAGATGGAGGTGGAGCGGCGGCACTTTCCTGTGGATAGACCAGAGGATGGCCCGGCGAAAAGGGGCGGGGCCGGGCGGCCGGGATGATCCTGTCGCACGACTGTCACATCCTGCTGCCATGCAGGCCATGGGTTTTCCGCCTGTGAACAACTGCGGTGCCGCCTGCCCCGCTCCCGAGGATCTTGCCCAAAAGCCTCGAGCATTCAGGGGGATGGGCGCGCGCGGACTGGGGACCAGGCTGGGGATATCTGCCTATCCCCAGCATTCACAGCCACAAAAACCTCATTCACCCTTCATCGAACTGACATGGGAAGGGCGGTGAAGGGGCGGCTCCCCGGCCGGGGTTGACGGCGCGCGGGGCCGGCGGCCATGCCGGGCCCATGACCCGCCATGCCGAACCAGCCGCGCCTGGCCAGCCCCCTGTCGCTCCGCGCGGAGCCGCGGCGGCGGCTGCGCCCCTGTTGCTGCGCGTGCTGGCCGGCGAGGCGGCAGCCGTGCCGCCCGTGTGGCTGATGCGCCAGGCCGGGCGGTATCTTGCCGAATACCGGGCCCTGCGTGCGCGCAAGGGCGGCTTTCTCGACCTTGTGACCGACCCGGAGGCGGCGGCCGAGGTGACGCTCCAGCCGGTCCGCAGGTTCGGCTTCGATGCGGCGATCCTTTTTTCCGACATTCTGGTCGTGCCGTGGGCGATGGGGCAGGAGCTGGCCTTCCGGGCGGGCGAGGGGCCGGAGCTTTCGCCGGCACTTGCCGACGTGCCGTTCGAAGGGCTCGTGCCGGTGCCGGCGCGCGCCCGGCCGGTGTTCGAGACGGTGCGCCGGGTGCGCGCCGCGCTCGACCCCGCGCGCGCGCTCATCGGTTTTGCCGGCGCGCCGTGGACGGTTGCCACCTACATGGTGGCAGGGTGTGGCAGCCGCGACCAGGAGGCGGCGCGGCTGATGGCCTGGCGTGCGCCGGAGCGGTTTGCCGCCCTCATCGACCAGGTGACCGAGGCGACGCTTGCCTATCTCGTGGGGCAGGCGGAGGCGGGTGCGGATGCGCTGATGCTGTTCGACAGCTGGTCGGGCAGTCTCGCGCCGGGCCAGTTCGAGCGCTGGGTGGTGGCGCCGACGGCGCGGCTGGTCGAGGGCCTCGGCGCCGCTGGGGTGAGGCTGCCGCTGATCGGCTTTCCGCGCGGGGCGGGCGCGCGCATCGGCGCCTATGCGCGCGAGACCGGGGTGAGCGCGATCGGCCTCGACGAGACGGTGGAGCCGGCCGTTGCCCACCGCCTGCTGCCCGAGGGGATGCCGGTGCAGGGCAATCTCGACCCGCTGGTGCTGGTGGCGGGTGGCCCTGCGCTCGATGCCGAGGTTGCCCGCGTGGCGCGCGGGCTGGCAGGGCGGCCGCACATCTTCAACCTGGGCCACGGGATCCGGCAGGAGACGCCGGTTGCGCATGTGGAGCGGCTGCTGGCAGTGCTGAGGGAGGGCGGATGGAGGGGCTGATCGGCTGGATGGGCCCGGCCTATGTGTGGGTGAAGGCGGCGCATGTGATCGTCACCTTCTTCTGGATTGCCGGGCTGTTCATGCTGCCGCGCTACCTTGCCTATCAGGCGGCCGAGGCGCCGGGCAGCGCGGCCGACCGGCAGTGGGTGGAGCGGGTGGGGCGGCTGAAGCGCATCATCCTCACCCCTTCGCTCGTGCTGGTGTGGCTGCTGGGGCTTGCCGTGGCGCTGCACTATGGGCTTGGCTCGGCCGGCTGGATCCACACCAAGATCACGCTTGCGCTCCTGCTTTCGGGCTATCAGGGCTGGATGGGCAGCGTGGCGCGCCGCATGGCGCAGGGCGGCCGGCCGATGCCTGAGAAGGCGCTGCGGCTGTGGAACGAGGTGCCCGCGCTGTTCACCATCCTGTTCGTGGTGCTGGCGGTGGCAAAGCCGTTCTGAGCCGTGCCGCCGAGCCGTGGTGCGCGGCCTCAGAGAAGGGCGGCGATCTGCCCGAGAAGAGGCCGGTCTGCCGGCGGCATGGCAAGGCCGAAGAGATCGTTTAAGCGCAGCCACCGGAGGCGCTGGCCCTCGCGCGGGGCGGGGCGCCCCTGCCACTTGCGGATGGCAAAGGCGAGCAGCAGCAGGTGGAAGGCCGGATAGGGGTGGCTGGCAAAGCCGCAGGGCGCAAGGCAGGAGGTGGCGGTCGCGATGCCGAGCTCCTCGGCAAGCTCGCGCACCAGCGCGGCCTCCGGGCTCTCGCCCGGCTCGACCTTGCCGCCCGGGAATTCCCAGAGACCCGCCATCTCCCGGCCCTTTGGCCGTTCGGCCACCAGCACGCGGCCATCGGCATCGACGAGAATGGCGCAGGCGACCATGACCAGCGGCAGGTTGCGCGGCATCAGGCCGCCGGGGCAGTCTTCCTCCCTCACCGGGTGATGAGCTTGACGCGCATGCCGGGGCGCAGCTCTTCGGCGGCAATCCCGTTGAGCGCGAGGAACCGCCGCGGGTCGGCATATTGGGAATCCATGCGGGCGGCGAGGCTCTGGGCGGTATCGCCCGGCCGGACGGTGACGATCCGGATGCGCCGCTCGCGCCGTGCCTCGGCAAGCTCGGCAGGCGAAAGCCGGCGGAACGAGCCGACCAGCGTCTCGTGAAGCAGCCGGCTTCCCGGCGGCGCCTGGGTCAGGAACACATAGCCCTGCGTGTCGTTCCAGCGGATGACGGTGACGGTGATGTCCTGTACGCCGCTGCGGCCGGCAAGGCGCGCGGGGGCGACGAGCGCCTCCATGCCATCGATGCGGGTGGCGACGGGCCGGATCTGCGGCACCTGGCCGACAGCCTGCCGCCAGACCTCGACCGCAACCGGCTCGAGGCTCTGTCCGCGCTGGAGCGCGACCCCGGAGAAGCGGAACGCGCCCTCGCGGCCGCGCCCGGAGACGGACTGCGGGCTGTTGGCAAGCTGGAAGCCCGGTGGCGCGGCAAAGCCGAAGCCGAGTGCGGCGTGCCGGAAGCGCGGACCGTCGATCTGGCCCTGCGCCGCATCGTCGCCCCAGGTCATACCATCGAGCGCTGCGAGGAACTGGTCGCGGTTCTCGACGCCGGTGCGCGGCATGCGGGCGGCCTCGGCGGCCACGCGCCGGACCCGCTCGGCGGTGACCGGATGGCTTGCGAAGATGCTGGCCAGCCCCGGCCGCTCCAGCGCCTCGCGCCCCTCGACCGTGTTGATCCGGTCGAGCGCGGCGAGCATGGTGGCAGCCGCCATCGGATCATAGCCCGCGCGCGCCATGTAGAGGAGGCCGAGGCTGTCGGCCTCGCGCTCCTGGTTGCGCGAATAGCCGCCAATGAGCGCGGCCGAGGCCGTCTGCGCGAGCTGGGCGGCCTCGCCGCCGAGCAGGATGGCGGTCGCGATCGTGCCGAGCGCGCCCACGGCGGCCGGCGCCTGCCGACGCTGGGCGTGGCGGGCGGCAATGTGGCCGGCCTCGTGGCCGAGCACCGAGGCGAGCTCGGCCTCGGAGTTGATCATCGCAAGAAGCCCGCGGGTGATGTAGAGATAGCCTCCGGGCACCGCCATGGCGTTGGGCACCGGCGAGGAGAGGATGGTCACCGTCCAGTCGGTCTCGCGGCTGCCCGGCACTGCCTCGCGCGCGACCCTCAGGCCGACACGCCGGACATAGTCGGCGAGCGGGCCGCTGACCTCGCCGCCGAACTGCTGCACGATCTCGCGGTGCGCGGCTGCGAACTGCTGCCGCTCGCGGTCGCTGATGGCCGGGGCCCGGGCGCCTCCTTGCCTGCCAGCCTGGGTGCTCGCCTGGGTGCTCGCCTGGGTGCTGGCCTCGGTGCTGGCCTTGGCGCTGGCCGGGCCCGCCGCAGGCAGGAGCGCAAGGCTGCAGGCAAGCAGGACCGCCGCAGCGGCGGTGCGGAGCCGGCCGATCATGCCGGGGCGCCGGCAAAGGCAAGGAAGCGGCTGCGGCGGCCGGCGCGCAGGGAGGCGCGATCCTCGCCGGCAAGGCCCTCGAGCGCGCAGACGACATGGCTCTTGAGCCACGCGATCGCCTCGGCCGGCGCACGGTGGGCGCCGCCTACTGGTTCAGGCACGATCAGGTCGATCACGCCGAGCCGCAGGAGGTCGGCTGCCGTCAGCTTCATCGCATCGGCCGCCTCCGCCGCCTTGCCGGCGTCGCGCCACAGGATGCTCGCGCAGCCTTCGGGCGAGATGACCGAATAGACCGCATGTTCGAGCATCAGCACCCGGTTGGCGGTGGCGAGCGCCACTGCGCCGCCCGATCCGCCCTCGCCGACGATGACGGCGACCATGGGCACGCCGATCTCGAGGCTGGCCTCGGTCGCCCGGGCGATGGCCTCAGCCTGGCCGCGCTCCTCGGCCTCGATCCCCGGGAAGGCGCCCGGCGTGTCGACCAGCGTGACGACCGGCAGCCCGAGCCGGTCGGCCAGCCGGAACAGGCGCGCGGCCTTGCGATAGCCTTCGGGCTTGGCCATGCCGAAGTTGCGCCTGACCCGGCTGGCGGTATCGGACCCCTTCTCGTGGCCGACCAGCATCACCGCCTGCCCGTCGATCCGCGCCGGGCCGCCGAGGATTGCCGGATCGTCGGCGAATCGCCGGTCGCCGGCAAGCGGGGTGAAATCGGTGGCAAGCCCGGCGACGATGTCGAGGAAGCGCGGGCGGGACTGGTGGCGGGCCACCCGGGTCTTCTGCCAGGGGGAAAGCCCGGCGTAGATCTCGGCGAGCAGCTGGTCGCGGCGGCGCTCGGCCGCGCGCGCCGCATCGCTTCCGGGTGGCAGGGCCCTCAGCTCGGCATCGAGCTCGGCGACCGGCTTTTCGAAATCGAGGAGGAGCATGGCAAGGCCCCTAGCGCCGGCGGTAGGCAAGGCGCCAGACCTCGTGGCCGAGCGCGCGCGCCTTGGCGCCGAAGCGCGTGTCGGGCCAGTCGTCGGGGATGGCCTGCCAGTCGGCCGGGGTCTCGGCCAGCCATTCGAAGGCCGGATGGGCGTGCATCACGGTGAGCATGTGGCGAAGCTGCACGGGATGATCTGTCGCCATCCTGAACTCGCCGCCGGGCGCAAGGCGCGCTGCCACCAGCCCCACCGGGCCCGGGTTGACGAACCGGCGCTTGGCGTGCCGCGCCTTGGGCCACGGGTCCGGATGGAGGAGATAGACGGCCGACAGCGCGGCATCGGGCAGGCGTTCGAGCACGTCGAGCGCGTCGCCGTGCCAGATGCGGATGTTCGCAAGACCATGCGCCTCGATTTCGGCGAGGAGGCCGGCAACCCCGTTCAGAAAGGGTTCGGCGCCGAGAAAGCCCGTCTGCGGGTTGCGGCGGGCCTGGAAGGCGAGATGCTCGCCCTTGCCGAAGCCGATCTCGAGCGCGAGCGGACAGGCGCGGCCGAACAGCCGCACGGCATCGAGCGGGCCTTCGGGCGGGATGGCGACGCGTGGCAGAAGCTCGTCCACCCGGCGCGCGGCCGGGCCACGCAGCGGATGGCCCTGGCGGCGGCCATAGAGCCTGCGGATCGAAAGCGGGTCCTGCAGTGGGGCCGGTGGGGCGTGCGGCATGGGAGGCGCCATAGCGGGGCTCTGGCCCTTGGCAAAATCGCGCGGCTGCGCGACGGGATCCGCGAGGCTAGAACGTATGCGGGAGGATCGAGATGGCCGACAGGGACCCGCGAGACTTTGTGGCTGCGCCCGGCGTTCCAACCTGCCCGGGCGACAGCGTGGCCGACATTCTGGCCCGCGACACGCCGCGCGTGCCGCCGGAGATTTCCGCCGACAGCTTCCGCGATCTCGGCACGGCGCCCATCGCCGCGCACCGCTACACCAGCCGCGACTTCTTCCTCCTTGAAAAGGAGCGGATGTGGCCGCGCGTGTGGCAGATGGCGGCGCGCGACGAGGAGTTTCCCGAGCCTGGCGACCTTGTCGTCTACGACAATCTGGGCCGCTCGGTGATCCTCGTGCGGCAGGCCGACCGCTCGGTCAAGGCGTTCTGGAACGTGTGCCTGCACCGGGGCCGCAAGCTGCGCACCGAATCCGGCCACGCCGCCGAGCTGCAGTGCCCCTTCCACGGCTTTACCTGGGCCACTGACGGGGCGCTAAGGCATGTGCCGTGCCGCTGGGATTTCCAGCATCTGGACGGGCAGGACATGGCGCTGCCGGAGGTGCGCTGCGACAGCTGGGCGGGCTATTGGTTCGTGAACTGGGATGGCAAGGCACCGCCGCTTGCCGACTATCTCTGGCCGCTGCCCGCGCATTTCCGCCGCTGGAACCTTGAGCGCAACACGACGGCGGTGTGGGTGGCCAAGCGGATCCCGGCGAACTGGAAGGTGGTGGCCGAGGCCTTCATGGAGGCATGGCACTCGATCGTCACCCACCCACAGATCCTGCCGTTTACGGGTGACGCCAACACCCGCTACTCGATCTGGGGCGACCATGTGAACCTCGCCTTGACCCCGTTCGGCGTGGCAAGCCCCCACCTTGGGCCGCTTCCGGAGGAGACGATCATCGAGGCCTTCTCGGGCGGGGCCGGGCGCAACCCGACCGAGAGTTCCGAGATCTCGCTGGTGCCGGGCCTGACCGCGCGCCAGACCATGGGCGCGCGCAACCGCGAGATGCTGCGCGCGCTCGGCGACCCGATGGCCGATGAAGCCTCGGATTCCGAGCTGCTCGACGCCTGGACCTACAATGTGTTCCCCAATTTCTCGCCGTGGGGCGGGTTCATGTCGAACATCGTCTACCGCTGGCGGCCGTGGCCCGACGAGGCGATGACGCTGATGGAGGTGCGGGTGCTGGCGCGCGCCCCGCACGGCGCGCCCGTGCCGCGCGCGGCGGAGATGATCCTCCTTGGCGACGACGAGCCCTGGTCGAGCGTCGAGGCGTGGGGCAGGCTCGGCGCGGTCTACGACCAGGACATGGCGAACCTGCCCTATGTGCACGAGGGGCTCGTCTCCTCGCCCAACGACCGGGTGGAGCTGGGCCGATACCAGGAAAGCCGCATCCGCCACTTCCACCAGACGCTCGACAAATATCTGGCGACTGCGCCCTGATCCCCGGCCCCTCACGGTCGGCCCCGAAGGCCTGTCGCGCCTGCGGCAGGCGATGACAGCGCCGGTCGCCTCGGCTAGGCACGGGTGGCAATGGACGGGCGGGTTCGGATCGCGGTCATGGGCGCCTCGGGCTACACGGGGGCCGACCTCGTGCGGCTCGCGCTTGGCCATCCCGGAATCGAGATCGCGGCCCTTGGCGCCAACGCGCGCGCGGGCGCATGCATGGGCGAGATCTGGCCGCATTTTGCAGCCCACCCCGGGCTTCCGCTGCTGGAGCCGGTCGAGGCGATGGATCTTGACGGGGTGGACGTGGTGTTCGGCTGCCTGCCGCACGCGGCGGGAGCCGCACGTCTCGGCCGGCTTTCCGGGCCGCGGGTGATCGACCTTTCGGCCGATTTCCGGCTGAAGGACGCGGCCGTGTTTGCGCAATGGTATGGGGTGAGCCACCCGGCGCCCGGCCTGCTTCCCGCGGCGGTCTATGGGCTCACCGAACATGCCCGCGCGGCGCTTGGCGGCGCGCGGCTGGTTGCCTGCCCCGGCTGCTATCCGACAGCGGCGCTCCTTGCGCTCCTGCCGCTGGCCGAGGCGGGGGCGATTGCGCCCGAGGGCATCACCATCAACGCGCTCTCGGGCGTCTCGGGCGCGGGGCGCGGGCTGAAGGAGGCCAACCTCTTCTGCGAGGCGGGCGAGAGCGCCTCTGCCTATGGGCTGGGGCGGCACCGGCACATGCCCGAGATCGAGCAGGAGCTCGGCCGCGCCTTCGGCCGTGCGGTGACGGTGGGCTTCACGCCGCACCTCGTGCCGATGAGCCGGGGCGAGCTTCTGACCATCACGGTGACCCTTGCAGGTGCTGGCGTGGCAGAGGCGCGCCAGATCCTTCACGACCGCTATGCCGAAGAGCCGTTCGTGCACCTGCTGCCCGAGGGGCGCGCGCCGTCGACGGCGATGGTGCGCGGCTCCAACCACTGCGTGCTGGGCCTCTTTGCCGACCGGGTGCCCGGCCGCGCGCTGGTGGTTGCAGCGATCGACAATCTGGTGAAGGGCTCGGCGGGGCAGGCCATCCAGAACCTCAACGCGATGATGGACTGGCCGGAGACGCTGGGCCTCGGGGCGCCGGCGCTCTTCCCGTGAGGGCGTGGCCGGCGCGCGGGCGCGGCTGATGCCGGTTCTGCCCTTCGGCGGGGTTCGCCCGCGGGTCGACCCGTCGGCCTGGGTTGCCCCCACGGCGACCCTCGTGGGCGATGTGACGCTGGGGGCGGAGGCGAGCGTCTGGTATGGCTGCACGCTGCGCGGCGACGTGATGCCGATCCGCTTGGGCCCGCGTTCCAACATCCAGGACGGAAGCGTCGTGCACGTGACGCGCCGGCTGGCCGAGACGGTGATCGGCGCCGATGTGCTGGTGGGGCACATGTGCATGATCCACGGCTGCACGCTGATGGATCATGCCTTTGTCGGCCTCGGCGCGATCGTGATGGATGGCTGCGTGGTGGAGCCCGACGGGATGCTGGCCGCAGGCGCGCTGCTTGCGCCCGGCAAGCGGGTGGGCGCGCGCGAGCTCTGGGCCGGCCGGCCGGCCAGGTTCGTGCGCCTGCTGGAGGAGGACGAGGTGGCGCGCAACCGGGCGGGTGCGGCCGGCTATGTGGAGCTTGCCCGGCTGCACCGCGAGAGCCTCGGCGGGTGAGGTGGCAGCGCGCGCGCGGCGGGGGGCCGGAGGCGGGGAATGGTCGGAGCGACAGGATTCGAACCTGCGACCCCCACACCCCCAGTGTGATGCGCTACCAGGCTGCGCTACGCTCCGACGTGGCGAGGCGCCTAGGCCAGCGGCGCGCGCTTGGCAAGGCCCGGTGGTGGTGACGCCCGGCGCGGCAGGCGCGCAAGGCGCGGAAGACGGGGCGGGCGGGGTGCTGCGCGTGGAAGGGCTTGCGATCGCCCGCGGCGGGCGGCTCCTCGTCTCGGGGCTCGACCTGTGCCTCGGCCGCGGCGAGGCGCTGTTGCTGCTGGGGCCCAATGGCGCGGGCAAGACCTCGCTCATCCGCTGCCTTGCCGGGCTGCTGCGGCCGCTTTCCGGGCGGATCGACAACCCCTTTGCCGTGGCGCTGGCCGGCACCGAGCCGGCGCTCAAGCCCGAGCAGACGCTGGCGCGGGAACTTGCCTTCTGGGCGCGGCTCGATGGCGCCGACAGGGCGGCGCGGGCCCGGGCGATCGAGGCGATGGCGCTTGCGCCGCTTCTCGACCTGCCGTGCGGCTGGCTTTCGGCCGGGCAGCGCCAGCGCGCCGCGCTTGCGCGGGTGATCGCCTCGGGCGCGCCGCTGTGGCTGCTCGACGAGCCGTCGGCGATGCTCGACCAGGCCTCGACCGCGCGGCTGGAGGCGGCAATCGCGCGCCATCTGGAGGGCGGCGGTCTGGTGGTTGCCGCCACGCACCAGCCGCTTTCGCTTGCGGGCGCGCGCAGCCTCGCGCTTGGCGGCTAGGCGCGCGCCGCGCCTGCAACCCAGGGCCGTGCCGCGGCGATCCGGGCCTCGTGCGCGGCAATCGCGGCCTCCTGCGCCTCGGTGAGCGCGATCTCGTCGAGCCCCTCGACGAGGCAGGTCTTGCGGAACGGATCGATCGGGAAGGCCCAGCGCTCCTGATAGGGGGTGGACACCGTCTGTTCCGCAAGGTCGACCGTGATCGGCAGGCCTTCGGCGGCCACCTCCATCAGCCGCGCGATCGCTTGCGCCGGAAGGGCGACGGCGAGCAGGCCGTTCTTGAACGCGTTGCCGGCGAAGATGTCGGCGAAGCTTTCTGCGATGACAACCTCGATGCCGAAGTCAAGGAGCGCCCAGGGCGCGTGCTCGCGGCTGGAGCCGCAGCCGAAATTGGCCCCCGCCACGAGGATCCGGGCACCGTTCGCGCGGCCCCTGTCGAAGATGTTGGCGGGATCCCCGCGCAGGGCTGCAAATGCGCCTGCGCCCAGCCCCTCGCGGGTCAGCGCCTTGAGGTAGCGTGCGGGGATGATGACGTCGGTATCGACATTGTCGGCGCCAAAGGCAATGGCCGGAGCCGAGACGGTGGTGAACTTCCGCATGGGGTCCTGCCCTCCTTTTGGTTTCGGTCGGGTTCCGTTGTGCGGCTCAGGCAAGGTGGGTGCTGAACCAGGCGAGCGCCTCGCGCCAGCCCGCTTGTGCCGCCTCGGGGCTGTAGCTCGGCCGGTAGTCGGCAAGGAAGCCGTGATCGGCGTCGTCGAACAGGATGATGCGCGATCGCGCGCCGGCGGTGAGCGCGCGGCGCATCGCCTCCACGTCGGCCACGGGGATGCCGCGGTCCCTGCCGCCATAGAGGCCGAGGACGGGGGCCCGGAGCTGGCCTGCGACATCGATGGGGTGGCGCGGCTGCAACGCGGTCCGCTCGCCCGTGAGGCGGCCATACCAGGCGACGCCGGCGCGCAGCCCCGGGGCATGGGCGGCGTGGAGCCAGGTGATCCGCCCGCCCCAGCAGAAGCCGGTGATGCCGAGCCGCCCGATGTCGCCGCCTTCCGACCGGGCGAAGGCGGCCGCGGCGTCGAGATCGGCAAGGACGCCGGAGTCGGGAACCCGCGCGACGATCTCGCGCACGAGGGTCGGGATGTCGGCGGCGCGCGCCGGGTCTCCGTGGCGCTGGAAGAGGTCGGGCGCGATGGCGTGGAAGCCGGCGTGGGCGAGGCGCCTTGCGATATCGCGGATCCATTCGTGGAGGCCGAAGATCTCCGGCACGACGAGGATGATGGGGTGCGCCCGTCCCTCTGCCGGCCTTGCCCGGTAGGCGCGCATGGCGAGGCCGCCGGGCGCCGGCACGCGGACGAGGCCTTCGGCGAGGCCCTCGGTGCCGGTTGTGATCCGGCTTGCGGCAACCGGCCCGGCCGCCAGCGCATGGCCGAGCGCGGCGGCGCTTCCGGCAAGCGCGGCGCGCCGCGAGATGCCCGACATGGCAACCCAGTTCTCGTCCTCGGACAGCCGGCCGGTCATGGGCGCCTCCTCAGCCGGCAAGGCCGGCCGCGCCCAGCCGCTCGCGCAGCAGCGCCTGCAGCGCCTCGAGGCTGGTCAGATGCTCGAAGTCGGCCGCCGGGATGAGCGGCTCCAGCCGGTCGCCATGGTCGAGCAGGATGGCGGGAAGCGCGTGTGGCTGGTGCGGAAAGGCGTGGCGGAACTCGTCGCGGTGGAGGAAGCGGGTGGGCGCGGTGAGTGCCGCAAGCGTTTCGGCCCAGGCCTTCTTCATGCCGAACAGGCCGTGGGAGACCTTGCACAGGCGGCAGGCATAGGTGGCCGGCGAGACGATCTTGTGCAGCGTGTCGAGCGCGGCGTTCGCAAGGCCGGCGTCGGCATTGTAGACGAAGAGGATTGTGGGAGATGTGGCGGGGCTCGGTGCGGGCGTGGCGGGCATGGCGGACGGCATAGCGGATTGGGCTGCGCCTGTCGCCCTTTCCGGCCCCCCTTTTCAAGCGGGGGCGGGGCGCATAAGGCCTCGGCCGTTGACGGAAAGGACATGCCGATGCGCGCCGAGGCGCGGGCCCATGCCGACAGGATCGAGCAGGCGCTGGACCTGCTGAGGGGGTTTCTTTGACTGGGACCGTGCGCTGCGCCGGCTGGAGCAGCTGAACGCCGAGGTCGAGAACCCGCGGCTGTGGGACAATCCGAAGGCCGCCGAGGCGCTGATGCGCGAGCGGCGCAGGCTCGATGAGGCGGTCTCGGCGACGCGCGCGATCGAGACCGAGCTGCGGAACATGGTCGAGCTGGTGGAGCTCGCCGAGGCCGAGGGCGATGCCGAGCTCGAGGCCGAGGCGCTTGCCGCGCTTGCCGCGCTTGCCGCGCGCGCCGAGGCGGCGAAGGTGGAGGCGCTGCTTTCCGGCGAGGCGGACGACCGCAACACCTTTATCGAGATCAACGCCGGCGCGGGCGGCACCGAGAGCCAGGACTGGGCCGAGATGCTGCAGCGCATGTATCAGCGCTGGGCCGAGCGGCGCGGCTTCCGCGTGGAGCTTGTGGATCACAATGCCGGCGAGCAGGCGGGCATCAAGTCGGCGACGCTCCTCGTCAGGGGCAGCGGCGCCTATGGCTGGGCCAAGACCGAGAGCGGGGTGCACCGGCTGGTCCGGATCTCGCCGTTCGACAGCAATGCCCGTCGGCACACCAGCTTTGCCTCTGTCTGGGTCTATCCGGAGGTGGACAACGACATCGAGGTGGAGGTGAACGAGGCCGACCTCAGGATCGACACCTATCGCGCCTCGGGCGCCGGCGGGCAGCATGTGAACACGACCGACTCGGCGGTCCGCATCACCCATGTGCCGAGCGGGATCGTGGTGGCATGCCAGAGCGAGCGCTCGCAGCACAAGAACCGGGCGACCGCGATGCGGATGCTGAAGGCGAGGCTTTACGAGCAGGAGCTCGCCCGGCGCGAGGCGGAGACGCGCGCGCAGGAGGAGCAGAAGACCGACATCGGCTGGGGCCACCAGATCCGCTCCTATGTGCTGCAGCCCTACCAGCTGGTGAAGGATCTGCGGACGGGGGTGACCTCCACCTCGCCGCAGGAGGTGCTCGACGGCGCGCTCGACCCGTTCATGGCGGCCGCGCTCGCGCAACGGGTGACGGGCGAGAAGGCCGAGGTGGAGGATGTCGACTGAGCCGGGTGAGGCTGCGGCTGACGACGGCTACTGGCGGCGGGTGGAGGCCGTGCTGTTTGCGGCGGCCGAGCCGCTGTCGCCCGCCGACATCCGCGCGCACGCCGGCGAGGGCGACCTCGGCGCCGCGCTGGCGCGGCTGGAGCGCGACTATGCGCCCCGCGGGGTGCAGCTGGTGCAGCGCGGCGGGCGCTGGCATTTCCAGACGGCCGAGGATTGCGCGGGCGTGCTCGCCCGCCTCACCGAGGTGCCGCGCAAACTGTCGCGCGCGGCGATGGAGACGCTTGCGATCATCGCCTATCACGAGCCGGTGACACGCGCCGAGATCGAGGAGGTGCGGGGCGTTGCCATGTCGAAGGGCACGCTCGACCTGCTGATCGAGGCGGGATGGGTGCGGCCGGCCGGCCGGCGGGAGGCTCCGGGGCGGCCGCTCCAGTTTGCAACCACCGCGGCGTTCCTTGCCCATTTTGGCCTCGAAAGCCGTCGCGACCTGCCCGGGCTTGCCGAGCTGCGGGCGGCCGGGCTGCTCGACCCGACGCCGCCGCCCGCCCTGCGGCCGGCCGCGCCGGAGCCAAGGCTGGCGCCCGGCGGCGAGGAGGACTAGATAGGAGGGGATTCGGGCCGCGGGTGCGGGCCGTCGAACCACGCAAGGATGCGGCCGGGCACCGGGCCGCGGGAGACCGGCATGGGCAGCTTCAGCATCTGGCACTGGGTGATCGTTGCGCTGGTGGTGATCCTCCTCTTCGGCCGCGGGCGCATTTCGGAGATGATGGGCGACCTTGCCAAGGGCATCAAGTCCTTCCGCAAGGGGCTTGCGGAGGACGATGTGCCAGAGGGCACGGCCGCGCGCGCCGCCGCGCCGCCGAGCCTGCCGCGCGAGGCCGCAGCGCCCGCCCAGCCGGACGCCGGCGGCCAGCCCGCCAGCCGCGACGCGGCCTGACGGGGGCGGCACCCCGGACGGACGCGCGGCGCAATGTTCGACATCTCGGGCCTCGAGCTGGCGCTGGTTGCAGCCGTTGTCATCATGGTGTTCGGTCCGAAGGAGCTTCCCGGCCTCCTCCGGCAGATGGGCCAGCTGATGGGCAGGGCGCGCGCCATGTCGCGGCACCTGCGCGCGGGGCTCGACGAGATGGTCCGCCAGGCCGAGCTCGAGGAAATGGAACGGCAGTGGCGCGAGCAGAATGCCCGCGTCATGGCTGCGCACCCGGCGGCACCGGCCGAGCCTGCCGCGCCCGCCGGGGCGGCCGCCGGCGCGGATGCGCTGCAGCACCCGAAAGCCCCCGCGCCCGCGGCTGCGCCGCCGGCGCCAGCCGGCGGCGCTGCGGCCGAAGTGCCCCCGGCCGGCACGCGGGCCACCTGACCGGATGGGCCTCATCGATGACATCGACGAGACGAAAGCGCCGCTCATCGACCATCTGATCGAGCTGCGCCAGCGCCTCATCCGCTCGGTGCTCGCGCTGCTTGCCGCCTTCGTGGGCTGTTTTGTCTTTGCCAAAGACATTTTTGCGATCCTCGTGCAGCCGCTGGTGGCCGCCGGGCAGGACCGGGTCATCTTCACCCAGATCTTCGAGGCCTTCTTCGTGCAGGTGCGCGTGGCCTTCTTCGGGGGGCTGATGCTGGCCTTTCCGGTGATTGCCAACCAGCTGTGGCAGTTCGTGGCGCCCGGCCTCTACCGGCAGGAGAAGAAGGCGCTGCTGCCCTTCCTGATTGCCACGCCCTTCCTGTTCTCCCTGGGGGCGCTGGTGGCCTATTTCGTGGCAATCCCTGTCGCGCTCACCTTCCTGCTCAGCTTCCAGGGCGATCTTGGCGGCATCGAGCAGCAGGCCCTGCCCTCGGTCGGGGCCTATCTCACGTTCGTGATGCAGTTCCTGTTCGCCTTCGGCCTCGCCTTCCTGCTGCCGGTGCTGCTGATGCTTCTCGAGCGGGCGGGCGTTGTCAGCCTCGAGACCCTGAAGAAGGGCCGGCGCTATTTCATCGTGGCCGCGTTCGTGATCGCCGCGGTGTTCACACCGCCCGATCCGGGCTCGCAGCTGCTGCTCGCGATCCCCCTCATCCTGCTCTACGAGACCGCGGTGCTGGCAATCCGGCTGACCGGGCGGGGGCGCCGGCCCGGAGCTGCCGCCGCGCCGCCTGCGCCCGAGGAAAGGCCTGCCGAATGAACCTGCCCCCGCCTGCGCTGCCCGGCCTTTCGCGCCCCGATCTCCTGCGCGAGGCGGTGCCCGTGGGCGGGCGCTGGGTGGCGCCGGGCGCGGCTGCGATCGCGGTTGTCAACCCGGCGACCGGCGCGACGCTCGGCCATGTGCCCCAGCTCGGCGCGGAGGCGGTGGCCGAGGCGGTGACGGCTGCGGCGGCGGCCTTCCCCGGCTGGGCGGGGCAGACGGCCAAGGCCCGCGCCGGGCTGCTGCGCCGCTGGTTCGAGCTGGTGCTGGCGCACGCCGAGGATCTGGCCCGGATCATGACCGCCGAGCAGGGCAAGCCGCTGAAGGAGAGCCGCGGCGAGATCGCCTATGCCGCCTCGTTCATCGAGTGGTTTGCCGAGGAGGGCAAGCGCGCTGATGGCGAGGTGCTGCAGTCGCCGGTGCCGGGCCGGCGGCTTCTCGTGCTGCGGCAGCCGGTCGGTGTGTGCGCCGCGATCACGCCGTGGAACTTCCCGGCCGCGATGATCACCCGCAAGGCTGCGCCCGCGCTCGCTGCCGGCTGCCCGATGATCGTGAAGCCCGCCTCGGCAACGCCCTTTTCGGCCATCGCGCTTGCCGTCCTCGCCGAGGAGGCAGGGATCCCGCTGCCGCTGCTGTCCATCGTCACCGGCCCGGCGCGGGAGATTGCCGAGGCGTTCACCACCGACCCGCGGGTGCGCAAGCTGAGCTTCACCGGCTCGACCGGGGTAGGGCGCAGCCTCATGGCGGCGTCAAGCCGGCACATCCAGCGGCTGAGCCTCGAGCTTGGCGGCAACGCGCCCTTCATCGTGATGGACGATGCGGACGTGGAGGCGGCCGTCGACGGGGCGATCGCCTGCAAGTTCCGCAACGCCGGGCAGACCTGCGTGTGCGCCAACCGGATCTACGCGCAGGCCGGCATCCACGAGGCGTTCGCCGCGCGGCTGGCCCGGCGCGTGGCCGCGCTGAAGGTGGGCGACGGGTTCGAGGACGGAACCGAGATCGGCCCCCTCATCGACATGGCGGCGGTCGAGAAGGTGGAGCACCACATCGCCGACGCGCTGGCGCGGGGGGCGACGCTGCTCGCCGGCGGCCGGCGCCACCGGCTGGGCGGCACCTTCTTCGAGCCGACGGTGGTGACAGGGGTGCACAGCGGGATGGCGGTCGCGCGGGAAGAGACCTTCGGCCCCTTCGCGCCGGTCTTCCGCTTCGAGACGGAAGACGAGGTGATCGCGGCCGCCAACGCCACCGAATATGGTCTTGCCGCCTATCTCTACGCGCGGGACGCGGGGCGCATCTTCCGGCTTGCCGAGCGGCTGGAATATGGGATCGTGGGGGTGAACACGGGCATCATCTCCAACGAGGTCTCGCCCTTTGGCGGCTGGAAGGAAAGCGGGCTCGGCCGCGAGGGATCCCGCCACGGGCTCGACGAATATCTCGAGCTGAAGGCGCTGCACCTCGACCTCTGACCGGCCGGCCCGCCTGCGGCCCATGCACGGCCGCAGCGAGGAAGGCTGCCGCCGCGCGCACCGGCGAGCCGCCCGGGCGCCGCGCCCCGGCGCGCGGAACGGGGCGCCTGGCCGCCCGCGCGGCGGCGCCCTCAGTAGCGGTAGGTGAGCCTGCCGTAGAGGAAGCGGCCGTTGAAGCCGAAGGGCGAGAAACTGCTGAACGGAAGGAAATAGTTGTTCACCGAATAGTTCCGCGGGTTGCCCGTGACCGGATCCTGGCCGCGGCCGGTGGGCGACCTTGTGGGATATTCGTCGAACAGGTTGTTGGCGCCGAAGGCCACCTCGAAGCGGCTGGCGATGCCCTGCTGCGGGCGGATGCGGATCTCGGCGTCGGTGATCCAGCGCGGGCGCAGCAGCACGTCGTTGAACAGGTCTGCACCCGGCGAGAGCACCTCGCCGTAGCGGTTGGTGCGCAGCGTGGCACCGAACCAGTCGAGCTCCCAGTCGGCGCCGAGGTTGATCTTGTCGCTCGGCTGGCCGCGCTCGATCCGGAGCGATTCCAGCCGGCCGAACAGCACGATGCCCGGCACCTGGGCGAGATCGCCCGGCGTGTCGCGCCGGCCGGTGATGCGCACCTTGTTCCAGTTGTAGCCGGCGGTGAGGCCGAGGGTCCCGGCGCTGCCGAGATCGACGCGGTAGGTGGCGACGGCATCGAGGCCGCGGGTCTTGGTGTCGATGCCGTTGAAGAAGAAGCGGGCGGCCGAGATGTTGGTGAAGCCGGCCGCATTCAGGATTTCGGCAATCCCGCGGCCCGGGTTGGAGCCCGACGGGTTGCCGAGCGCGTCGCGGGTGGCAACCAGATTGTCGGTGAGCACGATGCGGTCGTCGATCCTGATCTGGTAGTAGTCGACGGTGAGGCTGAGGCCGTCGATCATGCTGAAGACCCCGCCGACCGACCAGGAGAGCGCGGTCTCGGCCTTGAGCGGGCTCGAGCCGAGCGCCTGGGCGACGGGGTTGTTGACCGGCAGCGTGACCGTGTCGAGGAGCACGCCGCCGATGTTGTTGGTGGCGGCGGCGGCGAAGAACTGCTGCTGCAGCGAGGGCGCGCGGAAGCCGGTGGAGACATTGCCGCGCAGGGCCAGGCCATCGACGAACTCGACGCGGGTTGCGGCCTTGCCGTTCCAGCTGGAGCCGAAATCCGAGTAATTCTCGTAGCGCCCGGCCAGCTGCAGGTTCCAGCGGTCGGTCACGTCGGAATCGAGCTCGGCATAGAGCGAGACATTCTCGCGCGCGTTGCGGCGCGTGACATCGACGCCGCCGATCGCCGGCTGGAAGCCCGGGAACACCTGGCTTCCGGGTGCGGCGAAGGCGAGCGCGCCCGCGCCGGTGATGAACGGATTGTTTTCGCCCACCCGCGCGGGGCCGGCACGGTAGCTGTCGGGCTCGCCGGCGCGCAGCTGGTAGGTCTCGCGCCGCCACTCGGCCCCGAAGGCCAGCGTCATGCGGTCGAGCCCGCCAAGGGTGATGTCGCGGCTGATGTCGAGGTTGGCCATCAGCTGGCTGTATTTCAGGCCCCCGGCGTCGAACTCGGTGGGGCTTGCGGCACCAAGCGAGGCATTGAGCGTGTTGATGATGAAGAAGTCGACCTTGTTCTGGCCGAACGACATGGAGAGATCGAAGCGCCAGCCGCCGAAATCGCCATCGAGGCCGCCGGCCAGCGCGAAATCCCGGCTGTCGGTGGTGATGAGCGGCAGGAAGCCATCGGGGTAGATGGCCACCACGTTCCGGTTGTCGGCGGCGCGGCGGTAGAAGCCGCCGGATTCGCCGTCGCGCTGGCCGTAGGTGGCAAAGGCGTAGAGGTTCACCCGGTCGTCGACCGGCAGGCCGAAGTTTGCAACGATGTTGAGGTCTTCCGTCCGCGCGTCGCCATAGCGGTGGTAGCGCCGGTCGATGGTGAGCTCGCGCGGGTCGAGCGGGCCGGACTGGGAATAGTTGCGGCGCCGGTCGTAGCCGGTCCGGTTGGTGGGCTCCCGGTCGCGATATTCGGCCGTGATGTTGAGGAAGCCCTCGGGGCCGACGGGAAGGCCGACATTGCCCGAGACGGTGAGCACCTCGCCATCCGTCACCTTGAGCTTGCGGCCGGTGTCGATGACCGGCAGCACGCCATCGGGCGTGAGCGTGGGCACCTGCCCGGCCACGGCATCGATGCCCGAGATTTCGTTGACCCCGGCGATGCGGCTGTTGTGGCCGCCATAGGTGACGGCAAAGCGGCCGCCCTCGCGCGCGTCGTTCAGCTGGAAGTTGATAACGCCAGCGATGGCATCGGAGCCATATTGCGCGGCCGCGCCATCGCGCAGCACCTCGATGCGCGAGATGGCCGACGAGGGAATGAGGTTGATGTCGACCGCCGAGGTGCCGCGGCCCACCGAGCCGTTGATGTTGAGGAGCGCGGAGACGTGCCGGCGCTTGCCGTTGACCAGCACCAGCGTCTGGTCTGGCCCGAGGCCGCGCAGGGTTGCCGGGCGGATGGTGTCGGTGCCGTCGGTGATCGAGGGCTGGGGGAAGTTGAACGAGGGCACGAGGTCGCGCAGCGCGCGGGCCGTCTCGGTAAGGCCGGTCTGCTGCAGCTGCTGGGCGCCCACGATGTCGATCGGCACCGGGCTGTCGGCCACCGTTCGGTCGATCCGGCGGGTGCCGGTGACGATGATCTGCTCGCCCGCATCGGCGGCAGCGGTCTGCCCCTGGGCGAGGAGCGGCGCAGGCGCGGAGGCGATGGAGGCAAGCAGCAGGCCGCGAAGCGCGGGACGGACCATCGGGGAGCTCCTCTCTTTCGGCGCTGCAACATGGCGAAAATCCGGGCACAGGCAATCGCCCGGGGCCGGGAGGCGCCGCTTTCTGACCAGCGCTGTGGCAGGATTGTCACACAGGTGTCGTCCCAGGGCTGCTACCGGCGGACGGTGCCGGTCGGTCTGCGCCTCTTTTCCTATTTCCGCTCCACCGCTGCGTGGCGGGTGAGGATCGGCCTTGCATGGAAGGGGCTGGCCTATGCCACCGAGGCCATCGACCTGCGAACCGGCGCGCAGGCGGGGCCGGCGTGGCGCAGCCGCAACCCGCAGGGCCTCGTGCCGGCGCTCGAGCTGGCCGATGGCACGCTGCTCACCCAGTCGCTTGCCATTCTCGAATGGCTGGAGGAGACCTGTCCCTCGCCGCCGATGCTCCCCGGCAGCGCCCGCGCCCGCGCCGAGGCAAGGAGCCTTGCGCTCCTTGTCGCGGCCGACATCCACCCGATCCAGAACCTGCGGGTGCTGAAGCGCGTGGAGGCGCTGGCCGGAGCCGGGGCCGCGCGCGCCTGGGCGGCCGGCGTGATCGCCGAGGGGCTTGCCGCCTACGAGGCGCGGATCCGGGCCTCGGCCGGGCCGTTCAGCCTCGGGAGCGCGCCGACGCTTGCCGACATCTGCCTCGTGCCGCAGCTGGCCAATGCGCGGCGGTTCGGGGTGGAGCTCGGCCCCTTCCCCCGCATCTGTGCGGCCGAGGCGGCGTGCGCGGCCCTGCCTGCCTTCGCCGCCGCCCGGCCCGAGGCGCAGCCCGACTTCGAAGCCTGAGGCCTTGGGGGCGTTCGGGAATGGCGGGCGGGCGCTAGGGGGCGGGCGGTGCCGGGCCCGTGCGGCTGAGCGCTGCGGCCACCGCCTCGTTCGCCCGCAGCACGCGCAGGAAGTTGGTGCCGGCGAGCTTGCGCAGATTGTCATCCGACCAGCCGCGGCGGGCGAGCTCGGCGAACAGCGCCGGATAGGTGGCGACGGTCTCGAGCCCGGTCGGCAGATCGGGGATTCCGTCATAATCCCCGCCGATCCCCACATGGTCGTGCCCGGCGACCGCCGCCACATGCTCGATATGGTCGGCCACGTCGGCAAGCGTCGCCTCGGGTCGCGGGTTGGCCGCCTCCCACGACTTCAGCCGCGCCTCGCCGGCCGGGCCCTGGTCCTGGGCGAGGATCGCCTGGCCGGTGCGGGCATTCTGCCAGTCGGCCCGGGCCTGGTTCACGAAGGCGGGAACGAAGGTGACCATGACGATGCCGCCGTTTGCGGCCACGCGCCGGAGCACGTCGTCGGGCACGTTGCGCGGATGGTTGGTGCGCGCCTTCGCGCTCGAGTGCGAGAAGATGACGGGCGCCCTCGTGATGTCGAGCACCTGGTGCATGACGGCCGGCGAGACGTGGGAGAGATCGACGAGGATCCCCAGCCGGTTCATCTCCTCGATCATCGCGCGCGCGCCCGGCGCGATGCCGTTGTGCTTCGGGTCGGCGGTTGCGCTGTCGAACAGGGCGGAGGGGCGGCTGTGGGTCAGCGTCATGGCGCGCACGCCCGCCCGGTGCGCCCGGCGCAGCGTCGCAATGTCGTCGGCCACCTGGTGCGCGCCTTCGAACGCGATGAAGCTTGCAATGCGGCCGGAGCGGAAGGCGGCCTCGGCCTCGTCGGCGGTGGTGACGAAGGCGAAGGTCTCCGGGTGGCGGCGGAACATGGCATGCAGGAGTTCCACCTGCTCGAAGCTCTGCCGGACGGCGTCCTCCGGCGGGAGGCTCATGGGGACATAGGCCGACCAGAGCTGCAGGCCCACCTGCCCCTCGCGCAGCCAGGGGATGCTGGTGTGGCCGGGCGGGGTGCGCGACGACGGATCGCGGCTGAGATCGGCTTCGAGCGCCTGTTCGTATCCGAGGCCCGCGCGCAGGCTGATCGCCCAGTCGTTGTGGCCATCGGCCAGCGGCACCTCGGCGAGAATGCGCCTTGCGCGCTGCTCGGGGGTTTCGGCGGGCAGCGGCTGCGGCGGCGCGGGCTGGGCATCGGCGCAGGCAACCAGCAGCAGGGCGGCAGCAAGGACGAGCTTCATGCGCCCGGTGGTGGCGCGTCCGGGCCCGGCTTGCAAGGCCGGGCTTGCGGGAGGGCGGCAGCGGGCGCAGAGCCTCGCCCCATGCACTTCTGGGACCGGCACGTGTTGCCCCGCCTCATCCGCATCGCGTGCAGCCAGGGCGCGCTCATGAAGCGGCGCCTTCGCGTGGTGCCGGCCGCGCGCGGCCGCACGCTGGAGCTGGGCTGCGGCGGTGGCATCAACCTTTCGCTCTATGACCGGGAGGCGGTGACGACGCTTGTCGGCGTGGACCCGCACCCCGAGCTCGCCCGCGCGGCGCGCGGGCGGGCCCGGGAGCTCGACCTGCCGGTTCGGGTGCACGAGGGGATCGCCGAGGAGCTGCCCTTTGCAGGTGAGCGGTTCGACACGGTGGTGGTGACCTTCACCCTGTGCTCGGTTGCCGATCCGGCGGCCGCGCTGGCCGAGGCACGCCGGGTGCTGAGGCCCGGTGGCCGGCTGCTGTTCCTCGAGCACGGCCTTGCGCCCGATCCGCAGGTGGCGCGCACCCAGGCGCGCATCGAGCCGCTCTGGAAGCGGATTGCGGGCGGCTGCCACCTGACCCGGCCGGTGACCCCGGCGATCGAGGCGGCGGGCTTCCGCCTGCTCGAGGGGGGGAAGGGCTATCTCGAGAGGTCGCCGCGCTTTGCCGGCTGGACGGAGTGGGGCGTGGCCGCGCGCGACTAGGGGCACCGGGAGGCCGGGGGCATCAGGAGGCGAAGCGGCCGACCTCGTTGCCCCATGCCTCCCAGCCGGGGCGCTGTGCGCGCGCGAACATCTCCAGCCGCCGGGCGGCGGGGTAGAGGCGCTCGATGCGCGCCGCCACCTCGTCGGGCTTGCGGCTGTGGTCGCGGCGGGGCGCCATCACCACCTGTGCGACCGCCTCGTCGGCAAGCGGCATGGGCCGACCGCGCGCCACGCGGCTTGCCGCGAGCACCAGCTCGGTTGTCGGCTTGACGATCGACGGGCGGATGCCCTGCGCGCCGACGGGCGTGCCATCGGCCCGGGTCTTCACCCAGACAAAGGCCACGCCGCGGAAGGCAAGGCCCCAGCAGTGGACGAGGTGGAGCGCGGCATCGAGCCGCGGCGAGGTGGCCCACAGGAAGAGGACGCCGCGCGGCGCAAGGAGGGCCGGCACGGGCAGGGTCTCGAGCGCCGTGTCGGGCGCGGTCGGGTAGAATTTCGCGGCCGCGGCCCATTTGTCCTGCTGGCCGTAATAGGCCCAGGGGGGGTCGGCGAGGATGACGTCGTACGGCCCGACGGGCAGGCCGCGCCATGGAACTGGCGCGGCCGCGCCCGTGGGTCTGCCGCCCCGCAAGCCGCCTTCAGGGCTGGGCCTGGGCGAGCGCGACCGGGGTGACGCTGAACTCGACGATCGAGCTCGGGGTCGCCCGGCAGAAGATCGAGAACTGGCGCTGCCGGTCCGGGTGGGTGGTGGTGGCGCGGAAGCGGAAGCGCCAGCCGCCGCTGCCCTGCTCGATGCTTTCCATGGCATCGAAGCGGAACACGCTGCCACCGGTGATCCCGGTCTGGCGCGCGCCCTCGAGCAGGCAGGTCTGCATGCTGCGCTGCTGGTCGGCGGTGAGGAACTGGGTGTTGGCCTCGATCCGTGCCGGCGGCAGAGCCGGAAACGGCGGCTGGGTGGCAGACGGCGGCGCGGGTTCGGGGGCGGGCGCGGGGGCCGGCGCGGGCTCGGGCGGCGGCGCCGGCCTCGCCTCGGGCGCCTTGTCGTCGTCGCCGCTGTTGATGAGGGCGACCATGCCGGCAGTGGCGCCGGCGCCGGCGAGCATCCACGGCAGGGCGCTCGATTTCGACGAGGCCTTGGGCCGGTGGTTGCCATAGCCATAGGCGAAGGTGGCGCGGCAGCCGCTGGTCACCGTGATCGAGTCATTGGTATAGGTGAAGCTGCGGTTGCGCACGCAGCTGCCGCCGTGGACCTGCACGATCTCGACGCGGCCCTCGGTGTAGCGGGCGCTGCAGGTGCGGCTCTTGTTGTTCTTCGATTCGCACTTGACCGAGCCGGCGAAGTAGGTGGGCCTGGGCGCCGGGGCGGGCGCCGGCATGGTGCTCGGCGGCACGGGCTGTCCCGGCGCCGGCGCGATCGGCATGGGGCCCGTCGACGGCCGCTCGGGCGCGGGCGTGGGCGTGGGGCGCGTCGAGGGCTGCCCGGGCGCCGGCATCGGGCGCGTCGAGGGACGCTCGGGCGCTGGAACCGGCGTCGGCCGGGCAGCCTGGGCGAAGGCGGGCGAGGTGGCAGTGCCCGCTGCTGCGATCACGGCCACAATGAGGCCCGCGCGGCGGGCGCCCCGACCAGCCTGTCCCTTATTCCGTCCTTCGTGCGCTGTCCGCATCTGTCCCTGCCTCCCCTTCATCTGCCTGCGGCTGCCACCTGCCATCTGCCTGCGGCTGCCACCTGCGGGCCGGCGTTGCTGCAAGCGGCGTTGCTGCCCGCGGTGCTCCTGCACGCAAAATGGCGCAAGGCTTGGCCGCGCGCAATGGGGGCGCGAAAGTTTGGCAGACCATGCTGACAAGCGGACAGGCCTTGGATATACCTCAAGCTCTTCCACGTCCAGAGGAGGTCCTGCGCTGACACGGGGGCGCAATGCCGAACTCGATCTCCAGGCACGCGTGGCGCGGCTGACGGCCGGCCAGCGCGCGTGCCTTGAACTCGTCGACGATCACGCGACCTCGAAGGAGATCGCGCGCCAGCTCGGCATCTCCCGGCATACGGTCGATGCGCGGCTGCGGCAGGCTATCCAGATCCTCGGCGTGACGAGTCGGCGCGAGGCGGCGATCGTCTGGCGCGCGGCCTCGGGTGCCCAGCCATATCAGGCGTTCGCATATCAATCGCCGCGCATTGAAGATCTCGCGCCGCCTGCCGACACTCCGCGCGAAGGTTTCAGCAAGGCGGATGCCGATGACGTTGCGGATGTGGGGCATGAAGGGGCCGATGGCCGGCAGGCGCCGGCGGGTGGAGGGATCCGCCTTCCGCTCGAGCCGTTCGGCGCTGCGGCCGGAGCCGCGGCGGCAGGCTCGGCAGGGGCCCAGCCCTTCGTGGGCCCGCGCCTCCTGCTTCGTGTCGATCCTGGCGCCGGGCCCCGTCCGGAGGCCGGTGCGGCCGCTTCGCATGGAGTGGCCGATGCAGCTTCGGCTGCAGCCTGGGGCTGGAATGTGGGTGATGCTGCGCCCGCGTCGTCCGGCCCCGCCTTCCGCCTGTGGGGGGGGACAAATGACCTGACCCCCGCCCAGCGCGTTGTCGGCATCCTGATCGTGACGATCCTTGCGATGCTGGCCTTCGGGCTTCTTCTCTCGGGCATTGCGGCGTTGACCCAACTCCGCGCCTGAGCGGCCCGGAGACGCCCCACCCCCCCGAGACCGGGCGGCCGCCCGACCCCGGCCGCCCCCGACCAAGGAGACCGAAGATGCCCCGTATCCGTCGTGACGTTGCAGTCCGTGTCGCCGGCAGCCTGCACGAGGCCGAAGACGCAATCGATGCCGCCATTGCCCGCGCCTCGGCGCTGCTTGGCATGCTTCCCGCCGCGCGCCAGGAAGCCCGCCTGTCCGCGCTCGTCGGCCAGGATGCCATGGAGCGCGTGGTGGCCGCGCTCGGTGCGCTGAGCGAGGCGCGCCGCGAGATGGTGGCGGCGCACGAAGCCTTCTCCGGCGTGCAGGGCAAGCTGGGCCTCGGCCCGCTGGCCTTCGGGCCCTTCATCGACAAGCCGCCCTACCCGCCCAAGGAAGCGCGGCTCGGGCTGAGCCTCGTGGAGAGTGAGGCCGCCTGAATGGTGTCGCCGTCTCCGGCGGGCGGGGCGGGGCCGAGGGGTTCCGCCGGATGCCCGCCGGAGACGCGCGCCGGTTCCGTGCCATGCTGAGCATCCCCCAGATCCTGTTCGCCATGCTGCTGGGGTGGGCGCTGCTTTACGCCTGGACCCGGCGCGGATGGCAGGAACGGATCGCAGCCCTGGCGGTGGCCGCCGCCACCTTCCTGACCCCGGTGGCGCAGAGCCGGCAGTTCGCCGGCCCTGAACTCGGGATCCTGCTGGTCGACCTGTTGCTGTTCCTCGTGCTGGCTGGTCTTTCGCTGCGTTCGGCGGCGTTCTGGCCAATGTGGGCGGCGGGCTTCCAGCTCGGGACGCTGTTCGTGCATCTTGCGGCCTCCCGCCTCTCCGCGATGCTGCCTGCGGCCTATGCGGAGACGCTCGTCATCTGGTCGTTCCCGGTCCTGCTGGTGGTGGCGTTCGGCATCGCCCGCGATCCGGGCGACCAGCCGGCAGACCGCGCCCGCTGACCATGGGGGGATCCGCCGCGCGCGGGGCCGATGCCGCGGGCGGGCCCGAACAGCCGGACCGGGCGCCTTTTTGGGCCCGGGCTTGCAGACGAAATCAAAGAGGAGCCGAACGGGCCTTTTCATGACCGCTGTTGCCGGACAACCCCAGGCCATCGCCGCAGCCGGCCGCGCGCGCACCGGCGCGCGCGACCGCTGGCTTCTGATGCGGCTGCTCGGTGCGGCGCGCAGCCAGGTCCGGGTGGCCGACCGGCTGATCGCCGAGCGCGGCACGCTCGGCTCGGTTCTGGCCACCAGCGACGAGCGGCTGCGCCAGCTGGGCGCCGATGCCAACGGGATCGCCATCCTGACGCTGGTGCGCGAGGCAATCGCGGCCGTTCTGGAACCCGCCGAGGAGGAGCGGCCGCTGGTTTGCGACGCGGCCCAGATTGCCCATGCGCTGCGCGCGCAGATGGCGTTCCTGCCGGTGGAGGAGGTGCGCGCGGCCTATCTCGACGCCGGGCGCCGGCTCATCCGGATCGAGCCGGTTGGCAAGGGCTCGGTGACGGCGGCTGCGGTCTACCCGCGCGAGCTGGCGCGCCGCTGCCTCGAGCTTGGCGCAACCGGGCTCATCCTCGTGCACAACCACCCGTCCGGGGATCCGTCGCCCTCGGCGGAGGACCGCGCGATCAGCCAGCGCGTGGCCGCCGCGCTGGAGGCGATCGAGGTGCGGCTGCTCGACCATCTCGTGGTCGCCCGGCGCGGCTGGGCCAGCGCCCTGCCGCACGCGGCCAATGATACGGGCATATCAGCGCATCGCATATCAACCGGTCGCCCTTGCGGCTTTGCGGCCGATGGGATTTGAGACGGCCAGAGCACGGCCCGACCTCCCCCCTCGGAACGGGCCGGCCTTGTTCCGGCCGGCCCGGGCTCTGCCCGGGCACGCGGAAGGTGGCGGTGGCGCCTGATTTCCGACCCTGCGGGCGCCACCGCCACCGCACATTCCGGAACCACATCCACGGGCTGGATCCCCGGGCTGGATCCTTGGGCTGCATTCTGGAGGCCACCGGGCGGCGGCTGCAGGCCCTCGTACCCCGCCCTGCGAGCGCCCTCAGGCCCCCGGCCCCCCGCAAGCCTCCCGATCTTTCCGGCGGGCCCTGTGCCCCGTTGGCTGCCGGGGCCGCTTGACAGGGTGGCGGGGCCCGGCAACGCCCGTGCGGTGCGCCGCGCCTGTGCCCTTCTTGTCCTTGGGCTCGGCTGTGCGGCCGAGGTGCCCGCGCAGCCGGGGGCGTTCGTTTCGGGCCGGAGTGCCGAGCCTCGGACGTGCCAGCTGGAGGCGTGGCCAGCCGGCCCGGTCGATTCGGTGATCCGGGGGACCTCTGGAACGAGACCGTGAACCAGGTCTTCGATCCGGCGC
>CALKJZ010000018.1 GCA_937995515.1 uncultured Sphingomonadaceae bacterium | reverse complement strand
CTACCGGGATCGCACTGGCATCGAGCGCATGTCCGGCAGCCTGAAACACGAACGCCCCATCGCCACCGGAGACGACAGGACCGCCCGCTCGTTCGCCCGCACCCCCAAGCTCGCCGCCGCAAGCTTGTGGCTCGAATCCCTCGTCAGCGGGGGCTAGGCCTTGCCCAGATAGATGCGGATGATCCGGTCGAGCAGCGCCAGCGCCTCCTCGCGCGGGCGCTGGAAGCTGTTGCGGCCGATGATCGAACCGTTGCCGCCGCCCGCGGCAATCGCGCGCGCATCGTCGTAGACGGCATCGGCCCCCTTGGTGGCGCCGCCGGAGAAGACCACGAGCCGCCGCCCGGCGAATGCCGCCTGCATGATGTGGGCCACGCGGCTTGCCTGGGTGGAGATGTCGAGGCCCTCATAGGCCTTGCGTGCATCGGGCTGCTCGATGTGGTCGGTGGGCAGCTTGACCTTGATGATGTGCGCGCCGATCAGCGCGGCGAGATGTGCGGCATAGGCGCCGACATCGAGCGCCAGTTCGCCCTCCTTGGAAAGGCGGCCGCCGCGCGGGTAGGACCAGACGACCGCCGCCAGCCCGACCGACCTGGCCTCGGCGATGAGCTCGCGTGCTTCCTCGAGCATTTCGTCGAAGCTTTCCGAGCCCGGGTAGATGGTCAGCCCGATCGCTGCGCAGCCAAGGCGCAGCGCATCGTCGATGCCCGCGGTCACTGCCTGGTCCTTGTGCACGCTCCAGCTGTTCGAGGAGTTGACCTTGAGGATGGTGGGAATGGCGCCGGCAAAGCTGTCAGCGCCCGCCTCGAGAGCCCCGAGCGGGGCGGCATAGGCATTGAGGCCGGCATCGATGGCAAGCTGGTAGTGATAGTGGGGGTCGTAGGCCGGCGGGTTCACGGCGAAGCTGCGCGCCGGGCCGTGTTCGAAGCCCTGGTCGACCGGCAGGATCACCATCCTCCCCGTCCCGGAGAGCCGGCCGGTTGAGAGGATGCGGGCCAGATTGGCCTTGGTGCCGGGATTGTCGCCCTCGTATCTGTCGAGGATCTTCTTGACGGTCCGCGTGATGCGCATGTCGCTCAGGCTCCCTCAGCTTCTGTCTCACCGGCCGCCTCCAGCACGGCCACCCCGGGGAGGATCCGGCCCTCCATCCATTCGAGAAACGCGCCGCCTGCGGTCGAGACATGGCTGACGCGGTCGGCCACGCCGGCGCGGTTGAGGGCGGCGACCGTGTCGCCGCCGCCGACCACCGATACCAGCGCCCCGGCCACCGTCTGGGCGGCCACCATCCGGGCGAGGGCCAGCGTCGCGCGATCGAACGGCGGCACCTCGAAGGCGCCGACCGGCCCGTTCCAGATCATGGTGCGGCAGCCCTTCAGCACGTCGCCCAGCGCCTCGACTGCGGCAGGCCCGAGATCGAGGATCATCTCCCCGGCCCCCACCTCGTGGATGTTGGCCACGCGATGCTCGGCGCCCGCACGAAGCTCGCGGGCGACCACCACCTCATAGGGCAGGTGCACGGTGCAGCCCGCCGCCTCGGCAGCCGCGAGGATGGCGCGGACGGTCTCGGCTTGGTCGTGCTCGGCGAGCGAGCGGCCAACGTCGATCCCCTTGGCAGCGAGGAAGCTGTTGGCCATGGCGCCGCCGATGGCAAGGTGATCGACCCGGGAGACGAGATGGCGCAGCGCGTCGATCTTGGTTGAAACCTTGGCCCCGCCCACCACTGCAAGCACCGGACGCTCGGGCTCGCCGAGCACCGCCTTCAGAGCCTTGACCTCCGCCTCCATGGCGCGGCCGGCAAAGGCGGGCAGAAGATGCGCGAGCCCCTCGGTTGAGGCATGGGCCCGGTGCGCGGCCGAAAAGGCGTCGTTCACGTAGAAATCCCCGAGCCGGGCGAGCGCGGCGGCGAAGCCGGGGTCGTTGGCCTCCTCGCCCGGATGGAAGCGCAGGTTCTCGAACATCGCAATGTCGCCCGCGTGGAGCTCGGCGGCGGCCTGCTCCGCCTCTGGTCCGACGGAGGCGGGCACGAAGCGGATCTCGCGGGCAAGGCGCTCGCCGAGGGCCGCGGCCACCGGGGCAAGCGAAAGCGACGGCTCGGGCCGGCCCTTGGGGCGCCCGAAGTGCGACAGCAGCAGCACGGCCGCCCCGCGCGAGACGAGCTCGCCGAGCGTCGGCAGCACCGCCTCGAGCCGCGTGGCATCGATCACCCGGCCATCGTGCACCGGCAGGTTCAGGTCTGCACGCAGAAGCACCCGCCGACCGCGCAGGTCGACCGGCATGTCGTCGAGCGTGCGGAAGCTCACAGAAGCCGGCCCATGGCGGCCGCCGTGTCGGCCATGCGGTTGGAGAAGCCCCATTCATTGTCGTACCAGGCGACAATGCGGACAAGGCGCCCCTCCAGCACCGCCGTCTCGAGGCTGTCGACGGTGGACGAGGCCGGGCAATGGTTGAAGTCGATCGAAACGAGCGGCTCGTCGCTCACGTCGAGGATCCCCGCAAGCGGCCCCCGGGCAGCCGCGCGCAGGGCGCCGTTCACCTCGTCCACCGAGGTCTCGCGCCCGGGCACGAAGGTCAGGTCGACAAGGCTCACGTTCGGGGTCGGCACGCGGACGGCAGAGCCATCGAGCTTGCCGCGGAGCTCGGGCAGCACCTCGGCCACCGCCCGCGCAGCGCCTGTTGTCGTCGGAATCATCGACATGGCAGCGGCCCGCGCCCGCCGCGGGTCGCCGTGGATCTGGTCGAGGATCCGCTGGTCGTTGGTGTAGGCGTGGATGGTGGTCATCAGCCCGCGCTCGATGCCCACGGTCTCGTGCATCACCTTGGCAACGGGCGCGAGGCAGTTAGTGGTGCATGAGGCGTTGGAGACGATCCGATGGTCGGCGGTCAGCCGTTCGTGGTTGACCCCGTAGACCACCGTGATGTCGGCGCCCTTGGCCGGTGCGGAGACCAGCACCCGCCTTGCCCCCGCATCGAGATGCGCGCGGGCCTTGTCGGCGCTGGTGAAAAGGCCGGTGCATTCGAGCGCGATGTCGACCCCGAGCTCGCGGTGCGGAAGCCGCGCCGGGTCCCGCTCGGCCGTCACGCGGATCGCCGTGCCGTCGATCACCAGCCGGTCTTCCTCGGCCGATACCGCGCCGCGGTAGGGCCCGTGCACCGAATCGCGCGCGAACAGCCGGGCGTTGGCAGCCGCATCGGCAAGGTCGTTGATGGCAACCACGGTCACATCCTTCCGGCCGGATTCGAGAATGGCGCGCAAGACCAGCCTGCCGATCCGTCCGAACCCGTTGATGGCCACCCTTGTCATCGTTCAGCTTCCCTTCCTGCCGGCCAGCGCCACGCGCACCTTCTCGGCAACGGTTGCGCCATCGAACCCGAACCGAGCCATCAGCACCGCACCGGGCGCGGATGCGCCAAACTCGTCGAGGCCAATGGCCATATCCACAAAGCGGTGCCAGCCAAAGCTGCTTGCCGCCTCGATCGAGACCTTGAGGAGGCCCGGGGGCAGCAGCGCGTCCTGCTCGGCAACGGGCCGCTCGGCAAAGCGCTCCCAGCACGGCATGGAGACGACATCGGCGCCAATGCCGTCGGCCTCCAGCAACCCCGCCGCCTCGAGCGCGACCTGCACCTCGGAGCCGGTGCCGACCAGCACCACCTGCCGCGGCGCCACGGCGGCGCGCAGCCGGTAGGCACCCGCCGCGCAGCGGTTTTCGCCTGCCTCGCTCCTCACCGGCGGCAGATCCTGGCGGCTGAGCGCAAGGACGGCGGGGCGGTGCCGGTCAGCCAGCGCCAGCTCCCAGCATTCAGCCGTCTCGATCGCGTCAGCCGGCCGGTAGACGGCAAGGCCGGGGATCGCGCGCAGCGAGGCCAGATGCTCGACCGGCTGGTGGGTGGGTCCATCCTCGCCGAGCCCGATCGAATCGTGCGTGAGCACATGCACAACGTGCGCGTGCTGCAGCGCGGCCAGGCGGATGGCCGGGCGGGAATAGTCGGAAAAGACGAGGAAGGTGCCGCCGTAGGGGATGATCCCGCCGTGGAGCGCCATGCCATTCATCGCTGCGGCCATGCCGAACTCGCGGATGCCATAGTGGACATAGCGGCCCGACGGATCATCGGCGGTGAAAAGGCCCATGCCGTGGGTCCGCGTGTTGTTGGAGCCGGTCAGGTCTGCCGACCCGCCAACCGTCTCGGGCAGCTGCGCGTTAACGGCCTCCAGCACGCGTTCGGAGGCCTTGCGGGTTGCCATGGGCCTTGGGTGGGCAAGGAGTTCCGCCTTCAGCCCCTCGAGGTTGAGGCGGGGCAGCGCCCCCGACATCCGGCGCCGGAACTCGGCCGCCCGCGGGTGCCCGGCAAGCCGGCGCTCCCACGCCAGCCGGTCCGCATGCCCGCGCGCGCCGGCCTTGCGCCATTCCACCAGCAGCTCTTCGGGCACTTCGAACGGCGGCAGGTCCCAGCCGAGCGCGCGCCGGGCGCCGGCCGCTTCTTCCGGCCCGAGCGGGCTGCCATGCGTTCTTGCGGTGCCTGCCAGGGTCGGCGCGCCAAAGCCGATGATGGTGCGGCAGCGCACCAGCGACGGGCGGGGGTCGGCCACGGCCTCGGCCAACGCGCAGGCGATGTCGGCCGGATCGTGGCCGTCGCAGGCCGTCACGTGCCAGCCGGCCGCCGCAAAGCGCGCACCCACATCCTCCGACGAGGCAAGGGCCACCGGCCCGTCGATCGAGATGCCATTGTCGTCCCAGAGCACGACGAGACGGCCGAGCCGGAGATGGCCGGCAAGGCCGGCGGCCTCGTGCGAAACCCCCTCCATCAGGCAGCCATCGCCGGCGATCACGAAGGTGCGGTGGTCGACAATCTCCCGCCCGAAGATGGCGGCAAGGTGCGCCTCGGCCATCGCCATGCCGACCGCCATGGCAAGCCCCTGCCCGAGCGGCCCGGTGGTGACCTCGACGGCCGGCAGAAGGTGCGATTCCGGATGGCCGGCGCAGGGCGAATGAAGCTGGCGGAAGTGCCGGATGTCATCGAGGGTCGGCCGGTCGTGGCCCGTAAGGCAGAGAAGGGCGTAGAGCAGCATCGACCCATGCCCCGCCGAAAGGATGAACCGGTCGCGGTCCGGCCAGTCAGGCGCCTGCGCGTCGAACTTCAGTACGGTTGTGAACAGCACGGTCGCCACATCGGCCATGCCCATCGGCATGCCCGGGTGGCCGGAGCGCGCTTCCTCCACTGCATCGATGGCGAGCACCCGGATCGCATTGGCCATGTCGCGGACCCCGGGCCGGCGGGGCGCGTCGGTCTCGGGCACGGCAGATGGCACGGAGCAGATCTTCCCATGGAACCGGGCAAGCCCGAGTCGGCCGCCCCCGGTGATTGGTGGTCGCACCGGCCTCCTTGCAAAGCTGCCCCGGGAAATCAACGGCTGGGCCCGTCAGCCCGCCGCCCGGCGCACCCTGCGGGCGTTGACCTTTGCGCAAGACATGCTCTTATCATGCGGCCGCAAACATTTGGCCAGACAACAGAAGCAGGCTTCACACGCGCGATGCAGCAGGAAGGACCGGCACCATGACCGCAGATACGCCCGAGGTCCCACTGGGGCCGAACCCGGCCGAGGCCCGGATCGCCGCCGCGCTTGCGCGCTGCGAGGCCGCAGCCGACCGTCTTGCGCGGCTTGCCGAGCGGCATCGCGCCCTCGAGCGCGAGGTGCGCGCCGCGCTTTTCGAGCTGGACTCGCTCCTTGCAGCAGCCGGCGGGGCGGCCCGTGGCTGAGGTGTCGGTCGAGGTGGCCGGGCGCGCCTATCGCCTTGCGTGCCGCGATGGCGACGAGCCCGGCCTGCTCGCCGCGGCCGCCCGCCTCGACGCGACGGCGACACAGCTCACCCGGAACCTCGGCGGCGTGGCCGAGAACCGGCTGCTGCTGATGGCAGCACTGCTGGTGACCGGCCAGCTCATCGAGGAGGAGGAGCGCAGCCCTGCCGGCGCGGCCGTGGCGCATTTGGACGCCGCGCGCCAGGGCCCGGAACATTCGGCCGCACCGCCGGCGCCGGCCACACCGCACGCAGGCGAGCCCTTGGCGCTTTCAGCGCTGGCCGATCAGCTGGAACGGCTTGCCGCGCGGCTCGAGGCCGCCGCCGGGGTTGAGAGCACCCCGGGGACGGCCTAGATGAGGGCGCGGCGGGTGCTGGGCGATGCGCGCTCACGAGCATCCCTGAGGCGATACATCATCCGAAGGGGACTGTCCCTGTGCGGGTCGTGGCCCGTCGCACATGGTTCCCACCTGACGTTCCTGGCGTCAGCGGATCTTCTGGCAAACGGTCGCACCGGCCCCGCCACCCGGCGCCGGGGCGCGCCATCGCGATGGCCTGATGGTGGGGGCCTGATGGCGGGGGCAATGGCCTGATGACGAGCCGGCGGTCCCTGCGGCGCGAGATGCGCGATGCGCGGGCCGCCCTTGCCGGCACCATCGCCCTGCCGGTGCGCCGCGCGCTCGAGCGGGCGCTTGCAGGGCGGCTGCTTGCCCACCTGCCCGGAACGGGCGGAATCCTCGGCTGCTATGCTGCCGTGGGAGACGAATGCAGCCCCGAGCCGGCCGCGCAGGCAGCCCGGCTGGCCGGCTGGCGGCTGGCCTTCCCGCGTGTGGCCGGGGCTGCCCCCCTCTCCTTCCACCTCGCCGGCCCGGACGGGCTTCGGCCCGGGCATCGCGGCATCCCCGAGCCGGATCCGGGCCTTCCCGAAGCGCGGCCCGACGTGGTGCTGGTGCCGCTTCTTGCTGTCGATCCGTCGGGCCATCGGCTCGGGCAGGGCGGCGGGCACTACGACCGCACGCTCGCCACCCTCCGCGCGGCCGGGCCAGTCCTTGCGATCGGCATCGCATGGGACATGCAGATCCGCCCGCAGGTGCCGGTGGCGCCGCACGACCAGCCGCTTGACGCAATTGCGACCCCGTCACGCTTTTACTGGACGCCTGCGGCGCCTAGATGGGCGCCATGAGCCTGCGCCGCCCCCTTGGAATCCTCGGCCTCCTCCTGTTCCTTGCGGTCTACGCGCTCGTTGTCGCGTGGCTTGCCGAACCGGTCCTCGGGTTGCACCCGCTCCTGCAGGCGCCCATCTGGCTGGTCCTCGGGGTCGCGTGGGTCTTTCCCATGCGCCCGGTGCTCATCTGGATCGAGACGGGGCGCACGGGCCACCGCCCATGAGCCGGATCGAACCTGAGCGGGCCACCACCATGACCGAAGTGCGGGCCGGGGTCGATGCCATCGACCGGGCGCTTGTTGCGCTCCTTGCCGAGCGGTTCGCGTTCATGGATGCGGCGGCCCGCATCAAGCCGTGCCGCGCGAGCGTGCGCGACGAGGCGCGCAAGCGCGAGGTGCTTGCCAATGTGCTCCGCGAAGGCACGCGGCTCGGGCTGGATCCGGCCCTGCTGCACGCGCTGTGGGACAGGCTGGTCGAAGCCTCGATCGCCCACGAGTTGCGCGCGTGGGACCGGCTGCGGGCGGATGCCGGAACCGCGTCGGGCCCCCACCGACGCGGGCGCGGGGGACCCTGCGATCGCGAGGGTGCAGCCGGCCAGCCTCCAGATGGCGCGAGTGACGGGGCTCGAACCCGCGACCTCCGGCGTGACAGGCCGGCGCTCTAACCGACTGAGCTACACCCGCGTGGAAGCCGGCAGCTAGGTCTGCCGCTCCGGCGTGTCAACCGTTTCTCCGCTCAGGACTGGCCACACCAGCCGATGAGGGCCTCGGCGAGCTCGGGCCCCACATCCTCCTGCAGGAAATGCCCGGCGCGCTGCATGAGGCGGTGCGGCTGGCCGCGCGCGCCCGGAACGCGGGCCTGGAAGGCGCGCTCGGCCCCCGCCGTGACCGGGTCCGAATCGCCGAAGAGCGTGAGGAACGGCTTCGTCCACTGCTCGAGGACCACCCACGCCTTGCGGTTTTCGGCTGCGCCCTCCATCGTGGGGCTCGTGGGCACGAGCATCGGGAAGGCGCGCGCGCCGGCCTTGAAGCGCTCGTCGGGAAAGGGCGCATCGTAGGCGGCCTTCGCGCTGGCGCTGATGCCGCGCGCAGTTCCGCCGTTCACGATCCAGCCGCAGTCGAACAGGGGTACGCGCTGGCTGTAGGCCTGCCAGGCCAGAAACGCCTCGGAAGGCGGCTCGCCGGTCGGAAGCCAGGTGTTGGCAACCGCAACCCGGGCAAAGCGGTCTGGCCGTGCTGCCACCAGCCGCAGGCCCAGAAGCCCGCCCCAGTCCTGGCAGAACAGGGTCACGCGGTGGAGGTCGAGCCGGTCGAACCATTGCACGAGCCAGTGCACATGGGCGGCATAGCTGAACGCCTCGCGGCCGGCCGGCTTGTCGGACCGGCCGAAGCCGACGAGATCGGGCGCGATGGCGCGAAACCCGGCGGCAGCCAGCGGTGGCAGCATGCGCCGGTAGAGATAGGACCAGGTCGGCTCGCCGTGGAGGCAAAGGACGACCGGCCCCCCGGCGGGCCCGGCTTCCGCATGGGCGACCCGCAGCGTCCCGAGCCTCGGGTCGGTGATGTCGACATGGTGCGGCGCGAACGGCCAGTCCTCGAGGCCGGAAAACCGATCCTCGGGGGTGCGCAGGATCTGCATGGCTGCCATCCTCCCACGAAGGGCTCCTTGAAGCCTTTCCCGGAGCCGGGCAAGATGCCGTATGGCCGACGCGCATTTCACCCCCGACCCGCAGCAGCTTGCTGCCGAACGCTGGTTCCAGGCGCTCCGCGACCGCATTTGCGCCGCGTTCGAGGCGCTGGAAGACGAAGGCTCGGAGCTCCCCGCCCTTCCCGACGCGCCCCGGTCGCCGGGCCGGTTCGTCCGCACCGCATGGGAGCGGACCGACCACAGCGGCAGGCCGGGCGGCGGCGGGGTGATGGCGGTGATGAAGGGCCGGGTCTTCGAGAAGGTGGGGGTCAACTGCTCGACCGTCTTCGGCCAGTTCAGCCCGGATTTCGCAGCATCGATCCCCGGCGCGGAAGAGGATCCGCGCTTCTTCGCCACCGGCATCAGCCTCGTTGCGCACATGGCCAACCCGCATGTGCCGGCCGTGCACATGAACACGCGGATGCTCGCCACCACCAGGCGCTGGTTTGGCGGCGGCGCGGATCTCAACCCCGCCCTGCCCCGCGCGGAGGACGAGGCGAGCTTCAAGGCGCATCTGAAGGCGGCCTGCGACCGCCACCATCCGGACCATTGGGCGCGGCATTCGGCCTGGTGCGACGAATATTTCTTTAACCGCCACCGCAACCGCGCGCGCGGCGTGGGCGGCATCTTCTACGACTGGCTGGAGTTCAACGACGAAGCCGGCTTCGAGGCGCACTTCGCCTATACGCGCGACGTGGGCGAGGCCTTTCTCGCCGCCTTCCCGGAGATCGTGCGCCGGCGCATGGCAACACCCTGGACCGCGGACGAGCGGCTGGCGCTGCTGCGCTACCGCGGCCTCTATGCCGAGTTCAACCTCGTCTACGACCGGGGCACGCTGTTCGGCCTGAAGACCGGGGGCAACATCGACGCCATCCTCATGAGCCTGCCGCCAGAGGCGCGCTGGGACTGAGCGCGGCTTCGGCTCCGGCGAGCCGCGCGGCCGCCCAGCGCGCGGCATCCGCCACCGCCGGATCCGGATCGAGGAGCAGGCGCCGCACGGGCGCAAGAAGCTCCGCCATCCCGCTGTTGCCGCTTGCATAAAGGCAGTTGCGCACAAACCTGTTGCGGCCGATGCGCCTGATCGGGGAGCCACGGAACAGGGCGCGAAAGCCGGCGTCGTCGAGCGCCAGAAGCCCGGCAAGGCGCGGCGCCACCAGGGCCTCGCGCGGCGCCAGCGCCGGGTCTGCCGGCACATGGGCAAAGCGGTTCCAGGGGCACACGGCAAGGCAGTCGTCACAGCCATAGATCCGGTTGCCAAGCAGCGGCCGCAGATGCTCGGGCACCGGGCCCCTGTGCTCGATCGTGAGATAGGAGATGCACAGCCGCGCATCGACGACCCCTTCGGCGACGATCGCGCCCGTGGGGCAGGCGTCGATGCAGCGGGTGCAGCGCCCGCATGCGCCCACGGCGCTGCGGTCGGTCGTCGGCGGCAGCGCAAGTTCGGTATATATTACAGATAGAAACAGCCAGTTGCCGTGTTTTCTTGAGACAAGGTTGGAGTGTTTGCCCTGCCAGCCCAGCCCGGCCGCCTCGGCGAGCGGCTTTTCCATCACCGGCGCGGTATCGACAAAGACCTTGAGTGCATGGGGCGTGCGCGCCACCAGCCAGCGCGCCAGCGCCTTCGCCCGCTTCCTTACCACCGCGTGATAGTCGGCGCCGAGTGCATAGACCGAGATGGTTCCGATATCGGCGGCATGGCGGTGGCGGAACGGATCGACCGACGGGGTATAGGCAAGACCGAGGACGATCACCGAGCGCACGTCCGGCCAGAGCGCCTGCGGGCTTGCCCGCTCGGGCCGTTCCATCCAGAGCATCTGCCCGTGCATGCCGGCCCGAAGCCAGGCCTCGAGCCGTGCCGCCGCGCGGGGTGCGGCTCCGGCCGGGCAGATGCCGAAGGCTGCAAAGCCCAGGCGTTCGGCCTCGCGCCGCAGATCGTCCGCGAGCCGGGAATGGTCAGAAATCGAGCTTGTCATAATGCGCCGGCGGGCGCACGCCCTCCATCCGGTCGGCCAGCATCGCCCGGAAGCTGGGGCGGGATTTCAGCGCCGAGTACCACATCTTGGCCTGGGCGTGGCCGGCCCAGTCCACGCCCGAAAGATAGTCGGCAACCGAAATCTGCGCGGCTGCGTGAATGTCGGCGATCGAGAAGGTGGGGCCGGCCAGCCAGCGGTTGTGGTCGAGCAGATATTCCACATACTGGAGGTGGGTTTCGGCGGCGCGGGCGGCGCTGCGCAGCACCCGGCCATCGGGCATCTCGCGGGTGACAATCCGCTTGATAAGCCGCTCCGACAGGAGGGGCGCCGTCACCTCGGCATAGAAGCGCTCTTTGAACCATGCCGCCAGCCGCCGTGCCTCGGCCCGCTCGGCTGCCGATGCGCCAATGATCGGCGGGCGCTCGATCGTCTCCTCCACATATTCGAGGATCGCCGTGCTGTCGGCAAGCACGAGTGCGCCATTCTCGAGCGCGGGCGTCTGGCAGGCGGGATTGAGCGCGAACAGCTGGTCCGGCCGCTCCCATGGACGCGCCTCGACCAGCTCCACCACCTCGCCCTTTTCCGCAAGCCCGAAGCGCACGGCGCGCGAAAAGGGGCAGAGCGGGAACTGGTGCAGGCGCCACATCAGCCCATCTCCTTAGCGAAGTTGCGCCATTGTGCCAGCTTGGCCAGGGGAAGGAGGCCTGATAGCACAACGTCCACAAGGAGAGGGCCCGATGGATTTGGCATTCAGCAGCGACGAACTGGCATTCCGCGACGAGGTGCGCGCGTTCATCGCGGAGAACTACCCGGCGGCGCTGCGCGGCAAGCAAGACTTGGGCGAGGAGCTCGGGCGGGAGGACTATCTGCTCTGGCACCGCGTGCTCCACGCGAGGGGCTGGGTCGCACCCGCCTGGCCCAAGGAGTATGGCGGCCCGGGCTGGAACGCGACGCAGCGCTACATCTTCTCGGAAGAGCTGGCGCGCGCCGATACCGTGCCCGTGCTGCCATTTGGCATCAACATGGTTGGCCCTGTCATCTACACCTTCGGCACGGATGCGCAGAAGGCCCGCTTCCTGCCGCGGATCCTCTCCGGCGAGGACTGGTGGTGCCAGGGCTATTCCGAGCCCGGTGCCGGCTCCGATCTCGCCTCGCTTAGGACCCGCGCCGAGCGCGACGGCGACCATTACATCGTGAACGGCCAGAAGACGTGGACGACGCTCGCCCAGCACGCCGACTGGGGCTTCTTTCTCGTCCGCACCGACCCGGCGGCAAAGCCCCAGGAGGGCATCTCGTTCCTCCTCATCGACATGAAGTCGCCCGGCATCACGGTGCGCCCCATCATCACGCTGGGCGGCGAGCACGAGGTCAACGAGGTGTGGCTCGAGAATGTGCGCGTGCCGGTGGAAAACCGGGTTTATGAGGAAAACCGGGGCTGGACCTGTGCGAAGTTCCTGCTGGCCCACGAGCGCACCGGCATTGCCGGGGTCGCGCGCTCCAAGCGCGGGCTCGAGCGGCTGAAGGGGCTGGCCGCGGCCGAACCCGACAGCCACGGGCAGCCGCTCATCCGCAACCCCTTCTTCCGCCGCAAGCTGGCCGAGGTGGAAGTCGATCTTGCAGCGCTCGAATATACCGAGCTTCGCACGCTTGCCAGCGAGGCATCGGGTCGTGGGCCGGGGCCCGAATCATCCCTCCTCAAGATCAAGGGCACGGAAATCCAGCAGCGGCTGACCGAGCTGACCCTCGAGGCCGCCGGCCACTATGCCGCGCCCTATTTCCGCACCTTTCCCGAGGGGCACAACGAATATCCGATCGGGCCCGGCTTTGCCCATCGTGCCGCACCCACCTATTTCAACATGCGCAAGACCTCGATCTACGGAGGTTCCAACGAGATCCAGCGCAACATCATCGCCAAGATGGTGCTGGGCCTCTAGGAGGCTCGAGGTGCCCGCCACGCAGCTGCGGGCCCGGCCAGAGCCGGGGCCTGAAGCGGCCCCGCGCACGGGCCGCAAAAAGAGCGCCGCACGATCGGGAAGAGGGCCACACAAGGGGAGGACGGGGTGGATTTCAACTTCAGCGAAACGCAATCGATGCTGCGCGACACGCTGCGCCGCTATCTGGCAGAGGCCTATGATTTCGACCGGCGGCAGGCCATGCTGGCCTCGCCGGTACGGCGCGATCCGGGCATCTGGAAAGCGCTTGCAACCGAGCTTGGAATCCTTGGTGCGCCCTTTGCGGAGCGGCACGGCGGCTTCGGTGGCGGGCCGGTCGACTCGATGGTGATCATGGAAGAGCTGGGCCGGGCGATCGCCTGCGAGCCCTATCTGCCCACGGTGGTGATCGGCGGCGGCGCGCTCGAGCTTGCCGGCGGACCGCTTGGCGATTCGCTTATCCCGGGGATCATCTCCGGCGACATCATCATCGCCTTTGCCTGGGCCGAGCGCCAGGCCCGCTACAACATTGCCAACCTCCGCACGCGCGCCTCGGCCGATGGGGCGGGCTGGGCGCTCTCGGGCGAAAAGGCGGTGGTGATCGGTGCCCCCTATGCCACCCACTTCCTCGTGAGCGCGCGCACCGGCGGGACCGACGACGAGGCGGCCGGTGTCTCGCTGCTCCTCGTGCCGGCTGATGCGCCCGGAATCGCGCGGCGAGACTATCTGACGGTCGATGGCCACCTCGCCTCGGAACTGAGCTTCGAGAATGCCAAGGCCGGTGCCGACGCGCTGATCGGCGCCGAAGGCCATGCCCTGCCGCTTCTGGAAGAGCTGTTCGACCGGGCCGCGGCGGCCACCTGCGCGGAAGCGGCCGGCACCATGCGCCGGCTCCACGAGCTGACGCTCGACTATGCGCGGCAGCGCACCCAGTTCGGGCAGCCGATCGGAAAGTTCCAGGTGATCCAGCACCGGCTGGTCGACATGTTCATGGAGGTCGAGCAGGCGGTCTCGCTCACCTACATGGCGACATTGAAGCTCGGCCTGCCGGCGCCCGAGCGGGCGCGGGCCGTCTCGCAGGCCAAGGCCCGGATCGCGCGCGGAGCCCGCTTCCTCGGCCAGTCGGCCGTGCAGATCCACGGGGGAATCGGGATTACCAACGAGCTCGCCGCGGGCCATTATTTCAAGCGGCTGACGATGCTGGAATCGGCCTTTGGCGATGCCGACTTCCACTTCGGCCGGATCGAGGAGGCGATCTCCGCCGAGGCGGCCTGAGCGGCTCAGGCCGGGCGGCGCAGGAAGGCCGGCACCGGCACGAACAGCTTGCGGACCGAAAGGAGAACCCGCCGCCCGGCCGGGTCGAGCCTGTCGGGTTCGAGCCCCGCGGGTGTCTCGCCCAGCCGGCTTTCAACCTGTGGCCTTGCATCGAAGAGATTGTCCACCCGCAGCGTCACGCGCAGCCCGCGCAGCCATGGGTCCGTAAATCCCCGCCCGGTGGCCTGGCCAAGATCGACAAACAGGCGCAGGTTCACCGTGCCAAGGCTCGACCAGAGGAGATCCCCCGGCGAGACTCCGCCCGACGGATTGACCCGGACTTCGGTTCCGCTCTGCCAGTTCAGATCCACCCGCGCCCCAAGCCCACCCCGGTTGAGCCCGGCACGCAGCTGCACCTCATGCCGCGGCTGGCCGCCCCGGTCGCCCACGGCCGACCCGTCGAGCAGGTCGAGCACCGGCACGCCCTCGCGGACGAGGATGACCTCCCTCAGGCGCACGGTATGAAAGAGCGACAGCTGCAGCCCCCCGCCCGGCCCGACCCCGGGCGGCGGACCGCCGCGGCCGCCGCCGCCGAACCCGCCCGGGACACTAACCCCGCCTGGGACACCGATCCCGCCCGGGGCTCCGCCGGCCGTTGACCCGGACGGGAGGGCGCCAGCTGCGGGCGGCGTGCCCGCTGCCTCGCCGCCCTCGCGGCGCGCTGCCGCCTCGGCGGCCTCGCGGCGGCGCAGGATCTCCGCGCGCAGCGCCTCGGTGCGGGCACGCTCGGCCCTCGTTGGAGGAAGCTGCTGGAACAGGCTGAAGCCATAACGGATTTCTTCGCGGTCTGCGCGTTCGAAGTTGACCGGGCGGGCATCGATCCGGACGAGCCTGCCGGTGGAATCGCGCACGAACCGGTCGGGAAAGGCCGCCTCGATCTCGGGCGAGAGTGCGGGCAGGGCATTGACCGGATTCTCCAGGCGGCTTCCGACATAGGTGGCCGAAAGCGTGAGATTGCGCCTCTCGAACGGCCGCAGCGAAAGGCCGACCCGCAGCACGTCGCGGCGGTCGGCCAGGAGGTCGGGGTTGCCGCCATCCAGCCGGGTTACGTCCACGGTTTCACCGGTCAGCTGGTCGAACACCCGCACATTGGGTGTTTCAACAGGCGGGTTGCCGAGCTGGCCGATGGTGGGTGCTCCCTCCTCGCGCGACCAGGAGGCGTTGATTGCAAGCGGCCTCCCGGGCGACCAGTTCAGCCCGCCGCCGAACGTGAGGAGCGTGCCAAAATCGGAGAGGGTCTCCGCCGCCAGATTGGCATTGAGCGTGAGGTTGCCGAGCGCCTCCAGCACCCCCTCGCGGCGAGAGGCAAGCGGCAGATCGAGGCTCGCCTGCGCGCGCCCTGCGTCGCGCCCCAGCCGAGTGCGGGAAACCTCGCCCTCGCGCACGGCATCCGAGGCGATCCGCCGGGTCTCGCCGCCGGCCTTGAGCGACGCGCTCACCTCGCCCGCAGGCAGGCGGAACAGGCCGCCGTTCAGAACCAGCTCGCCGCCCAGCGTGTCGGCGCGGCTGCGCGCGAGCGCCTGCGCGGCAGGCGAGCCGAGCACCGCCGGGCCAAACGGGTTCAGGTCCGGGTCGCCATCGCGCAGCCGCTGCTGCACGGCCGCCACCTCCAGCCGCCGGTCGGTCAGCGTATCGGCCCGGTCGTGCTCGAACGAACCGGTGAACGACCAGCGCCACCCGCCGAGCCGGCCATCGAGCGCAACGCCGAGGCGCGCATTCGCCGTGTCGCTCTGGCGGACAAGAGGCCGCGCCGGGTCCAGCCGCAGCAGCGCGACATCGGCGGCAAAGGGCGAGAAGGGATTGCCGGCCGGCACGACCAGTGCGGCAGGCGCAAGGCCGAGAAGCGACAGACTGCTTCCCAGTTCCAGCCGGCCGTTGAGCGAGGCGCCGGTGCCGCCCCCGATCTGCCCGGCGATGGTGCCGCCGAGGACCGTGCGGCGGGTCTCGGGCAGGAGGGTGCGCACATCGCGCTGGTCGGTTGCGGCGGGCCGGCCGGCGCCGGGCACGAAATCGGCAAGGCCAGGCGCGGCGGAGGCGGCCGACGACGGGACGGCCGCGACCGTGACACGCGCTCCGGCAAGCGCGGAGAGCGCCGGGTCGATCTCGCCGCCGGGCACCGTCGAGACGATGTTGCCGCCAACCGCGAAGGGCTGGCCGGCTGCGCGGTCGGCCACCGCGCGCTCGGACTCGAGCAGGCGCGCTGCCCGCTGGTGCTCGGCATCGAGGCTCATGCGCACGCCGGAGCGGATGCGCAGCAGGTTGAGTTCCACCTCGCCTTCTTCCCGGCCGCCGGCGGTGGTGGCACCGGCGCGCGCTTCGGCCGTCTCCGAGCGGAAGCGCGGTCGCAGCACGAAGTTGATCACCCGCTGGTTCGGCCGGGCGCCATAGGCAAGCGCCGCCTCCTCCGGCAGAATATCCACGCGCAGGATGGCTTCGGGCGGATAGTTGCGGATCTCGCGGAAGCCCGAGACCCGCTGGCCGTTCAGCAGCACGAGCGGCGGCCCGGCGCCCCGCCCTGCCCCGCTCTGCAGCTGCGGCCCCAGCTGCTGCAGGAGGTCGGCGAGCGAGGAGGCGCCGAATGCGCGGATGTCGCGCGGGCCCAGCTCGATCTCGGGCCGGACGGTGCCGATCACCTGCCCGGGCGGCCGACCGGCACTCACCACGATTTCCTCGTCCATCATCATGTCGTCGATGGGCGGGGCGGCGCCGCGCGGCCTTCCGGCCTGCCCGGGCACATCGGCCTGCCCGGGCTCGGCGGTCTTGTCGCCTGCCTCGCCGCCGGCTGCCGCGGCCGGCCATGGCGCGACCAGCAGGGCAAGCACGGCCAGCGAGACGGCGTAGGATTGGGGCATGATAATGGATCCGGATCAGGAGAGGAAGGCAGCGCGGGCGCGCCCGTTGACCTTTTCACCCTAACACCCGATGAACGGAAGACCCCCCGCCATTTTCGCACACCCCGGGGCATGCTAGGGTATGGCCCATGCGCCGTGCCGCCCTCGCCCTCCTCCCTGCGCTTGCCACGGCGCTCATGCCCGCCCATGCGGAGGCTCCCGCGCCGCAGCCTGCGGTTGTGATCACGACATCGGAAGGGCCGATCCGCGTGCGGCTGGCGGCAGACCGGGCGCCCGCCACGGTTGCGAACTTCCTGCGCTATGTCGACGCACGCCGGTTCGACGGCACCACCTTCTACCGCGCGCTGCAGGTCGGCGGGCGCTCCGACCTCGGGCTCATCCAGGGCGGGATCCGCGCCGACCCGAAGCGCGCCCTGCCCCCGGTGCGCCACGAGCCGACGAGCGAGACGGGCCTCTCGCACACGCATGGCGCGATTTCCATGGCGCGCGGGAGCCCGGGAAGCGCCCAGGGCGATTTCTTCATCATCGTGGGCGCCCTCCCCTCGCTCGATGCCAACCCGAAGGCCGACGGCGACGCCCAGGGCTTTGCCGTGTTCGGCCAGGTGGAGGATGGCATGGAGACGGTGCAGAGGATCCTTGCGGCCCCGGTTTCGCCAACCGCCGGCGAAGGCGCGATGAAGGGCCAGATGATCGAAAGGCCGGTTGCGATCCTCTCTGTCCGCCGCGCCGACTAGCAGGCGGGCTCAGCCCCCCATGCGGTGCAGCGCGCACAGCTTGTTGCCCGCCGGGTCGCGCAGATAGGCGAGATAGAGCGGGCCCATGGCCCCCTCGCGGATGCCGGGCGGATCCTCGATGCTGGTCCCGCCGTTGGCGACGCCGGCTGCGTGCCAGGCGTCGGCCGCCTCGGGCGAGGGCGCTGCAAAGCCGATGGTGCTGCCGTTGCCGCAGCTGGCCGGCCGACCGTCGATGGGCCTGCTGATGGCAAAGACGCCCGTCGGCGTGACCCAGAAGACCCGGCCCCTGTCGTCGGCAAAGCCGGGCGGGTGGCCGAGCGCCCCGAGCGTTGCGTCGTAGAAGCGCTTCGAGGCCTCGAGATCGTCGGCGCCGACCATGATGTGGCTGAACATTGGCTGTCCTCCTCCCGCCTGCCGTGCCCGCTCCATGGCGCAGCCGGCCCGCCGCGGCCAGACTGGCGGGATGGAGAGGAGTGGCAGCCCCCCTTCAGCCGGCAAGGCCGGCGCGCGCATCCCCTTGCGTATCCGGCTTGCCCGCAATCGGAACGGGAAGCGTTCGCATCCATGTCTTCACCCGCTCCTCGTTCACGCCGAGATCGCTTTCGCCAAACCGCGAGCGGGAGATGAGCGCGAGGCTCGACCGGCCATTGCCGAGATCAACGATCCGCACCGAGACCGTATCCGGGTAGCGCATGAGCGGTGTGCGCTGCACATAGCTCATCCAGCCCTCTTCCGGGCTGCCGGCAAGGGCGACGGTGCGCGGCTGGCCCAGCGCGTGCGCGTGAAAGGCGCGGGCCAGCGCATCGGGCGGCACGGCATAGGCCGGTGCCTCCATGACCCGCGTGGCGCCCGGGGGAACCGGGGTTCCGGAGGGAACGAGGCGGTACCAGTTGGGCGACTCAGGGTCGGCAAGGGTGAGCGGGTCGGCATGCCATTCGGCCGCCGGGTGCGGCGCAAAGCGCACGAACAGCCCAAACGCGATGGCGGTTGCCAAAAGAAGCCCGAGAACCCAGCCGATCACCCTGCCCATGCCCCCTCCTAGTCCGGCGGCCTGCCACCCGTCTCCTGCCTCTTGCCACCGGGATGGCGGGTGCGGAAGAGGCGGGCGGCCCACAGGCTGCGCTGGCCGACCGTGAGCAGGCACAGCCCGGCGTATGCGAACGCCATCGCCGGGAAGGCCGCTGGCCACAGGCACATGAGGCAGAAGACGAGGATCGTCTCCGCCCCCTCGGCGATGCCCGTCGAATAGAACAGCCCCTTCCTGCCGTGCGCCTCGGTGGCAAGACCCTCGCCGGCGGCAACGGCCGCGAACGCGAGGAAGCTGACCCCGGTGAGGGTGAAGCTTGCCACCAGCACAAGCGCGGGGAGCAGGTTTTCTTCCGTCACGAGCCCGAAGGCCAGCGGAATGGCGGCATAGAAGAAAAAGTCGCCGAGAATATCGAGATAGGCACCGAACGGGGTAAGCCTCGTCGCCCGTGCAACGGCCCCGTCCAGCCCGTCGAGAAGCCGCGAGAGAAGGATGAGCGCAAGCGCAGGAAGGAAGGCCCCGCCCGCAATGGCAAGGGCTGCGCCGAGGCCGGCGAGGATCCCGGCAAGCGTGACGGCATTGGCGCCGATGCCGCGCGCGGCCAGCCAGCGCCCTGCGGCATCGAGCGGTGGATTGATGAGCGGGCGGAGCCGTGCGTCGAACATCAGCTGGCCAACAGGCCGATGACGGCGCCTGTCATCAGCGTGGCGCCGTTGCCCGCGGCCCACGACCGCATGCCAAGCGCTGCCACTTCGGCGCGCCGGGCCGGCGCCAGCGTGCCGATGGTGGAGACGAGGAGGCCAACCGAGGCGAGGTTGGCAACCCCGCACAGCGCATAGGTGAGGATGAGAAGGCTGCGCGGCGCAAGGCTTCCTGCCGGCAGCGCGGCGAGTTCAAGAAAGGCCACATATTCGTTGAGGATGGCCTTGGTGCCCATCAGCTGGCCTGCGACCGCCGCCTCGCCCCAGGGCACGCCGACTGCAAACATGAGGGGCGCAAACAGCCACCCAAACAGGCGCCGCAGGGAAAGCGGCACGCCGGCCACCGGCGGCAGCAGGCCGAGCGCCTCGTCCGCCAGGGCAACGAGCGCGAAGACGACGATGATGATCCCGATGACGGCGAGGAACAGCTTCACCCCCTCGGTCGTGCCCGCAACGATGGCATCCATCGTGCCATGGTAGCGCAGCCCCGCCTCGCCCGCAGCGGGAAGCCGCTCCGCGCCCGGTTCCATCAGCCGCGCAACCAGCAGCGCGGCGGGCAGCGAGATGAGCGAGGCCGAGACCATGTGCCCCACCGCATCCGGCACCACGGGCCGGATGGTGGTTGCATAGAGCACGAGCAGCGCCCCGGAGATGGTGGCCATCGCGAGCACCATGATCTGGAACAGCTCCGCGCGCGAGACGCGCGCGAGGAAGGCGCGCAGGACCAGCGGCGCCTCGACGACGCCAAGGAACAGGCTCGCCCCCGCGCCGAGGCCAACGACGCCCGAGACGCCGAGCGTGCGCTCCAGCGCCCAGCCAAGGCCCCTGACCGCCGCGCGCAGGACACCCCAGTGCCACAGCAGCGCCGACAGGGCCGACAGCACGATCACGAGTGGCAGGATCCGGAAGGCGATGATGATGGGCGCCTCTCCGCCCTCGAGGGTGGGAAAGGGCACGGGCGCGCCGCCCACCCAGCCGAACATGTAGGACGAGCCGACCAGCGTTGCCCGCTCGATGGCCTCGACTCCCCGGTTCAGCCACTGCATCGCGGCCCAGACAGGCGGCACGCGCAGGACGAGAAGCGCAAGCATCAGCTGCATGAGAAGGGCACCGGCAACGAACCGCCATCCCGGCCCGGAAGCGCCGCGCGGCGCTGCCAGCCGTGCAAGGCCAACGATGAGGGCAAGGCCGAGGAGGCCCTGCAGCTGCTGCAGGGCTACCATCAGGCGCGCGCCGCCCGCAGGCGCCCGGCCACCCAGCGCGCGGCCCAGGGGAAGAGGCCAAGAAGCAGGAACGCAACGAGCAGCCGGGGCGAGAGGATGTCGCCGGCGCTTTCGATCGCCGCAAGCTCGGTGCCGGCATTCACATAGACGATTGTCCCCGGCAGCATTCCGGCCTGGCTCACGAGTGCGAAGGTGCGCGTGCGCACCGGCGTCAGCCCCATCACCAGGTTCACAAGGAAGAAGGGCACGATCGGCACGAGGCGCAGGGTGAAGAGGTAGAGGGCGCCGTCCCTCGCCATGCCCGCCTCGACGGCCGCAAGCCGGCCGCCCAGCCGGCGCCGGACCGCCTCGCGAAACAGGAAGCGCGCGGCAAGGAAGGCGCATGTCGCGCCGATCGTCGAGGCGAAGGAGACGAGGACCGTTCCCGTCACCAGGCCGAACAGCGCGCCGGCCGCAAGCGTCATCAGCGCGGCGCCCGGCAGCGACAGGCCCGTGAGGGCGACGTAGAGAAGGAAGAACACCAGCGCGACAAGGCCCGGCCGGGCCGCGCGCAGCGCCTCAAACCGGGCTGCCTCGGCCTTCAGCGCCTCGAATGTCAGCACATCCGAAAGGCCCAGCGCGAAGAAGAGGGCGATGGCGCCCGCGAGCAGTCCGAGCAGCGCCAGCCGCGGCAGGGCGCGCGCAAGCGCCGATGCCGCGCGCTCAGATGCCATGCGCCAAGGGCCGGCAATGGGCGGTGGGCAGGAGAGGCACGAAGCCCCGATACAGCGCCGGCGCGCGCACCGCCAGCGCAGCCCTGCAAGGGGGGTGACCGGGACCCCATGCCGTGGCAGCAGGCCGGCATGGACGAACCGCTGCCGCTCGAAATCTGGATCGACCGGGGTGGCACCTTCACCGATGCCATCGCACGCGGCGCCGATGGCGGCATCCGCACGCTGAAGCTCCTGAGCCGCAGCCCGGGCGAGGCCGAGGATGCAGCCGTGCGGGCGATCCGGCACCTCGCGGCAGGGCATCGCGGCCCCCTGGTCGTGAAGATGGGCACGACCGTTGCCACCAACGCGCTGCTCGAACGCAAGGGCGCGCGCACGCTGCTTCTTGTCACACGCGGGTTTGCCGACGCGCTTCAGATCGGCCACCAGGCGCGCCCCGACATCTTTGCACGAAAGATCCGCCTTCCCGGGCAGCTCCCCGAGCGTGTGGTCGAGGTAGACGAGCGGGTCGGCGCCGATGGCACGATCATCTCCCCGCTCGATGCCGGACCGGTCCGGGACGCGCTCGCCGCAGCCCGGGCCGACGGCTTCGAGGCGGTGGCGATCCTCCTCATGCACGGCTGGCGCTTCCCTGCGCACGAGGAGGCGCTGGCCATGCTCGCGCGCGAGGCCGGGTTTGCCCAGGTTTCGGCAAGCCACGAGGTCTCCCCGCTTGTCCGGCTGGTGCCCCGCGGCGACACGACGGTTGCCGATGCCTATCTCTCGCCCGGGCTTGCCACCTATGTCCGCCGGGTCTGCGAAGCCTTCCCCGACGCGACCATTCTCTTCATGCAGTCGAATGGCGGGCTTGCCGCCGCCTCCGGCTTTCGCGGCCGCGACGCGCTTCTCTCCGGCCCGGCGGGCGGGGTCATCGGCATGGCCGAGGTGGGCCGCAGGCTCGGCTATCGCAGGCTGATCGGCTTCGACATGGGCGGGACATCCACCGATGTGGCGCAGGTGGAGGGCCGCCCGGCCCACCGCGCCGAGACGGAGATCGCCGGCGTGCGCCTCCAGGCGCCGATGCTTGACATCCACACAGTGGCAGCCGGCGGTGGCTCCATCTGCCGGTTCGAGGCCGGCCGGCTGCTGGTCGGCCCGCAGTCGGCCGGCGCCCTGCCCGGCCCGGCATGCTACCGAATGGGCGGGCCGCTCACGGTGACCGACTGCAATCTCGTGCTCGGCCGCCTGCGGCCGGAGCAGTTTCCGCGCCTGTTCGGCCCGGCCGGCAACCAGCCGATCGACCCTTCGGCCGCGCTTGCCGCGCTCGAGCGGCTTGCCGATGCCATCGCGGCCGAGGGCGAGCCCCGGCCAGACCCGCTCGATCTTGCCGAGGGGCTGCTGGCAATCGCCAACAGCCAGATGGCCGCGGCCATCCGCCACATCTCGATTGCCCGCGGGCACGATCCCGCAGACCATGCCCTTGTCGCCTTCGGCGGCGCGGGCGGCCAGCATGCCTGCGCGCTTGCCGAATCGCTCGGCATCCGGACCATTCTCGTGCATCCGCTGGCCGGGTTCCTCTCGGCTCTCGGGATCGGCGTGGCAGACCTTGTGGCCACGCGCGTGCGCACGCTGGGGCTGCCGCTTGCTGCCGGATCCGATCCGGCACTGGGCGCTGCAGCCGAGGCGCTTGCGAGCGAGGCCCGGCAGGCGCTCGAAGCCCAGCAGGCGCCGATCGGGCGCATCCGCACGGAGGTGACGGCGCACGTGCGCTACCGCGGCTCGGACACCACGCTTGAGCTCCCGTTCGGCCCGGCCGAAGGCCTCGCGCGCGCGTTTGCCGACGCCCACCTCGCCCGCTTCGGCTTTGCAACGCCCGAGGCGCCGCTCGTCGTCGAGCGGCTTTCGGCAGAGGCGATCGGAACGCCTGCCGGCCGGCAGGATGCCGATCCGCCGCCGGCGGCCGGCTGCGCGCCGGCCCCGCCAGAGCGGGTCGCCTTGCGGTTCAATGGCCGCACCACCGATGCGGAGCTGCACAGCCGCGCAGCGCTCGCGCCGGGCGCCAGGGTTCGGGGCCCGGCACTTGTCGCCGAGGATGGTGCGACCACGCTCGTGGCACCCGGGTGGACAGCCGAAGTCGCAGCCGACCGGACGCTCGTGCTCCGCCGCGCCGCCGGCCGCCTGCTCGCGCGCGTGGGAGCCGCCGATGATCCCGCGCGGCTCGAACTCTACCACGCGCGCTTCATGGGGATTGCCACTGAGATGGGCGAGGCGCTCAGAGCCAGCGCGCGGTCGGTCAACATCAGGGAGCGGCTGGATTTTTCCTGTGCACTGTTCGATGCCGAGGGGCGGCTTGTGGCAAACGCGCCGCACATTCCGGTGCATCTGGGCTCGATGGGCGCCGGCGTTGCGGCCGTTGTCGCCGCGCGCCTCCGCGACGGCCGCGGGCTGCAACCGGGCGATGTCTATGCTCTCAACACCCCCTGGAACGGCGGCACCCACCTGCCCGACATCACCGTCATCCAGCCCTGTTTCGTTGCCGGCTGCCGGCAGCCGGCCTTCTTTGTCGCCGCGCGCGGCCACCATGCCGATGTCGGCGGCATCACCCCCGGCTCGATGCCGCCGCAGAGCCGGCACATCGGCGAAGAGGGTGTGCTATTTGACAATTTCCTGCTGGTCGAGGGCGGGCGGCTGCGCGAGGCCGAGCTTCGCGCCTGCCTTGCCGCCGGCACCTTTCCGGCGCGCAACCCGGACCAGAACGTCGCCGACCTCGTGGCCCAGGTGGCGGCCTGCGCGCGCGGCGCGGATGCGCTTGCAAGGCTGGTGGCCGCCGAAGGCCTCGAAACCGTGCGGCACGCCATGCAGCGGGTGCAGGCCAATGCCGCCGCAGCGGTCGCCCGGCTCATCACCCGCCTCGAGGACGGAACCGCCGAACTCCCGATGGACAATGGCGCCCGGATCAGGGTCGCTGTGCGGGTTGCGCGCGAGGCCGGCCGCCTCAAGGTCGATTTCACCGGCACCTCGCCGCTGCAACCCGACAATTTCAACGCCCCCGTCTCGGTCACCCGCGCGGCCCTGCTCTACGTGCTGCGCTGCCTCGTCGATTCGCCCATCCCGCTCAACGATGGCGCGCTTGGGCCGGTGGACCTCGTCATCCCCGAAGGCTCGATGCTGGCCGCGCAGCCGCCTGCGGCCGTCGTCGCCGGCAATGTGGAAACAAGCCAGATCGTGACCGATGCGCTGTTCATCGCCTTGGGCGCCATGGCCGCCGCGCAGGGCACGATGAACAACCTCACCTTCGGCGACGGCACCCACCAGTATTACGAGACGATCGCTGGCGGCACGGGCGCCGGGCCCGGCTTTGACGGGGCGAGCGCCGTGCAATCCCACATGACCAACAGCCGGCTGACCGACCCGGAAGTGCTCGAGCTCGGCTATCCGGTCAGGGTGGAGGCCTTTGCCATCCGCCGCGGCTCGGGTGGCGCTGGCAGGTGGCGCGGCGGCGATGGCACAATCCGGAGGCTGCGCTTCCTTGCCCCCATGCGTGTGGCGCTCCTTTCCGGCCGGCGCCGCCATGCGCCACCGGGCCTTGCCGGCGGCGGCGCGGGCCTTCCCGGCGCGGGATGGATCCTCCGCAGCGACGGCACGCGCGAGCCGTTCGGACCAACAGCGCTGGCCGAGGTGGGGCCGGGCGACGCAGTGGAAATCCTGACGCCCGGCGGCGGCGGGTATGGGCCGCCCGGACACTCCTCCAGCTGAACCATCGAGGCCGCATGGGCAGGCCGGGCGGCGGCGCGGGCCCCGTTCTTGACGGTGCCGCGCCCCTCTGTTAACTTCTTGTTCATCAAAAAGGAGAGCGCCACGCCGCACGCGCGGGCAGGCGCTCAATCCGCAACGGGTCGCCGGAAAACCTTTGCCGCTGCAACGCGTGGCCGCGTCCACCGGCTTTTCGGCCGGGGTGCAACGGGCACGCCGCGCGGACACACACAGGGCGGGCAGGAGCGGACGACCATCGCAGATGAGCGTAAGCCCGAAACCCGGACGGGAAAGAGGGGCGGTGCCACCATCGGGAGCGCCTCCGACACGCAGGTGCCTGCGGCCGTGACGGCAGGCGGCGTCGATCTTCCCGACGCCGAGGGCGGCGGCGGGGCAGACGGCGGCCTTGAGGCGATGGATGTCGCAACCGATGTCGCAGGCAAGCTCGATTCCATCGCGCCCACCTTCGGGGAGATCCTGAAGTCGGTGGGAACAGGTGTCGCTGCAGCCCAGCGGGCGCTTGATGCCAGCGTCGTTGCCACCGCAAGGCGCCTTGCCGACACCAAGATCGACGTGGTGACCGACGTCATCCAGCGCATCAATGACGACACCGGCCTTCCCGAAGCCCCCAACCCTGACACCGATCTCGTCAAGCAGCAGCTCTCGGTTCTCAACTTCGTCACGCCGACAGTCCATGAATGGAAATATGTGGCGCTTTCGATGGACCTGACTGTGGCCGGCTTCAACGAAAAGACCGGCATGAGCTTCAACAGCTTCTCGATGCGCGCCGGGCAGGGGTCGGCCGGGGCTTATTTGGGCTTCGTGGGTGTGGGCAGCACGTCGCTCAACTCCGACTTCTCCACTGTCCGCGCCACTATCGAGCGGGAAAGCGAGTGGGCGGAAGGCCAGGTGCAACTGGATTCGCTGCTGGCGCCGCGCCGCACCACCAAGTTTCCCGTGCCGGCCTCGGTCGAGGTCGGCCCGCAGATCTTTGTGACCCAGGGGCGGACCACGGACGTGCGGGACGGCACTCGCGCCAATGCGCCGCTGGTCGAGCGGCAGGTGGAGGTCACCATCACCATTCTCAAGGCCAATGGCGAGGCCAATGGCGGGCGCAACCCCGTGATCGAGGCACCGGGCCTGTTGCGGGAAGCCATGGCCGGCGGCGCCACCAATGCAAGGGGCAAGGTCGTCTACCGCCTGCGCCGGTTCTACGGTCGCCCCGCGCCCTTCGCCTCATTCCCGGTCACCGTCCGGCTGGGCGCCATCGTCCGGCGTTTCGCGGTCGACCTCTGATAAACGGGGAAAAGGGGAGAGACAGCATGGCCAGCAACCCGCCGATCATGCCGGAGATCGAGACCTTCGACCTGCCCGGCACAGCCGATGTGAACGAGGCCGTGAAAAAGGCCGGGATGAGCTTCGCCAAGCTCCTCGAGACCACCGGCCTTGCGGTTGCCGAATCCTCGCGGCAGCTCAACGAAGTGGGAGCCGCCACCACGTCCGCGCTCGCCGCGACGCTCGTCGACGTGATCGCGGTGCAGGTGAACACCTATGACGACAATGGCAATCCCACCGACGCCAGCCGGACAATCAGTTCCAGGCTGCCGCTCATCAACTTCATCGACCCGGTGTTCTACGAGTGGACGCAGGTGCGTCTGCAAGGCCGCTTCTTCGCGACCGAGTTCGTCGCCAGCACCGAGACCGGCGCGACCTCGGTCTCCGGCTCGTCAAGCCTTTCGAACACCGGCATCTTCGGCGGGTTCGGGCTCGGCTTCGGCCGCAGCCGACAGTCGCTCGCCATCGGCACCCGCAGCACCGATGTGGACACGTCGCGGGAGTCGAGCTTCGGCAACATCCGGGCGCATGCGCTGCTGCAGCCCAAGGCCGATGTTGGCGTGTCGAGGCCGCGCCAGCTCATCGATGCGCCCGCACTTGGCATTCTCGTGGGCGCAAACCTGCCCGATGAGGTGGATGGCGGCATGACCACGGTCAGCAAGGCCGTCACCATCATGGCCTATCGGCGCGACGGCACGCCCAATGCGAACATAGGCCTGCCGCTCTCGATCGAGGTCGAGGGGGCGATGTGGAGCTTCACCGACCCAAACGCGGGCACCACGACCGACGGCAATGGCCGGGTGTTCCTCACGGTGTCGCGCATGCTCCCCGTCGCAGCCGGCGGAACGGATCCGGACCGGACGCCGGTCGACGTGAAGGTGACGGTACGCCTCGGCCTCGTCTCCTCGACGACCGTCCTTTCGCTCTAGCCCGTGACGGAGGCGATCGGGCAGCGGGCGCCGCTTGGCGCCTTGCTCGCGGGAACGGTTGAAGGGATCATCAAGGCCCAGCGCGCGCTCGACACCGATGCGCGCGCGCCTTGCTGACATCGTGGAGACGGGCGAGGGCGAGATCGTGCTTTCGCCGCTGTGGTATACGGTGGCCAAGGCCGAGATCCTCGCCGAAATGGCGGTCAGGGCGGTCCGCATCGGGCCTGCACGCGCCGGGCGGATCCTCCTCGAGGCGCGCCTGCTCACGCCGACCTCGGCCACCCTCTTCGGCCAGGAGGCCTCGACCGGGGTCCGCGTGCGGCTGCAGATCGCCCCGCGCGAGACGGGCACTGCCATCCCCCCTGCCCTGCCGGCGCGAGGCGAGCGGGGCTGAGCCGCGCCCGTGCTGTCTCCCCGCAGCTTCCTCGAGGAAGGCCGGCGCTTGCTGCTCGCCCACGACGACGACACGCTCTCGCTATGGGGCACCGATGGCGCCCGGCTGGCCGGTCCGCAACCGCTCAAGGGGCGGGCGATTGCCTGCGGCCTCCTCCTCGACGGCAAGCGGGTGTTTGCGGCCACCTCGGCGGGCGGGCTGCACCTGTTCGACAGCGCCGGTCTCGAGCCGGTCGCCACGGTCGCGCACGGGCGGAGCCTCGCCCACGCGGAGCCATCCGAGGATGGCACGCTGCTGCTGGTGGCAGATGCCGACCACCATGTCTCGGCCTTTTCCGCCGACAGGGGCGATGTGGCAGGGGAGACGCTGACGCACCAGGCGGCGGTCACGCGGATCCTCGCCCCGCCCGCAGCGCGCGGGGAGCTGGTGATCACCGCCGCAGCAGACGGGGTCGCGCGCCTGTTCGACCTGAGGCGCGGCAGGCTGGGCGCGGAATATCGGCATGGCGCACCGGTCCTCGATCTCGGCCTCGGGCCCGGCTGCCTGTGGACGCTGGGCGACGACGGGCTCGTGCAGCTGTTCGACATGCGCGGTCAGGACCAGCCGCGCGGCCTTGCCCTGAAGCACGCAACTGCGGCCATCTCGGCCGGCAAGCTGCTGCTGACCGGCAGCCGCGATGGCACCATCCGTGCCTGGAAACTCCCCTCGGGCGAGGAGGCGTGGGCCGAGCCGCTGCACGCCGGTGCGGCTGTCCAGGCTGTGCGGGCCGCGCCGGCAGCCGGGCGTGGGCTTGTGCTGACGGCCGACGGGCTGGTCTCGATCTTCGCCGGCGACGGCGCGCATCTGGTGGCCACGCTGAGGCACGAAGGCGGCGCGCTTGCGGCCAGCTTCGACCCGCAGGGCCGACTCGTCGCCACCCTGGGCCGTGACCGGTTCGTGCGGCTGTGGGACGCTGAAACGGGCCGGCCACACGGCAGGCCCATCCGGGTCGGGGTGGAACCCGCACGAGACCCCGCCCCCCGCCCGGCGCCGCACATCGAGGCCCGCACGATCACCCGGATCGGGCAGGACCGGGTGGTGGCGGTCGACGGCGTGCTTGGCCTCTTCACACCGATTGCAAGCGGCCGCGAGGCGGCGATGTCAGAGGAGGAAAAGCGCAACCTCCTGGCCATTGTCGACCAGCTCCGCCGCGAGGTGACAGACCTGCAGGCGAGGAACCTGAAGCTCGAGCAGGAGCTGAGGACCCTGCGCGAACGACCCGCCGCACCGGAGGATTTTGCGAGCGGACTGCAGCAGAGCCTGGATGAGCTGCAGGCGCGCATGGCGGCCATGCGCAACGCCACCTCCAACTTCGCGGTGCGCCAGATCCGGCTCGAGGCGGGCGTTGCCGTCGAGGTCTCGCCGCTCGGGCGGATCGGGTACCGGTTCCTGCAGCCGGGAGAGACGATCGCGCCCGAGGCGATCTCGAGGCTCAGCCTCGAGCTCGTGCCCCTGCCCAAGGAAACGCTTGCCGGCGTCTTTTCCCGCGACCTGTTCGCACCCGACCGGCCGCTCGCCGTGCTTCCCGGCATGACCGCCGACCTTCTCGAGCGGTTCGAGCGCGCTGGCCTCTACGCGATCGGCGAATATCTGCAGGTGGGGGGGCGCGCCCGCGCCCAGGTTTGGCTCGAATCCTTCCTCGGCGTGGAGCGGCGGCGGCTCGCCGAATGGGCGCAGCAGGCGCTGCTGCTCACGCTCCGCGGCATGACCGGGCCACAGGCGCTGGTGCTCATCCGCGCGGGCCTTGGCAGCTTTGCCGCCCTCGCGGCCATCACCCCGGAGGCGCTGGTTGCCCGATTCGCCGAGGAGCGGGAGCGCGCGCCCCCCATCGACGCGCCAGCGCCTGACCCGGGAACCGCGCGGATGTGGCAGCGCGGCGCACGCCAGTATCTGGGCCTTGCGGAGGCCGCCGACCCGCCCGGGTCGCCGGTGGCTCCCGCTCCGGGCGACGGTAGCGGCTGATGCCTTCCCGCCCGGTTTCGGGGCCCGCTGCAGCAACTGGTGGGCCCGGCAGGATTCGAACCCGCAACCAAGCCGTTATGAGCGGCCAGCTCTACCGTTGAGCTACAGGCCCCACCCCGGCTGGGCCTACAGGCCGAAAGCGTCAAAAAAAAGAGGGCCGGGGGAGCGACGCTCGACCCCGGCCCAGATTTTGATCGGCCCTCGAGGGAGGGAGGGAGAAGGGGGCCGATCTTCAGCACCACTCCGGGGAGGAAGGAGCGGACTGAGCGCGCTGCAGTGCAGCAACAACGTGGAGATAGCGCACGGGCCGTCATTGTGCAACTGCGAAATGACCGGACATCTGCCATGCAGCAGGTGCATGGCGCCGGGGCGGCGCTGCCGCTCAGATCGGCGGGCGCGGCCCTCCCAGCGCTGCGGTTGTCATGCGTTCGACGAGAAAGTCCCGCAGCACGCCGACGCGGACTGAACCGCGCAGCTCCGACGGATAGGCGAAATAGGTCTGGAACACCGCGCCTTCCACGTGCGGCAGGAGAATTTCGACGCGGCCCCGGCTCTGCTGGATGAGATAGGTGGGAAGGGCTGCGATCCCTGCGCCGCTTTCCACTGCCTGCAGCACGCCGATGCTGCTGTTGACCGAAAGTACCGGCTCGCGCGGCGGGCCGTCGTGGCCGAGTTCGAGCACCCAGTTGATCGCGCGCAGATAGGCCGGCGCGGCCGGACCATAGGCGATGAGCCGATGGCCGAGCAGGTCTTCGGCGGCCCTCGGGCGGCCGTGCCGGTCGAGATAGGCAGGCGAGGCGCACAGCCAGTGCCGGATCTGCGCCAGCGGCCGCTGCACGATTTCCGCCTGGTGCGGCTTGTGGAAGCGGATCGCGCAGTCGGCCTCGCGGCGGGAGAGGTCGATGTCCTCGTCCGAAAGCAGAAGGCTCACGCGGATATCGGGGTAGAGCGCGAGGAAATCGGCCAGTTGCCGGCTGAGCCAGGTGGAGCCGAAGCTGACGGTGGTGGTCAGGCGGATCTCGCCCGTCGGCCGGTTGCGGGTGGCCTCGATGCGCGCGCGGGCCTGCTCGAGCGAATCGAGCATCTGCGCGGTTGTCTGGAACAGCTGCTCGCCCTCGTTGGTAAGCGCGAGCCCGCGGGCATGGCGGTGGAACAGCTTGGCGCCAAGCGCCTCCTCGAGCGCAATGATCTGGCGGGACAGGGCCGGCTGCGACATGCGCAGCCGCCGCGCCGCCTCGGTGAACGAGCCGGCGAGTGCCACTGCGTGAAACAGCCGCAGCTTGTCCCAGTCCTGCAACATGGAGAGGCCCGCCCTCAGGCCGCCTTGGCCTGCGCGTGGCCTGCCCCGGCAAGAAAGCGCTCCGCCTCGAGTGCTGCCATGCACCCCATGCCGGCAGAGGTCACCGCCTGCCGGAACACCTTGTCCCTGACGTCGCCGGCGGCAAACACGCCGGCGATGCTGGTCTCGGTGCTGTCGGGCCGGGTGAGCAGATAGCCGTCTGCGTCCATGGCGAGCTGGCCGCGGACGAGCCCGGTTGCCGGATCGTGGCCGATGGCAACGAACAGGCCGTCGACCTCCAGCCGCTGTTCCGCACCCGAGACCGTATGGCGCAGGCGAAGCGCGCCGACGGCGCGCCCGCTGGCATCGGGCAGCACTTCCTCGACCACATGGTTCCACAGCAGCCGGATCTTCGGGCTGGCCAGGAGCCGCGCCTGGTTGGTCTTGTCCGCGCGCAGCGTGTCGCGGCGGTGGATGAGGGTGACCTCGGCGGCGAAGTTGGTGAGGAACAGCGCCTCTTCCGCAGCCGAGTTGCCGCCGCCCACCACCGCAACACGCCGGTTGCGGAAGAAGAAGCCGTCGCAGGTGGCGCAGGCCGAAACCCCGTGCCCGCGCAGCGCTTCCTCGCCGGGCACGCCAAGCCAGCGTGCGGTCGCACCCGTTGCAAGGATCAGGGCATCGGCAAGCCATGCCTGGCCGGCGTCGGTCTCGAGACGGAACGGGCGGCGGCCGAGGTCGACCTGGGTGACGATATCCTGCACGAGCTCGGTTCCGAGCGCCCGGGCGTGCGCCTCCATGCGGGCCATGAGCTCCGGACCCTGCACGCGGATGTCGCCCGGCCAGTTTTCCACCTCGGTGGTGATGGTGAGCTGGCCGCCAGGCTGGAGCCCCTGGAACAGCACGGGTTCGAGCGCGGCGCGGGCGGCATAGACAGCTGCCGTATACCCTGCGGGGCCGGAGCCGATGATGATCAGTCGCGCATGCCGAGCCTCGGCCATGTCCTGTCTCCCGCGTTTCCTTCCGGCACGGCCGATGTGCTAGGCGGCCGGGGCGCGGGGCGCAAGCGCGGGTGCCAGCCCGCCCTTGAGCCGGCAGGCCTCCCTCCTGTAGGGACGTCAGGTTGCGAGAAGAGGCCGCATGACCATTGAGCTCCCGCGCGCGCGCACGCACCAGATCGACGCCATCGACCGGAAAATCCTTGAACTGCTGCAGGAGGATGGCCGGATGACGAATGTCGATGTCGCAGCCCGGGTGGGGCTGACCGCGCCGCCGAGCCTGCGCCGGATCCGCGCGCTCGAGGAGGCGGGCGTGATCACCGGCTATCATGCAGCGCTGTCTGCCGAGGCGCTTGGCTGGCCCGTCACGGTCTTTGCCATGGTCTCGCTGAAGAGCCAGGCCGAGGCCGACCTGCGCGCCTTCGAGGCCCATGTGGCGGCCCTGCCCCAGGTGCGGGAGTGCCACATGCTGAACGGGGAGATCGACTTCCTGCTGAAGGTCGTCGCTCGCGACCTGCAGGATTTCCAGCGGTTCCTGACCGCGCACCTGACAAGCGCGGCCAATGTGGCAAGCGTGAAGACCTCGCTGACCATCCGCACCTCCAAGGCGCTCCCGGGCGTGCCCGTGAGCGGCTGAGCGCGGCGTGCGCGCCCTTCGCCGCAGGCCCGAACGCCGAGCATCGGCCCGGTCGCCGGCCGAGCCGCCCGCAGCGGGCGAGCGGATCGCCAAGCTGCTCGCGCGCGCCGGCATCGCCTCCCGCCGGGATGCGGAGCGGATGATCGCCGAGGGCCGGGTGGCGGTCCACGGCCGGCCGGTAACGACACCGGCCACATGCCTCGTCTCGCTCGAGGGCGTGGAGGTCGACGGCGCACCGGTCGCCCCCGCCGGGCCGAGCCGCCTGTTCCGCTTTCACAAGCCCGCCGGATTTCTCACGACCACGCGCGATCCGGCCGGGCGGCCGACGATCTTCGACATTCTGCCGCTGCCCGGCACGGGCGGGCTGCCGCGCCTGATGCCCGTCGGCCGCCTCGACCTCAACACCGAGGGGCTTCTGCTTCTGACCAACGATGGCGCGCTGAAGCGCCACCTCGAGCTTCCGGCCAACGCAGTCCCGCGCACCTACCGCGTGCGCGCGCAGGGGCAGGTGCGCATGGCCGATCTCGAGGCGCTCGCCGAGGGGATCACCATCGATGGCGTGCGCTATGGCCCCGTCGAGGCGTCGATCGACCGCCGGGCCAGCCGCGGGGCTGCCAACATCTGGCTCACCATGCGGCTGACAGAGGGCAAGAACCGCGAGGTCCGCCGCCTGTGCGAGGCGATGGGGCTCAGGGTTTCGCGGCTCATCCGCACCGCCTACGGCCCGCTGGTGCTGGGCGACCTTGCCCCCCGCGCGCTCGAGGAGGTGCCCGCCGGCATCGTCGCCTCGCTCGGGCCCGGCAACCGTTCGCGCGCCGGGCCCGGACGCCGCCCCGGCGCACGGGAGCCCTGAGCTGGCGATGCGGATCATTGCCGGCAGCTGGCGGAGCCGCCTTCTCGACGCGCCGCAGGGCCATGCCGTCCGCCCGACGGCGGACCGCACGCGCGAGACGCTGTTCTCGATGCTGGTGAGCCGTCTTGGCAGCTTTGCGGATCTCGCCGTGCTCGATCTCTTTGCCGGATCGGGGGCGCTGGCGCTCGAGGCCCTCTCGCGCGGGGCGGCAACCGCCCTGCTCATCGACCACGACCGCGCAGCCCGCGCTGCCGCCGAGGCCAATATCGCCCGGCTGAACGCCGGCGCGCGCGCATCGGTGCTGCCGTTTGATGCAACCCGGCTGCCGCACGCCCCGCGCGGGTTCGATCTCGTCTTCGCAGACCCTCCCTATGCGCGCGGGCTTGCCGAGCCGGCGCTCGCCTCGGCGCTGGCCCAGGGCTGGATCGCGCCTGCGGCCTGGATTGCCGTGGAGACGGCGCGGACCGACCCGCTCGACGTTCCGGGGCTGCAGCTGGAGACGGTGCGCGACGTGGGCCGCGCCCGGCTGCGCCTGCTGCGGCCTTCAGGGCCCGTGGCCGCGCGCACCGGAGCCGACCGGCAAGGCGCCTAGCAGGTGAGACCCTGCGCGGGGCTTGCCGGCCGCACCCGGGGGTCGCTATCCGTTCGGGCGCATGGCCACCCTTCCCGCCTCGGAACCTGCCTGGCTGGCAGGCCTCAACCCGGCGCAGCGCGAGGCCGCGCTCACAACCGAAGGGCCGCTTCTCGTGCTGGCCGGCGCCGGCACGGGCAAGACCAGCGCGCTCACCGCGCGGCTGGCCGTGATCCTCGGCCAGCGCCGCGCGTGGCCGTCGGAGATCCTGGCCGTCACATTCACCAACAAGGCCGCGCGCGAGATGCGGGACCGGCTTGCCGCCATGATCGGCGCCGAGGCCGAGGGCATGCCGTGGCTTGGCACCTTCCACGCCACAGCAGCCCGCATGCTGCGCCGCCACGCCGAGCTCGTCGGCCTCACCCCGGGCTTCACGATCATCGACCCGGATGATGTCGAGCGGCTGCTCAAGCGCCTGATCGGCGAGGCGGGGCTCGACGAGCGGCGCTGGCAGGCCCGCCATCTCGCCGCCCTGGTCGACCGCTGGAAGAACCGCGGCTGGAGCCCGGATGACGTGCCGCCGGGCGAATCCTTCGCGTTCGCCAATGGCAGGGGGGCGGCGCTCTATGCTGCCTACCAGCAGGCGCTCAGAGCCCTCAACACCGCCGATTTCGGCGACCTGCTGCTGCACATGCTCACCATCCTGCGCAGCCATCCCGATGTGCTCTCGGGCTGGCAGCGGCGGCTGCGCTATGTTCTGGTCGACGAATATCAGGATACCAACGCCGCGCAGAATGCGTGGCTGCGCCTGCTGGCCGCGCCCGCCCACGGCGGCCACGGCAACATCTGCTGCGTGGGCGACGACGACCAGTCGATCTATTCCTGGCGCGGCGCAGATGTGGGCAACATCCTGTCGTTCGAGACGGATTTTCCCGGCGCACGGGTCATCCGCCTCGAGCAGAACTACCGCTCCACCCAGCATATCCTCTCGGCCGCGGGCGGCGTGATCGCCCGCAACGGCGCGCGGCTTGGCAAGACGCTGTGGACCCAAGCGGGCGACGGCGAGAAGGTCGAGGTGATCGGCGTGTGGGACGGGCCGGAGGAGGCGCGCCTCGTCGGCGAGCGGATCGCGGGCCTCCTTGCCGGGGGCGCCCCGGCCGATTCGATCGCCATCCTTGTGCGCGCCCAGTTCCAGACCCGCGAGTTCGAGGACAGGTTCATCGCCACCGGCCTTCCCTACCGCGTGCTGGCCGGCATGCGCTTTTATGAACGCGCCGAGATCCGCGACCTCATCGCCTACCTGAGGCTCGTCCAGCAGGGCGACGATGCGCTGGCCTTCGAGCGGATCCTCAACCGCCCGAAGCGCGGCCTCGGCGACCGGGCGCTCGAGCGGATCATCCGGCATGCGCGGCAGACGGGCACGACACTGCCCCAGGCCGCGCAGGCGCTCACCGAGACCGACGAGCTTGCCCCGCAGGCGCGGCGGAGCCTTGCCCGGCTGCTGGCAGATCTCAGGCGCTGGCGGGCCGCCGCACCCAAGCTCGCCCCGGCCGCCCTTCTCGAGCTGGTGCTTGCCGAATCGGGCTATCTCGCAATGCTCGAGGCCGACCGCGCGCCCGAATCGCAGGGCCGGATCGAGAACCTGCGCGAACTCGGCCGGGCGATGGAGGACTGGCCGGATCTGACCGCCTTTCTCGACCATGTGGCGCTGGTGATGGACAATGAGCGCGACACCGAAAGCCCGAAGGTGACGCTGATGACCCTCCATGCCAGCAAGGGGCTGGAGTTCGACCATGTGTTCCTGCCCGGCTGGGAGGAAGGCCTGTTCCCCTCGCAGCGGGCGCTCGACGAAGGCGGCGCGGCCGCCCTCGAGGAGGAGCGGCGCCTCGCCTATGTCGGCATCACCCGCGCCCGGCGCACCGCCGCCATCCTCCACGCGGCCAACCGGCGGATCTACGGCCAGTGGACGAGCGCCATCCCCTCGCGGTTCATCGCCGAGCTTCCGCCCGAGCATGTCGCGCAGCACACGACGATGACCGGCGGCGCCAGCCTGTGGCGCGCGGCCGTGTTTGCGCCCGATGCACCCTTTGCCGATGCCGGGCGCGCCGCGGGCCGCGGCGCGGGGTGGCAGCGCGCGGCGCGGCATGGGGTCCAGCGCCCGGCCACCATCGAGGCGCGGGCCACCGCCACCACCATTGGCGCCATGCCGCGCGGAGATCTCGGCGTTGGCGACCGGGTGTTCCACCAGAAGTTCGGAACGGGCACGATCACCGCCCAGCACGCCAACAGGCTCGAAGTGGCGTTCGACCACGCCGGCACCAAGATGGTGCTCGACAGCTTCGTGACGGCGGTCTGAGGGCCATGCGCTGGCACGGCGCAGCGCTCATGGGCGCGGCCCTGCTCCTCGCCGCGGCCGCGCCCATGCCGCGCGACATCGCCGCGCGCCTGCCCGACGGGCGCACGATCAACCTCTGGTGCGCCGGCTCCGGCAGCCCCACCATTCTCCTGGAGAGCGGCTGGGCGGCCGACAGCCGGGCGTGGGGGCGGCTGATGGGCCCGCTTTCGCAGCGCAGCCGCACCTGCGCCTACGACCGCGCAGGTGCCGGCCGCTCAAGCCCCGGGCCGCTGCCGCGCGACGGGCGGGCCATCGCGCGCGACCTCGCCCTGGCACTTCAGTCGGCCGGCATCGGCGGGCCCTACATCCTCGTCGGCCATTCCGCGGGCGGGCTCTACATCCGCCAGTTCGCCATCGACCGCCCGCGCGAGATTGCCGGCATGGTCTTCGTGGACAGCGCCGTGCCGCACCAGCCACGGCGATTCGAGGCTGTCGCCGGTCCGGGTGCCGGCTCGGTCCAGCCATTCCTCGACCGCGCAACACGATGCCTTGCCGCGGCCCGCGCCGGGCCGATCGACCCTGCGGACCCGGCCCTGAAACCCTGCCTGACCACGCCACCTGAACGGGCCGCCGAGCGCTGGGAGGCCAGGCTTTCGGAGATCAAGACCCTGTTTGCCGGCACATCGGATGCCATCGAGTCCGCGCCTGCCACCCCGGCCGATGCACCCGTCGTGCTGCTCACGGCAGGACGGAGCTATCCCGAGGGGCCGGCACGCGACGTCTGGCACGGTCTGCACCGCGAGATCGCCGCCCGCTTCCTGCGCGGGGAGGCACGCCTCGTGGCAGATTCGGGCCACATGATGATGTTCGATGCACCAGACGCCATTGTGACCGCCATCGACGACGTGCGGCGCCGGAGCCCGGACGCCGACGGCCGCCCGGGCGGCGGCTGCGCGCCGCGGGCCAGCAGGTGAGCAGCCGGCCGCGCGTGCTCGCGGTCGCCTCGACCGGCGGGCACTGGATCCAGCTCAACCGGCTGATGCCCGCCTTCGACGGCTGCGAGACGCACTGGCTGACCACCTCGGCCGACCAGCGCGCGGGGCTGGAGGCGCGCGTCGCCGCGCGTGGCGAGGCCGTGGCCGGGTTTCATGTCTGCACCGATGCCAACCGCAACGAGAAGGTGCGGATACTCCGGATGACCGGCGAGATTGCCGGCATCCTCCTGAAGGTGCGGCCGGAGGTGATCGTGACAACCGGCGCCGCACCCGGCTTCGTGGCGCTGCGGCTGGGCCGGCTTCTGGGCGCGCGCACCTGCTGGATCGACAGCATCGCCAATGCTGCGGAACTCAGCCTCTCCGGCCGCCTTGCCGGCCCGCATGCCGACCTCTTTCTCACACAATGGCCGGATGTCGCCCGGCCCGAGGGGCCGCATTACCGCGGCGCGGTGCTGTGATCCTGCTGGCCTGCGGCACGCAGGAGCCGTTCGACCGGCTGGTGCGCGCGGTGGATGCCTGGGTTGCAGGCGGCGGCGGGCCGGTCTTTGGCCAGCTCGGCCGGCTCGGCCCCGAAAGCTATCGCCCCTGCCACTTCGAATGGGCGGACCTCTTGCCGGCTGCCGAGTTCGAGGCCCGCTTTGCCGCCGCGCCGCTCGTGATCGCGCATGCCGGCATGGGCTCGATCATCGCCGCGCTGGCACAGGCAAAGCCCATCGTTGTCATGCCGCGCAAGGCCTCGCTGGGTGAGCACCGCAACGAGCACCAGCTGGCAACCGCTGCGAAGTTCCGCGGCCGCCCGGGCGTGTTTGTCGCCGATGATGAAACAGGGCTCGAAGCCGCGATCGCGGCCGCGCGCGCAGGCGGCGGCGCGGCCGGAGCCATTGCACCCCATGCCTCGCCCGAGCTGATCGCGGCCGTGCGCAACTTCATATTCGAGCGCAGGAAGAGCTCATAACCATTTTTCAGGGCGAGAAGATATCGTGCCGGGCGCTGGTGCCGCGGCCACCTGGTGCGCTTGCCCCGCCAACCACGTGCACGCGCCCGCCGAGGGCCACCGCGCCAAGTCCGTGCCGCGCCTCGGGCATTGGCGGCTCCTCCTGCCAGCGGTCGGCGGCCGGGTCGTAGCTCCAGTGCTCGCGGAAGACGGTTGGCGCGTCGCCGAAGGCCTCGCCGCCCAGCACGTGGAGCCGCCCGCCAAGCACGGCCGCCGCGTGGCCGCCGCGCGGGGCCGGAAGCGGCGCCCGCGCCTCCCACCGGTCCGTTGCCGGATCCCAGGCGTGATGGTCGGCAAGGTTCACGATCCGCCCCTGCCCGAGGCTCCGCCGCCCGCCCACCACGTGCAGCCGCCCGGCCAGCACGCCGAAGGCGCTGCTGTTGCGCGCGACCGGCATGGGCGCGGCCTCCAGCCATTGCCCCGCGCCGTCGCGGAGCACCAGCGTGCGGCCCGTATCCTGGTGATCGTCATAGGAGGCATTGGCGGCCCGGGCGGGAACGCGGCCGCCGGCGAGAACGACGAGCCCTGCACATGCGCCGGCCGCGCTTTCCGCCTGCGGCGTGGGCAGCGGCGGGCCCGGCTCCCAGCGCCCGTCCGGCGCGCCGAGCCGCCACACCTCGCGCCGGCCCTCCCACAGCGCGCCAGGCCGCGACGTGAAGCCACCGATCGCAACGAGGGGCCGGGCGCTGGCGACGAGCATCAGATGGTGCCGGCGCTCCGGAAGGTCGGCAAGCGGGCGCCATTGCCCGCCCTCCCAGGCCACCACGCTGGTGGTCGGCCAGATGATCGGCCCGGCGCGCTGGCGGAAGCCTCCGGCCACAACGATCCGCTCGTCGAACAGCGCGGGGTAGATTTCCTGCACGGCGAACGGCAGGTCGCCGCCGCGCAGCCAGCGCCCGCCCGGCACCTCCGCGCGGCCCCGCCCGGCCAGGGCTGCAGCCGTTGCACCCGCCAGAAGCATCCGCCTGTCGAGGGCTGCGGCCATGTCTGTCTCCGTCTCTCTCCCGTCGCTCGTCCGTTGCGGTCTTTATCCGCATCGCTGCTCCGCGGCGCAGCGCCGGTCAAGCCCGACGGCTGGCGAGCACCACCGTCCACGGGATCGGGGTTTCCACCGCGCGCACGTCGAAGAGGCGGCCAACCATCCGCACGAACCCCGCCCGGCTCCAGTGCTGGATGTGGCCGGGCGTGTTGCCCCAGTCCTTGAGATAGGCGAGGCGGGCCATGTTGAGCATCCGCCACAGCGGCTCATTGGGGACACTGAGCAGCAGGAAGGGCGCCTGTTGCGCGGCGAGCCGCGCCAGCGCCAGCTCCGGGTCGGCCACATGTTCCAGAACCTCGCAGCAGATGAGCAGGTCTGCCCGGATCTGGCCGGGCTGAAGATCGTAGATGTTGCCAGCATGGAAGATCGGGCCGGCGCCAGCCGGTGCGTGGCGGCGGTTTGCCTCTGCAACCGTCGCAGCATCGATATCGATGCCCCCGACCCGGACGCCGCGCCGCATCAGCCGGGCGGCAAGCTCGCCCTCGCCGCAGCCCACCTCGAAGGCCGAGCCGATGGGAACCGCGGCACACAGCCGGTCGAAGGAGGCAAGAAACCCCCGCATCAGCATGCGGGCGATGGGGTTGCGGCTATGATATTTGTCGTAGAGATTGCCACCCCGCGGCTGGCTGGATGCGAGGCCTTGTGTCAGGGCGTGCTCCATCGCAAGCTATTTCGGCGTCGGCGATCGGGCCCTGACCGGGGCGGCACAAGTGCAGCCGGGGCCGAGATGTCAAGCCTGCAGCGACGCGCGACCCGGCAGCCCCGAGCCCTGAGGACAGAGCCGGACCCGAAGCGATCGCCGACCGGTGCGGCATCCCGGGTGCCCTTTTGCCTTTCCCTCGGGCCCGGCGATGCGATAGCAGCCGGCTGGTGAACGATCCTGTTGCCGAAGCCCGCCGCTGGCGGACGGCCCTTCTCGCACTCGTCGCCCTGTCGGCCGTGGTGGCGCTGCACCAGGCCTTCTTCCTGCCGTGGACCCTCACGGCCGCTCCCTTCACCATCCAGGACGATGCCCGGCAGTTTCTGGCCTGGATGCACAGGATCGGCGGCACCGGGGCGAACGACGATCTGATCGCCGACTACTGGTTCAATGTCGCGCCCAAGCCCTATGCCCTTCTTTATGGCGCGGCGGCAGCCGTGGGGCTCGATCCGCTGCTGTTCCACCGCCTGCTTCCCGTGCCGCTCCTCGTCCTTTCCTCGATCTTCGCGTGGCGGGTCGCGCTGCGGCTTGCGGGCGCGCCCTTTCCGGCCTTTGTCGCTGCCGCCCTGCTCCTGGCGTTCCTCGTGCACGAGGATTCGATCTTCTCGGCAACCCCGCGCGCCTTTTCCATGCCGCTGTTCCTCGTCTTTCTCGACATGCTGATGCGCGGGCGCGCCGCGCCCGCCGTTGCAAGCCTTGCGGCGCTCGCCGCCATCTACCCGACGAGCGCCATCCTGGGCTTCACCATGCTCGGCCTGTCGAAGATCCGGCTGCAGCCCACGCCCGGGATCGATCTTTCGCGCTCCGCGGTTCTGACCGTTGCGAGCGCTGCCGGTGCGATTGTCGCCTCGGCGCTCGTTCTTGGCCCCTCGGGTACGGACTGGGGCCCGACGCTGACGCTCGCCGAGGCGCGCAGCCTTCCCAACCTCATGGAACCCGCCGGCCGCAGCACGCTGGTGAACCCGCGCGGCGACATCGGCTGGGTGTGCAACCAGCGCATGGGGTTCGTGCCCGAGGTGGTGCCGTGCTGGCCCTCGCTGCCCCTTGCGCCGCTTCCGAACATCCTGCTGCTGCTGCCGCTTGTCGTCCTTGCGGTGCGCGCGGCGCGCGGCAATGGCTGGCTCGACCCCTGCGGCTGGAACCGCATCTACCTCTGGGCGCTCGTGGCTGCCGCCTTCTGGTATCCGGTTGCAATCGCCGCTGCCTTCCAGCTGCACCTGCCGAGCCGCTATGCCCAGCGCCTGCTCGGGCCGCTCGAGTGGCTGGCGATCGGCCAGATCCTCGGCCTGTGGCTCGCCCGCATGCGCCTGCGCGACGGCCGGACGGGTGGGGCTGCCATGACGGCGCTCGGCATCGGCCTTGTTGCGCTCTTTGCAACGCCCCTGCCCGGCTACCGGCGCCCGGAGGATCCGGCCGCCTTCCGCCTGCTCAACGCACAGCCGCCACAGACCCGGATCGCCGGCCTTTCGGCCGATCTCGATTTCGTGCCCGCGCTGCTTGGCCTTGCGACGCTTGCAACGGTCGAGCACGCCATCCCCTTTCACCGGGGCTATGGCGCGCAGATCGAGGACCGGCTGGCAATCTCGCTTGCCGCGCTCTCAAGTCCTGATCCTGCCGCCGCTGCCGCCTTCCTCGATGTCACCCGAACCGACATCCTGCTGATGGACCGCGCGCTTCTGGAGGAAGGCCGCCTGGCAGCAGGCTATGCGCGCGTGCACCCGGAGCTTGCCCGCGACGCCGCACTGCGGTTTGCCGGGGGTGCGACCGCGCTGCAGCGCGCATGGGCCGGGTGCGAGCTGCCCGGCACCGGTGCCGTGGTGCTGCTCGACGCCTCCTGCCTTCGTGCCCGGCTCAGCCCTCCGGCGCCCGCCGCCCCGCCCAGTAGTCGCCGATGAAGGGCAGCCCGCCGATCGCCGGCAGCACGTAGCGGAGCGTTGCAAAGAGGCCAAGGAGCGCACCCTCGGCGGGCGTCAGCCAGGGTGCAAACAGCAGGATGAGCGCGGCATCGCGCGTGCCCACGCCGGCAAAGGTCAGCGGCAGAAGCCCCGCGAGGATCGCAAGAAACGCCAGCGCCATGGCGGGCACGGGTGGCACCGCTCCGGAGATGGCCCGCGCAAACAGCCACATCTGGAAGAGATGCGCGGCCCAGAGGAGCAGCGAGGCCGCAACCACGCCTAGCGCGAGCAGGCGCTGCCCCCAGAACCAGGCGAGCAGCTCCTCCCACCCGTCGAGCAGGGCGCCAACCCGGCCGGCCAACGCACCGCCCAGCCGGCCGGCAAGGGCCCGCGCCGCGCGTGGCGCGGGGCTTCCCGGCAGGATGAAGGCCAGAAGAAGAAGGGCTGCACCGCTGCTTCCTGCCACCCACAGGCCTGGCGCCGGCACCGGCGGCTGCGCGACCGCCAGCAGGACAGCGCCCACGAGCATCAGCGCCATCAGGTCGAGAAGCTTCTCGAGCACCACCACCGAGACGGCGCGTCCGCCCCCCATGCCGTGGCGCGACCTGAGCACGATCGCCTTGGCGAGATCGCCCATCTTCGAGGGCAGCACGAGGTTGAGCGACGAGGCGGAGAGCACCAGCCGCACCGCCTCGCCGAGGCCAACGGCGCCCCGCGCAAGTGCGCGGAAGCGGAGCGCGGCGGCCGCCGTGAGTGGCACGACCATGAGCACAGCGGCCGCAAGCCAGCCGGGATCCGCAGCCCCGATGGCGGCAAGGATGTCTGCCGGCTCCACCTGCCACCAGATGAGCGCGAGCAGCAGCAGGCTGACCGCAAGCGCAAGCGCGCGCTTCATGGCCGCTGCGGCGCAAACCGGCGCACCGCCCTCCATGTCGCGCCCGGCTCCAGCTTGCGGACCGAAGCGGTCAGATCCTCCCAGGGCTGGAGCTGCGCCGGCTCCCACACCCGGGCCATCACGGTTGTCATCGAGACCTGGAAGCCGCCGCGCCCGGCTTCCTCGACCTCTGCCCAGCCTGCGCCCGCGGGCGCGATCTCGTCGGTGACCTCGAGCGCGCCGTCTGCAAGCCATTCGATGCGCCGCCGGAAGCGGAAGGGCGCAGCCTTCGCGCCCGTGACCAGCAGGGCCTGCAGCAGGCGGCGCACGAGATTTGGGAAGAACCGCCCGAAGCTCAGCATGAAGGCGCGCAGCAGGATCGACTTTCCCGGCGAGAGCAGCGCGGATTTGGCCAGCTGCATCGGCCCCTCGACCTCGAGCACGGATCGGCCCCGTTCCACGACGGCGCCGCCCTCGAGGTGGGTGACAGCCACCTTCCGGCCGCGCAGCCTGAGCGCAGGGCCGGTATCGGCCAGAAGCAGCCGCTCACCATCGAACAGGCGGAACGCAAGCCCGCGCGACCAGCCGGCATAAAGCCGGAGCCCGCCCTGCTGCTGCACCCGCAGCCGGGCCGCGGGAAAGTCGGTGAGGCCCTCGGCGAGCGGCAGCGGCCCGGGCCGCGCGCCCTGCCATTCGCGCCAGGCCAGAAGCTGCGACCAGAGATGATGGCCGACGATGCGGTCGTCGGCGTGGCTCGGTGCAGTTGCAAGGGGAAAACGCAGGTAGAGACGATCGGCAAGCCCGAGCGCGCGCCGGTTCCACGCGCCGGCCAGTTCAAGACCATGGGGAAAGAAGTTGACGGTGGCACGGCTGGCATATTCGCCTCCGAGCGTGCCATCCGGGTGGACCATGGCGGCGAGGAAATCGATCGCCCGGTCGATGGCCGGGCGCAGGCCGAGATCGGGCCGGTCGCGGTCGGCCAGTGCCATCATGCCGATGGTGAGCGTGAGGTAGCCCGGATCGGCGCCGCCATATTCCTCGAACCAGCCCTCGGCGGACTGCCAGGAGAGAAGCCGCTTGACCCGTGCGGCAAGCGCTCCGTCCCAGCGTGCCGGGTCGCGGCGGCTCATCCGGGCAAGGCAGGCCACGACCAGCGCCTCGTGATTGGACAGCCGGCCGCTTTCGCGGTAACGCGCAAGCCAGCTCGCGCGCCGGTCGAGGAAGCGCGCAATCTCCGGGTCGGCGCCGAGGCCGAGGATGTCGGCGGTCTCGAGCGCTGCAAAGAGCGTGAAGGCCGCCGCGCCGGCCGCGCGCTCGAAGGGATAGTAATCGTCGCACGAGCCGTCGCGGTGCGCAGAGCGGGCCGCGAAGCGAACGCCGGCCTCGGCCCAGCGGGCGATCTCCGGCTGCCGGAAATAGGGGTTGCCGGGCACGGGCAGCGCGAATGCGAGGGCCAGCGGCAGGGCATATTCCTGGCTCATGCCGCAGGGGAAATCGGCTGCGCGGGTATGCCAGTAGAGCCGGTCGAAACAGCCATAGGTGCGCGAGACGGGCGTGCGGTCCTGCTGGATGAGAAGCTGGGGGACATGCGCGAGCGCCTCGGCGGCGAGACGATCGCGCATGCCGGGGCGGCAGGCGCTTCCGGCCTGCCCTGTCTCAGCCGCCGGCATCGCGCGCGGCGGCCGCCCGGTCGGCCTCGGCTTTGCGAAGCCGGTACTGGACATCCTGCAGCAGCCGCCGGTTGATACCCTGCAGTTCGGCGATCAGCCCGCCCACCCACAGGAGGACGGCCGTCAGCAGCAGTCCGGCAGCGGCCAGCAGGCTCGGCACATGGCTGCGATCGGTGCCATCGAGGAACAGCCACAGCCAGCGCGCGGCGAGAAGCGCGCCGGCCAGCGCCAGCGGCAGGCCCATCAGGAACATCGTCCGCCCGGGCTTGTAGATGAAGGCCGTGCGCAGGATCGATTTCGTCGAGCGGCGCAGATAGTCCGGGATCGACCGCACGAGGCGCGACGGCCGGGTCTCGCCGTTGACGCCGATGGGCACCGAGACGATGCGCATGCCCGAAAGCCCGGCCTGCACGATCGATTCGAGCGTGTAGGTATATTCGTCGAAGATGTTGAGCCGCAGCGCCGCATCGCGCGAAAGCGCCCGGAAGCCGCTCGGCGCATCGGCCACAGCGGTGCCCGAGGCCTGGCGCACCACCCAGCTTCCAAGCCGCTGCAGGGCCCGCTTGACCGGCGAGAAATGCGCGATCTCGGGGATCGGCCGCGCGCCCACCACGAACTCCGCCTCCCGGCCGAGGATCGGGGCCACCAGCGCCGGGATGTCGGCGGCGGCATATTGATTGTCGGCATCGGTGTTGACGATGATGTCGGCGCCTTCGGCAAGCGCGCGCTGGATCCCGGCCATGAAGGCATGGGCCAGCCCCTTGTTGACCGGCAGGTCGACGATGTGATCGACACCGTGCGCGAGCGCCACCTCGACCGTGCGGTCGCGGCTGCCGTCGTTGATGACCAGCCATTCGACGATGTCGACCCCGGGCACCTCGCGCGGCAGGTCGGCAAGCGCGAGCGGCAGGCTCTCCTCCTCGTTGAAGCAGGGGATCTGGATGATGAGCTTGACCGGCCGCGTCGCGCGGTGCGGCGCACGCGCCGCGCCCGGCTGCGGGCCGGGCTCCAGCCTGCGTGCGGGGCCCGCGGTCATGGCGCACGCTCCCCGGCCATGGTCTGGCTGTAGGCCTCGATCACGGCGTCGAGGATTGTCTGCCATTCGAAGCGCAGCGCGCGGGCCCGCGCCGCCTCGCCGAGCGCGCGCCGGAGCGCGGGCGAATCCTGCAGCTGCACCACCGCTGCCGCATAGGCTTCAGGGTCGCGCGGTGGCACGACGAGGCCTTCGACCTTGTGGGTGATCAGCGCCCGCGTGGCCGTCACATCGGCGGCGATCACCGCAAGGCCCGACGCCATGGCCTCCAGCGTCACATTGCCGAACGCCTCGGTGACGCTCGGGTTGAGCAGGATGTCGGCGCTTGCCACCGCGCGTGCAAGCTCGGCGCCGTCGAGGTGACCGGTGAACACGGCGTTCCCGATCCGCCGCATCAGCGCCACACGCGCCGGGCCCTCGCCCACCAGCAGCGGGCGCACCTCGCGCCCCCCGGCGCGCAGGCGGGCGATGGTTGCCTCGAACATGTCCAGCCCCTTTTCGGCCACGAGGCGGCCGAAGAACAGGGGCACGGCCTCGGCATCGGCAAAGCCCTGTGCGCGGCGCCATTCGAGGTCGCGATGCGCGGGCGAGAAGGCCTGCGCATCGACCCCGCGCGACCAGATGCTGACCGGTGTGGCAACCCCGCTTGCGGCGAGCTCGCGGCCCATTTCGGCGCTTGGCACGAGCACCCGGTCAACCCGCGAATAGAAGCGGCGCAGCCAGCGCTCGACACCGGCGCGCACGAAGCCCAGGCCATAATAATCGAAGTAGGTCTCGAACCTTGTGTGGAGGCTCGCCACCACCGGCCGGCCCATGCGCCGGGCAAGCGCCTCGGCGCGGACACAGAGGAGATCCGGCGCGGAGAGGTGAAAAATATCGGGCGCAAACGCCCGGATGTCGGCCTCGATCGCAGCCGGAAGGCCGGTGGAGAGCCGGTATTCGGGCCGCAGCGGCACCGGAAGCGACGGCACCGAGACGAGATCGCCCGCCGGCTCGAAGGCTGGTTCAGGAACGGTCGGGGAATAGACCCGGACCGCATGACCCCGATCGATCAGGTGCTGGACAAGCCGGTTGAGCGCCTTGTTCGCCCCATCGCGCACGCAATTGTAATTGCCCGAGAAGAGCGCCACGCGCAGCTGGGGGCCAGACCGCCCGGCCGTGCCGGCCTCCCCCGGCGCGCCGGTGGGCAGACGTGAGGAAAGGTCGAGCATCGGGTCTTGTCGGTCTTTCGTGTCCTCTTCCTGCCCGGGCAGGCCCATGGCCCCGCGTGCAGCCGAAGTCCATGGGGCGGGCGGGCGGGCGCCTTGCCGGGGGCGGGCGGAGGGCCGTGCGACCTGCGGGCCGGCGCCCCCGCTGCAAGGCGCGACCTGCGCGCGAATCGGGGCGGAATTCAGGGCGGAAATCGGGCGCTTGCATGGCGAAGCCGGATGGGCCCGGCCGCTCGGCCCGCCGCCCTCAGCGGGCCGCGTCTGGGGCCTTCTCCCGCAGCGCCAGCGCCTCGGCGAGGCCCGGCGCATACTGCGCGCCGTGCGGCACGATCGCGGAAGAGGCCGCAACCGTCGCACCGATCGGCTCGGCCCGCCCGCCGAGGCATTGGCTCAGGAAGTTCTCGGCCACGGCCATGAAGGCGATGGTGTTGGCTGGCCGGGCAAAGCCATGGCCCTCGTCGGGGAAGAGCACATAGGTGACGGGAATGTTCCGCGCCTGCATGGCGGCGACGATCTGGTCGCTTTCGGCCTGCCTGACGCGTGGATCATTGGCGCCCTGGCCGATCAGCAGCGGCCTGCGGATCCGGTCCACATGCGTGAGCGGCGAGCGCTCCTTCAGCCACTGCTGCCCTTCCGGCGTCTCCGGGTCTGCAAGCCGGCCGATCAGCTGCTTGCGGAAACTTTCCCAATAGGGCGGAACAGAGGCGAGCAGGGTCATCAGGTTCGACGGGCCGACGATGTCGACACCGCAGGCGAAGGTCTCGGGCGTGAAGGCGAGCCCGGCAAGCGTGGCATAGCCGCCGTAGGAGCCGCCCATGATGGCCACCCGCCCAGGGTCGGCGATCCCCTGTCCGACCGCCCAGCCGACGGCGTCGATCAGGTCGTGGTGCATCCGGCCGCCCCATTCGCCATCGCCGGCATTGACGAAGCTCTTGCCGAACCCGGTGGACCCACGGAAGTTCGGCTGGAGCACGGCATAGCCGCGGTTGGCCAGCAGCTGGACCTCGCGGTCGAAGCCGTAGGAATCCCGCGCCCAGGGCCCGCCATGCACCAGCAGCACCATGGGCAGGGGCACGGCCGGCCGCTCCTCGACCCACGGCGGAAGCGTGAGGTAGGAGACCATCGTCTTGCCATCGCGCGTGCCGATCTCGAGCGGGCGCATGCGGGCGAGCGGCGCATCGACGAGCTCGGGCCGGCTGTCGAACATCTTGGTGAGCTGCCGGGTCCTGCGGTCGTAGAGGAAGGTGGCGGAAGGGCTGTTCGAGTTCATCGTTGCCACCACCCAGCGGTCATCTGCCCGCGTGCGGCTTCCGAGCAGCCATTGGCCGAGCTCGCGGTCGAGGAATGCCAGATCGTCGGCCACGGCCGGATCCAGCACCGTCCATTCCGGCATCTTGTAGTCCACCGCGACCGCCTCGACCCGCCCCGTCATCGGGTTGACAAGCGTGCCCTGCACATCGGCGCGCGGATCGGCGTGGAGCAGGGCAAGGCGTTCGGTCTGCGTGTCCATGGCAAAGAGCGCCGCCGTGTCCCGGCCGCGCGCATCGATCCAGTAGAGGGTGCGCCCATCGGCGGAAAATCCGAGCGGCGATGTCGTCTGGCTGTCGTCGAGGCCATGGGAGAGAAATGGCGCGGGCAGGATCCGGCCGTCGCGGATCCAGAAATAATCCTGCCCGCCTGCCGCGTTGGGGCGGATGGCAACGCGCAGGCGCAGGTCCTCGTCGGCAAGGAACCCGGCAAAGCCATCGTTCTGCTGCGCGAGCGTGAGCGCGCCCGACTTCAGATCGAGGCTGTACACATCGTGCCAGCGCGGATCGCGGTTGTTGAGCCCGACGAGGATCCGGTCGGTCACCCGGCTGGAGATGCCGACGAGGCGCACGGTCGTGCGCGGGAAGGGCGTGAGGCTGCGCACCTCGCCGCCAGTCGGGGCGACCCCGTAGAGCAGGAAATCCTCATCGCCGCCGCGATCGTTGATGAACATCACGAGCGAACTGTTGGGCGCCCAGAAATGCTGGCGGATCGGCCGTTCGGTTTCGGCCGTGAGCGGCCGCGCCCGATCCGGCGCATCGGCTGGCGCCACCCAGAGGTTGAGCACGCCCCTGTGCGGCGCGATCCACGACAGCCATCGCCCATCGGGCGAAATCCGGCCTTGGGCGCGGGTGGGGTTGCCAAACAGGGCCTCGCGCGGGATGAGCGGAACCGCCGCCATGGCCGACGGTGCGCCGGCCGCCTCGGCCGCCGCACCGGCCGCGCCCGCCAGCAGGGCGAACAGGGGGATGCCGGCACGAACAAGGGTCTTCATCCGCATGGGCGCTCCGTTCCGTGGCTGCCCGGCGCCCCCCGACCCGGCTTGCCAACAGCCCCTAGCGCAACCGGGCGAAAACGGAAGGCCGCAGACGACGCAGGCAAGCGGCCCGATTCCATCCGTTCCGGCCGCAGTTGCCCGCCCGCATGGCACGATGGTTGCTTAACCTTGGGGCATGTCCGTCCAGGCCACGGCCGCACGCCTCGATCCGTCCGTCGCCGCGCAGTTCGGCGCCGCGGCCCTGCGCGTCGCGCCCGCCATCGCGCGGGCCGCCGGGCGGGTGGGAGAGGATTTTGCCGCCCTGTTGCACACCGCGCGCCTCGAGTCCGGCTTCAACACCGCCGCGCGGGCACCCACCTCCTCGGCGACAGGGCTGTTCCAGTTCATCGATTCCACCTGGCTTGCCCTTCTGAGCCGGCACGGGCCGAGGCACGGGATCGCGCCGGAAACCCGTGCGCAGGCGCTGGCGCTGCGCCGCGATCCGCAGGTGGCAAGCCTGATGGCCGCCGAGTTCATGGCCGAAAACCGCCGTGCCCTTGAAGGCGCGCTCGGCCGCCCGGTCTCGGTCACCGATCTTTACCTTGCCCATTTTCTCGGCGCAGGCGGCGCGGTGCGCTTCCTTGCCGCCATGGCCGCCGAGCCGGGCCGGGCGGCGGCCGACCTCTTTCCAAGGGCAGCGGCGGCCAACCGGTCGCTCTTCTTCGCGGGCGGGGTGCCCCGCTCGCTTGCCGAGCTCCACGCCCTGTTTGCCCGGCGGCTTGGCGCCGAGGGCGGCACGTCTGGCGCCGGCATCCCCCATGGGGCCGGCACGGGCGTGCCGGGCGGGCCGAGGGGCAACGCCGCGCCAAACGATGCACCCGACGATGCGCCCGGCCGCCCTGCCCCGCCAGCCGCCACCACCGACCGGGGGCTGTCGCCGGCGCTGGCGGCCCGCCTTGCCATGGCCGTCGTTTCGGCCGCTGCCATCGATCCGCCGCAGCACGACGGTCGCGCCCCCGACACGCTGGCCGGCCTCCTGCCCCTGCCGCCTGCGGCCATCTTGCGCCCCGATGGCCGTGATGGCCGTCCGGTCCCCGGCGGGCAGGTGCTGCCGCCGCGCGGGTCCGCCGCGCCCGGCCGCGCATCGGTCGCAGCACCAGCCGCAGCCGAGGCGGCGCAGGCGGCCTATCTGCTTCTTGCAGGCCTGGGGCGCTAGGCCATGCCCGGCGGCGACCGGCTGGCTCAGCTGCGCAGGGATGCGGGCCCGGCGATTTCGGCCAGCCTGCTGCCCGCGGCCATTCTCGTCATCGTCTGCCTGATGGTCGTGCCGATCCCGGCTGCACTCCTCGACATCGCCTTCACCAGCAACATCCTGCTGGCGCTGGTGATGCTGATGGTGGTGCTGCACGCAAGCCGGCCGCTCGATTTCTCCGCCTTCCCCACCGTGCTTCTGTTCGCAACCCTTCTGAGGCTGGCGCTCAACGTTGCCTCCACCCGGGTGGTGCTGGTCTCCGGCCACGAGGGGACGGACGCGGCCGGGCGCATCATCGAGGCCTTCGGCCGCGCGCTCATCGGCGGCAACTTCGTCGTCGGGCTGATCGTCTTCGCCATCCTTCTCATCATCAACATGGTGGTGATTGCCAAGGGCGCCGGGCGCGTGTCGGAGGTCTCCGCCCGTTTCACCCTCGATGCCCTGCCGGGCAAGCAGATGGCGATCGATGCCGATCTTGCCGCCGGCATCCTGACGGCCGACGAGGCACGTGCACGGCGCGCGGAGGTCGCGCGGGAGGCCGATTTCTACGGCGCAATGGACGGCGCCTCGAAGTTCGTGAAGGGCGACGCGCTGGCCGGGATCCTCATCCTCCTCATCAACATCGTGGGCGGGCTCATCATCGGCACCGCCACGCACGACCTCGCCCTTGGGGATGCCGCCAACATCTACCTGCTGCTGTCGGTCGGCGATGCGCTGGTGGCGCAGATCCCGGCCCTTCTGCTTTCGATCGCAGCCGCCATCCTTGTCACGCGCACCTCGGACGACAACCGGCTTGCCCGGCAGGTGCGCGAGCAGTTTGCAAGCGCGCCCGCCTGGTGGCCGGCTGCCGTAATCCTCGGTCTCCTGGCACTTGTGCCGGCCATGCCGGCCATGGTGCTGCTTCCGGCAGCGCTGGTTGCAGCCGCCATCGGCTACCGGCTCTCGCGCAAGGCGCCGCCCGCGCCGCCCGAGCCCGCGCGCGCGCCCTCGGACCCGACCATCGCCTGGTCGGAGGTGGGAGAGACCGCAGCCGTCACGCTCGACATCGGCTATGGCCTCATCGGCCTTGTCGACGAGGCCCGGGGCGGCGGGCTGATGGCGCGGATCACCGCCATCCGCAGGCAGCTCTCGCGCGACCTCGGGTTCGTGATGCCCATGGTGCGCGTGCGCGACGATGTGACGCTGAGCCCGCATGCCTACCGGATCAGCATCGCGGGCGAGCCGCTCGGGCTTGGCGAGGCCTTCGCCTCCGACCTCCTCGCGCTCGAAGCCGAGACCATCCGGGCCGAGATCCCCGGGCGCGAAACGCGCGACCCGGCCTTTGGCCTGCCGGCGCGCTGGATCGACCCGGCGCTCGAGCAGGATGCGCTCGCCGCCGGCTATACGGTGGTTGATGCCGCAACCGTCATCGGCACGCATCTCAACAAGCTGATGACCGACCATGCGGCCATCCTGTTCGGGCAGGATGAAGCCCATGCGCTGCTGGAGCAGCTGGGCCTGCGCAGCCCGCAGCTGGCGCAGAGCATCGGCAGCAAGGTGCTGCCGCTGCCGGTGCTGACAGCGGTTCTGCGCGCGCTTCTCGAGGAGGGGATCCCGCTGCGCGAGTTCGGCCGGATTGCAGCAGCACTCGGCGAGGTCGCCTCGCAAAGCCAGGACCCGGCCGAACTCGTGGAGGCGCTGCGGCCGCTGATCGGCGGCCTGATCACTGCGCCGCTGGCCCCGCCCGGCCAGCCGCTGCGCCTGATCGCGCTGGGGCCCGGGCTCGAACAGCTGCTGGTGGCCGCCGTCCAGGCCGCGCCCCGGGCCCCTTTCCCGTTCGAGCCCGGGCTTGCCGCGCGGCTTGTCGAATCGGTGCGCGAGGCAGCCACGCCGCTGCTCGCGCAGGGCTATCAGCTGGCACTGGTGACCCAGCCGCAGCCACGGCGCGCCCTGTGGCGGCTGATGCGCGCGAACGCCGTGCCGCTGCCCGTGCTCGGCTTTCCGGAGCTTCCCGATTCCCGTGCCATCGAGGTGGTCGCCGTGATCGGCGAGCCGGCGCTCGAAGGGCCGGTGCCAGCCTGACGGAGGATCTGACCCATGGATGCACGCCACGGCTTCAACCTCGGCCTCTATTCCCCCGCAGCGCTCGCCCGCACAGACCCCGACCGGCTGATCGCCAACCATGTCGCGCTGGTGCGCAAGATCGCCTGGCATGTGCACGCGCGCGTCTCGACAGCGCTCGACATCGAGGAACTGGTGCAGATCGGCATGGTCGCCCTCATCGAGGCCGCGCGCACCTTCGAGGATCGCGGCCATGCGGCCTTTTCCACCTATGCCACGGTGCGGATCCGCGGCGCGATGATCGACGCGCTGCGCAAGCAGGCCACCATGTGCCGCTCCGCGCTCCGGCGGCGGCGCGAGCTCAACGCCGCGCGGGCGGAGCTGGAAGGCCGACTCGGCCGCAGCGCCACCGACAGCGAGCTGGCCGATCACATGGGGCTGCCGCTGGCCGCGCTGCAGGAAAGCCTGAATGCCACGCGCGGCGTGCGCTACGAGTCGATCGACGACGTCTATTCCGACCATTCGATCTGGTTTGCCGACGAAAGTGAGGATGCCTTCGAGCGGCTGCAGTCGTCGGAGCTGCGGGCGCATCTTGCCGACGCCATCCGCAAGCTGCCCGAGCGCGAGGCGATGGTGCTCCAGCTCTATTTCGTCGAGGAGATGAACCTTGAGGAGATCGGCCAGATCCTGGGGGTGGGCGCGGCGCGCATCTGCCAGATCAAGAAGGTGGCGCTCGGCCGGGTGCGCAAGCTGCTTGCCGGCTGGGACGAGGACTGAGGACCGGCCCGCCGTCGCACAGCCTCGTGCAGCCTGATCCCTGCCCTGCGATGACATCTGCACCCGGAAAAAGCGGCGGGGCCGGGAACGATGCCCGGCCCCGCCCTCGCGTTGCGTGTTGCAACCCTCGTGTTGCGACCCTGTGCCAGCTGCCCGTGCCCGGCGTTCGTGCCCGGCGCTGGTGCGTCGGGCTTGTGCCCGGCGCTGGTCCCTCGCGCCCATGGCTTCTCCTGTTGGCGACCCTCGTGTCCGGCCCTGCCGCCCGTGCCAGCCTGGGCCTGCCTTTGGCGCGAACCTCCGTTCCAGCCCCGGAACCGAGGGCCCGCGCCTTGCCGCTCCTGCGCCAGCGGGGCGGACCGGGGCCGGCTGCCGGGGCCGGCCGCCGGGGCCGGCCCCGGTTCCGCGCGGCCCTAGCGGAGCAGCTGCAGCACGCCCTGCTGCGACTGGTTGGCCTGGGCCAGCATCGCCTGGGCTGCCTGCTGCAGGATCTGGCTGCGCGCCAGCTGGGTCGTTTCCATCGCGAAATCGGCATCCTGGATCCGCGAGCGCGAGGCGATGGTGTTGGTGTTGGCGCTCGTGAGGTTGTTGATGGTCGCCTCAAGCCGGTTCTGGATCGCACCCAGTTCGGCCCGGTTGATCGAGACCGACCGCAGCGCCTCGTCGATCGAGGTGAGCGCCTCGACCGCGCCGGCCTGGGTGCCGATGTCGATGTCCTTCACCTTGAGGCCACCGGTCTCGGCGCCATAGGTTCCTTCCTCGAAGCCGAGCTCCTGGAAGCGGGTGTAGCCCTGGCTTCCGGCATTGACCGTGAAGGACTTCGCGCTCTCCAGGGTCACCGTGGCATAGGCCGTCTGGGCGCCGGTGTGGGCGCCGTTCACCACCGTATAGGTCGTGGCGCTCCCGCGGATCCGGGCCGCCGTGCCAAGACCGATCCCGGCCACGCCGGCTGCGTCATCCACCGAGATCGAAACATTGCGGCCATCGGTGGCCTCGAATGAGAGCCCCTGGCCATTGTCCGTCACCGAAACCCCGGTCATGCCGGTATATTCGTTGATGCGGGCGGCCACCTGGTCGCGGGTGGAGTTGGCGAGGATGGCGATGGCCACGCCGTTGATGGTCACGTTGAAGGCGTTGGCACTCGAGGTGAAGGCCTGGCCGTCGATGGCGAGGCTGTTCACCCGGGCGGAGACCCCGGTCTCGGCAGATGAGGCATTGATCGCCGCCGCAATCGCCACCGCGCTCGCTGCCTTGCCGCTGCTCGCCGCCACCGTGTTGGAGACCGTGTCGTCCTCGGCGCGGCTGGCACGGATGACGGTGCCGTTGATGACAAGGTCACCAAGGCGCAGGGTGCGGATATCGGCGGCCACGGCGGCCACTGCGCGCGTGTCGCTGGCGGTCTGCGACACCCCGCTTGCAAAGATGCCAGCCTGGAGCCCGGCGCGCGACAGCTGGCCCGGAATGGACGCCGCGTTGGTGGCCGGCCCGGAGACGGTGATGGGAGCGCCATTGGCCGACACGAGCGAATAGACGCCCGAGGTGGCACCGACCCGGACCCCGCTCTCGGCCGCAGTCAGCGTGCCGGTGAGGCCGACGACGATGTTGCGCCCGTCGGCTGCGGTGAAGCGGATGCCGAGCAGATCATCGCCGGTGTCGACCGCGACGACGCCCGTCTGGCCGGAAATGGCGTTGACCGCGTTCACAATCTGCGCCCGCCGATCGGCCGCATTGGTGGTCGCTGCGAAATCGAGCGTCTGGGTGGCCACGCCATTGACCGTGATTGTGCCGTTGACCGCGGTGAACGAGGTCATCGCCGTGCCGTGCGCCACGGTGGTGCCCACCACGGCCCGGACTCCGGTTTCGGCCGTCTTGGCGTTGATGGCAGCCGCCTTGGCGATCGCGGAGGCTTCCTTGGCCGCCGACGAGACGGTGTCGGCGGAGGCGACGGACGCGCCAATGGCGACGCCGTTGATGAAGAGGTCGCCGGCGCGCAGGCTGAAGTCCGAGGCCAGAAGCGCTGCCGTTGTCGCATTGGCGCCCGTGGCCGACAGGCCGGGGACCTCGCCGGTGCCCAGATCGCTGGTGCGGGTGGAGTTGATGCCCAGCCGCACCGTCTCGCCGGCACGCGCCCCGGTCTGCAGCGTCAGGTTCTTCGACGTGCCGTCGAGCAGCCGGATGCCGTTGAAGTTGGTCCGCTGGGCGACATTCTCGATCTCGCCCTTGAGCTGGGCCACTTCCACCTGCAGCGCGGCGCGGTCCTCGGCCGACATGGTGCCGTTGGCCGCCTGCACGGCGAGCTCGCGCATCCGCTGGAGCATGTTGGTGATCTCGCCCATCGCCGTCTCGGCGGTCTGGGCGAGGCTGATGCCGTCGCCGGCATTGCGGATGGCAACGGTAAGACCGCGCACGTCCGCCGTCATGCGCTGGGCGATGGCAAGGCCGGCGGCATCGTCCTTGGCGCTGTTGATGCGCAGGCCGGTCGACAGCCGCTCCATGGCCCGCTCCATGCCCATCATCGCTGTCCGGCCGCCGTTCTGGGCCTTGAGCGCGGAGAGGTTGGTGTTGATGATCGTCATTGCTGAACCCTTCGCCTGTGAGCGGGCCGGCCGCCCGGCCGTGCCCCGGCCGACTTCACGGCAGCGCTTGCCCGCAGTTAAACCGGCGGCGAGAGGAGTTCATGATGGTCTCGGGTCAACCTCTCTGCGCCCTGCTCCGCCACGGCGACCTCCTGGTCGTCGACAAGCCGGCCGGCCTTCCCGTCACGCCAGGCCGGCGCGGCGGGCCGAGCGTCGAGGCCCTTCTCGCCCGCGGCTGCCCTGCCGGCCGCGCACCGCGCGCCGTGCACCGGCTCGACCAGGACACCAGCGGCTGCCTCGTGCTCGCCTGCCGGCCCGCGAGCCTCCGCGCGCTGGGCGGCGCCTTTGCCTGCGGCAGGGCCGAAAAGCTCTATCTCGCAATCGTCGCACCGGCCCCGCAAGCCGCGTCAGGGCGCATAGAGGCACCGCTGGCCAAGATCTCCAATCCGGCCTCGGGCTGGCGCATGGTGGTCGCGCACGAGGGGGCCCCGGCCTCGACCAGCTGGCAGGTCGTGGCGCGAAGCGGGGGCGCGGCGCTGGTCGCCTTCCGGCCGGAGACCGGGCGGACGCACCAGCTGCGGGTGCACGCCGGCCTGCTCGCACCCGGCGCCGCCATCGTGGGGGATCGCATCTATGGCCGGGCCGCACCAGGGGGGCTGATGCTCCACGCCGGCGCCCTCTCGCTGCCATGGAAGGGAGGCCGCACGGTCGCGCGGGCGCCGCTTCCGGCGCGCTTTCCGGGCTGGGCGCGGGAGCCCGCCGAGGCTCAGATCCGGTCGTTTGGCAGCAGCTCGGAGGCAATCATGGCCGATGCGATCCGCTCCGGATCGGGCCGGTAGAGGTCGGCTGCGATCCACGCCCTGAGCTCCGCCACCCGGGCGCTGTCGACCGGCGGGGCGCTGGCAAGCTCGCGCACGAGGCCGCCTGTCTCCACGCCCTGGGGCCGCGGCGCGGCATCGGGCGATACCTGCGATACCTGCGACACCCGGGCGGGCATGTTCGCTGCAACCGGGACCGGAACCGCGCTCTCCTGCGCAGCCGGAAGATTGGCCGCGCGCGGCGTGCCGAGGCGGGCGATGCCGCCCGGGGCGCTCGCCGGCGCCGCGGGGGCAAGGCCCTTGCCCTGGCCCCCGAGTGCGCCACCCGGCCCCAAGCCGCCCCCGACGCCGCCTTTGAACCCTTCGACCATCGACTGTTCCTAGCTTTCCCCGCCCGGCAGCGCGGGCACCGAGCCGACACTGCAGGCGCAAGGCCTTCGGGGCAAGCCCTGGCCAACCTGCCCACAGGGTAACGGCCGCGCATGGCCAGCGCTTTAGCGGCACGGGGACCGCCTCAGCGGCGCGAGGACGGCGGGCGGACGCGAATCCTATGGCAGGCGTTGCGGCAGCGCCACGACTTCGCCATCCGCCTGCACGAGCCCGGCAAATCGCTGCCCGCTGCTGCTGTTGCGAAGGACAATGCGCTCGCCGGCTGCGCCCTCTGTTTCCGCGACAGCCTCGACGCTTACGCGAAACGCCGGCCCCTCCACCGCCACGCGCACGCGCGCCCCCCGGCGCACGAGCGGCGGCGCCGGGCTTCGGCTGCCCGGGGGCAGCGGGCCCGAGGCCACGGGCACGACCAGCCGCCGACCGAGCGCGGGGCAGCTCACGACCAGGCTCTTGCCGGGCGTGTCGCGCCATGCGAGGCCATGCGGCTCCGGGCAGGCGGGCGAGACGAGCCGCGGGTCGAGGCGCACCGGCCCGCCCGCCATCGCCTCGAGCCGCAACCGCAGCGCCTCCCCGCCCTCGGCGCCGGCCGGCGCTGCGGGAAGGGGCCCGGCCACCGCCGAAAGGACGGCCAGCAACATCTTTGGCATCAGCCTCGTCCGGCGGGCGTCGGGCATGGCATCGGCTCCTCGTTGCGCAAGGGAGTGCAGGGCCTGCCGTGCATGCGCCGTGCCAGGCCGCAGCCGAAGCCCCGCCCGCCGGGATCCGGCACCATCGTGCCGGGCACTGCCGCCTCCTGCGGAACAGGCCTGCCGCAAGCCCGCGGCCGAAGGGTGCGCACGCCGTGCGGACGACCGGTGCGGCGGAACCTGGCACAAGTTTTGCACCGCCCGGTCCGACACGAGGACCAGGGCTTGTGGGAGATGTCGCCGATGGACCGGCTGGATCGACATTTCGGGCTGGAGGGCCGGATGCTCGCCCATCGTGCCGAGCGGATGGCGGTGCTGGCCTCCAACATCGCCAATGCTGCCACGCCGCACTATCGCGCGCGCGATCTCGATTTCTCCGCCGTGCTCGGTGGCGTGTCGCAACCGCCCCTTGCCACCACGCGGCCCGCCCATCTCCAGCCCGGGCAAGCGGCAGGGGGCCCGGTGCTCCGCTACCGCCTGCCCGTCAGCCCGTCGCTCGACGGCAACACGGTGGAGCTGGCAACCGAGCAGGTGCAGTTTGCCGAAAACGCGCTCCGCTACCGCTTTTCGCTCTCCGTGGTGAACGGGCGCATCGAGGCGCTGCGCAACGCCATGCGGGTCGATTGATGGGCGGGATCTTCGACATTGCCGGCCGCGCCATGTCGGCGCAGCTCGTCCGGCTCAACACCATCGCGTCCAACCTCGCCAATGCCGGTGCCGTCGCCGGAGACCGGGCGAGCGCCTACAGGCCGCTGAAGCCGGTCTTTGCCACGCTGTATGAAGGCGCTTCCGGGCGCGCGACGGTGGGGGTGCTGGGGGTTGTGAAGGCGGCCGCCGAGCCGGGCCGGCGGCACGAGCCCGGCCACCCGCTCGCCGACGCCGATGGCTATGTGCACACGGCCGCCGTCGACGTGAACGCGGAGCTCGTCGAGCTGGTCGAGACCGCCCGCCAGTACCAGAACAGTGTCGAGGTGCTGGAGACCGCAAAGTCGCTCACGCTCGAGACGCTGAGGCTCGGCCGATGACCGATCCGCTTTCCGGCATCGGCCTGCGCACCGCCCGGCCCGCCGGGGTTCCCGAACGCCGGCAGCAGCTGGGCCAGGAGGACTTTCTCACGTTGCTGACGGCCCAGCTGCGCAACCAGAACCCGCTGTCGCCGCTCGACAGCGAGGCCTTCGTGGCCCAGCTTGCGCAGTTCGCCACCGTCTCGGGCATCACCGAGATGAACCGGAGCCTTGCGCGCCTGCTCGAGATGGCCGCGCGCAGCGACACGGCCGCGGCTCCGCAATGGCTCGGCCGCAAGGTGACCGCATCGGGCGCGAGCGGCACCGTCACCGCCGTCCGCCTTGCCGAAGCCGGCCCGGTGCTCACGCTCGACGGCACGACCGAGGTTCCGCTCGCGGCCGTCACCTCCGTCCGGGCCCCAGAGGGAGACCCCCGTCCATGACCTTCTTCATTTCGCTGACCGGCCTCAATGCCGCGCAGAACGAGCTGGCCGCGCTTTCGAACAATATCGCCAATGTCGCCACCTCGGGCTTCAAGCGCTCGCGGGTCGAGTTCGGCGACATCGTCGCCCGCTCGGCAACCCAGGCGGCCAACCGGGTGAACGGCGCGGGCGTTGCCATCATGGCCGTGCGCCAGCAGTTCAGCCAGGGCGGCGTGCAGACGACCTCCAACGCGCTCGACCTTCAGATCGGCGGCCAGGGTTTCTTCCTCGTCCGCGGCGGCGGCGACAAGGCCGACAGCCTCGCCCTCTCGCGCAACGGCGCCTTTTCGGTCGATGCCGATCGCTGGGTGGTCGACAACGAGGGGCGGCGGCTCCAGGTGCTGCCGGTTACCCCCGATGGGGCGCCAACCGCGATCGGGCTTTCCGCGCTGCAGCCGCTTCGGCTGCCGCTGAGCTCGGGCGAGCCGCGCGCGACCACGGCGGCGCGGATCATCACCAATCTTGCCGCCACTGCCGCGGTTCCCGTCCCGGCCTTCAACCGGGACAATCCGGCAAGCTTCAACACGGCGACATCGATCACCGTCTACGATGCCAGCGGCAACGCCTCGACGGCCACCATCTACTACCGGCGGGTCGAGAACCCGATTCCCGGTGACCCGGAAAAATACTGGGAGGCAAGGGTGTTCCGTGGCGATGCGGAACTGGTGCCGACGTCCGGGCCAGTGCCGATGCAGCTGGTGTTCGACGAGGATGGCGTGCTGCTCACCCCGCCCGGCCCCGTTCCCTTCTCCGGGGGCTTCACCATCGATCACGCGGGCTCGACGAGCCGTGCGGAACCCTTCAACGTCTCGTTCACCGAACAGAACGGCTATGCGCCCGGCCGCCTCGAGGGGATCGGGGTGGATCTCGGCGGCGTGGTGCGCGCGAGTTTCTCCAACGGCGAGGTGCTGGCCATCGGCAAGGTGGCGCTCGGCAATGTCCCCAACCCGCAGGGCCTGAAGCAGAACGGCAATGTGAGCTGGACGCTCGCCCCGAGCTCCGGGGCGCTGACCGTGGGCGAGGCTGGTCGCGATGGCTTCGGCACCATCACCGGAGGTGCGCTCGAACGCTCGAACGTCGACCTGACCGAGGAGCTCGTTGGCCTCATTTCCGCGCAGCGGAACTTCCAAGCCAATGCGCGCGCGATCGATACCGCCTCCACCCTCCTCCAGACGATCATCCAGCTGCGGTCCTGATCGTCGCATGGACCGGCTCATCTACACCGCGCTCACCGGCCTCCAGCGGTCGTGGGAGGCGCAGGCGGTGACCGCGCACAACCTCGCCAACGCGGCAACGCCGGGCTTCCGGCGCGAGATGGCGGCGCTGGCCCATGGCTGGCTGGCGCCGCCGCCCGGATCCGCGCCGCTTGCTCCGCGCGTGCAGTCGGGCGGCGAGGCCCCGCACGACCTTCTGGAGGCCGGCCCGGTCGAGATGACCGGAAACCCGCTCGACGTGGCGCTGGGCGGCGGCGCGTGGCTTGCCGTGGCCGATGCGGCCGGGGGCGAGGGCCTCACCCGCCGCGGCGACCTGCGCTTCGATGCCGAAGGCCGGCTGTTCACCGGCGACGGGCACCCCGTGCTTGGCGAGGACGGCCCCATCCAGGTGGCCGCAGGCGCGGCCGCGGTGCGGGTCGCGCGCGATGGGACGCTGGAGGCGCGGGCCGGGCCGGAGGCGCCGTTTGTCGCAGTGGCGCGGCTCCGGCTGGTCTCGCCCGACCCGGCGACCCTCGCGCGCGGGCAGGACGGCCTGTTCCGGACCCCGGCGCCGCTGCCCGCCGACCCGACGGCGACGCTGACTGCCGGCGCGCTCGAGCGGTCGAACGTGCGCCCTTCGGCTGCGCTCGTCGAGCTCGTCGAGCAGACACGCCGCTTCGAGTTCCAGACCCGGCTCATCAGCACCGCGCGCGAGCTCGACGAGAGCTCCGCACGGCTGATGCGCCTCCAAGGCTGAAAGGAGGCCCGCCATGCCCAGTGCCCTGCACATTGCCCGCTCCGGGCTCGACGCGCTCGACCAGCGCCTCAAGACCATCTCCAACAACCTGGCCAACGCACAGACTGTCGGCTTCAAGCGCGACCGCGCCGCGTTCGAGACCCTCCTCTACCAGACAACGCGGCCCGCCGGCGCGCCCGCGGGCGCCGATGCGCGCTTCGGCATGGGGCTTGCCACCGGCGCGGGCGTGCGGGTGGCAGGCGCCGAGCGGATCCACGCGCAGGGCGGCTTCACCCTCACCGGCAACGCACTCGATCTTGCCATCGATGGCGAGGGGCTGTTCGAGGTCACCCTGCCCGACGGCCGTCCGGCCTACACGCGCGCCGGCCAGTTCACCCTCAATGGCGAGGGGCAGCTGGTCACCGCCCAGGGCTACCCGCTGGCACCGGGCCTCCAGATCCCCGACAATGCGACTGCAATCACGGTCGGGCCCGACGGCACGGTCTCGGCCATGCTGCCCGGCGAAACCCAGCCGACCGAGATCGGCCGGCTGACGCTGGTGGGCTTCATCAACCCGGCGGGCCTCGAGCCCATCGGCGAGAACCTGTTCCTCGAATCGGCCGGCTCGGGGCCCGCGCAGCAGGGCAACCCGGCCGAGGGCGGCCTTGGCCGGATCCGCCAGGGGGCGCTCGAGGCCTCCAATGTCTCGACCGTGCAGGAACTGGTGGAGATGATCGAGACCCAGCGGGCCTATGAGATCAACGCCAAGGTGATTTCGGCGGCCGACGACATGATGCGCTATGTCAACCAGACCATCTAGCGCACTGGCCATGCTGCTCCTCCTTGCCGCGTGCAAGGTCGGCAATCCGCTTGCCGAACGGGTGGCGCCGATTCCCGCAGCGCTGGCCCCGGTGCCGGCGCCGCCCGGGCCGGAGGTGGCCTCCGGCTCGATCTTCGCCGCTGCCGGCCAGCGCCTCACTCTTGCCGAGGACCGGCGGGCCCGCCGCGTGGGAGACTTACTGACGGTGGTGCTCGTCGAGCGGATCGACGCGCAGAAATCGACCCGGCAGGACAGCAGCCGGCAGGCCGACCGCCAGCTCACCCTGCCCGATGTGCCGTTTCTGAACTGGATCCCCGACGAGCTCTTCTCCGGGTCTGCCGACACCGCTTTCCAGGGCCAGGGCCGCACCCAGCAATCGAGCCGCATCTCGGGCGAGATCACCGTCACGGTGGCCGAGGTGCTGCCCAATGGTGCGCTCGTGATCCGGGGCGACCGGCGCCTGCTGCTCACCCGCGGCGAGGAGCAGGTCCAGCTGACCGGCATTGTGCGGCCCGAGGATATCGGCCCCGACAACCGCATTGCCTCCACCCGTGTGGCCGACGCGCGGCTGCGCTTTTCCGGCACGGGCGAGGTGGCCGCGCAGGCCCGACAGGGCTTCCTGTCGCGCTTCTTCGACCGGGTGAGCCCGTTCTGATGGGCTGCCGCCTTTGCCTCCTTTTTGCTGCGCTTGTCGTCTCGTGGGCGCCGCCGGCGCTGGCCGCGGAGCGCGTGACCGATCTTGCAAGCTTTCGCGGCATCCGTGCCAACCAGCTGGTCGGCTATGGCCTCGTCGTCGGCCTGCCGGGTACGGGAGACGACAATCTCGCCTACACCGTCCAGTCCATGCGCTCGGCCGCAGCAGCGCTCGGCGTGCAGCTGCCGCCGGGCGTCAACACCCAGCTCAAGAACACGGCCGCGGTGATGCTGGCAGCCGAGCTTCCGCCCTTTGCCAAGCCGGGCCAGCGCATCGACGTGACGGTCTCTGCGCTCGGCCGTGCCAAGTCGCTGCGCGGCGGCACGCTGCTGCTTGCGCAGCTGAAGGGCGCCGATGGCGAGACCTATGCGCTCGCCCAGGGGCAGCTGACCGTGGGCGGTTTTGGCGCCGAGGGGGCGGATGGCAGCCGGGTGGTGGTCAATATCCCGACTTCGGGCCGGATCCCGGGCGGCGCGCTGGTCGAGCGCCCGGTGCCCTCGCCCTTCGGCGGCGGGCCGCTGGTGCTCGATCTCCACACCCCGAGCTTTGCAACTGCGCAGGCTCTGGCCGACGCCATCAATGCCGCCGAGGGCCGGCTGATCGCACGCGCGCAGGATGCCGTCTCGGTGCGGATCGAGGCGCCCGCCGCCGTCGAGGCGCAGGTCGCGCTTGCGGCCCGGCTGGAGAATGTGCGCGTGCGCGCGGCCGAGCCGCCGGCGCGGGTGGTCGTAAATGCCCGCACGGGAACGGTCGTGATTGGCGGCAATGTCCAGATTCTTCCCGCGGCCGTCACGCACGGAAATCTCACCGTTGCCATCCGCGAGAATGTGCGCGTGTCGCAGCCGCAGCCATTCGGCCGGGGGCAGACGGTGGTAACCCCCTCCTCCGAGGTCGCAGTCGGCGAGGAGCAGGCGCGCATGGCCCTGTTCGCGCCGGGCGCGCGCCTGTCCGACATCGTGGATGCGGTCAATGCCCTGGGTGCCGCACCGGGCGATCTTGTCGCGATCCTCGAGGCGCTGAAACAGGCCGGCGCGCTCCGGGCCGAGCTCGTGGTGATCTGATGCCGGAAGCGCTCTCCCCGCCTGGCCTGCTCCTTGCCCTGCCCGACGGGCCCGACAGGCGGCCGGCGACGCCCGAGGCAGCGGGCCGCGCGTTCGAGGCGCTGGTGCTCGCGCAAATGCTGAAGGCTTCGCGCCACAGCGCCGAGATGGCCGGCCCGGGCGGCCCCGACGCCGAGACCGGAGCTGCGTGGCGCGAGCTTGCCGAACGCGAGGCCGCGCGGGCGCTTGCTGCCACGAGCCCGCTCGGTCTTGCGCAGCTGCTTGCCCGCGCCGCCGCGGCGGAGGAGCGGACAGCAAGATGAGCAACCTTCTTGGCATCGCGCTGAGCGGCGTCAGGGCCTACCAGGGCGCGCTCGAGACGGTGGCCGACAATGTCGCCAATGCCGCAAACCCCGGCCATGTGCGGCGCCTGCCCGTGCTTGCGCCGACCGCGGGCGGCGGCTCGCTGTCGCCCCTCGAACGCGACCTGTTGACCGGAAGCGGGGTGCAGCTGACAGGGGTCACACGGGCGACCGACCTGCTCCGCGCCGACAGCCTGCGCCGGACCGAGAGCGATGTGGCCGCACTTGCCTCCGGCGCGCGCTGGCTCGAGACGATCGAGGCCGCCCTCACCGGCCCGGCCGCGCTTGCGACGCCGCTGGCCGAGTTCCTGGCCGCAGCCGCCGACCTGTCGGCCGACCCCTCCTCGATTGCCGTGCGCGCGACCTTCCTCGCCCGCGCCGATGGGCTTGCGGAGCGGTTCAACGCAAGCGCCGCCATGCTCGACCGGATGCGCGCCGACATCGACGCCGAAGGCCGGGTGGATCTCGCCCGGCTGAACGCCCTGGGGCTCGGCCTTGCCGATGTGAACGCCCGGTTGCGGCGCGCAACCCCCGGCGGCAATGCCGCCGCCGTGCTTGCCGACGAGCGCGATCGCCTGCTGAGCGAGCTTGCAACCATCGCCACGATCGACGTGCGGATCGGCGAACGCGGTCTTGCCACCGTCCGGATCCCGGATGCCGGGGGGCCGGTGCTGGTCGAGGGGCTGAACGCCCATGCGGCGCGGCTCGAGCCCTCGCCCGATGGCGGGCTGCGGCTGCGCCTGGGCACCGAGGGCGATGACGTGCCGGCCACGCTGCTGGGCGGCACGCTCGCTGGCCTTTCCATCGCCCGGCAGCTCCTCGCTGAGACCCGAAACCGGCTCGACGGGCTTGCCGACCGGCTGGTCGAGGATGTCAACCGGGTGCACCGCGCCGGGGTGGATCTTGCCGGCACCTCGGGCGAGGACCTGTTCGGTCGTCGGATCATTGCGGTGCGGGCCGCCGCAGCCAATGGCGGCGATTCGCGGATTTCCGCCTCGCTTGCCGATGGTGCGGCTCCGCCCGACATGCGCCTGTCGTGGAACGCGCTCTCGGGGAGCTGGACGCTCGCGCGCCTCGACCTTTCCGACAGCGTGGCAGGGCCGCTCCCGCTGGAGCTCGACGGCGTGCGGGTGGAGGGCTTTGGCACCCCGCGCGACGGCGATGTGTTCACCCTTCGGGCAGTGGCGGGGGCTGCCGGCATCCACCTGCGCGCGCTCGGGCCCGCCGAGGTCGCAGCGGGCGCCGCCTTCCTTGCCGATGCCGATGCAAACAACCGGGGCACCGGGCGGGTCGATCTCGCCGAGGCGCCCGCAAGCGATCCGTCCGCCACGCCGCCCTTCGCGCTGCGGCTGCTTGCGGGCGGGGTGGTGGAGCTTCGCGACGCCACCGACACCCTCTTGGCATCGGGCGCCCTCGGCGACTGGCTGGCCGCCGACGGCGTCGCCGTGCGGCTTGCGGGCCGGCCGGCGGAGGGCGACCACTTCCGTGTCATTCCCAACAGCTTCGGCGGCGGCGGCGGCGCGGCGGCGCGGCTTGCCGCGCTGCGGACCGATTCCGGGCCGCAGGGCAGCCTGGAGGAGGCCAGCCAACGGCTGGTGACCGGCATTTCCGTGCCGCTTAACGCCACGCGCTCCCGGCTCGAGGTGGCGCGCGGGGCGCGCGATGCCGCAGCCGAGGCGCTCGATGCGGTCTCGGGCGTCGATCTCAACCGCGAGGCCGCCGAGATGCTGCGCTTCCAGCAGGCCCACCAGGCCAATGCGCGGGTGATCGAGACCTCGCGCCAGATCTTCGAGGCCATCCTGGCCGCCGGGCGCTGAAGGAAGCTTTCCATGACCCTTGTCAACAGCCGGATGCCGATCATGCTGCAGGCCGAGCGCATGCGGCGCGTCGAAGACGCGATGGCAAGGCTGCAGGCGCAGATTGCCACCGGGCAGCGGTTCAACGCACCCTCCGAGGATCCGGCCGGGGCCAATCGCGCCGCGCTGCTCGACCGGCTGGGGTCGCTGGTGGAGTCCCACAGCCGGGTGATCGCGCGCGCCGAGACCCGACTGGCCCAGGCGGAAACCGCAATCGATGGCGCATCCGCCACCCTCGTCCGGCTGCGCGAACTGGCGCTTGCCGCGAGCAATGGCACCCTTTCGGCGGCCGACCGCGACGTGCTTGCAACCGAGGTTGCAAGCCTGCGCGCGCAGCTCCTCGACCTCGCCAACAGCCGCGACGAGGCAGGCCGCTACCTGTTCGCCGGCAGCCGGGACCATGCGCCCGCCTATGGTGCGGCCGAGGCGGACGGGCCGATCCTGTGGCAGGGAGCAGGCCAGGGGCCCGGCGCCGAGGCGGCGGGCATCGGCTCGGCCGGGGTGCCGCGCGGGCCGGAGCTGTTCGGGCGGGATGCCGATGGCGCCTTTGCCACCATCGACCGGTTCCTCGAAGCGCTGGCCGAACCGGAGCGGGAAGCCCGCGACATGGGGATGGCCGAGACGCTGGCCGGGCTCGAGGCGGCATTCGATGGCATGGTGACGGCACGCGCGCGGATCGGGGCCAGCCGCGCGCGGCTCGAAACCGAGCAGGAGCGGCTTGCCGCCACGCGCCTCGAGGTCGCCGCCGGGCTCGCCAAGACTCGGGGGCTCGACCTCACCGAGGCGGTCGCGAGCCTGCAGGCGCTCGCGGTCACGCTTGCCGCATCGCAGCAGGCCTTTGCCCAGATCTTCCGCGTTTCGCTGTTCGACCGGCTGGGCTGACCCTTCCGCGCAGCCCGTAGCCAGGCGTTCATTCTAAACTCTCCCCCCCGGCTCCCGTCAAAACATGTTGCAAGGCCGTGGAATTCGGCCAGGAACGGAGGCCCGGCTGCATGATCGCGCTTGTGGGAGTGGTCGTGCTGCTGGTGATGGTGTTTGGCGGGTTCGCCCTTTCGGGCGGCAGCCTCGGCCCGGTGATGAAGGCCCTGCCGTTCGAGTTCCTCATCATCGGCGGTGCGGCGACCGGCGCTCTTCTCATCGGCAGCAGCGTGGCGCTGCTGAAACAGGTTGGCGCAGGCGTTGTCCGGGTGATCAAGGGTCCGCGCTTTGCCAAGGACGATTATCTCGCCGCCATCTTTCTTACGGTGAAGCTGATGCGGCTGCTCAAGGCCGAGGGGGCGGTGGCTGTCGAAGCGCATGTGGAAAATCCGGAATCTTCCGCCATCTGGGCCGAATATCCAAGACTTAGGGACGATCATTTCTTCGTCGCGCTCGTCTGCGACACGCTGCGCCTGCTCGTCGTCTCGACCGGGACAGTCAGCTCGGTTGCCATCGAGGATGTGCTCGACACCGCCATTGAGACGCACCACGAACATGCCATGAAGCCCGCCCACGCCATCCAGACGCTCGCCGACGCGCTCCCGGCGCTCGGCATCGTTGCAGCCGTGCTCGGCATCGTGAAGACCATGGGCTCGATCGACCAGCCGCCGGCCGTACTTGGCGGCATGATCGGATCGGCGCTGGTCGGCACCTTCCTCGGGGTGTTTCTCGCCTATGGCCTCGTCGGGCCGGTGGCGTCGCGCCTCAGGGAGATCATCGAGACCGACGCCCAGATCTACCAGGTGGCACGGCGCATCATCCTCGCCTCGATGCGCAACCAGCCGCAGCCGATCGTCCTCGAGCAGGCGCGCACCGCCATCGGTCCCGACATGCAGCCGGCCTTCACCGAGGTGTTCGAGGGCGCGCGCGGAAAAAAATAGCCGGAAACGAGGTGAACGCCCGCCATGTCGAACATGCCGCCCATCCCGGAGCCGGAAATCATTGTCCGCAAGGTGCGGCCGAAGGGCCATGCCGCCCACCATGGCGGGGCATGGAAGGTGGCCTATGCCGATTTCGTGACGGCAATGATGGCCTTTTTCCTGATGCTCTGGCTGCTCGGCGCCACCAACGAGGATCAGCGCAAGGGCATTGCCGACTATTTCGCGCCCACCGTGCTGGTCAGCGACCGCTCGGGCGGCTCCAACGGCGTGCTCGCCGGGCGCTCCATCGAGGAGCCGGACGGCGTGGCGCCCTATTCGCAGCGTGCGGGACTTACGCCCTCGGCGCCCTTCCAGTCGGCCAGCGGCGCGCGCGCGCCGCGCCCGGCCGACGACGGCCAGCTGCGCAAGGTCGAAAGCGAGATCCGCAGCCGCATGGCGCGCGACCCGGGGCTCAAGGATCTGGCACCGATGGTGCGCTTCACCCACACGCCCGAGGGGCTGCGGATCGAGCTCATCGACAGCCAGGACTATTCGATGTTCCCAAGCGGCACGGCGATCATGGATCCGCGGGCAGCCCGGCTGCTTGCGATCGTGGCCGATGCGATCAGGGATGTCCCCAATCGTCTTGCCGTGCGCGGCCACACCGATTCGGTGCCCTTCTCCGCGGTCGACACACTCGGGCCGGCCAACAACTGGACCCTCTCGGCCGCCCGCGCCGAAGCCACGCGGCAGGCGCTTGCCCGCGCGGGCATTCCCGAGTCCCGCTTCGCACGGCTCGAGGGCGTCGCCGACACCGAGCCCTTCATCGCCGACAACCCGCTCGACCCGCGCAACCGGCGCATGTCGGTAATGCTTCTCCGCTCCAGCTGAAGGCCCTATTTCGGGGGCGATGGCAGAAACGCCCACCAGCCCCACCCGGTTTCTCGAGGAAAGCGCGGCCGATACGGTCAGGCGCGGCCGGCCGGATCTCGCCGCAGGGACGGAGGCGATCCGCGAGACGCTGCGCACGCTCAGCTCCAGCCCCGGCGTCTACCGCATGATCGACGAGGCCGGCGCCGTGCTCTATGTCGGCAAGGCGCGCAACCTGAAGGCGCGGGTGGCAAGCTACACGGCCGGCCTGCGCCTGCCGCGCCGGCTGCAGCGCATGGTCGCCCAGACCCGCAGCATGGAGGTGGTGGTCACCGGCTCGGAGGCCGAGGCGCTGCTCCTCGAGGCGCAGCTCATCAAGCGGTTCCGCCCGCCGTTCAACGTGCTGCTACGCGACGACAAGAGCTTTCCCTTCATCGCGCTTGACGAGGGGCACCCGTTTCCGCGGCTTGCCAAGCACCGTGGGGCCAAGCGGGCGAAGACCACCTATTACGGCCCGTTTGCAAGCGCCGGCTCCGTCACCCGCACGCTCACGGCGCTGCAGAAGCTCTTCCTGCTGCGCTCCTGCACCGACAGCTTCTTTGCCAACCGCACCCGGCCGTGCCTCCTCTTCCAGATCCGGCGCTGCTCGGCGCCGTGCGTCGGGCGGATCGACCCGGCCGGCTATGCCGAGCTCGTCTCCGACGCGAAGGCCTTTCTCTCCGGCCGTTCGCAGGCGGTGCAGCGCAAGCTTGCATCGGCCATGCAGGCCGCTGCCGCCGCGCAGGATTATGAGCTGGCGGCCGTGTTCCGCGACCGGCTTCGCGCCCTCACCTTCATCCAGGGCACCCAGGCCATCCATGCCGGCGACACGAGGCTCGATGCCGACGTGATCGCGTTGGCGCGGCGCGAGGGCCTCACCTGCATCCAGGTGTTCTTCATCCGGCAGGGCCAGAACTGGGGCCACCGCGCGCTGTTTCCCGCCCACGCCGGCGAGGTGGAGGAGGCGCAGGTGCTCACGGCCTTCCTCGGCCAGTTCTATGCCGACCTGCCGCCGCCGCGGCTGCTGCTCCTCGACCGCACCCTCGAAGAGGCCGGGACCCTTGCCGAGGCGCTCGCCACGCGCGCCGGCCGCGCTGTGGAGCTGCGCACGCCGCAGCGCGGGCAGCTCCGGCGGCTCGTCGACCAGGCCAGCCGCAACGCCGCCGAGGCCATCGACCGGCGCCTCGCCGTGACCGGCACCCAGGCCCGGCAGCTCGCCGCGCTCGGCGAGCTCCTCGGCCTCGAACAGCCTCCGCGGCGGATCGAGATCTACGACAACAGCCACATCCAGGGCAGCAACATGCTGGGTGCGATGGTGGTGGCCGACAGCGGCGGCTTCGTGAAGGCCGGCTACCGCAAGTTCAACCGCAAGGGCGATTTCCGCCCTGGAGACGATTTCGCCATGATGCGCGAAATGCTGACCCGGAGGTTCCAGCGGCTGATCGACGGGGCCGGACCGGGCGCATCCGACGGCGAGGACTGGCCGGACCTGCTGCTGATCGATGGCGGCAGGGGGCAGGTCTCGGCAGCACGGGCCGTGCTGGAAGCACTGGGCTTGGAGGATATGGCCGTGCTCGGCATCGCCAAGGGGCCGGATCGCAACGCCGGGCGCGAGGTGCTGCACCTGCCCGACGGGCGCGAGCACACGCTGCCGCCCAACGACCCGCTGCTCTTCTTCCTCCAGCGCCTGCGCGACGAGGCGCACCGCTTTGCCATTGGCGCGCACCGCCAGAAGCGCGCGCGCGCAGCCGTTGCCTCCTCGCTCGACGAGGTGCCCGGCATCGGCCCGGCGCGCAAGAAGGCGCTCCTCATGCATTTCGGCACCGCCCGCGCGGTGCGGGCTGCAAGCCTCGAGGATCTGCTGAAGGCACCGGGCATCAGCCGTGCGACCGCCGAGGCGATCCACGCGCATTTCCACCCGGTGCGCTGAGCCCGAAGACCATGCGGCTGCCGCACGGCCGGAACCGCGTCCGGCGCAGGATCGGCCCCCGCGCAGGTGCCGAGGTTGCGAGGGAGCTTGGGTTGCGAGGGAGCCTGGCGTCGGGCTCTCCGCTGCGGTCCAGCGCCCGCGCGGGTGCCGAGGTTGCCCGGCCGGCACGCGTCTCTCAGGCCGGCACGAAGCGGATGTCGGTGAGCTTGCCGCGCCAGTAGGGCCGCCGGCCCTCGGGCAGGAGCCAGGCGACCTCGCCCTCGAGCGGCACGAGATAGCCGCCGCGCGACTCCCAGCGGCTCCAGCGCCCCTCCCAGGGCATGTGCTGCACGGCCTTGCCCTGGAGGCGGGCGCGCGCATCGGCATAGACGCTTTCCACGAGGCCGTCGGCACCGAAGCGGAACTGCAGCGACGTGCGGACATTGCCGTCGGTCAGGGTTGCAATCGCCGAACGCGCGCCGCCGGCCACCCAGCGCACGCCTTCGCCCGGCAGCAGCACGGTGGGATAGAGGGGCGATTCGGCGAGGAAGCGCATCAGCTCACCGCGCGCGAGATCGGCCGAATCCTGCTGGCGCACGAGCGTGATCGCCCCGCCGATCGCGGCCTCGAGGATGCCCTCTCCGGCCACATAGGCGTCGTGCACCGCGATCTTCAGCCGCGCCGGGCCGGCGATCCGCGCCTCCCAGAGGAAGCCGGGCCGGCATGTCACCACCGTCTGCCGCGAGGTGAACGCCCCCCAGCGCGGCTTGCCGGTGGCGGCACTGTCGAACTCACCCTCGTGCGCCATCTCGACACCCGCGATCATGCGGCTGCCCTCCGGCACCGCCTCGGCGAGGAAGGCCCGCACCGGGGCTGGCAGCCCTGCGCGCCGCGCCTCGTCCACCAAAGCCGGCGCGATGGCCTGCCGCGCACCCTCCAGCCGCTCGAGCAGCGCCTGGCGGCGGGCGTTCCAACGCCGCTGCCCGGTGAGATAGCCGGCTGCAGCGGCCGCCCCGGCCACCACCAGCGGAACCACGGGAATCATGCGCGGCGCCTTCCTCCACCCTTGCGCGCCGGGCGTAGCGCCGGCCGCCGGAAAAGGCCATGAATGGCGCCAGTGTGGAAGATGTCGCGGCCCCGGTGCGATATTCCCGCAACAGCCGTGCCGAGGAGATGCCCCCTGATCAGGCTCGATACCGCTGCCACGCGGAACGGCTGCAAGGTGTCGGTGGCGCTCGAGGAAATGGCGCTGCCCCACGAAGTGCGCGCGATCGACCTTGCCGCCGGCGAACAGAAGCAGGACCGGTTCCTGAAGATGTCCCCCAACGGCCGGATCCGGCGATCGAGGATGATGGCCTTGCCGTCTTCGAATCCGGCGCGATCCTCATCCACCTTGCCGAAAAGACCGGCCGCTTCCTGCCGACCGGCGCGCGCGGCCAAAGCAGGGTTCTGCGGTGGCTGATGTTCGAGACGGGCGGGATCGGCCCGATGATGGGCCAGGCGAACGTCTTCTGCCGCTGCGGGTCCGAAAGGACCCCAGCGGTCCTCGACCGGTTCCGGGGCGAGGTGCGCTGCCTGTTGGGCGTGCTCAACCGGCACCTTGCCGACCGTGAATGACTGGCCGACAGCCATTCCATCGCCGACCTGGCGAACTGGTGCTGGGCCCGGACGGCGCGCTGGTCCGGGGTCGATCCCGGGCCTTTTTTCACATCTCGCAGGCTGGCAGCACGCGATCGCCGCACGGCCCGCGGTGCAACGCGGGATCGGTGTGCCCCATGAGGTCCGCGCAATGCCGCGCGAAGGTGAAGCGGGGCCGGAACGGCTCGCCGAGGCCGCGCGCGCGATCGTGGAAACCAACCGTGACTGACACGAAACGGCAACATCCGGGCGGCACGCAGAGGCGGTGCACATCCGTTCCGCCCTTGCGAGCCTGGTTGCGGCGGTCGCCGCGGCAGGCGCCCTGCCCGTGACGGCCGAAAGCCTCGCCCCCGGCCCCATCGTCATCGCCCATCGCGGGGCCTCGGCCGACCGGCCGGAGCACACGCTCGGCGCCTATGCGCTGGCGATCGAACAGGGCGCAGACTATGTGGAGCCCGATCTCGTCATCACGCGCGACGGCGTGCTGGTCGCTCGGCACGAGAACGAGATCGGCGAGACCACCGATGTCGCCGAGCGACCGGAGTTCGCCGGCCGCCGCACGACCAAGACCATCGACGGGCAGTCCGTCACCGGCTGGTTCACCGAGGATTTCACGCTCGCCGAGCTGAAGACGCTCCGCGCGCGCGAGCGCATCCCCGAGCTGCGCCCGGCCAATGCCGCGCACGACGGCCGCGAGACGATCCCCACGCTCGACGAGATCATCGCCCTGGTGAAGGCGGAGGAAGCACGGCGCGGCCGGCGCATCGGCATCTACCCCGAAACCAAGCATCCAACCTATTTCCGCGCGCTCGGGCTGCCGCTCGAAGAGCCGCTGGTGGCAACCCTTGCCCGCCACGGCTACGGCCGCGCCGAGGATCCCGTGTTCGTGCAGAGCTTCGAGGTGGGAAACCTCGAACGGCTGAGGGGCATGACCGGACTGCGCCTCGTCCAGCTGATTGCCGCAGCCGGCGGCCCGTTCGACCGGCCCGGGCTCAGCTATGGCGAGATGATCACGCCCGAGGGGCTGCGCAGGATTGCCGGCTATGCCGCCGGCATCGGGGTGCAGAAGCCGCTCGTGGTGCCAACCGGCCCCGATGGACGGCTGGGCGAGCCGACCTGCCTTGTCGCCATGGCCCGCGCCGAGGGGCTCGAAGTCCATGTCTGGACGTTCCGGCCGGAGAATTTTTTCCTGCCGGCCGACCTGCGGCGCGGCGACAGCCCGGCCGAGCGCGGCGACGCAGAAGGCGAAATCGCGGCCTTTCTCGCCGCCGGCATCACCGGCCTGTTCACCGATTCGGTGCCGCCAGCCGTGGCGGCGGTGCGGGCGATGCCGCCTCCCACGGCAGCGGAAGACTGACAAGCGCCTGCCAGTGCCGGCAGGCGCGGCCCATGGCGAGATCGCCACGGTTGCGGCTTTCGCCGGGAAGATCGGCGACCAGCCGTTCCAGCCGCAGGGTGAGCGCCGGGTCGCCGAGGTCGGGGGCATAGCTTCGAAGCACGGCCTGGTCGTTCAGCGCGCCGAGCGCATCCTGCAGCTTCCGGAGCGCTGAAACAAACCGCTTCTGCGTGTCGGAAGGATTGGTTATTTCAATTGCATAGCGCAGTTTCTTGATGGCTTTCCTGAGCTCGTGGCGCGCCTCGGGCGAAAGGCCGGCCAGCCGGTCTCCCATGGTGCGGACGGAGCGCCACAGCCGGGCAAGCCGGGGCGCGGTGAGCGCCTCGGACGATCCGGCGGCGGCATCGCGCGCGCGGCGGCCGCCGCGCTGCCACCCGCCGAGCGCTGCCAGCCGGTGCATCCTGAGCAGCGTGGCGGTCGCGCCCATCGCCCGAAGCTCCCGGCGGATTCGGCTGCGCGTGCGCCGGTGCACGGCCTCGAGGGCCCCGGCGAGCTCCGGGTCCGCCGCGCGCGCTGCCGGCACGAGAAGGCCGCCGACGAGCACGTCGGCATCGCGCAGCGGGCCCACGATCCGGCCCATGTCGCGCGCGCACGAAGCAAGATCCCGCGCAACCTTGCGGTCGATGAGCGGCCGGAACAGCCAGATGGCGGCACGCAGGCGACGCAGCCATACCCGGAGCTGGTGCGGTCCCTCGGGCGAAGCGTCGGTCAGCGTCTGGAAGAGATGCACGCCAACCGCATGCACACAGGCGGAAAGCCAGTGGGCCGCAGCCGCCGGAGCGGTCTCGAACGAGACCGCGCCCGGCCCCGCGGGGCGGGCAAGGCCCCTGCCCTCCCGCCACAGCGCCAGCCCCCGGTCGGCCTTGCTCGGCTGGCAAGGCTCGGCGGGCATGGCGCGCAAGAGCCCGGCGGCCACATCGAACACGGCGTCTGGCGCACCGGCGACGAGCTCGAACTCGGCCTCGCAGACTGGCTCCGACCGCGCGCCGCTGCGGATCCGCCCGCGGTCGAGCGCCACGTCCACCACGCCATGCTGCCCGGCCACAAGGAAGGAGCGCCGCTCGACATCGGTGTGGAAGAGGGCGGCGGGCCGCGCCCCGGCGAGCGCTGCGGCAACCCGCGCCCGCAGACCGGGATCGGCGATGGCATGGGGCGTGGGCTGCCGGCCGCCCAGGGGCGCCTCGAACTCGGTTGCCGTCTGCAGCCCGCCCTGCTGCAACCGGTCGGCCTTCACCGAAATCAGCCGCGCCTTGCCATCCGCGCGGGTGCGCAGCGCAAGGCCTGCCGCATGCAGGCGCAGATCCGGCGTGTCGTAATAGGTGGTGCGCACGCGCCGCCCCGGCGCGGCGCGCAGGGCGATCCGCGCAAGCCTGTCCTCCAGCCGCCGCATGTCGGCCGGCCGGAGCCTCAGCTTCAGCTCGATTTCCGCGTGCCCGGCGCGTGATCGGTCGGTCATATGACAGAAATATGACAGCGCCGTGCCTGCGGCAAGCCAGCCTGCCGGCTAGGCCGGCCGCACCACGAGGATGTTGAGCCGGGCCGCGGCGATTGGGCGCGCCCGGTCCGCCTGCCACGCCTCGGCACGGACATTGGCCACCCTGCGGCCGAGGCGCAGGATGGTGGCTGCGGCCATCACATCCTCGAGCCGGCCCTCGCGCAGGAAATCGACCGTGACATTGATCGGCTTGAGCTGCACCCCGGCGCCTATGGCCTCGAGCACCGTCCGGTGTGCGACGAGCTCGAGAAGGCCTGCGATGGCACCGCCATGCAGCCGGCCCGGCGCCCCGATCAGGCCGGGGGAAAAGGGCATGCGCATCTCTCCCCCGGGTCCGTCGCAGAGGCCGAGCAGGCCGCCATAGGGCGGAAGTGGCGCGTTCATGCCGGCGCGGTGAACATGAAGGTGCCGGTGACATGCGCAACCGGGCGGGATTCGTCTCCATCGTGCGCAATCCCCCGCACGAAGGCCACCTGGCGGGTGATCTTGAAACATTCCGCCCGCCCGATCACCGAGGCGCCCGGTGCCGCGGGGCGCAGATAGTCGCAGCGGAGGTCGAGCGTGGCGTGCGGCTCCATGCGGCCGCGTGCCACGAACACCGAGAAGCCGGAGGCGGAATCCATGAGCGTGAAGATGGCGCCCGAGGCGATCACCCCGCTTTCAGGGTAGGCGACGAGCTGCGGCGCATAGGGCAGCTCCAGCTCGGCCCAGATGTCGCCATGCCGGCGGTAGCGGATGCCAAGGAGCGCAAGGTGCGGCACACCCTGCATGAAGCCGTTGATGAAACGCTGCATGCGCGCCTCGGCCTCGGGATCCCGCGGCGCGCCCCGTGCCGCGTCCCCGCCGCTCATGCCGAGGCCAGCCGCGTTGCGGCCGCGCGCACGCGTGCGATCATGTTGGGCACCCCCTGTGTGCGGTTGGACGAGAGGTGCGCCCTCAGGCCCAGCTCGCCGATCACCCCCTCGAAGTCGGTTGCCAGCACGGCCTCTGGCGACTTGCCGTCGGCAAGCGCCACGATCAGCGCCACGATTCCCTTGGTGATGGCGGCATCGCTGTCGGCCTGGAACCGCAGCCGCCCCGCCTCGGCAACCGGATAGACCCACACATTGGCCGAACAGCCCGGCACGCGCGTCGCCTCGGTCTTGAGCGCCGGGTCCATGGGCGCAAGCGCCGCGCCAAGCGCGATCAGCGCGCGGTAGCGGTCCTCGAGATCGAGGGCCGAATCCCATTCGGCGCGAAACTCGTCGAGCGTCATGGCCGCCCAGTGGCAGCGGCCACGCCCGCAGCGCAAGCCCCAGAGCAGCCGCAGGCCGAAAGACCCTTTCCGCCGCAGCCGCAAGCAGGCCGCGCCGGCGCCGGCCAGCCGCGGCCGCTCAGGGCCGGTCGTCCTTCAGCTGGTTGATTTCCTGCTCCAGCCGCCCGGCCGGATCGGTGGCGAGCCGTTCGAGCACCTGCACGCGCTCTTCCAGCGCCCGGATGCGCTCGGCCGCTTCGCGGCCGAGCCCGATGCGGCCCCGTTCCTCGAGGTCCATCCGGCGCATCTGCACCTTGCGCCAGTTCATCATCACGATGGCAACAATCGGGATGAGAAGCGCGAGCAGCGGAACCAGCGCGCCGATGCTGAAGCCCATGTCCCCCCCCTTTCCGGCCCGTAGGCCCCTTGCCGCTCGGGCTACTGGTGCCGAAGCGCGTCGATCTCGCGGGCGAGCCGCCGGCTGCTGCTGGTGTAGTGCGCCTCGATCGAGGCAAGCCTGCGGTCGATGTCGCGGAAGGTGGAGCGCAGCTCGCGCATCGAGCGCCGCGGGCTGAGGCGCGCCCGCTGCCAGAAGCGCCGCTCCACCGGATCCCGGTCGAGGAGCTCGTAGAGTTCGGCCGGCTTGTCGGCTGCGAGGAAGCCAATGACGAAATAGGCAAGGAGGATCCACCCGGTCGCAAACGCGCCCAGCACGGCCGCAACGCGCACCCAGAGAGGGTCGACCCCGACATAATCGGCAATGCCGGCGCACACGCCCATCAGGCGGCCGTTGCGCTTGTCGAGATAGAATCGGGTTCGGCGGGGCATGGCTCAGATCCTCTGCTCGCGGGCCCGGAGGGCCCGGATGTCGCGCCGCTCGACCGCGCCATCCGTGATCGCCGGCGGCGCGGCTGCGGGCCCGGATTCCACGGGCCGCAGGGCCAGCTCGTCCTGCCGTTCGGCCTGGTCGGCGGCGACCAGCCTTTCGATGGTCTGCATCCGCTCCTCCAGCCTGAGCGCCATCTCGTGCAGCTCGTCGAGCAGGTTCTCGTCCTCGATGGTAAGCGAGGATGCCTGCTTCCACCGCGTGACATAGTGGAAGATCAGCCACGGCAGCCCGATGAACAGGACGATGACGGCAAGGAGAGGGATGAGTGCGTCGCCCATGGCCTAGCCCTCCTGCCGCGCGATCCGGGCCTTGAGCGCCTCGAGCTCGGCGGCGACCGCATCGGAAGCCCGCAGATCGGCAAACGCGTCATCGAGGCTGCGACCCCCGGTGTCGAGATCCCAGGCTTCCACCCGACCTTCGGCGAGGTCGACCCGGCGCTCCATCACCTCGAAGCGCGAGAAGGCCTCCGCCACCCGCTGGCCGCGCGTCATGGCGCGGGCCTTGGCGCGCTTCTCGGCTGTCTCCAGCCGCGACAGAAGCGCGGCCTGCCGGCTGCGCGCCTCGTTGAGCTTGGCCTCGAGCTTGGCGATGTCTTCCTCATAGCCGGCCAGCTGCTCCTCCAGCATCCGCACATCGCCCTCCAGCTGCCCGGCAGCGCCAAGCACGCGCTGGCGCTCCATCAGCGCTGCCCGTGCGAGATCCTCGCGGCCCTTCGCGAGCGCAAGCTCGGCCTTTTCTTCCCAGTCGGCCGCAGCCTTCTCGAGCCGCATGACCGTGCGCCGCATGTCCTTCTGGTCGGCAATGGTCCGCGCGGCCGAGGCCCGAACCTCGACCAGCGTGTCCTCCATCTCCATGATGACAAGGCGAATGGTCTTGGCCGGATCCTCGGCCCGGTCCAAGAGCTCGTTGACATTGGCCGCCACGATGTCGCGCGTGCGGGAAAAGATGCCCATGACCATCACTCCTGTGCGTCAGCGCAAGTCTATGTCTGCAACCGGGCCGATGAAAGGCCCATCCGCATCGAGGCGGCGGGATCGACGGGAAAGCCGCGCACTGTGGCACGGGGGCATGCCGGGCGGGTGCCCGACCCCGGTTCCGTTGCCCTGTGCCATGCCCTGGTCTCCCGGTTGGGGGTTGCCGTGCCCGAGACTGAGCAAGCGCCGTGCCAACCTCCGAGGCAACGGATTTCCCACGCATAGTCGATCTGTTGCACCGGATCCACGGCCAGCCTTTCAGCCGAAATATTGGCAACATCTGCCAAGGCTTGGGTTTTCTTCCGAAGAGGCCTATCCACGCCGGATGCCAGCCAAGCCCACCCATCTTGTCGGCCAGTCCGTTGCCTTTCTCGATGCGGTCGAGCGCGCGAGCGCGGCTGCAGCCCTCAGCCGGCCGGTGCTCGTCGTGGGCGAGCGCGGCACGGGCAAGGAGATGATTGCCGAGCGGCTGCACCGCCTGTCGCCGCGATGGGAGGAGCCGCTGGTGGCGCTGAACTGTGCGGCGCTTCCCGAGGCGCTTGTCGATGCCGAGCTGTTCGGCCATGAGGCCGGCGCCTTCACGGGGGCCGCGCGCGCGCGTGGCGGCCGGTTCGAGCAGGCCGATGGCGGCACGCTGTTTCTCGACGAGATCGGCCTGCTGACGGCCGCCGGGCAGGAACGGCTGCTGCGGGTGATTGAATATGGCGAGCTCACCCGGCTCGGCAGCAGCCGCCCGGTCCAGGTCGATGTGCGGGTGGTGGCGGCCACCAACGAGGATCTGCCCCGGCTTGTGCAGGAGGGGCGGTTCCGCGCCGACCTGCTCGACCGGCTCTCGTTCGAGGTGATCACCCTGCCCCCGTTGCGCGCCCGGCGCGACGATATCGCGCCTCTGGCCGATTTCTTCGGCCGCCGCATGGCCATCGAGATCGGCTGGGAAGGATTTCCGGGCTTCGCCCGCCCCGTGCTCGAGGCGCTGGAAACCCATGACTGGCCGGGCAATGTGCGCGAGCTGCGCAATGTGGTGGAGCGCGCCGTCTACCGCTGGGGCGATCCGGACCGGCCGGTCGGCGCAATCGTGCTCGATCCGTTCGAAAGCCCGTGGCGGCCGAGAGGCGCGTCTGCCCCGGCTGCTGCCACGGCTCCAGGGCACGGGGCGGCGGCGGATGCGGCCGCCTCTGCCGAGATCGCGCTGCCGACCGACTTTCGCGCCGCCGTTGCCGCCTCGGAACGGCGGCTGCTGGAGGCGGCCCTTCAGCAGGCCCGCCACAACCAGCGCCGGGCGGCCGCCCTGCTCGGGCTCAGCTACGACCAGCTGCGCCACGCCGTGAAGCGCCACCGGCTGCTCGCAGGGGGCTGAGGCAGGCGGCGCGGCACCGATCGGGGAACCGCGCTGCAGTCCTCAACGCGCCGCGGCAGGCGGCCATGCCAGGTGGCGCCTCAAAAGTCCCGTGCCTCGATCACAGCCCGGGCAGGCCGGATCTGCGCGCGCTGGCGGCGGGCGTCTTGGAGCGCCATCGCCCGGCAGGCCTGTGCCTGACGCCGCGCTGCAAGGTCGTGGCCGGCATCCGCGACGCCGCACACCGTGCCGGCGGCCCGGAACAGGCGGGCATCGCGTGCCGCCCGGCCGGCAGGAGTTTCACGGCCGGCGCGGTCGACGGGCACCATGATGCAGGGCTGCGCGGGAAGCCCGGACGCGAGAGCCGGGCTGGCCGAAGCCCCGACCATGGCGGGACTTGCAAGGATCTCCGCCCCGGCAGGAAGCCGCGCGGCGGGCCGGCAGGTGGAACAGATGTCCATGGCATGGGTCCTGTTGGTGGGGGTTGCCCTCTCGTGCACAGGGCTGTGCCACGGCTGCGCCAACCGCAGGAGTACGACAAAACCTTGGTTTCAGCGGGTTGCGCGAGAGGGCAGGATCACTGGCCCTGAACGGTCGCCGCGCGATCGCCCATGGTCTGGTGGATCTGCCGGATCCGTGGGAACATGTTCACAAGTTGCTGCCGCGGGCCGACGACCGACAGGGCCGCTGTCACCAGCGCCTCGACGCCGGTCTCGATGGCAGGCTTTGCGTCGGGCACGAAATCGGGGCTGTGGAGAGACGGCAGCAGGCGGGCGTTGCCGCGCGCAGCGGCGAAGCGCGCGCGGTTGACCGCCCCCACCCAGAAGAGGAAGCTCTGGAGGTCGGGCAGCGTCTCGCGATAGCGCGCGAAATCCTCGCCGCCCATCACGGGCGCCATCTGCACCACGCGGTCGCGCCCCAGCCGCATCGCAATCGCCGAGGCGGTGCGGTTGGCAAAGCCCTGGGGATTGACAAGGACGGGCGTCGCATCCGCCTTGACCCGCACGATCGGCATGCGCTCCTCGGAGAGGCCCATGGCGCGCGCCTCCCGTTCGGCGATGGCGCGGATGCCGGCCAGCATGGCCTCGCGCACCTCCGGGCTGAAGGTGCGAAGGGTCAGCTTGAGGTCGACCGTTTCGCCAACCGAGTTGTGCACGCTGCCGCCAGCAATCGCGCCCACGGAAAGGAGCGCCGGTTCGGGCCCGGCGCCTGCGCGTTCGGCAAGCGCCTGCCAGCCGAGCACCGTGCTTGCGGCAAGAAGGATCGGGTTGTGGGTCTGGCCGGGCGCTGCGCCGTGGCCGGGCGTGCCGCGGATGGTGACATCGAGGGTATCGACCCGTGCCATGGCCGGGCCGGGTGTGAAGGCCACAATGCCTGTGGGGTGGACAGCGCTGCTGTGGATGGCAAGCGCGTGGGTCGGCACGGGAAAACGCGCGAACAGGCCATCGGCGATCATCGCCCGGGCGCCCTCGCCCGTCTCCTCGGCCGGCTGGGCAACGAACAGCAGCGTGCCGGACCAGGCCTCGCGCATGGCCACGAGCCGGCGCGCGGTGCCAACCCACACGGCCATGTGGAGATCGTGCCCGCAGGCGTGCATCGCCCCGCCGCCGGGGCGCGGCAGGGCGTCCATGTCGGTGCGGACCATGAGCACCGGGCCATCGCCATTTTCGAGCACGCCGACGACGCCGGTGCGGCCAACCCCGGTTTCGACCGAAAAGCCGAGCGCGACGAGCTCCCGCGCGAGCCGGGCGGCAGTTTCCACCTCGGCAAAGGCGGGTTCCGGCCGGGCGTGCAGATCTGCGTAGAGCGCAACGAGATAGGGAAGATCCCGGGCCAGGCCTTCAGCGAGGGGATCGGCCGTGGCGGGCGCAGCGGGGGCGGCTGCGGCGAGGGTTGCGGCCATGGCACCGGCGCATATCCGCATGGCCGCGCGCAGGGCGCTTCGTGGATCGATGGCCGGTCTCCCCTCCCGCCAGGACAGCCTCAGTGTGGGCCGAGGCCGACCGGAAGGTCAAGCCCCTGCGGATGCGCTCCTTCCGACCGGCGTGTCCTGCTCTCCTGCCGGCGCAGGCGGCAGAAGGCGGACGCGGCCGACCCGCCGGCCATCGGCGACTGTCACTTCCGCCTGCCAGCCGCCCGCCAGCTCCAGCCTGTCGCCGACGGCCGGCACCCGGCCTGCGAGCAGCACCACGAGGCCGCCCAGCGTGTCCACCTCCTCGAGCTGGTCGGGGCTTGCGATCTGCGACCCGACCGTCTGCTCGAGATCGGCAAGCGGCACGCGCGCATCGGCATCGAAGCTGCCGTCTGCCGCCGGCACGCAGGGCGCGGCCCCGGCCTCGTCGTGCTCGTCCTCGATTTCGCCGACGATCTCCTCGACGATATCCTCGATGGTGACGAGACCATCGGTGCCGCCGAACTCGTCGACCACGATCGCCATGTGGATGCGCAGGCGCTGCATGTCGGCCAGGAGGTCGGTCACCGGCATGGAGGGGGGCACGAACAGCACCTGCCGCAGGAGCGAGGCGAGCGGCGGTCCGGGCATGGGCGGCCGGGCGCCCGCGCCGATCCAGTCCGCCACCACGGCATAGACATCCTTCACGTGCAGCATGCCGCGCACCTCGTCCGGGCTTCCTTCCCAGACCGGGAGCCGGCTGTGGCCCGCCTCGCGGAACAGCCGCACCGCCTCGGCAAATCCCGCCGCGATGTCGATCGAGATGATGTCGGCCCGCGGCACTGCGATGTCGCCCACCCGGCGGTCCGGAAGGTCGAGCATGTTGCGCAGCATGGTGCGTTCCTGCGGGTCGAGGTCGCCTTCATCGGCAGGCGCGCCCTCATGCTCCTCGATGGCCTCCTCGAGGCTTTCGCGAAGGGTGGTGCCGCCGCGGAGCAGAAGCGCGCCGCGCACGCGCTTCCACAGCGACAGCCCGCTGCTACTCTGGGGGTCGCTCATGGCTCGGCCGCAGCACCGCCCGATCGCACCCGCTCGGGGTTGTAAGGGTCGGCAATGCCCAGCGTGGCGAGAATCCGGGTCTCCAGCGCTTCCATCGCCGCGGCCTGCGCCTCCTCCTCATGGTCATGGCCGAGAAGGTGGAGCATGCCGTGGACGAGAAGATGGGCGACATGGGCTTCGAGGCCGATTCCGGCCGCCTTGGCCTCGGCCGCGATGGTCTCGTGGGCGAGCACGAGGTCGCCAAGGAGAGCCGGGCCCGCCCGGCCCTCGAGCGCAGCCATCGCATCCTGCGGGGCGAGCATGGGAAAGGCGAGGATGTTGGTCGGCCGGTCCGCGCCGCGCCAGGCCGCGTTGAGGGCGCGGATCGCGGCATCGTCGGAAAGCAGCACCGAAAGCTCCGCGCACGCCCCCGCTGCGGGCGGGATGCCGAGCGCGGCAAGCGTTGCCTTGACGGCGCGCGCCACAAGCGGCTCCCAGCGCCCCGGCGCGCCCCATCCGGCGGCTTCCACGTCGATCGCAATCTCAGGCATCGCCGCCCTCATAGGCTTCGACGATCCGGCCGACGATCGGGTGGCGGACCACGTCACCGGGCCCGAAGGCGCTGATGGCAATGCCCGGCACGCCGGCCAGCCGCGCCACCGCATCGGCGAGGCCGGAGGTGGTGTGGTCGGGCAGGTCCACCTGCCGCGGGTCGCCGCAGATCACCATGCGGCTTCCCTCGCCGAACCGGGTGAGAAACATCTTCATCTGGAGCGGCGTGGTGTTCTGGGCCTCATCGAGGATCACGAAGGCGTTGGCGAGCGTGCGCCCGCGCATGAACGCCAGCGGCGCAATCTCGATCTCGCCGCTGGCGATCCGCCGCTCGACCTGTTCGGACGGCAGCATGTCATAAAGCGCATCATAGAGCGGGCGCAGGTAAGGGTCCACCTTTTCGCGCATGTCGCCCGGCAGGAAGCCAAGGCGCTCGCCAGCCTCCACGGCCGGGCGGCTGAGGATCAGCCGGTCGACCGAACCCGATATCAGCTGCGACACCGCCTGGGCGACGGCCAGATAGGTCTTGCCCGTGCCGGCGGGCCCGAGCGCGAAGATGATGTCGGACCGGCCCAGGCCCTCGATGTAGCGGGCCTGGGCCGCATTGCGGGCGAAGATGGTCTTGCGCCGGGTGCGGATGGCCACCGGCTGGCCGCCGGCCATTTCCAGCCCGTCGAGCATCGGCTCGCCCGACATCGCAATGGCTGCCTCCACGTCGCCGCTGTCGATGGCATGGCCCTGCTCGAGGCGGTGGTAGAGCGCCAGCAGCGCATCGCGGGCGCGCGCGATCGCCTGCGGCTCGCCTTCCACCACCACGCGGTTGCCGCGCGCGGCGACATAGACCCCGAGGCGGTTCTCGATCGTGATGAGGTTCTGGTCGAACTGGCCAAACAGGCTGCCCAGGAGCGACGGGCGGTCGAACTCCATTTCGGCGCGCGCGCGGGCCATGGTATCGGTTGCGCTGCCGGTTCCGGCGGGCGGGCGTCCGGATGGGGGCCGCTTCACGCCGCCTCGGCGGCCCCTGGGGTCGCGGTGCGCAACCCCACGATCCTGCCTTCCATGCTGTTGGGCCCGGCGGCAGACAGATGCACCTCGACGAGATCGCCCGGCGCGAGGGGTGCATCCCCTGGCCCCGGCGCCACGACAACGGACTGCAGCCACGGCGATTTGCCGATCCACTGGCCCGCCGCCCTTCCGGGGCGCTCGATAAGGATGGGGCACCGCCGGCCGATGGTGCCGCGGTTGAACGCGAGCTGCTGCTCGCGCAGCAGCGCCTGCAGCCGCCCAAGGCGCTCGGCCTGCACCTCCTCGGGGATCTGGCCGTTTCGATCGGCCGCCGGCGTGCCGGGGCGCGGCGAATAGCGGAAGCTGAAGGCCTGCGCGTAGTGCAGGTTGCGCACCAGCGCGAGCGTGGCCTCGAAATCGGCATCCGTCTCGCCCGGAAAGCCGACGATGAAATCGCCGGAGACCGCAAGATCGGGGCGCGCGGCGCGGAACCGCTCGATCAGGCGGACATAGGTCTCGGCCCTGTGGCGCCGGTTCATGGCCTTGAGCACCGCGTCAGACCCCGACTGCACCGGCAGGTGGAGATAGGGCATCAGCTGCGGCAGCTGCGCGTGCGCCGCGATCTGCCGGTCGGTCACGTCGCGCGGGTGGCTGGTGGTGTAGCGCAGCCGCACAAGCCCGGGCAGGGCTGCCACTGCCTCCAGAAGCCACGCAAAATCCTTTTGCGAATCTGCCGGATCGCGCCACGCGTTCACATTCTGCCCGAGCAGCACGAGTTCGCGCGCACCGGCCGCAAGCAGGCGCCGCGCCTCGGCGAGCACCGCCTCGCCGGAGCGCGAGACCTCCGCACCCCGGGTGTAGGGCACCACGCAGAAGGCACAGAATTTGTCGCAGCCTTCCTGAACGGTGAGGAAGGCCGAGGGCGGCGCCGCGCGCGCCCCCGTCGGCAGGCGGTCGAACTTGGTGGCCCCGGCAAGGGCGAGATCCAGCTGCGGCCGGCCTTCGGCCTCGCGCGCGGCGAGGAGATCGGGCAGGCGATGATAGGCCTGTGGGCCCACGACCACGTCCACGGCCGGGCTGCGCCGCAGCACCTCTTCGCCCTCGGCCTGCGCGACGCAGCCCGCAACCACGATCCGCGGGCGCGGGCGGCCGGCGGCGCGCGCGTCGGCCACGATCCGGCCGACTTCGGAATAGACCTTGGCGGCGGCCTTTTCGCGGATATGGCAGGTGTTGAGGACCACCACATCGGCCTCGGCTGCCGAAGCGGCGGGGCGACTGCCCGAGCGGGCGAGCAGCTCCGCCATGCGGTCGGCGTCATAGACATTCATCTGGCACCCGTAGGCGCGCACGTGGACGCGCCGGCGGAGGCGCCCCGAATCGGTCATGCCAAACCCCGCATCAGCGCCTCGTAGCCACGGGAGACGACAGCATGGCAATGGCTGGCCAGCGCCTTGCGGCTGGCAAAGGCCGAAGCCTCCACAGGCTCGTGGAACAGGAGTTCAGCCCGGATACGCCCCAGCCGCGCGACATCGAACACATGCGGCGCAAGCTCCATGTCGCCGATCCAGGCGATGTCGAGCACGCGGTTGCGGGTGACCGGCATGCCGTTGACCTGCGTGTAGGCAATCGTCACCGGCTGGATGCGCAACCCCTCCACAAGGCCTGCGGCCGCAAACAGCGACGACTTGAACGGCAGGACACGGATCCCGTCGTTGCTCGTGCCCTCGGGGAAGAGGATGACATTGCCGCCAGCGGCCAGCCGGCCTGCGATCTCGCTGGCCTGCGCGCGGCTGTCGTGCCGTTTTCCCCGGTCGACATAGAGGGTCTGGCCGAGGCCGGCCAGCCGGCTGATCAGCCCCATTTCCGCCACTTCGCGCTTGGCCACGAAACTGGCCTGAAGGCGCCCGCCGAGCACCGGAATGTCGAGCCAGCTCAGGTGATTGGCGACATAGAGCACGCGCCCGGAGATGGCCTCGCCGTGGGTGATGGTTGCAATGCCGAGCGCGCGGGCAAGCCCGCCGAGGTAGAGCCGGGGCAGATGCGCGCTTGCGGGCCTGTGCACGGCACGCACCGCGAGGAACGCCGGAACCAGCGTGCCGGTCATGGCAAGCGCGCCGGCGACCGTGCGGGCCGGACCCACGGCGTGGCGGAGGCCCGGGCCCTGCGGCAAGGCGGCCACGCTGCCCGCCGGTCCGGAAGGAGCGCCTGCCGCATGGTGCCGGCTGCGGCCCTTCCGGGCTGCGCGCATCTCAGTCCTTCCGGTCGCGATCAAGCGGAACGCCATAGAGCTCCATGCGGTGGTCGACGAGTCGATAGCCAAGGCGGCGGGCGATTTCCTCCTGCAGGCTTTCGATCGTCGGGTCCTGGAACTCGATGACCCTGCCCGTCTCGAGGTCGATCAGATGGTCGTGATGATCATCGGTTGCCGGCTCGTAGCGGGAGCGTCCGTCGCGGAAATCGTGCCGTTCCAGAATGCCCGCCTCCTCGAACAGCCGGACCGTGCGATAGACGGTTGCAATCGAGATCCCGCGGTCGATCTCGGTCGCGCGGCGGTGCAGCTCCTCGACATCGGGATGATCCGTCGCCTCGGAGAGGACCCGCGCAATCACCCTGCGCTGCTCGGTCACGCGCAGCCCGCGTGCCTGGCAGAGCGCCTCAATGTCGATGTTGGCAGGCATCGATCGCGGCCACCCATCCGTTCGGCGCACCCGCCGTGGCGCGCACGCAGCCGACATAGTGCGCGCGCACCGCAAGGGCAAGGAAAGGCGGGCGCCACAGGCGCCTGCCCGGCCGTTTCGCCTCGCGGCGGGTGGCGGCCGCGATCAGTCCTGCGCGCGGCCCTTGCCGGCGCGGCTGGTACCAAGGCCGATTTCCTTGGCCAGCTTGCGCCGCGCCTCGGCATAGTTGGGCGCCACCATCGGATAGTCGGGCGGCAGACCCCACTTGGCGCGATAGGCGTCAGGGGTGAGGCCATAGGCTGTCATCAGGTGACGCTTCAGCATCTTGAGCTTTTTGCCGTCTTCAAGGCACACGATGTAATCCGGCTTCACAGACGAGCGAATGGGAACGGCTGGTTCCTGCTTGGGCTTTTCCGGCTGGGTGGGCATTCCGAGGCTTGCGAGCGTTGCGAACACGTTCTGGATCAGCTGGGGAAGATCGCTGACTGCCACCGTATTGTTGGCCACGTGGCTCGACACGATGTCGGATGTGAGCGCCAGGAGATCGCTGTGCTGTGTCGGAGCAGACATTCTTTTCCTTTCTTCCACAGGGCGGTACGGAGATTCCAGACCCTTTTGCTGTCGATTTCCCGACCGCCAGAACCGACTGTTTGGTCATAGTGGTCTAGCCTGCATAGACGGCCGGTGAACGGGCCCTGTGGCCTCTGGCAAACTTTGCGGCTTTTCGCAAGGAACAAATCAAACCGGCGCCTCAGGGGCGGACTATTTTGGGTTTCAGAATTCGGTTGCCAGCGTGATTGCGTCGGCTGTTCCGCCTGTCACGTCCCTGTAATAGGCTGGCCGTCGACCGGCCTCCCGAAACCCGGCCATGGCATAGAGCGCGCGCGCGGCGAGATTCGAATCGCGCACCTCGAGGAACATCCGCCGCGCGCCGCGCGCAACCGCGGCAGCCATGGCGGCCTCGAGCAGAGCAAGCCCGATGCCCTGGCGCTGCCAGTCCGGGTCGACCGCGCACAACAGCAGCTCTACCTCGCCGACCACCTCGCGGCACAGGGCAAAGGCCAACGGCGCGCCGTCGCGTTCGCCAAGCGTCAGCCAGGTGCGCGGCAGCAGCAGCACGTCGGCCATCTGGCGCTCTGTCCAGCCCTCGCGGAAGCGGGGGTCAAAGGCACGCACAACCAGCCTTGCAACCGCCGGCAGATCCTGCAGGTTGCCCTCGCGCCAGATGATGGCCGGCACGTCCGACCGGCGTGTCGCCAAGGCCTCAGGCTCCCACCGCCGTGCGCGCGGCCCCCGGCGCCCGCACATAGGCGGGCGTTGGCGGGCCAAGCCCGGCAAAGCCGAGCCAGCGCGCGGCCGCGGCGCGCGGCGCGCCCTCCGGCCGTGCCCGGCGGCCGACGAGCGCGGCCGCTGCCGAGCCCGCCACCTCGCCGCCGCCTTCCAGCCACGCCCGCGCGAGCGCCGCGGCCTCTTCGGGCACCAGCGACCGCGCCGCCCCGGGCGGCGGGCATGGCTCTCGCCCCACCTCCTGCAGCCACACCTGCCCGCGCGGTGCCCCGAGCGCGACCAGGAGCGGCGCGGCAGCGCCGGCTGCACGCGCCTCGGCTGCAACCAGCGCCGCCGAGCCGACCCCGCGCACCGGCACCTGCCACGCAAGGCCGAGCGCGCGCGCCGCTGCGATCCCGACCCTGAGGCCCGTGAAGCTTCCCGGCCCGGTTTCGACGACAATCCGCCGGATGCTGGCGTGTCGCTCGCCGAGCAGCTCGGCGAGCGCCGGCACGAGCGCCTCGGCATGACCGGCCGAAAGCGCCACGTGCGTCTCGCCGATCACCTCATCCCCCACCACGTGGGCAAGCGACAGCGCATGGCCGGTTGCGATGACGAGCGTGCCGCCCTCCCGGCTCATGCGATGCTGCACGCCTCGCCGAACGAGAAGCGGGGCAGGCGCGGATGGAGGTTCCGCCCCGTGCCGCGGCCAAGCGAACAGATGAAGTTGGTCTCGATCCGCGAGCCGGCCCAGAAGGCCTGATCGACCTTTTCCTTGTCGAACCCCGACATCGGCCCGGTATCAAGCCCGAGGCTGCGTGCGGCCATGATCAGCCATGCGCCCTGGAGCGTGCTGTTGCGCAACGCTGTCTCGCGAATGAGCGCCGGGTTGCCGCGGAACCAGCTTGCGGCATCGGCGTGCGGGAACAGCCGCGGAAGATGGTCGACGAAATCGAGATCCATCCCGATGATGACGGTGACGGGTGCCTGCAGCACCTTCGCGCGGTTCCCCTCGAGGACACAGTCGGCAAGCCTTGCCCGGGCCTCTGCGCTGGCACAGAATAGGAACCGTCCAGGCGAGCAATTGGCCGAAGTGGGGCCCATGCGCAGCAGCTCGAAGAGCTGGCGCAACAGATCCTCGCCGAGCGGCTCCGTCTCCCAGTCATAGTGGGTTCGCGCATCGAGGAACAGCTGGCCGAGCGCCTCGGCGGAAAGGGGCGCGCGCGCACGAGGCGTCGCATCATCGCTCATACCGCGCGCACCTCGACCACCTCCGGCACATAATGGCGCAGAAGGTTCTCGATGCCGCCCTTGAGCGTTGCGGTCGACGACGGGCAGCCCGCGCAGCTTCCGCGCAGGTGGAGATAGACCACACCCTTCTGGAAGCCGCGGTAGACGATATCGCCGCCATCGGCCGCCACCGCCGGGCGAACCCGGGTGTCGAGCAGCTCGCGGATCTGGGCCACGATCGGGGCGTCCTCCGGGTCATCCCCTGTCGCCTCGTCTGCCCCATCCTCGTCGTCGGCAAGCGGCACGCCCGAGGAGAAGACCGAGACCATCGTCTCGAGGATGAGCGGCTTCAGGATCGACCAGTCGGCGCTGCCGGGCGCGCGCGAAACGGTCACGAAGTCGGCCCCAAGGAACACCCGGTCCACGTCGCCGATTGCGAACAGAGCGCTGGCAAGCGGCGAGGCCTGGGCCGATTCCGGCGTGGGAAAATCCCGCGGCCCGTGGGGCGACACGGGCCGACCGGGCAGGAACTTCAGCGTGTCGGGGTTTGGCGTGCGCTCGGTCTCGATGAGCATCATGTCCTCCAGCTGCCTCGCCGTCATGTGGCGGGGCGCTGCCCGGCAATCAAGCCCGGCGGCTCAGGCAAGCCGGGCGAGATCCCGGTCGGACAGGCCGCCGGGGATGATGGTCACAAGGCAGGGAAGCCGCGCGGCCTTCTCGCCGGAGAAATGCTCGACCAGCGGCCCCGGCCTTCCCCGCGTGGCAGCGGCAAGGATCAAGGCGCGCACCGCCCGGTCCGCTTCTGCCGCAGCAAAAACCTGCTCGCTCGGCCGGCCATGGCGAACCTCGCGTTCGGCCACCACGCCGGTCAGCTCGCCGGCCTCGCGTGCCGCCTCCTCGAGCAGCCGCTCGGCCGTCTCGCGCGCTTCCTGTTCCATGTCGGCCTGGATGGCGCCCCACTGGACGAACTGCGCCGGCTCGATCACGTAGAGGAGCCGCAGGCGCCCGCCGGTCCTCCGCGCGCGCAAGGCGCCATAGCGGAGCGCGCGGCGGCACTCGGCCGTGCCGTCGATCACGACGAGATAGACATCCGGCGCGGGCTCCTCGCTTGCCATCGCCCGCGATAGAGCATGGCTCGCCCGCGCCTGTCCACCGCCGCGGGGCGCAGCCCCGACTTGGCGCAGTGCCCACGGCGGCGGCACGGCGCCTGCCGGTCAGGGCTTGTCGGTCAGCGCTTGTCGGGAAGCGTCACCCGCCGTGTCTCACCCGACACGCCCGGAAAGTCCACAAACAGGGCATCGACCAGCCGCGGGATGACGGCAGACGCAGACGGCTGCCGCGTGCTGGTTTCGGCCCGGCCCTCGAACACGTTGCGCCGGCCCTTCGCACGCGCAATGTCGAGTTCCGCGAAGGCCGGGAAGTCGGTGTAGGAATAAACCTCGTCCGGGCCGAACGCCGAGCCCCAGAAGGGGTCGTAGAAGCGCGCCCCCATCCACGGGTACCAGCCGGGCCCGACCCAGGGCCGGCCATACCACCCCCAGGAGGACCACGACGTCCCCGGGCGCGTGCCGAGCCGGTCGCGCGGCGGTCCGAAGCCGAAGCTGAACCGGGCGATGAGGTCCGCCTCGGACGCGCTGCCGGCCTCGCGATACCCTTGAGCCACGAGGTTGCTGCGCACCTGGGCGGCGTAGGTTTCGAACTCGAGCGATTCCCCCCCTTCGGAATTTGCAGGCGTCACCACGAAGCTCTGCCCGCGGGCGAGGCCCTCGGGCGCGTGGAAGCGGGTGACATTGGCCTGGAAGGGCGTTGCACAGGCGGCAAGAAGCAGCGCCGCTCCGAGCGGGGCAAGGCGCGCAAATGCAAGCGGCGCCTTGCGGGGCACGTCCTTCCCGGCGCGCACACGCGGGCTCTGAGAGGTGGTTGTCCGTGAACTCTGCATGGCCTCGACCCTGGTTTCGCTGATGGTTTGAAAGATGGTGATGCTCCAAGCCCCAAGAGTCTAGACGGCGCAAGGTGAATGTGCGCTTTCGCGCACGACCCGTCCGACCCTTGCCGACACCGTGCCGCAGGCGAGACCGGTGCGGTACACCCTGCCCTCACCCGCACGCAAGGCGCCGCGACCCGGAGCCAGACCGTCGGCCCTGCATTGCCCTTTGGGCGGCCGTGCCCTAGGGCTCGCAGCCATCGGGGAGTGGCGCAGCCTGGTAGCGCATCTGCTTTGGGAGCAGAGGGTCGCAGGTTCGAATCCTGTCTCCCCGACCATTTTTTCTTTTTTCTCCCCGACCATTTTTCGCCCCATCCCTCGATTTCGCCGGTGCGCGATCGCGCCTCCCCTCGTGCGCGGCATGGCGCGGCATGGGACGGCAGCCGGTCCGCAGGCGGCGGTGCCGGCGGACCGACTCCACGCGCCTCGCGGGCGCTGGCGGCCCCGGGCGCGCGGCAGCGGGGCCGATGCCGGTCGGCCTCGCGGGCCTTCGCGGTTGCGGGGGCCTTGCGCTCCTTCTCGGCCTTGTAGGCCCTGATCCGGCCGAACCGGATCGTCTCCTCGATCTCCTCGATGGTCCGGCCGGAGCGGGTCACGCCGGGCCGGCGGCCCGATGCCGAGGCCCGGCCGCGCGCCGAGGCCACCGCCCAGCGCACCGCATCGAGGCTTGCAAAGCGGCCGTCTGCGAGGCGGTAGATGTTGTCAGCCCTGCGCCGTCTTCCGAGCGATCCGGAAGGCGCCTGCGGCTGGTCTTGCAGACGAGGTCGAGGCTTCGGCCATGATCGCGGCCAACCAAAGACCCCTCTTCACGGAAAGCATGGGCCAAAAGCCCGGAGCCAGGCGGTGCACGGCCCCGGAAAACCCCTCGCCTGATTGGCCCTCCCGCACCGCCTGCGGCCCTGCCGTCGCAAGGCACGGGCGCCAAAGCCCGCGCGCCCCATTCCGCAACGGCCAGCCACGACCGGCGCTCGGGCGTGTCTGCAGCATCGAGAAGCAGGACCGGGGCGAGGCGCGCCGGGGTCGCTTCAGGCCGAGGCGGTCGAGGGCCATCGCCGAACTGCCATGAGACTGACACCGCAATGTTACCCAAGAGGCCTAGCGCCGCACCCGGCAGGAATTTGGGCAAGGCTGAAGGGGCGCAGGCATGGGCATTCGGGGGATGGCGGGTGGAGGACGGCTGGCAGGGGTTGGCGCGGTGGTCCTGATTGCGGCGTGGCCCGTGGCAGCGAGGGCGGAAGAACAGGGACAGCAGCGCGCCGGCACGGCCGCGGAAAAGCTTGAGACGTTGGTCGCCGAGGAGCTGGTGGTGACCGGCACACGCGCGGACCAGCGGACCGCGCTCGAGAGCATCGCGCCCATCGACGTGCTGGCAGGCACAGCCGTGCAGGCCTCGATCAGCAGCGACTTCGCGTCGGTGCTGGCGCAGCTGGTGCCCTCGTTCAATGTCCAGCGCCTGCCGCTCTCCGACGGGTTCATCTTCGTGCGCCCGGCGCGGCTGCGGGGGCTGTCGCCTGATCATACCCTCCTTCTCGTCAACAGCCGCCGCTACCATCGCTCGGCGTTTCTGGGCGTCTTCCAGGCGCCCGACCTCTCCTCGCTCCCGACACTTGCAATCGGGCGGGTGGAAGTGCTGCGCGACGGCGCCTCGGCCCAATATGGGTCCGACGCCATCGCGGGCGTCGTCAACGTGATCCTCGACCGCAGCACGGGCTTTCGCGGCTATGCCCAGGCCAGCCAATATTATGCGGGCGACGGCACGACATGGCAGGGCGGGGTGCGCGGAGGTGTTCGGCTCGGCGATGGCGGAAGCCTTGTGGTGAGCGCCGAAGTCTCCGACGGCAATGCCACGTCGCGCTCCCGGCAGCGGCCCGACGCCATCGCCTTCCAGGCTGCCAACCCATCGCTCAAGGTGCCCGATCCCGTTCAGCGCTGGGGCCAGCCAGACCTCACCAGCATCCGGGCGGCAGGCAATCTGTTCGTGCCGCTGGGCGGCGCGAATCTCGAGGGCTTTGTGATCTACCGCGCCGGCGAAGGGGTCAACGACTTCAACTGGCGCAATCCTGACGGCACGGCCGGGGTATTCCGGAATGTCTCGGTTTTTCCGGGGTTCAACTTCCGGCAGATCTTCCCCGTGGGTTTCACGCCGCGGTTCGGCTCGAAGTTCGAGGATCTGCACCTGTCGGCGGCTGTGTCGGCGGATGTCGCACCGGCTCTCCGGCTCGACGGCGGCATCAGCTGGGGCAGCAGCGCGGTCCGGTACAATATTCGCGAGACGGTCAATGCGTCGCTTGGGCCGGCGAGCCCGACGTCTTTCTATCTGGGCGAGCTTCGCCAGCGCGAGTTCAACCTCGATCTTGCCGCCGTGTGGCGGCCCGACATTGGCCTCGCGCGCCCGCTCAACGTGGCGCTCGGCCTCCAGCGGCGGGTCGAGACCTACCGGATCTCGCCCGGGGTCCCCGAATCCTATGCAGTCGGGCCCGGTGCGCGTGAAGGGCTTGCCCCGAACTCCAACGGCTTTCCCGGATTCAGCGACCTGCAGGCCGGCGCCTGGTCGCAGCGGAGCATCGGCGCATTCCTCGATGTCGAGGCCAACCCGATCGAGCGGCTGACCGTGGCTGGCGCCCTGCGCTACGAGGATTATTCCGAATTTGGTGACACATTCGATCACCGGCTCGGTGCGCGCGCCGAGATGTTGCCGTGGCTTGCCGTGCGCGGGTCGTGGTCCACCGGGTTCCGGGCGCCGACTCCGGCGCAGCTCCGATCGACCAGCACCGTCCAGGGCCTCGACACGCGCACGCTCCAGGTCTTCACGCGCGGCCGCCTGTCACCCTCGGATCCGCTGGCAATCCGGCTCGGCGCAAGGCCGCTCACCCCTGAGACCTCGGAAACCCTCGCCGGCGGCTTCGTGCTTTCGCCCTCCGGTGGGCTCACGATCACCCTCGACCTCTACCGGATCAACGTGAAGGACCGCTTCGGCGAATCGCGTGCGTTCCCGGTGCCGCCGGATGCGCCCAACCCGGCAAACTTCACGGCCGTCTCGTTCTTCACTAACGACTTTTCCACCCGCACGAGTGGCGTTGACGCGGTTGCCTCGTGGAGCGGCGAGGTGGGCCCGGGTCGGCTCGCCGCCAGCCTTGCCTATTCCTACACCCGCACCAAGGTTACCTCCGAGCGGCCAACGACCATCCCCAACGAAACCCAGCGGATCATCTTCGAGAAGCGGCTGCCCGAACACAATGCCACCGGCTCGCTGGTCTTCGATGTGGGGGCCTTCGAGCTCCTGGCCCGTGGGCGCTACTATGGCCCGTGGACCGACGTGACCGGGAACGCGACGGGGGACATTTTCCAGCGGTTCGGAGGGATCGCCCTGTTCGACTTCTCGCTGACCTGGCAGCCGACGCGCAATCTCAGGCTCACGGCGGGCGCGGAGAACATCTTCAACACCTATCCGGACGAAGCAACCTTCCAAGCCAACCGGGGCCTCATCTATTCAAGAAACGCGCCCTACGATACCGATGGCGGGCAATGGTATGTCCGCGTGGGGCTCGACTTCTGAGCAGGCCGGCAGGAGGGCAAGGGACACCAAGCCGGCGTGACGTGCTGGCAATGGGCGCCGCCCTTGCTGCCGGCCCAACTGTCGCTGCGGCCGCGCGCGCGGAAGGCCCGGCAGCCCCGGATGCGGGCTCCGCCGGCGCGGTTGACTGGGACGAAGTCGGCAGGCTTTTCGAAAGACCGAAGGGCCTTGTCCATCTCGAGCATGGCCAGTTCGGCATGATGGCGCAGCCGGTCCGCGCGGCGTGGCGCGCGGCAGCCGACCGGCTCGGCCGCGAGACTGCGCTCTATGCCCGCAGCACGCTGTGGCCCGACCTCGAGCGGGTTCGCGGCCGCCTTGCCGGCTTCCTTGGCGTGGCACCCGGCGAAGTGGCGCTGTGCCGCAACGCGACCGAGGGGCTGCGCGCTCTGATCCTCGGCTACCGGCCGCTGCGGGCGGGCGAGGCCGTGGTCACGGCTGATCTTGACTATGACGCGATGGTCGCCCTGATGTCCAGCCTCGCACGCCAGCGCGGGGCGCGGCATGTGCGGATCGCCCTGCCCGAGCCTGCAACGCGCCAGTCGCTCATCGATGCCTATGCCGCCATTCTCGAGCGGGAGCGCCCGGTGCGGCTGCTGCTGCTGACCGAGGTGAGCCACCGCACCGGGCTTGTTTTGCCCGTGGCGGAGATTGTGGCGCTCGCGAGGGCGCACGGAGCGGACTGCATTGTCGATGCAGCACATGGCGTTGGCCAGCTTGCGCGGCCCTTGGCCAGCCTCGGGGCAGATTTTGTCGGGTTCAACTGCCACAAGTGGATCGGGGCCCCGCTGGGCACGGCAGGCTTTTTCATCCGCGCGGGCCGGCTCGATGACATTGCGGAGGACGCCGCAGCGGGGGCCGCCCCGTCAGGCCGGATCGACGATCGCGTGCATCCGGCCACGCTCGACTGGGCTGCATGGCTCGCGCTGGCCAGCGCCCTCGATCTCGTTCAGTCCATGGGCCCGGCCGCCCGCGAAGACCGGCTGCGGACCCTGCGCTCCCGGTGGGCCGAGACGCTGCGGGGCCTCGATGGTCTTGAGATCCTCACGCCCGAGGATCCAGCGCTTCACGCCGGGATCACCAGCTTCCGGATCCGCGGCCGGGTGAGACCGGAAGAGAATGCGGCGATCGCCCGGGAGCTTCTCGAGCGGCACCGGATCCTCGCCGTCATGCGCCCGGGCCCGGCGCGCGGCGCCTGCGTGCGCGTGACTCCGGCGCTTGCAACCTCCGAGGCCGAGATCGACGCGCTCGTCGCTGCGCTGCCCCTTGTCGTCCGGCGCTCGCTGGCCTGAATATTCCGAAGGACAGAGCCTTCGGGCGCCACGCGGGAGGGAAAGCCACTCCGCCGATCCAGGCGGCAGCCGCGTTCGCGAACGCATCCTCCAGACTGCCCCGATCTTTCCCGAGGTCTGAAGGTAAGCCGCAAGCGCCCAGATCGCTGCACATGCCCGTGCGCCAATGGGGGCCGGGATGGCCCGGCTACGGCCCGCGTTTCGTCACCCAAGGGTAACGGCCGGGCACAAGAACCGTGCGGCGAACCGGCGGGCACAGGCGAAGAAGCCCGCGCGCCCCACCTGCACCGCCCGGCCGCAACAGGCGTGCGGGAGCCCGCAACGGCGAGGGCACCGACCATGTGGCAAGCAGGCCCGTGCCCGCCGGAAGCGGGCCGCGCGAAGGCCCGATGAGGTCGTCTCCCCGCTGGTGGTGTCGTTCGACGGTCGCGCCGCCACCCGCCCGCCAGCGCTTCAGCCCGCGCGGGCGGGTGGCGGCGCGGTGGGAAGCGCTGCGTCTTCGGAAGGGTCGGGGGGAGACGCCAAGCTGAACCCGAGATCCGCGATGACCGACGAGATGGTGGCCCTGTGCAGCCTGGGGCGAGAAGACCCCCGATACCGATCGGCTGCGCGAGAGGATCGGCCTTGCCGCCGGGCGGCTGATAAAGCGGGAGGTCAACAGCCGCGCGCGCAGCTTGGGGCAAGAAGAGCCCGGATCGGCTGGGCCGGCGCAACGGCTGGCGCGACCGGGGCTGGAAGGGGCGGGCCGCAACGGTGGAGCTGCGCATCCCGAGCCTGCGCTCGGGCTCCTCCTTCCCCGGCTTCCCCGAGCCATGGCGGATGGCCGGGACGGCGCTGGCGGCCGCTATCCGGGACGCCTGAAATCCTCGGCATGTCGACCCGCCCGGTCGACGACCCGGTGAAGGCGCTCGGCATGGGCGGCATCTCGAAGAGCCGGGTGAGCCGGCTGTGCGCCGAGATCGACGAGCGTGGTGACGGCGTTCCTCGAGCGCCCGCTCGAGGGCGTGCGGCCCCACCTTGGGATCGAGGCCACCTGCCTGAAGGTGCGGCAGACCGGGCGCATCGTCCCGGTGGCGGCGATCGTCACCGTCGGCGTCAACACCGACGGCCGGCGCGAGGTCCGCGGCATGGACATCGGCCCGCCCGAGGCCGAGCCGTGCCGGACCGCGTTCCTGCGCAAGCGCGCCCGCCGGGCCTGCGCGGGGCAAAGCGAATCATCCCCCACGCCCACGAAGGGCCGAAGGCGGCGATCTCGAAGATCCTGAGCGCCGCCTGGCAGCGCTGCTGCGTCCACGTCATGTGCAACGCCCTCGCCCATGCCGGCAAGAGCGGCCGCTGCATGGTCTCCGCCTTCGTCGCCACCGCCTTCGCCAAGGACGACGCCCGCGCCGAAAGGCAGAAGTGGCGCCGTCTCGCCGACCAGCTCCGGCCGAAGGTGCCGAGGCTCGCCGGGCTGATGGACGAGGCCGAGCCGGATGGCTTGCCGGCAGGACCTTCCCCCAGCAGCACCGGGCGACACTTCATCCGGCCAACCCTCCCGAGCAGCGCAATGGCAAGATCAGGCGCCACACCGCGGTCGTCGGCATCTTCCCCAACACGGCCGCCATCACGCGGTCACGTCAGGAGCGGTCCGGCCCGAACAGACCGACGAGAGGGCCGTCCAGCGCGCCCGCCACATGACCCCCGAGACGATCGCACCTATCCCCGATGAGCCGATCATCGGCCTGCCAGAAATCGCGGACCGATCAGCCCGGCCATGCCGGAGCTCATGCTCGCCCTCGCCAGCACCACCACGCCCCAGGACACGACCCATGATGCCCGACGCAAAGACCGCCCGAGGCGCAGCGCCGCCCCGTCGAGTTCGGCATCTGGCCGGTCTCGGGCGGCGGGATGGACCGGGGGTCGAGCCTTGCTGCCGCATTCCGGCCCCGTTGCGCCGGCGACAGGTGCGGCACGGCCGATCGCGGCGGGGCTTCGGCTCCGGGTGTGGCTGCGCCGCATTGCCACCCATGGTGGCCGCGGTTGGGCGCTGCGTGTCGAGCCGCGAAGGCCACGCGGCGCAACGCCGGAGGCCTCGGCCGTCGCGGGCCGTTTCCCGGTCAGCCGCGCGCAACCCCGGGGGGACGCGGCTCCACCGCGCTCAAGGTGCAACCCCGGGGCGGGATGCCTCCGCCACCCCTGCCCGATGCGTTGCACGCGCGGTGCGCCCCAGGGCCCGCGGGCCTGACAGAGCGAAGAGCTGTCTTCCGCCCTATCTGCTTCGGCTGCCCGCGGCGCCAGAGCGCGCAGCCCGCGCCGCTGCGATCTCCTGACGGGCGAGATCGCGCTGGGCGCGGAACACGGGATCGGCCTGCAGCCGGGCGAAGGCGGCAGACGCCATCACGCGGCCGGCTGCGACATCGCTTGGCCAGTGAACCCGGCAGATGACCCGGCTTTCGCCAAAGTCGAACCCCCGTTTGAGGAGCGCATCCTGCCGGTCGGGTGCAAGCTCAACGAACAGCAGCCCCAGCATCCATCCGACCGCAGCATGGCCCGACGGGTAGGACCCGTCGGTTCGCAGGAACTCCTCCTCTTCCGGCGTGCACGAGGCAAGCGACCGGGCGACGAAAGGACGGGTGCGGTTGTAGCGCTGCTTGGCGCCATAGGTGCTGAGGCCAGCATCGGTCATCGCCCGGCGGAACAGCGCAGCGGTGTGCGGCTGCGCTTCGGGGTCGATCGTGATGCCGAGGATTCGGGTGAAGCTTGCCGTGACGGCCGGGAACGACAGGTCGGCATCCTGCCGGGCCTCCTCGAACCGGGCCGGCGAGGCCTTGAGCGCGGCATCGATTCCGGCATCGTCGGCCGCCTGGGCCGCGCTGCCGGCTGCCGGAGGCGGCGGCATCAGCGCTGCGCTGTCGGGCAGACGGTCGGGTACCAGATAGCCGTTCAGAAACCCGGGCAGCGGTTCGCCGATTGCGGCCGCAGTCGTCGGCGGCGGCGAGGTTGCGACCTCGAGCGCGGGGGCGCTGGCGCACCCCGACAGAAGAAGGAGCAGCACTGCTGTCGTCCGCATGGACAATGGGTTAGGTCCGCAACTACCAGCCGTCAAGGCGGCCGATGCAGACGTGGACGGGGCCTGCCCGGCGGCCCTGCCGGCGTTCGTCCTCCGGCAAGGGGCCCGGAGAAGCTCCCGCCGCATGCGTCGAGGCGCGACCGGCAACCGCGCTCCGGCAAGCCCGAAGGGATGGAGTGGCGTGCCCCACCGGGGGGGACGACCGGCGTGCCGGACGCGGGCAGCAGAAGCCAGGGAAGCCGCGCTGCCGCGCCCTCCGCGACGATTGCCCTTGCCTGCCGAGGCTCCGCCCTTCCGTGCCCAGGCTCCGGTTGGGCATCCGCGCACCCGGTCGGCACTGACCTCCTGCCCTGCCCGCGAAGCTTGCGCGCGGCATCGCCGCCCGATGGCCGCAGCCGCCCACCCGAACGGGAAAAGGGACGGGGCCCCGGCACCCCCTGCGGCCGGGCTGGCGCGGCGCAGGCGCGGGCCTCTGCGGCTCATCGTCTGCCGGGCGATCGCACCTTTTGCCTTCTCCAATGCTCGGGCCGGAGCCGGTGGACCCGGGCGTCAGGCGAAAGACGGCGCGCTGCGGCCAGCCAGCTCGACCCGGAATCCCTCGGCGGTCGCAAGGACGAGGCTCTGCCGGCAGCCGCCGGGCCAGGGCACATCGGCAGGGCCCGCGACCACGCTGACCCCGGCAGCCCTTGCGGCCGCTGCCCGGTCCTCAAGATCCTCCACCTCGAAGGTCCACATCATGAGGCCGCGGGCAATCGGCCCGAGGTGCGCTGCGGGGCGGCCGGGCTGGCCCTTGAAGTGCATCACGATCACATATCCGGTTGCGCCACCGGGCATGAACCATTGCTGGAAATCGAACCGGGTACCCGGCGGGAGGCCAAGACCTTCCTCCACGGCAGGGCCGCCAAGCTCGACCTCCCGCCGCTTCTCCAGCCCGACCACGTCGCCGAGCAGGCGGGAGAGCGCCGGGAGATCGGCGACGACGAGACCCGAATAGGCCGGCCCCCCAACACCAAGAACCGGGTCGATCGGTGCCAGCGGGGCCATGTCGCCCCGGTCGATCCCGAGCACGTAGACACCGTCCGGCGCAAGCAGATGGAGCTCGCCGACGCTGTAGCTGCCGCCATCGCCGCGCGGCAGGGTGATGCTGGTGAGGCCCGCGGTCGAGCGGAAGCCGAGCGCCCCGAGGCGCGCAAAAAGCGGGGCGTTGCCGGCCGAGGAAAAGCCGAGCGAGAGTCCGCCGGGAAGCAGCGCATCATGCCCCGGGCGGGCCAGCGGCGCATCGGCGCCGAGCGCGATGGCCCGCACCCGTGGTGTGCCCGGCAATCCCGGCCGCGTGCAGGAGAGCAGCTCGAGCGGGCCCTCGCCCGCCATCCGGTAATGCCGGCGGAAGGCTGTCGCAGGCTCGCCTTCGAGGCGCTCGCGCGTGCACGTCATGCCAAGGCCCTCGCCGTAGAAACGCGCGACGGCATCGAGATCGGCAGCGCCAAGGGTCACCTCGGCGAGCGGGGAGACACGCGCCTTCGCCCCGGCGGCCGGGGCGATCGGGTCTGCCGCCCTTTCGGCTGCTGTCCCGGCAGCGGCGGGCGGCGTCGTGCGCGTGGCACTGGCCGGGTGCTCCGGCAGATGGGTCATGGCGGGCTACTCCTTCCAGCGCCGCCTCGAGGCAACAAGGCGCGAGGCCTCTTCCAGCGTCTCGGGAACCCGGGTGGCATAGGTGTTGGGCGTGAACCGGGAGCGGTACTGCGCATAGACCGGCGCGTAGAGATCCCACGACAGGTCGGGAATGAGCCCGCCCTGGCGACGGCCGGCCATGTCGAGCGTCGCGCTCACGGCCGTCTCATGCTCACGCGCGGCCGCCAGCCGCTCGCCCCTCAGGCCATAGATTGCGGTGTTGCCGAGTGTCCCGTTGTCGGGAAAGTAGCGCGGGTTGCCGGGCGAGAGCGCGTTCGACACGTAGAGGGTATAGGCCCGGTTGACCCGTGAGATCAACTCGCCGTCGGCCTCGGTGTAGCCGCCAAGCCCCGAGCGGATGAAGATCTCCGCGCCCTTCATTGCCAGCGCCCGGTAGAGCTCCGGCTCGCGGAACACCGACGACATGGCGATGTTGCCGATCGGCGTGCGGGCAACGGGGAGGACGGCATCGGCACCATAGCGCTCGACATAGGCGTCGAGCACGTCGACGACATGGGTGACGAAATAGTCCACCCCGGCGCGCTGGGCGCGCTGCGTGGTCGCCTTCCAGTGGGTTGCTTCGATCCGCCCCTCGGGCGAGGCGAGGAACATGGCATCGATCACATGGCCGGGCCAGTCGGGCGCAACCAGATAGCCGCCGAAGGCGATCCAGCAGCCATATTGCTTCGCCCGGGCGCAGATCGCCTCCGACTGCGGCCCCGGCACGCGCAGCGCGATCAGCTCCAGCTCGCGCTTCGTCCACTTGTCCCACCCGTGCAGCGCCTGGGCATGGATTGCCAGCAGGTCTTTCTGGCCGAAATAGTTGAACACCGCATCGATCTGGTCGAGCACATGGGCGAGGTTGCGCCGGAGATCGGCCTCGCGGCTTGCGGGTGCAACATTGAGGAGCGCCGTCTGGATGGCCGTCGCCCGCACCAGAGGCCTCGCCAGCGGCACCGCGGCATAGCCGCCATCGGGCGCAACCATTGGCGGGCCCGGGCCCGCCTCCGGTTGCGCCGAAGCACCGGAGGTGCGGCCTGCTGCGGCAAGGCCCACAAGCCCGGCAAGGCCAAACAGGCTGCGGCGGTCGAGCGGCATGGCGGGTTCCTTCTCAGCTGCCGGTCCAGTCGGCGAACTCGGCCACGGTGCCCGGCCAGCGCCGTTCGGTCTCGGCGATGAAGGCCGGCGGCAGGGCATCGATCCGGTCGAGCTTGCGCCCCGAGGCCCGCCAGATGTGGTGCCCCGGCCAGTTGCCCATCATCATGAACGGCATCCAGTCGTTCTTCATCACCCAGGTCTCGATGACGGGCACGAACGGCTGCGCCGAACCAAGGAGCGCGCGGCGGCTGAAGGCGAAGCTGCGCACCTGGATCTCGTGCCGGACCGCGCCGGTCGAGGCAACCGGATCCTGCTCGGGCGTGACATAGGCGGGAAAGGCGATGAACTGCTCGATCGTGCACACGCCCCGGTCGCCGTCGAAGTCCCACTGGTAGAGCTGCGGGGGAAGCGGCTTGGCAAGCGACTCCTGGCCGATGCGGCCCTGGCCCGAGACCGTCCACAGATGCTTCATGCCGCCGCCGCCGCGGAAATGCGGCAGCGGGGCCTCCTGCCGCGTATAGGGGTTCTGCCAGCTCTCGGCGACCGCCCCCGTGTCGGGGTTGCGGAACAGGAGCCACTCGCGCAGGCCGAGCGCATAGCCGCTGCCGTCGGCCAGCGGCCGGAACAGCCGCGCCGCGCATCCCTCAAAGCCGAGGAGAGCCCGGGCATGCTCGCCCGGCCGCATCCCGAACATCATGCCGCGGGCATGGTAGAAGCTGACCCGGCCGTCGGTGCGGCCGAGCAGCCTTGCAACCGCGTGCATGTTGAAGACCGGGTCGGCAAGCCGCGGATCCTCCCCGGCGGCGGCAGCAGCGACAGCGGGCTGGGCCGGCACCGCGGCTCCGAGCGCAAGGCCAAGGCCGAGCAGCTCCCTGCGGCCAAGGCCGGAGCCCGGATCGGCATCGGGCTGCGCCCGTGTCATGGCTGCGGGTAGGCAAGTTCGATGGTGTCGCGCTCGGTCAGCACGAAGCGCACCCCATTGGGATCGATCATCCACGCCATACGGTTCCGCCCGGCAACCCGGTCTCCCGGCGGCGAAAGCAGCGTGCAGCCGGCAGCGACGAGGCGCGGGACCACCTCGTCCATCGCCGTTGTCTTGACAAACAGCGCGGCTGTTCCGGCACCTGGCGCGGCCGGCGCAACCCTTGCCCCCTCGGGCACGAGAAAGCCGATGTTGCCGGTCGCCGTGTTGCCCGAGACGAGAACGAAAAGCCGGCTGCTTGCGGCCGCATCGAGGCCGAAGAGCCCGGCGAGCCGCGGATCCCTGAGCACAGACCCGCCCTCGTAGGCGAGGCGGAAGCCGAGGATGTCGCGCCAGACGGCGAGCGCTGCGTCAGCATCGCCAACCACAAAGGTCGCCCGCCACATCGCCGACGGGCCTGGCACCGGCTGCGGCGGAGCTGCATTCGCAGCGTCTGCAGCCGCAGCACGGGGAGCGAGGAGCAGGCCGAGGGCGATCGCTTGCGCGAATCGTTTTGCCATATCGGCCAGCATGTTAAAAGCCTCGACGCGAGGGTCCAGTCCCGAACCGGGGAGAAGTGGGGAGAAGTGATGCCACGCCGCAGGACCGTGCTGGCCGCCGCCGCGGGCCTTGCCCTGCCGATCGCTGCGCGCGCCGCGCCTGCCGCCTGCCCTCCCCCGCCGCCCTCGGCCCGGGCGACCTTCGTCCTCGTTCACGGCACCTGGCTCGGCGGCTGGATCTGGACCGAGGTCGCCGACCGGCTGCGTGCCCTCGGCCACCGTGTCTACACCCCGACCCTGACCGGCTGTGGCGAGCGCCACCACCTGATCGGGCCTGACGTGGGGCTTGAAACCCACATCCGCGACATCACGGGCGTGATCGACTGGGAGGGGCTCGATGAGGTCATCCTTGTCGCCCACAGCTTCTCGGGCATCGCGGCAACCGGCGCTGCCGACCGCAGGCGGGAGCGGATCCGCCGGATTGTCTTCTTCGATGCCCTCATCCCCGCGCCCGGCCGTATGTCGGGCGTGGCCCGCAACCCGGATGGCAGCCTGCCCGACTGGTGGCTGAAGCGGGCCGCGGACTTCGATGGCGGCTACGCCATGGATTTCTGGAAGAGCTACAGGGTCGACATGCTGGTCCCGCCTGAGCGGGAGGATCTGGTGGCCCTGCTCAAGGCCCGCATCACGACCCACCCGGCCAAGGCCTGGCTTGACGAGCTCATGCTCGAGAACGGCGGCTGGGAGGGGCTGCCCCGCACCTGCATCCGGGCCATGGCACAGCGCTACAGCCCGTCGTCCGACCGGATGTGGGGGCCTGCGCGCGGCCCCGGCTGGCAGATGATCGAGCTCTCCGTCACCCGCATGGGCATGCTGACCGAACCGGAGATTCTTGCCGAATGCCTTGCGTCCCTCGCCTGAACCCGGCCCGAAGGCCCGTCCGCCCCTTTGCCGCCCTGGCCCCTGCCATTCTCGCCGCCCTCCTTGCCGCACCGGAAGCGGCCGCCGAGCGTCCGTTCACGCTCTTCGACGACGCATCCGCCTATCTTGTGATGGACAACCAGTCGGCGGCCGTCCGGACCGAGGACGGCTTCATCTTCACGGCCGGCATCACCGGCATGGATCCGAAGACCCGCAGGTTCGTCGCCGACGATGCGGCCGCGCAGATGGCGGCCGCGATGGACAATCTCGAGGCCATTCTGAAGGCCGCCGGGGCGACACTTGCCGATCTTGTCCAGGTGACCCTGTGGACCGCCTCGCTCGACGACTATCGTGCGGCCAACCCCGTCTATGTGGCGCGGATGGCCGGCCACCGGCCGGCGCGGTCGGTCATGGGTTTCACACCCTGGGATCCGCGCTTCCGGGTCCAGATCCAGGCGATCGCCAAGCGCCCTCCCGGGCCCCCGGCCGGCCGCTCGTCGCCGCCGTCGCCCGTGCCGCCTGCAGCCGAAGACCGGGTCCCTGCGATCCTGCCTGCACCGCCCGGGCCCGGCTGGCAGGCGCCGGCCCGCGCCGCGGACATCGCCGCGTGCAACGAGCCGGTGCTCATGCTTGTCATGGGTTCGCTCTCCGAGCTTGGCTTTGCGAAGCCCGAGGGCGCGCCGATGTCCTATGGCGAGGCGCTGCGGGCGTCCGGCCTCTACGAGCGGCTCGATGGCTTCTACCTTCTTGCCGGCCGCCCGCTCGAGGTGTTCGAGGGCGACTGGACCCAGCGCGACATGGCGCTGGTGGCCGAGTTCCCCTGCCTCGAGGCGGCGCGCGCATTCTACTGGTCGAAGGCCTATCAGGAGATCATTTCCCTGCGCGCGGGCGCGGGCGACTTCTTCCTCGGCGTCTGGCGCAGGCGCGGCCGCGAGGAGATGGGCCGCCCGCCGGAGGCCCTGCCTGCAGCCGGCCTCAGAACCGGGCCCGGGCCGTCACCCCCGCCTGCCGCCCCCGCGGCAGGGTCCCCTCGGCGATGAAGTTGGCCGAGCGGCTCGCCGGCAGCCGGCTGCCGGGGGTGGCATCGAGGTTCAGGAACCGCCCCGAGGCGAGAATGGTCCGATCGTCGAGCAGGTTGCGGACGAAGGCCTCGATCTCGAAGCGGTCGAACGAGACCGCACCCGAAAGGTTGAGAAGGGTCTGGGTCCCGAACCGGTCGGTGTTGAGCTCGGTGCCGTAGCGGTCACCGGTCACGTTGAGATCGGCGCGCAGGCGCCAGCCCAGCCCGCCTGCCGTCTCGTCGGCGAGCACGGCCGTGAAGGTGCCCGAATGGGCAGGCACGTAGCGCGGCCGCTTGCCGACAAGAAAGTCGCGGCTGTCCTGGCCAAGGAGGTCGAACGCTTCGCGGGTGTTGAAGCCGGGGCGATAGCCGGCATCCATGTAGGCATAGTTGGCCTCGAGCGTCAGCGGTGGGACGGGCCGGGCGACAAGTGTTGCCTCGAGCCCCGTGATCCGGGCATCCCCCTGGTTCTGGCGGAAGACGCGCAGGGTCGTCGGGTCGCCGGGCACGGCCTCGCGCGCGCTTTCGCCGAAGATGTCCTTCCAGTCGATCCGGAACAGGGTGAGATTGGCGACGAGGCGCCGATCGAGCCAGGCCGAACGCAGGCCCGCCTCCCAGTTGATCGTCCGCTCCTCGCGCACCGGCTTTCCGGTGTCGGAGGCAAGGCTCGTGGCCCCCGGCCGGGCCCCCTCGGCATAGGAGCCGTAGAGGTTGAAGTCGGGCGACAACCGCCACTCGAGCGTCAGGCGCGGCAGGAAGCGCGAGAAGACAACCTTTTCCCGCAGCACCTGCTGGCCCACTGCGCCCACCTGGCGGGTGTCCTTGCGGAAGATCTGGTCTTCCTGCAGCCGCCCCTCGGCGGTGAGGGTGACGGGCCCGAGCGTGTAGGCAAGGCTTCCGAACCCGGCAATGTTCTTGGCGACATCGCGGTCCGGGTAGGCGAGGAACTGCGCGCCCTTCAGCCGCTCGAGATCGAATGTCTCGCGGTAGTAGTTGGCGCCGAACGACCAGCGCAGCCCGGTGGTTGCCGTCGAGAGCAGCCGGATTTCCTGGCTCAGGCTTTCGAACGTGCCGGCATCGATCGCCTGGCTGCCGGTTGGCAGCGCGGGCGAGTCGAACACCGAGGCCACCACCCGGCTCTGGTTCGACCGCTGCTCGTAGGTCTGGCGGTTCCAGGCCGTGGTGGAGATCAGCCTGATCGGCCCGCGCTCGAAGGCAAGGGTGCCGGCCAGGATGTGCGTGTCCTGGTCGAAGCCGGGGCCCTTGGGGCCGAGGTCGTCGTCGCGCATGTTGATGACGAGATCGCGCGAGTCGAGCTTGCCGCAAACCCAGCCGATCTCGTCGAACACGCCCGGGATCCGCGGCGCAGGGATCGGCGGGCGGGCGGCGCGCTGGAGGCAGTTCTGGTTCTTGTAGCGCGACGGGAACTGGCCGTAGGCGCCCGGGCCGTTGCGGTCGCCCACATAGATGTAGGTGAGCCGCGCCTCGAGGCCGGGTGCGGGCGCGAAGTCGAGCCCCAGATTGCCCGAGAAATTTTCCTCATTGCCGTAGATCCGGCCCGAATAGATGTTCCGGTGCTCGCCGCCATACTGGTACCAGCTGCCGCCCAGGCGGAAGCCGAGCCCTGCGATCCCGGTCGGCCCGGCGAGGCTCCCCTGGGTGCGATAGGTGTCGTGGCTTGCTGCCGACAGTTCCACCCGGCCCTCGAGCCGATCCGACGGCCGGCGGGGCACGAAGTTGATCGCACCTGCATAGGTCGCCCGGCCATAGAGCGCCGACTGCGGCCCGCGGATGATCTCGAGCCGCTCGATGTCGCCAAGCGGCAGCGTCTGCAGGTTGGCAATCACGGGGGCCCCGTCGATGAAGAAGCCGAGCACCGAGCGGTTGCGGTAGGGGTCGAACAGGGGCGAGGAGATCCCCCGGACCGAGGGGCGGAAGTCGGCGGCGTTGGTGCGCGAATCGAGAATGAGCCCCGGGGTTGCACTGATGAGGTCCTGCAGGCTGGCGGCCCCGCGCTCGCGGATCTCGTCGGCTGTGAATGCCCGCACCGAGACCGGGGCATCCTGCAGCCGCTCCTGCTTGCGCCGCGCGGTGACGACGATGTCGCCAATGCCCCCGAAGTCGGCGCCCTCTGCCGCCTGCCCGGCCACGGCAGGCAGAGCAAGGATCGGCCCTGCAAGCGCAAGTGGTGCCAGCAGCATCAGGCGAACGGTCAAACCGGGCATGGCAGACGCCTCCTGTGTTGGTGTTTCGCGTTGCTGTTCGTCATGGCCCGAGACGAAGGGCGATCCGGCCTCTTGCGGCCATGGGAGAAGCCCCAGAGGCGGCGACGGCGAGGCTGGCCTCCCAATGCTCCGTCTGCCTCCAGGCGTGGCAGACTTTCCCTGCGTGGAGGCCAAGGGCGAGGCGCGGCCGCGCGGCCGGAACCGCGGGGCCGGGGACTTTCGGGCCCTGCGGACAGCGGGCGCAAACCCGCCGGCCGGAAGGATCGCCCGCAGGTCGGCGGCCGAGCCGCCGAGGCCAACAGCAAGCGCATCCAACGCAAGCCCGGGCGCTCAGCAGCAAGGACCAGATCCCAGTCGGCAAAGTGGCGCATGTGATTGGTGACGAGCCAGCCAAGACTGCAGTCGAGGACACGGGCTTGCCCCTGTGCCGAAACGCGCAACGCCATCATTCTCCGCTGGTCGGAGAGTTTCCGCTGCGTCCCGCCGGTCGTGGCGGGGCGGCGCTTGCCGGCTCTTTCGGGTTCGGCCTGTGGGCCGCCTCGCCCGACGACACCTGCGCGGCCAACCCCGTCCATGTGGCGCGACCGACGTGGCGCGATCCCCATCGCGCGGATGGCCGGCGGCCGCAATTCCGGACGCGCAGCGGCTATCACGTTGAACCGGATGGGCAGGCCCCGGAGCGCGGCGCCGGGGCCGCCCGGGTCGCAGCCGGCGTTGCGGCCACGTTCGCACAGGCACGCAGGAGCCCCTTGTGCATCTGGCCGCAGCCCCGGGTTCTCTCTATTCGAACCGCCCGAAGGGCCGCCCCCATGGGGGGTCGCAGCAGCGCGCGAACGCAGCGGCCATGCCCGGCGCGCCTGCTGGCTGAGGCTCTCAGATCACCGACATGACCGGACGGGCTGCGGCTGCAGGAGCCGGCATGCTGGCGGAGAGGGTGGAATTTTCAAGGCGACTTTCCAGCGTCTTTCCCGTCGCTTGTCGCCCCGCCCTCGAACGTCCCCCACAATTTCCCCCCACAGGCGGCAGGGGTCTGGCGGAACCGCATAACCAGTGTGGTCGTCGGCGATCTCCTGCGTCACGCCGTGCAGGCCGCGGTCGGCCGCAGACTGCCGGAAGTCGGTCCGGAACGTCTCGGCCTCGGTCGGGCCGGTGGCGCGCCCGGCACCTCGGGCCTGCCGTCGTGGTTCACTGCCACGGCGATGATCACGGCGCGGCTGACGACCGTCCCGCACTCGGGCATCGTCAGGCGCTGCTGGATGGCAGCAAGCGGCGGGCGTGCAGGGTCATTGCAGCGGACCGGAGCGTAATCCGTTATCAGTCGCGTCGCGATGATGAGGGCATGGTTCGAGCGAAGCTGCGCGATCTGGCGCATCAGCGCTGCCGGTTCGGCGATCCCGCGTTGCACATCCTGCTTTGCCTGTCCCATATCACGCCACCTGTCCGGCCGGGATGGCCGGTGGGTGACAGGTGGCGGCTGGACGGCGCTCATGCATCCATCGTGATGCGCGTGCTTGGCGCTGAAGCCCTGGCGCACATCCGAGATTATGAGGCGAGGAACTGCCTGCCCGGACCGGCCGCGCCTTCATGGGGATACAGCTTGGATACACCTTTTGCGTACCCATACCGACGAGATCGAGATGAGCAACGCGCAGCCATCGCGCGGTGAAGGCTCCTGCCGGCGCCTTGCAACCAATGTCTCGCTGCCAGCGTCCCTTGCGCAGGAAGCCCGCGCTCTGGAAATCAACCTTTCCCGCGCATGCGAGGATGGACTGAAGGCTGGTGAGGCCGAGGCGCGGCGGTCCAGGTGGCTGGCGGAGAACCAACAGGCGCTCGACAGTTCCAACGCGTGGGTGGAGGCGAACGGGCTGCCACTGGCGTCCAAGCGCCGCTTCTGAGGGCGCGCTTGGATGTGCATGTCCGGGCCGACGGAGCGCCCGGATATCTTCTCGATTGCCAGGCAGACCTGCTGTCGCATCTCAATATCCGGCTGGTGGTGCCTCTGCTGCCGCTGGATGCCGCGCCCAAACCGGCAGACCGGCTGAACCCCGTGTTCGACATTGCCGGCACTGTCCATGTCATGGTGACCCCGTTTGCCGCCGCAGTGCTTGCCGGGGAGATGGGGCAGAAGGTCGTGTCGCTGGCCAACCACGAAGTGGCCATCATCAACGCGCTGGACATCCAGATCTCGGGTGTTTGACCAGAGGCCAAGGTTGCCATGACCCCCGACACTTGGTCCATTTGCTTGCAGATGGGAAAGTCCCCTTGCCTCGATCGACCACCAGTCGGTGCCAGCGCCCCCATCGGCCCGGCTGACCAAAGACCGTCTGCCCACAGGTCCACCCCCATGCATTCCGCTTCGCCCTCCTCTCTTGCGGAGGCCCACCGCCGATAAGGTGCGCGCACGAAGCTGCCCAGCCCGACCCGGCCGATGCTGCAGACGGAGACCAGCAGATGGATGGCGACATCCAACCCGCGCCCGCTTGCGGTCAGCCGCATGCGCGTCGGGCTGCGCCGGCACATGGTGGCGATTGACGAAGAAGGCCTCGACGACATTCCGGACAGTGCGCAGGGGGAGAGGCGAGCTGGTGGCGTCAGGGAACAAGGTGGTGGAGCCGGCCACGATCGCCAGCCAGCCGCAGCCGGAGGCAGGATTGCAAGTTTTATGACAGTCGGGGGGATTGGACCCTGTTAATATGGCGCTGGAGACTATCGGAACCCAGGGAGGCGGTCTTGAAGACTTCTCTGAAAAAGCAGCCAATCTGGATGCTGCTGGGCGCCAGCATACTCCTGACGACGGCCTGCAGCGACCGGGAGGCAACGGAGGGAACGGGGTCTGCGGCGCGAACCGCCGAGGCGGCGGAAAGCGAGTTTCCCGAGCGCGCCTACTTCGGAGATACGCACGTCCACACTGGCTGGTCGGCCGATGCCGGGCTGGACGGTGCGGTGACCAGCCCCGAGGATGCATTCCGGCTGGCCAGCGGCGAGGAAGTCACCTCCAACACCGGTCAGAAGGTCAGGCTGAAGCGCCCGTTGGACTGGATGGTCATCACCGATCACTCCGATGGCATGGGCGTGATCAGCGAAATTCAGGCCGGAAACCCGGAAATGATCGCGGATCCGTTCGTGAAGCGCCTGTACGAGGGCATGAAGAGCGACGATGAGGCCCTGCGCAAGGCGCTGACGCTGGAACTCATCGACCGGCAATCCTCGAATGCCCTTCCCAAGGTGCTCATGGACCCAAAGTGGATGGCATCGGCGTGGAGAAGGACCATCGAAATCGCCGATCGCTACAACAGGCCTGGCCGCTTCACGGCCTTCATCGGCTATGAGTGGACCGTCAACGAGGGCGGCGGCAACAATCTGCACCGCAACGTCGTGTTTCGCGACGGTGCCGATCGGGCGGGGCAGGTCCTTCCGCTCACCACCTTCCAGACCGAGGACCCGGAGGGCCTGTGGGCGTGGATGGAGGCCTATGAGCAGAAGACCGGCGGCCGGGTGCTGGCCATTCCGCACAATGGCAACCTGTCCAACGGCCGGATGTTCGAGGAGACCCGCTTCGACGGGTCGCCGATGACGCAGGCCTATGCGACCAGCCGCCAGAAGTGGGAGCCGCTGTTCGAGGTCTCGCAGATCAAGGGCCAGAGCGAAAGCCACCCAAGCCTCAGCCCGACCGACGAGTTTGCAAGCTGGGACCTGTGGGACCGCGGCAACCTCAACGGCGTGTTGAAGAAGCCTGGCATGGTCCGCACCGAATATTGGCGCGAGGCGCTGAAGATCGGGCTGCGCCTGGAGGGCCAGCTGGGCACCAACCCGTTCAAGTACGGCGCCAATGCTGGCACCGACACGCACACCGGCCTGACCACTGTCGAGGAGGACAATTTCTGGGGCAAGTTCAAGACGGTCGAGCCGAGGAAGGGCCGCTGGCAGACAGTCGTCACGGGCGGCGAGGGCCCGGGCGGCTATCGCGGCTGGGAGCAGGCTGCGGCCGGCACCATGGGCGTGTGGGCCAAGGCCAATACCCGCGAGGCCCTGTGGGACGCCATGCAGCGCCGCGAAACCTTCGCGACCACAGGCCCCAGGATCAGCGTCCGCTTCTTTGGCGGCTATGACTTTACCGATGCCGATACCGGCAGCGGGCTGGTCAGGGCCGGCTACACGAAGGGCGTCCCCATGGGCGGCGACCTTGGCCGCGCCCCCCGTGGCAAAAGCCCAACCTTCCTGATCGCGGCGATGAAGGATCCGGAAGGCGCCAATCTCGATCGCGTCCAGGTCATCAAGGGCTGGGTCGACGCCGAGGGCAAGACGCGCGAGAAGATCTTCGACGTGGCCTGGTCGGGCAACCGCAAGCCCGGCGCCGATGGCAGGCTGCCGCCGGTGGGCAACACGGTCGACCTGAAGACGGCGCGCTACGAGAACAGCATCGGCGCGCCGGAACTGGTCGTGCGCTGGACGGATCCGGAATTCGATCCGGCCCGGCGCGCCGTCTATTATGTCCGGGTGCTGGAGATCCCGACGCCGCGCTGGACCAACTATGACGAGGCCCGGTTTGGCTACCGGATGCCGGACAATGTCTCCCGGGTGCATCAGGAACGTGCCTTCACATCGCCCATTTGGTATCGACCATCCTAGCTGTCGTCCGCGATGGCGCTCGGGGCTTCTGGACGAAGCGGCGTGACGTGCCGACGGGAGAGCGCGATCAGGTTGTCGGGCTCCAACTGTCGCAGCCGCGCGCCCATCGGGTGACGGGGAGAAGTTCACTCTCATGCCAGGTGCACGCCGGGTGAGGGCAGGCATGACCGGCTGACCGCGTGAAGGGCGGCCCCAATGGGGCTTCAGGGCGGGTGCACCCGTCGCGCTGAAGCAGGTCCGTTCCCCGGCAACCGAGCGTGAGCGACATTTCATTTCAGGCGCAGTGCAGATCCGGCCGGCGCGGAGGATGGCGGCGAGAAAGTCGGACGGCGTTCGGGGAAGCCAGCTGCTGCTGTCAGCATGGCATGGGCATCCGCAGGATGCACGCCGCAACTTCGACAACTTTGACCATTTTGGGTCAGTCTTCCCCCTGCTGGCAGGATAGGCTTTTTGCCTGGGCGACGAGGGGAGGCGACGAGGGGAACCGAAATGATGACGGGCAAGTGGGCGTGGCTGGTGGCAGGTGCGCTGGTGCTCGTGGGCTGTTCCAGCAAGACCGTCGAGAAAGCATCATCAGGCAACTTGGCGGCGTCCGGAGACAAGATAGCCGATGCCGAGGCAGCGGTTCCTGCCAACCCGGAACGGAATGCCTATTTCGGGGCAGTGCATGTGCACACAGGCAACAGCTTCGATGCCTATACCAATGGCACGCGCACCACCCCGCAGGACGCCTATGACTGGGCCAGGGGGAAGGAGATCACCAACAGCGGCTTCGGTGGCAAGATCCAGATCGTGACCCCGCTCGATTTCTACATGGTTGCCGATCATGCCGAGTTCATGGGAGCGATGAGCGAGCTTTCGAACCCGGACAGTGCAATCTCGAAGAGCGAGCTTGGCAGGAACATCACTTCGCCAGACCCGAACACGCGGCTGCAGACCTTTGCCGCCATCTTGCGGAGCATGTCCACGGGGAATCCTCCCGCGGTGCTGACCGATCCCGTGCTGGCGAAAACGGTATGGGCAAGGATGGTGGAGACAGCCGACGCCAACTATGTGCCCGGCAAGTTCACGACATTTGCCGGGTTCGAATGGACGTCCAACCCGCAGCAGCGGAACCTGCACCGGGTGGTGATGTTCCGCGACACCAAGGTGCTGCCGGAGGTCGTGCTGTCGGCTCTGGAGTCCGACGATCCGGAAAGCCTGTGGGCTTGGATGGATCTGCAGCGGTCCAAGGGCGCAACGCTGCTGGCAATCCCGCACAACGGCAATGCGTCGGACGGGCGAATGTTCGAGCTGGTGAAATTCGACGGCAGGCCGATCGACGCGGCCTATAATGCGACGCGGGCGAGAAACGAGCCTCTTTACGAGATAAGCCAGATCAAGGGAACATCGGAGACCTGGCCGGCACTGTCCCCAAACGATGAGTTCGCGGGCTTCGAGCAGTGGGACTATACACTGTCGGCCGACTCCGAGAGGCCGACGAAGCATCGCGGCAGCTTCGTGCGACAGGCGCTTCTTGACGGCCTGAGCGAGGAAGCTGCGGGGCGGGGAAACCCGTTCAAGTACGGCTTCATCGGCGACACTGACACGCACAACGCCGCCGCCACCCACGAGGAGTTCAACTACACCGGCAAGTTCGCGTACGAAAATGACCCGAAGGACCGCATCTTCGGGGTTAAAGGGCAGCCTGCCGGGCAGGTGGCGCAGGTCCAGCAATTCTCGTCGGGCGGGATCGCAGGGGTCTGGGCGGAGAAGAACACCCGGGGCGCGATCTTTGACGCGATGATGCGCAAGGAGACGTTCGCGACCTCCGGGCCGCTGATAAAGGTTCGGCTGTTCGCCGGCTGGGATTTTGGCCCGGGCGACCTTGGCGCCGGGTTGGCGAGGGCCGGCTATGCGAAGGGCGTGCCCATGGGCGGAAACCTGAGGGCGGCGCCGGCGGGCAAGGCGCCGACCTTTCTCGTGATGGCAATGAAGGACCCCAAGAGCGGGAACCTCGATCGGGTGCAGATCGTCAAGGGGTGGATCGACGCGGCGGGCAAGCAGCACGAGAAGATCTACGACGTGGTCTGGTCGGGCAACCGCAAGCCCGGGCCAGACGGCAAGTTGCCGCCGGTGGGAAACACGGTGAACCTGAAAACCGCACAGTACACCAACAGCATCGGCGCGCCCGAGCTGGCGACAGTGTGGACGGATCCGGCCTTCGACCCGAAGCAGCGGGCCT
>CALKJZ010000017.1 GCA_937995515.1 uncultured Sphingomonadaceae bacterium | reverse complement strand
GATGCCCTCGACACCTGGCCCGCCGGGTGCGCGCGGCGGGCCGCCGCGGGGCCTGCCGCCGGGCGTGGTCGGATCCTCGTCGGGTGGCACCTCGCCGGCCCCCGGCGCAGCCCGCCCGACGGCCTGCCCGCCGAGCACCGGCTGACCGGCCGGCATCGCCGCACCGGCCGCGCGCGCGACCGTGCCGAGGCTGGTGGCCGGCACCGCCAGCGACGGCGCTGGCGCGCGGCTTGCCAGCGGCTCCGCGCCGAGACCCGGGTGCGCCACCTCGCGACCCTCGATTCCGGTTGCCACCACCGAGATCCGGATCTTGCCTTCCAGCGCATCGTTGAACGCCGAGCCGACGATGATGTTGGCCTCCGGGTCAACCATCTCGCGGATGTACTGCGCGGCTTCCTCCACCTCCATCAGGCCGAGATCCTCACCGCCGGTGATGTTGATGATCACCGCCTTCGCGCCGCGCAGCGAGACTTCGTCGAGCAGCGGGTTGGCGACGGCCTTTTCGGCCGCCTCGATCGCGCGGCGCTCGCCCGAGGCCTCGCCGGTGCCCATCATGGCACGGCCCATCTCGCTCATCACCGTGCGCACGTCGGCAAAGTCGAGGTTGATGAGACCGGGAAGGGTCATCAGGTCGGTGATCCCGCGCACCCCCTGGTTCAGCACCTCGTCGGCCATGCGGAACGCCTGGCGGAACCCGGTCTGCTGGTTGGCGATGAGGAACAGGTTCTGGTTCGGAATGATGATGAGGGTGTCCACGTGCCGCTGCAGCTCGGCGATCCCGGCTTCGGCCATGCGCATCCGCTTCAGCCCCTCGAAGGCAAAGGGCTTGGTGACGACCCCCACGGTCAGCACGCCGCGCTCGCGCGCGGCGCGGGCCACGACCGGGGCGGCGCCCGTGCCGGTGCCGCCGCCCATCCCGGCGGTGATGAAGCACATGTGGCAGCCCTCGAGCGCGGCATCGATCTGCTCCATGGCCTCCTCGGCGGCTGCGGCCCCGATCTCGGGGCGTGCACCGGCGCCGAGGCCCTGGGTGATCCTGAGGCCGAGCTGGATGCGGTGTTCGCACGGCGATCCGGCGAGCGCCTGTGCATCGGTGTTGGCAACCACGAAGTCCACGCCCGTCAGGCCATCGGCGATCATGTTGGCGACCGCATTGCCGCCAGCGCCGCCGACTCCGAACACGGTGATGCGGGGCCTCAGTTCCGTGAGGCTGGGGCGGACGAAATCGAAGCGCATGCTGGTCTCCTGTGGCTGGGGTGCGGCAGGCCGCTGCGCGGCCGGCGGGGTGGGGGCCTGGGGATCGAGGAAATCGAAGGGCATCAGAACTGCCTCCTCAGCGTGTCGATGAACCGCTGCAGCGCCCCTGCGGGCGAGGCGGATGGGGGGCCAGAGCGGGTGAGCGGCCCGGTCAGGCGGGCGAGGTCGAGGCGCGGCGTGGCACCGTGGAGCACGAGGCCGACAAGGCTTGCAAAGGCCGCACCCGACTGGGCGTCTGGGAGGCCGGCAAGCCCGCGCGGGCGGCCGATCCGCACCTGCCGGCCGAGCGCCATGGCGGCAAAATCGGCAATGCCGCGCAGCTCGGCGCCGCCGCCGGTCAGCACCACCTGCCGCCCGGCGGGGCCGGTGAAGCCCATGGTCTCCAGCGCCTCGCCGGCTTCGGCGAAGATGCGGTCGAGCCGCGCGCGGATGACCGCGATCATCTCCGCGCGCGAGATCCGCCGCCCGTCGGCGGGCTCTTCGGGGTCGATCGGGGGAATCTCGATCGTCTCATGATTGTCACGCGGCACGGCGCTTGCCGCCCCGTGCAGGGTCTTCATCCGCTCGGCCACCGCGCGGGTGGTGGCAAAGCTTGCCGCGATGTCAGCGGTAATGTCAGCCGCGCCGATCGGGATCGCGTGCAGCGCGGCAAGCATGCCGCCGCCGTGCAGCGACACGGTCGTCACCCCGGCGCCCAGCTCGATGACGGCAACCCCGAGCTCGCGCTCCTCCTCGTTCAGCACCGCAAGCGAGGCCGCAACCCCTGAGGCGACCATGCGCTCGACCCCGAGATGCGCGTTGCGCACCACAAGGTCGAGATTGCGGCACGGCGGGGTGGCCGCGGAGACGACATGGATGTCGACCGCAAGACGATCGGCGTGGAAGCCTTTCGGGTTGATGACCCCGTCCAGCCCGTCCACCGTATAGAGGGTGGGTTCGCCGTGCAGGATGGTGCGGCCCGAGGAGCCGAACTCGCGCTCGATGCGCTGCCGGCCGGCCGCGAGCAGGTTGCCGATATCCTCCTCGGTGATCCGGTGGCCGGCGATGTCGATCTCCACATTTGCCACATCGCTGCCGAGCCCGCCGGCGGAGATGTTGACGAGCACCGATTCCACCTCGAGCCCGGCGCTCTTCTCGGCCTGCATCATCGCCGCCCGGATGGCTGTTTCGGTCTTCTCCATGTCGGCAACCAGCCCGCGTTTCACGCCGCCGCAGGCGCGCACGCCGGCGCCAAGCACGCGCGGCGGCCCCTCGGGCCCCACCGCGGCGATGAGGGCTGCAACCTTGGCGCTGCCCACGTCGAGCGCGGCCACGATCCGGTCCGCGCGGGTGACCTGGCGGGCGGCCGGGGCAAGACCGGGGGCGGCCATCAGGCGGTCACCGCGGCAGCCGGGCCGACCGGCACCGGCGCGGGTCCCGAGGCGGGCGCCTGCGGCACCGGGCGCTGACGCTCCTCAGCGGCACGCTGGCGCGCCTCCTCGCGCAGGCGCTCGCGTGCTCTTGCCTGCGCGTCGGGCGAGAGCCGGATGACCAGCCGGTCGGGCACGCGCAGATCCAGCCGCAGGAAGCCCTGGCCGCGCACCGGCGTCTGGCGTTCCAGCACGGCGAGGCGCCGCAGCGCACGGGCCGCTTCCGGACCTTCGGGCAGGCTCAGCGTCTCGCCCGTCCGGAGCCGGAGATCCCAGCGCCGTTCGCCCACGAGGATTGCAGCCCGGGTCGCCTCGGCAAAAGCCGGCTCGCGCCGGAGCATCGCGAGGAGGGCGGCCGCCTCGCGGTTCGCGCCCGCGCCGACCACCAGCGGCAGGTGGCGCATGGCAGCCGGGTCTGCGACCGGAAGCGGCGCGCCTTCGGCGTCGATCACCTGGAACCGCCCGTTGTGCTGCCAGAGCGCGAGCGGTTCGCGCTCGGTCACCCTGACGACCAGCGTGTCGGGCCAGCGGCGCGAGACCATCGCGCTCTCGACCCACGGCAGCGCCTCGACCCGGGCGCGGATGGCAGCAAGGTCGAGCGACAGCAGCGCATCGGTCGGCGAATCGAGGGCGGCGGCATAGATGGAAAGACGGTCCTGGTTGCGGTGGCCCTCCACCTGCACCTGCCGGGCGGCAAAGCCGGCGCGCGCAGACGCCGCCGCAAGTTCGGTGGCCGCGCGCCAGTGGAGGCCGGCTGCGATGGCCCACGACAGGGCTGCAGCCAGCAGCAGACCGCCGCCGCCCCACAGCAGCATCGCCCAAAGCCGGCGCGGCGGCACGGGCACGGTGACCGGCGCCGCCCCCGGCTTCGGCGCCGGCGGCCGAGCCCGTGGCCTCGTGCCCGCACGGGCGCGCCGGGCGCTCATCGCCGCGCCTCCGCCGCGCGGTCGAGCAGCGTCTGGACCAGCGTGTCGTAGGAGATGCCGCGGGCCCGGGCCTGCTCGGGCACGAGGCTGAGCGGGGTCATGCCCGGCTGGGTGTTGATCTCGATGAAGAAGACCCCGGCCTCCCCCCGCGTCTCGTCCCAGCGGAAATCCGAGCGGGAGACGCCGCGGCAGCCGAGCACGCGATGCGCGGTGAGCGCATGGGCCTGCACGGCCTCGGCAACGGCCTGCGGCACCTCGGCTGGGCAGATGTGGGTTGCAAGCCCCGCGGTGTATTTCGCGGCATAATCGTAAAAGCCCGAGGCCGGCACCAGCTCGGTCACGCCGAGTGCCTCGGCGCCGAACCCGGTCTCGAGCACCGAGACGGTGAGCTCGCGGCCCGGTACATAGGTTTCAGCAAGCAGCCGGTCGTGCTCCTGCCAGGGGCCGGTTGCGTCGCGCCTGATCGGCTCGCCATACGCCCCGCCTGCGGTGACGATCGCAACCCCCACACTCGACCCCTCGTTCACCGGCTTTACCACATATGGCCGCGGCAGCGGGTCGGCCTCGAACAGGCTTGCGGCGGCAACGACCCGCCCTTCGGGCACCGGCACGCCGTGCGGGGCGAGCAGGGTCTTGGTCAGCTGCTTGTCGATCGCCAGCACCGAGGCCGAAAGGCCCGAATGGGTGTAGGCCACGCCGATCAGGTCGAGGAGACCCTGCACCGTCCCGTCCTCGCCGGGGGTTCCGTGCAGCGCGTTGAACAGGATCTCGGGTGCGGTCTCGAGGATCCGTTCCGCCAGCCGCCTGCCGTCGGCGGGCCTTGCCCCCATGTCGAGTGTCGAGACCTGGTGGCCCAGCCGGTCGAGCGCCTCGGCGACGCCGCGGCCCGAGACGAGGCTGACCTCCCGCTCGCGGCCCCAGCCGCCCATCAGCACCGTCACCCGCATTGCGGCACCCCCACGCGGCGGATTTCCCACTCGAGCGCCACGCCTGTCGTGGCAAGCACGCGGGCGCGGACCTCCTCGCCCAGCGCCTCGATCTCGGCGGCCGTCGCGCCGCCGAGGTTGAGGAGGAAGTTGGCGTGCTTGTCCGACACCTGCGCATGGCCGATGCGAAGCCCGCGGCAGCCGGCAGCATCCACGAGCTCCCAGGCGCGGCGCGGGCCGGGCGGGTTCTTGAAGGTCGAGCCGCCGGTGCGCTGGCGCAGCGGCTGCGAGGCCTCGCGCTCGGCTGCGATCCGCTCCATTTCGGCGGCAATCCGGCCACGCTCGCCCGGCACCCCCCGGAACCGTGCCTCGACAATCACGGCGCCCTCGGGCACGCCCGCATGTCGGTAGGCAAAGCCGAAGCGTGCGGCTTCCCATGTCTCCACCCCGCCGTCGCGCAGGACGAGCGTGGCATCGACAAGGATGTCGGCCACCTCGCGGCCATAGGCGCCGGCGTTCATCGCCACCGCCCCGCCCGCGGTGCCGGGAATGCCGCGCAGGAACTCCAAACCCGAAAGCCCCGCATCGCGCGCGGCATGGGCCACCGCAATGCCCGGGGCCGCGCCGCCTGCGCGCACAATCTCGCCCTCCACCGTCACCCCGGCAAACGCCTTGGGCAGGCGCACGGACAGGCCCGGCACCCCGCCATCGCGCACGATGAGGTTGGAGCCGACACCGACGGCAAAGACCGGGACTTCGGCCGGAAGGCGCGCCAGCACCGAAGCGAGGTCGGCAATGTCGGCGGGCTGGAACAGCATCTCCGCCCGCCCGCCGCAGCGGAACCAGATGAACTCGGCGAACGGGGCCCCCGGCTCCACGCGCCCGCGGGCGCGGGCCAGCGCCCCGAGCAGCGGGGCGGCCACCGCCATCACCGCGAAAGCCTTCCGATCGCGGGGGCAATGTTCGCCGCCCAGCGGGTGATGTCGCCCGCCCCGAGGCAGATCACCATGTCGCCCGGGCGCAGCAGCTGCCGGAGCTCGGCGTGCAGCCCCGCCTCGTCTTCCACCGCGCGCACGTCGCGATGGCCCGACTTGCGCAGCGCCTCGGCGAGTGCCGTGTGGGTGACGCCCGCAACCGGCGCCTCGCCGGCCGGATAGACCGGGGTGACGATCACCGAATCGGCATTGTTGAAGGCGGTGCGCCATTCGTCGAACAGGTCGCGCAGGCGCGTGTAGCGGTGCGGCTGCACCACCGCGACGACGGCACCTGCCGCGCCCTCGCGCGCGGCGGCGAGCACCGCCCGCACCTCGACCGGATGGTGGCCATAGTCGTCGATCACCGTCACCGGCGCGGCGCCGGTTGCGATCTCTCCCACCCGGGTGAAGCGCCGCTTCACGCCGCCGAAGCGCTGAAAGCCCGTGGCGATCTCCGCGTCCGACAGGCCGAGCTGGGTGGCCACGGCCACGGCGGCCAGCGCGTTCTGCACATTGTGCCGGCCCGGCATGGGCAGGCTGAGCCCGGCGATGCGCCGCTCGTGGCCGGCCTGGTCGCGCACCAGCACGTCGAAGCGGTTGCCGCCGGGGACGGGCACCACATCGAGCCCGCGAACATCGGCCTGGGCGGAAAATCCATAGGTCAGGATCCGCCGGTCGGAGACGTCGGCGATCATTGCCTGCACCTCCGGGTGATCGAGGCAGAGGATCGCCGCGCCATAGAAGGGCACCTTGGCGACGAACTGGCGGAAGGCGGCGCGCGCGGCGTCGAAGCTTCCGTAATGGTCGAGATGCTCGGGGTCGATGTTGGTCACGATGGCAAGCGTCGGCGGCAGGCGCAGGAAGCTGCCGTCGCTTTCGTCGGCCTCCACCACCATCCATTCGCCCGTGCCCAGCCGGGCGTTGGAGCCGTAGCTGTTAATGATCCCGCCGTTGATCACGGTCGGGTCGAGCCCGCCCGCATCGAGAAGGGCGGCCACCATCGAGGTGGTGGTCGTCTTGCCGTGGGTGCCGGCAACCGCGACCGTCGACTTCAGCCGCATCAGTTCCGCCAGCATTTCCGCGCGCCTGACCACCGGGATCCGGCGCGCCAGCGCCGCCTCCACCTCCGGGTTGCCCGGCCGGATGGCGGTCGAGATCACAACCACGGCGGCCTCGCCGAGATTTTCCGGGGCATGGCCGATCGCAACCGGGATGCCCTTGGCGCGCAGCCTGCTGATCACATAGCCCTCGGCGATATCGCTGCCCTGCACGCGGAAGCCGAGGTTGGCCATCACCTCGGCAATGCCCGACATGCCGATCCCGCCGATGCCGACGAAGTGCACGGGGCCGACCTCGCGCGTGAACCCGCGCGCCAGCCCCTCGCGCCGGCCGGCCGCGGGCGCTGGTGCCGGCGGGTTCATGCGCCGCGCTCCATCTGGGTCTCGACAAGGTCGGCAAGCCGGTCGGCGGCATCGGGGAGCCCGACGCTCCTTGCCGCGGCCGCCGCGGCGGCAAGCGCCTCGGGCGCGGCGAGGAAGCCACGCAGCTGCGCACAAAGCCGCGCCGGGGTGCATTCGGATTCGCGCAGCATCACCCCCGCGCCGGCGGCCACGAACGGGCCGGCATTGGCGGCCTGGTGATCGTCGGTCGCCGCGGCAAAGGGCACGAGAACAGCCGGCCGGCCGATCACGCCGAGCTCGGCGATGGTCGAGGCCCCCGCGCGCGCCACCACCAGATGGGCGGCCGCCATGCGCTCGGGCATGTCCTCCATGTAGGTGGCGCAATGGGCCCGGATGCCCGCTGCGGCATAGGCGGCCTCCACCGTGCCGAGATCCTCGGGGCGACACTGCTGCACCACCTCCAGCCGCAGGCGCTCGTGGGGCGGCAGCGCCGCCACCGCAGCCGGAACCACCTCGGCGAGAATCCGCGCACCCTGGCTGCCGCCGATGACGAGCAGGCGGAACGCCTCGCTCGGGGCGGGCGGCGCGAAGGGCGCCGCGCGCGCAGCCCGCACAGCCGCACGCACCGGATTGCCGGTGACGACGGCCCGGGCGCGGTGCGCGGGCGCAAGGCGCAGGGTTTCGGCCATGCTGAGCGCAATCGCATCCACCCGCCCGGCCAGCAGCCGGTTGACCCGGCCGAGCACGGCATTCTGTTCGTGCAGGATCGCAGGCGTCCTCGCCCGCAGCGCCGCCAGCAGCGCCGGAAGCGCCGGATAGCCGCCAAAGCCGACGACTGCGCCGGCCCGCCGCTCCCGCAGGTGCGCAAGCGCGGCAGCCCGGCCGGCCGCGATCCGCCGTGCGGCGCGCGCCCACGCCAACGGGTTTCCGCCCGCAATCGAGGCAGCGGGCACCTCCCTTGCCTCCACCCCCTCGAACAGGCCGGGAAAGCGCAGGCCCCGCGAATCCGAAAGGAGGCTCACCCCATGGCCACGCGTGCGCAGCACCTGCGCCAGCGCATCGGCCGGAATCATGTGCCCACCGGTACCGCCGGCTGCAAGGACCACATGGCGAGGCGCCGCGCCGCTCATGCCGCGGCTCCCGCCGCGCGCAGATAGGGCGAGCGCGCAAGATGCCGGTTGCGCCGGGTGAATGCGAGCAGAAGCCCCATGCTGAACGCCACGGCAAGGAAGCTCGACCCGCCGTGGCTGACGAGCGGCAGCGTCATCCCCTTGGGCGGAAACAGCGCCAGGTTGACGCACATGTTGATGATCGCCTGGCCTCCGAACTGCGCGACGAGCCCGGCCGCCGCGAGCAGCACGAAGGGCTCTTCTTCCTCCAGAAGTTGTAGCAGTACGCGGACAACAATCGCAAGATATAGTAGGGCCAGGGCGAGGCACGCAAGTGCGCCGAACTCCTCGCCGATGACCGAGAAGATGTAGTCGGTATGCGCCTCGGGCAGGCGGAACTTGGCCCAGCCCTCGCCCGGGCCGGCGCCGAAAAGCCCGCCCGAACGGAAGCAGTCGAGCGCCCTGTCGACCTGGTAGGTATCGCCCTCGCCGTGGAGGAATGCATCGAGCCGGGCGCGGACGTGCGGCTGGAACATGTAGGCGAGAAAGAGGCCGAAGCCGCCGACGCCGAGCAGGATGAATACGATTCCAAGCGACAGGCCGGCAAGGCTTGCCTGCACCAGCCAGACCGCGGTGAACAGCGCCGCCTGGCCGATGTCGGGCTGGCCGATCACGAGCAGGAGGATGAGCGCAAGCAGCGCCGCCGAGACGGGGATGACCGGCAGTGTCCGATCCTGGAAGCGGGCCGCAAGCAGCCATGCAGTGGCAACGATGAAGGCGGGTTTCAGGAATTCGCTCGGCTGGAGCTGGAAACTGCCGATGAGCAGCCAGCGCGTGGCGCCGTTGCGCTCCACCCCCAGGAACGGGACGAGCATCAGCGCCACCATCCCCAGCGGGAAGAGGATGAGCGCAAGCCGGCGCGCCTGCTGGCGCGAGAGCATCGAGACCGCAAGCATGAGTGGCAGGCCGAGCGCGACCCAGAAGAGCTGGCGCTTGAGGAAGTGGAGGGGTGCGAGCCGGGTGGTGCTGTCGGAATAGAGGTGCGCGGCCGCCGGCGAGGCCGCGGCGACCGCGATCACGCCGATGCCGGTCAGCACGAACAGCATCACGAGGAGCGGCCGGTCGATCGTCCAGAACCAGCGGGCGAGGAAGCTCCGGTCGGCGCGGCCGAAGGCGAGGAAGGACGAGCCGCCGGCCATCAGGCCCGCTCCGCGGCGCCGAGCGCCTCGACTGCGGCCACAAAGGCGCGGCCGCGCTCGGCATAATCGGCAAACTGGTCGAACGAGGCACAGGCCGGCGAGAGCAGCACCGTATCGCCCGGGGCAGCTGCAGCGTGCGCGAGGCTGACCGCCCGCGCAAGCGTCTCAGCGCGCACCGCGCGCACGCCCTCGGCCTCCAACAGGCGCGCGAACATGCCGGCTGCGGCGCCGATCAGGAACGCGGCCTTCACATGGCCGAAATGCGGCCGGCAGGCCTCGAGATCGGCCGTCTTCGCCGCGCCGCCGGCGATCCAGAGCACCGAGGGGAAGCTTGCAAGCGCGGGGGCGGCGCTTTCGGGGTTGGTGGCCTTGCTGTCGTTCACGAACCGGACGCCGCCGAGGGTGGCCACCTCCTGCATCCGGTGCGCGAGCGGCCGGAACGAGGCAAGGCCCTCGAGCAACGCGGCCTCGCCCACGCCAAGCAGGCGGGCCGCAGCGAGCGCGCAGGCGGCGTTCTGGGCATTGTGCGGGCCCGGAAGCCCCGGCCAGCGGGCCTGCTCGTGCGCAGCGATGTCGGCGGCCGAGACGGCATGGCCGCGCACATGCGCCGGAAGCGCCGCAAGCGCTGCGCGCGCAAGCGGCGTGTCGGTTGCAATCACCGCATGCCCGCCCCGCGGCTGCATGGCAAACAGCCGCGCCTTGGCCGCGGCATAGGCCTCGAGGCTCTCGTAGCGGTCGAGATGGTCGGGGGTGATGTTGGTGAGGATGGCAATGTCGGCCGCCAGTGTCTGGCAGAGGTCGATCTGGAAGCTCGAGAGCTCGAAGACATAGACGCCGCCGGCGGGAAGCGGGGCGGCATCGAGCACCGGTGCCCCGATGTTGCCGCCGAGCCGCGCCGGCTGCCCGCTTGCGAGCAGCAGATGGTGCAGGAGGGCCGTCGTGGTGGACTTGCCGTTGGTGCCGGTGATGCCAACAAGCCGGTGCGGCGGGAGCGTCGCGCGCGCCTGCTGGAAAAGCTCCATGTCGCCGAGCACCGGCACGCCGAGCATGGCGGCGCGGGCCACGAGCGGATGGCGGTTGCGCGGCACTCCGGGGGAGACGAGAAGGCCGTCGAAGCTGGCGAGATCGGCCTCCATCGGGTCCATGAGCACGAGCCCAGGGATTTCGGCGGCCGCGGCCGCGCGGGCCTCGGGCCGCGCGTCCCACGCCGCGGCCCGCGCGCCCGAGCGGGCGAGGAAGCGCAGGGTTGCAAGCCCGGTGCGCGCAAGGCCGAGGACAGCAAAGCGCCTGCCGGCAAGATCGGGCGCGGCCAGCATCAGCGCAGCTTCAGCGTGGCCAGCCCGGAGAGGGCCAGCACCAGCGAGATGATCCAGAAGCGGATGACGATGGTCGACTCCGACCATCCCAGCTGCTCGAAATGGTGGTGCAGCGGCGCCATGCGGAACACCCGCCGGCCGGTCATCCGGAAGCTCGCCACCTGCACGATCACCGAGACCGCCTCGACCACGAACAGGCCGCCCACCACCAGCAGCACCAGCTCGTGGTTGGTGATGACAGCGATCGTGCCGACCGCGCCGCCCAGCGCGAGGCTTCCGGTATCGCCCATGAACACCGCGGCCGGCGGGGCGTTGAACCACAGGAAGCCGAGGCCGGCGCCGATCACTGCGCCGCAGAACACGAGGAGCTCGCCCGCACCGCGCACGAAGCGGACATCGAGATAGTCGGCAAACACGGCGTTGCCGACCAGATAGGCGATGACCCCGAAGGTGAGGGCCGCGATGATGACGGGCATGATCGCAAGCCCGTCGAGCCCGTCGGTCAGGTTCACCGCATTGGCCGCGCCCACGATCACGACGGCGCCGAAGGCGATGTAAAACCAGCCGATATCGAACGCCCAGGCCTTGATGAAGGGGAACTGCAGGACCGTGCCGGTGCTCTGGCTGACAACGAAGACCGCGATGGCGGCGATCACGAACTCGATGAGGAGCCGCACCCGGCCGGAGACGCCGGCTGAGGACCGCTTGGTCACCTTTGCATAATCGTCGAGAAAGCCGATCGCGCCGAAGCCAAGTGTCACGAACAGGCAGACCCAGACGAACGGCCGGTCCCACTCCATCCAGAGCAGGGTGGAGATGGCAAGGCACATGAGGATGAGCAGCCCGCCCATGGTGGGCGTGCCCTTCTTGGTGATGAGATGGCTGGCCGGGCCGTCCTCGCGGATCGGCTGGCCCTTGCCCTGCTGGCTGCGCAGCCAGCGGATGAAGGCGGGGCCGAGGATGAGCGCGAGGCCGAGCGCGGTGATCATCGCCGCGCCGGAGCGGAAGGTGAGATAGCGCACAACGTTGAACGGCCCGGGAAAGCCCAGCCACTCGAAGAGGTGGAACATCATGTGGCCACCCCCTCCGCGCCGGCCCCGGCGCCCGTGAGCGCGGCGACGACCCGCACGAGCCCGACGCTGTTCGAGCCCTTGACGAGCAGCACGTCGCCTGGCTCCAGACGCGCCCTGACCCAGGCGAGCGCGGCCTCCGCATCGGGCAGGCGGGCCGCGCTTGGCACGTCGAGTGCGGCCATCTCCGCACCCACCAGCGCGAGCTCGTCGATCCGCGCGCGGGCGATCGGGCCGGCGAGCGCGGCGTGCAGCGCCGCGGAATGGGCGCCGAGCTCCTTCATCGCGCCCAGCACGGCCAGCCGCCGGCGCTCGGGGCGCAGGGCCAGCGTCTCGAGCGCGGCCGCCATCGAGGCCGGGTTGGCGTTGTAGCTTTCATCGAGCAGGGTCGCCGCCCCCGCGCCGAGCGGGATCGGCACCTCGGCGCCACGCCCGGCAAGCGGCGCCATGTCGGCAAGCGCAAGCGCGGCCTCTGCCACATCCGCGCCCGCGGCATGGACGGCAGCTACGACCGCAAGCGCGTTGGAAACCAGGTGCGAGCCCTGCCGGGCGAGGCGGAAGGCGAGGTGCGTGCCCGCCACATCCAGAGCCAGCGCCGTGCCCGCCCCGTCGGGCCTGGCGGAGAGGAGGCGCACCTCGGCGGGCCGTTGCGCTCCGAAGCCGACGATCCGGCTGCCGCGCGCGCGCGCCTGGGCCTCGAGGATCGAGGCGTGCGGGTTGTCGAGCGGGATCACGGCCGCGCCGCCGGGCTCAAGCCCCTCGAAGATCTCGGCCTTGGCGCGGGCGATGCCGGCCTCGCCATCGGCGAAATTCTCGATGTGCGCCGGCGCCACCCAGGTGACGAGCGCCACGTGCGGCCGCACCTGCCGGGTCAGCGCGGCGATCTCGCCGGCATGGTTCATGCCCATCTCGAACACCGCCCAGCGCGTGTCTGCCGGCATGCGCGCAAGGCTGAGCGGCACGCCGGTGTGGTTGTTGTAGCTCTGCACCGACCAGTGGGTGCGGTCGGGGTCGGTTCGCGCGAAGGCGTGCCGGAGCGCTTCCTTGCAGCCGGTCTTGCCGACGCTTCCCGTCACCCCGATCACCATCGCCTCCGCCGCCCGGGCCCGCGCGGTGGCCCCCAGCGCCTCCAGCCCGGCCTGGGGATCGGCCACCTTCACATGCGGCCCCGGCACCGGGCGGGAGACGAGCGCGCCCGCAGCGCCACGCGCCAGCGCCTCGGGCACGAAGGCGTGGCCATCGGCCCGCGCGCCCCGGAGCGCGACGAAGAGGTCGCCCGGCTGCACCGCGCGCGAATCGAAGGTCACACCGGTTGCCGCGAAATCGCCCACAAGGGTGCCGCCGGTGACGGCGGCCACCTCGCTGCCCGTCCACAGCGGCGGGAAGGCCGGGCCGCTCATGCCGCTCCCTGCCCGGCTGCGGCCGCGCGCGCGACCTCCACATCGTCGAAGGGCAGGGTCTCGTGGCCGATCACCTGCCCCTGTTCGTGGCCCTTGCCGGCGATCAGCACGAGATCGCCCTCGCGCGCGGCCGCGATGGCGCGGGCGATCGCCTCCTTCCGGCCGGGCACCTCGTGGAGCGCTGGCGACGCGGCAAGGATCGCAGCGCGGATGGCTGCGGCAGCCTCGGTGCGCGGGTTGTCGTCGGTCACGATCGCAAGATCGGCGCCCGCGGCTGCGATCCGGCCCATTTCGGGGCGCTTGCCCTGGTCGCGGTCGCCGCCGCAGCCGAACACGAGGATCAGCCGGCCGGCCGAGTGCGGCCGGAGGGCCGCAATCGCTGCGGAGAGCGCATCGGGCGTGTGGGCATAATCGACATAGACCGGCGCACCGGTGCGGGTCAGGCAGGCGCGCTCCAGCCGCCCGCGCACCGGGGTCATGCGGGCAAGGCCGGCAAGGGTGGCGCCAGCCGCGCCGCCGCAGGCGATGGCAAGCCCCGCTGCCACCATCGCATTGGCCGCCTGGGTGGCGCCGATCAGCGGCAGCTCCACAGCGTAGACCTCGCCTTCATGTTCGATCTCGAGCATCTGCCCGAGCCGGGTGGGCGTCTGCCGGGCAAGCCGGAGGAACCGGCCGTCGGGCCCCACGGTCAGCGCTGGCTGGCCGCGGGCGGCCAGCGTGTCCATCAGCCGCGATGTCCACCCTGCACCGGCTGCCCCGGCATCGTGCCACACGACAGCGGGCGCGCCCGCCGGCAGAAGCTCGGTGAACAGGCGCAGCTTGGCTGCGAAATAGGCCTCCATGGTGCCGTGGTAGTCGAGGTGGTCGCGCGAGAGGTTGGTGAAGGCCGCGGCTGCCAGCGGCACGCCGTCCATCCGGTGCTGGTCAAGCCCGTGCGAGGAGGCCTCGAAGGCGAGATGCGAGATGCCCTCGCGCTCGAGGCCCGCAGCGGTGGCAAGGAAGGTGGCGATGTCGGGCGAGGTGAGCCCGCCGCGCCCGGCATCTGCGCGGTCCTCGGCGGTTGTGACCCCAAGCGTCCCGATGCTGGCGGCGCGGTGGCCGGCGAGGCGCCAGAGCTGGCGCAGCAGCTCGACGGTCGATGTCTTGCCGTTGGTGCCGGTGACCGCAACAGCCGTCGGGGGAAAGGGGGCGTAAAAGCGCGCGGCGAGCGCCGCGAAGGTGGCGCGCGGCATGTCGCTTGCCACGTGCAACGCCCCCTCCACCCGCGCGGCCGGGCGCGCGACGATGGCGACGGCCCCGCGCGCGACCGCCTCGGGGATCAGCTGCTCGGCATCGAACCGCGCGCCGCGGAAGGCGCCGAACACATGCCCGGGCGCCACCGCGCGGTGGTCGATGGCAAAGCCGGTCACCTGCGCTTCGACGGGCGCAAGCGGCGTGCCGGAAAAGCGGCTCATCGCCTCGCCCTCGGCGTGTAGAGGCCGGCGAAGGCCGACAGGTCGGGCTCGCGCGTCTCGTCAGGCAGCACGCCCAAAATCGGCGCGATCCGGTGCACCACGTTGCGGAACACGGGCGCCGCCACCTGCCCGGCACTGCGGGCAAGGCGCGGGTCGTCGATCATGATCACGACCACATAGGCCGGGTCGTCCATGGGGAAGGCGCCGGCGAAGGTGGTGATGTTGCGGTTCTTGAAATAGCCGCCGCCCGGGCGCGGCTTCTCCGCGGTGCCGGTCTTGCCGCCCACCCGGAAGCCGGGCGCATCGGCCCGGCGGCCGGTCCCCTCGGTGACGGCAAGCCGCAGCATCCCATTCGAAAGGCGCGAGGTTTCTTCCGAGAACACCCGCTCGCCCGGCACCGCCCGCCCCTCCGGCACCTTGAGGAAGGTGGCCGGGCGATGGATGCCGCCATTGACGAGGGTCGCATAGGCGTTGGCGAGGTGCAGGGGGGTGACGGCGATGCCGTGGCCGAAGCCCACCGTCATCACCGAGGAAAGGCCCCAGTTGCCGGGCGGCGGGGTGAGCGTCCGCCCCCTTTCGAGGATCTCGCCCGGGGCGCGGTCCATCATCCCGAGCTTGCGCAGGAAGGCCTCCTGCCGCGCGCGGCCCATCTGCTCGGCCATGCGGGCGGTCGCCACGTTCGAGGAATAGATGATGACCTCCGGCACGGTGAATGGCCCCGCGCGGCGGTGCACGTCGGTGATGGTATGCCGGCCCACGCGCAGGCCGCTCACCTCGTACTTCTGCGCAAGCGAGGTCACAACCCCGCTCTCCATCGCCATGGCAACGGTGAAGGGCTTGAAGGTGGAGCCGAGCTCGTAGACGCCGAGCGTTGCCCGGTTGATATAGTCGGGCAGGCCCGGCCTGCCGCCCGGCCGGTTGATATTGTAGGCCGGAAGCGAGGCCATTGCGAGCACCTCGCCGGTCTGCACGTTCATGACGACCCCGGCCGCGCCCTCGGCTCCCTGGCGCTCCATCTCGTGGGCGAGCTCGCTTTCCAGCGCCTGCTGCACGCGCGCGTCCATGGCCAGCACCAGCGGCTCGTCAACCCGGTCGGGGTCGGTCAGCCGGGCGTCGAAGGCCCGCTCGATGCCGGCCGACCCCTCGCCATCGATCGTCGTGTAGCCGACAAGATGCGCGGCGAGCGCGAGATTGGGATAGATCCGGTCGTGCTCGCGCTCCAGCGTGATCCCAGGCTCGCCGAGCTCGCGCAGCGCCTGCGCCTGGTCGGGGCGGATCCGCCGGGCGATGTAGCGGAAGCGCCCCTCGTGGTGCAGCGCCGCCGAAATTGCCTCCGGCGGGCGCTCGGGAAGGATCGCGGCGATCCTGCGCGCAAGCTTGGCCCTGTCGCCGGTGATGTCGCGCGGCCGGGCGGCCGCGGCATAGGCCACATAGCTTGTCGCCAGCGGCACGCCGTTGCGGTCGACAATGTCGGCGCGCGGCACGGTCGGGGCGGAGCGACCCGGCCGGGCGGGTGCCTCGGCGTCGAGCACGGTGAGGTCGAACAGGCGCAGCGCGATCACCAGCACCAGCAGGAAGAAGAGGAGGATGCCCACCGCCAGCCGCTGGCGGGCCAGCGCCAGCGCCATCTGGCTGTGGCCGGGCAGGCGCGGGCCACGGCGCACGCCCCGGCCCGGGTCCTGAGCGCCCGGGGCCACGGATGCGGCCCTCATGGCGCCGCCGGCGGCGCGTCCGCCTCGATCAGGCGCAAGAGGTCGGCCGGAAGCGGGGGCGGCAGCTGGGACGCGGGCGCGGCGGCCACGAGGTGCGGTGCGGCCGCGGGCGGAGTCGGCGCGGGCCGGAGCGCGGCCGTGGGCCGGGGCTCGGGCGCGGCAGCCGGCAGGGCCATGGCGGGTGGGGCGAGGGCGGGCGCGGCCGGCAGCGGGGCGGAGACCAGCCGCGGCCCCGCCGCAGGTGGCGCCTCGCGCGTGAGCACGGCAAGGGTCGGCTGGCCTGCAACGGGCGCCGGGGGCATGGCGAAGCGGGCGAGTTCGAGCGGCGTCTGGATATGCTGCTCGCCGGTGATGGGCAGCAGGCCGAAGATCCCGTCGTTCCAGCTCTGCAGCTGCGGCAGGCGCATGCGCACGCGCAGCTCGGCGGCAAGCGCGCGGTTGGTGGTGGCAAGCGCCGCGTTCGCAGCGGCAAGCTCGCGCAGCGTGCGCCGCTCGGTGGCAACGGCCTGGCTCAGGCTGTAGCTTGTCACCGCAACGGCAAGCGTGCCCACCACCATCAGCGCCTGGCCCTGCCATCGCCTGCGGCCGGCGGCGCTGGTGGCAATGGCGGCGGGCACAAACGCGCCTTGGGTGCTGCGCCGGCGGTGGCTGAGGCGGGGCAGGCGGATCACGGGCGGAACTCCTGTTGCCACGCGGGCGCCGCGCTGCGCACGGCCGCGCGCAGCACCGCCGAGCGTGCGCGCGGGTTGCGCGCGATCTCGGCCGCGCCCGGGCGGCGGGGCTCTGCCGGCGGCGCAAAGCTCGGCGCCGGCGCGCGGGCAGGCCTCGCCGGGCGGTGGCGCGATCCATGCGCCACGCGGCCCGAGCGTTCGGCGAGGAACCGCTTGACAATCCGGTCCTCGAGACTGTGGAAGCTCACGACCGCCAGCCGGCCGCCGGGCACAAGCAGCTGTTCGGCGGCCGCCAGCCCGCGGGCCAGCTCGCCGAGCTCGTCGTTCACATGGATGCGCAGCGCCTGGAAGCTGCGGGTCGCCGGGTCGATCGCCTGGCCCGGCCTGCGCCCGACCACCCGGCGGACGATGTCCGCAAGCTCGCTCGTGCGCGACAGCGGACGCGCTGCCACGATCGCGCGCGCGATCCGCCGTGCTGCCCGCTCCTCGCCCAGCCGGAACAGGATGTCGGCGATGTCTGCCTCGCTGGCGGTGTTGAGCACGTCGGCCGCCGTCGGCCCGTCCGCGCCCATCCGCATGTCGAGCGGGCCGTCGAACCGGAAGCTCAGACCATAGGCCGGATCGTCGAGCTGCATCGACGACACGCCGAGATCGAGCGCCACCCCGTCGGCCGAGGTGGGGCCGAGCCGTGCGGCCATGGTGGAAAAGGGCGCGCAGACGAGGGTGAGCCGGCCGCCGGCGGCCACCACATCCTCGCGCGCGGCGGCGATGGCGCGCGGATCGCGGTCGAACCCGGTCACGCGCGCGCCGGCGGCGAGCGCGGCCCGCGCATAGCCGCCCCCACCATAGGTGCCATCGACAAGATGCACCCCCGGCCCGGGCCGGAGCGCCTCCATCACCTCGGCAAGCATCACCGGCACATGTGCCGGCGCCGCCGCACCCGCTGCCACGGCCCCGCTCACCGGCCTCGCGCCGCGCACAGCGCGCGCACGGTGCGAAGCAGCCGCGGATCCTGCCCCGGGGTTTCCAGCAGGTGCTCGGGCGACCAGAGTTCGAAATAGTCGCCGCCGCCGAGCAGGAGGACCGTCGTCTCGATCCGCCCCAGGTCCTTCAGGATCGGCGAAAGGATGATCCGCCCGGTATCGTCGTAGCGCAGCGTCTCGGCCATGCCGAACATGGCACGCGCGAAATCCGAGCGGGCAGGCCCGTAATCGCCGGCAAACCGCACGCCGATTTCCGCCTGCAGGCTTTCGAAGCGGGTCAGATCATAGCCGACAAGGCAGTCGTTGTGCTCGGCAGGCGCCAGAACGAGCTGCTTCTGCCCCGAGCGGCTCTCGATCGTCTCGCGGATCGGCGCAGGCACCGACAGGCGGCTCTTGCCGTCCACCGCGTTCAGATAGGCGCCGGAATAATGTCGCACCCTGAACCGCCCGCTCCCTTGCCCGGCGCCGCCCCGCCGGCCCCGGCTCACGCCCGGCATCCCGTCGCGGCTCGGAGCGCCGTGCTGGCGCAGGCCTTGGGATGGTCCGACTGGATGCCGCCCGCCGCACCGGCTGCCCGCGACCCCTGTGGATATGGGATAGCATGGGATAGAATGGGCAGCAATGGAGTTTTATGGTCAAAACGGGGCGTCGGGGCTCTCCGGCAGAGGGAAGAACCGGGCTCCGGCTGCCGGCGGGCCGGCGCCGGCGCGGGCTTGCGGGCTCCGGATCAGCCTGTGGACAAGCCTGTTGGCGCAGCACCCGGCCGGGCAGGTGCGGCCGGCGCGCGGGCAGGGCCCGGCCGGACGGCACGAGCGGCCCCGGGGCGCCCGCAGCCCGGCACCGCCCGCCGTCGGGCGGGTCGGAGCCGGGCGGGTTGGAGCCGTCCGGCGGGTGTCAGATGGTGGTAAGGTCCGGCCGCGGCTGCTGCGCGCCGGCGGCATGGCGGCGCCGCGGCTGGTCCGGGCGGGCGGGGTCGACGGTTGCCGGTGCCGCGCCGAGCATCGCCAGCGTTTCGGCCGACGGCTCAGCCGGCTCTGGCCCGCGCGCGACGCCGGCAAAGAGCGACGCGGCGAACATCACCAGCAGCACCATCGCGAGACCGCCTAGGCCCGTTTGGAGGCGTTCCATGGCGGGGCGCCCTAGCAGCGCGCGCAGCCGATGTCGACCTCGGTCGTGGCGCAGGCCGCGGCCCATCAGGCGGCGGCCATCCACGGCGGCAGGGCAAGCCCGCGCGCGGCAAGCCACTGCGGGTTCCAGATGGTCGAAAGATAGCGGCTGCCGCTGTCGCACAGGATGGTGACGATCACATGCCCCGGCCCCATGTCCTGCGCCAGCCGCTCGGCACCGGCGACGTTGATCGCCGAGGACAGCCCGAGGTGCAGGCCGTCGCGCGCCATCAGCTCGTGCAGCACCGGCAGCGCCTCGGCATCGGAAACCCGGTAGGCCGCATCGATGATCGCGCCCTCGAGATTGGCCGTCACCCGGCTCTGGCCGATGCCTTCGGCCACGCTCGAGCCGTGGGCGGCCAGTTCGCCGGTCGTCACCCAGCAGTAGAGCGCGGCACCCTCGGGGTCGGTCAGCGCGATCCGGATGTCGGGGTTGCGCTCCTTGAGGCCGAGGCTCACCCCGGCGAGCGTCCCTCCCGTGCCGACCGCACAGGTGAAGCCCGAGACCCGCCCGCCGGTTGCCTCCCAGATCTCGGGCGCGGTGGTGCGAATGTGCGCGAGGCGGTTGGCGACATTGTCGAACTGGTTGGCCCACACCGCGCCCGGCGTCTCTTCCGCAAGCCGGCGCGAGGTGTGCACATAGTGGCCGGGGTTGGCGTAGCTGGTGGCGGGCACCAGCACCAGCTCGGCACCAAGCGCCCGGAGTGCGTCCTTTTTCTCCTGGCTCTGCGTCTCGGGCATCACGATGATGGTCCGATAGCCGCGCGATGCGCCGATCACGGCAAGACCGATCCCCGTGTTGCCGGCCGTGCCCTCGACGATGATCCCGCCCGGGCCGAGGTGGCCCGAGGCCTCCGCATCCTCGATGATGCCGAGTGCCGCGCGATCCTTCACCGAGCCGCCCGGGTTCATGAACTCGCACTTGCCGAGCACGGTGCAGCCGGTGCGCTCCGAGGGCCCCTTGAGGCGGACGAGCGGCGTGTTGCCCACGAGGGCGGCGATATCGTCGGCGGAGCGCAGCATGGCCGCGGGCATAGCCCGTCGGCCGCCGCCTTGAAAGCCGTGCGCGGCTGGCGCATGACCGGCCGGCCATGATCTCCGGCCTCCCGCCACGCCCCCGCCCGCGCAGGGCCATCGGTCTTCGCATCGGTCTTCCCGTTGTTGCCAGTCTCGCCCTTGCCCAGCCGGCACCGGCCGCAGGCCCGCTTCTTGAGGCCTATGCCAGGGCTGTCACGGGCACCTTCTCAAGCGCCCGGCAGCACGCCGCAGACCCGGCCTATGCCGAGGTGGAGGCGCATGTGCTGCGCATCTGGCCCGAGCGCACCGATGGCGTGTGGATCTACCAGGAGCAGGCCATCCTCTCCGGCACGGCCGACCGCGAGGCGGCGCGCGCCCGGCCCTATTTCCAGCGCGTGAGCCGGATTTCCGCCGAGGCCGATGGCACGCTCGTGCGCGAGACCTTCGCGATCGCCGATCCGGCGCGCTTTGTCGGCATGTGGCGGCCCGGCTTCCAAGGCCCGGCTCTCACCCCGGCCGATCTCGGCGAGCCCGGCTGCCCCATCCGAATCGAGGCGGCTGGCCACGGCCATTTCACCGGCACCAGCGGCAGCTGCCCCAACCGCCATCGCGGCGCGGTCTCCATGCGCTCGGTCTCGGTTGTCACGCCCGACCGGTTCGTGAACTGGGACCGGGGGTTCGACGCGGACGGCCGGCAGGTCTGGGGCCCGGAGGCCGGCGGCTATGTCTTCCTCCGCATTCCGGACTAGGACCCTCGCGGCAGCGCTCGGTCTGCTGCTTGCGGCCTGCGGCGCAGGCGAGAATGGCGAGCCGCCCGTGCGCCTCGACGTGGTGGACGCCGCAGCCGCCGCGCGCCTGACCGACGAGGCGCTCGCCCTCGGGCTCACGCGCCGCGATGCGGCGGGCCTCATCGTGCCCGGCCTTGCCCAGTCGTGGCGGGTGAGCGAGGATGGGCTCTCGATCGTGTTCCGGCTGCGCACGGCCAGCTTTGCCGATGGCCAGCCGGTGACCGCAGCCGACGTGACGGCCACGATCGATGCCGTGCGGGGCCGGCGCGACGGCCCGCTTGCCGGGCTCCTCGATGGCATTTCCGCAACCCAGGCCCCGCTCGAGGACGTGGTCGAACTGCGGCTGACCACCCCGCAGCCCGAGCTTCTCGAGCTGCTCGCCGATCCCGCGCTCGGCATCCGCCCGCGCGGGCGCGGCTCGCTCGACGGAGCCGGGCTCGGCGCCTTCCGGCTTGGCCCCGCGCCCGAGGGGGCGCCCGCTGCAGGCCGGGTGGTGCGGCTGGTGCGCAACCGTGGGGCGATCGGCGCAGAGGCGACGGCCGCCGAGATCGAGCTCGCCGTCCGGCCGCCCGACGAGGCGCTCGCCCGCTTCGTGCGGCGGCTGGCCGACGTGGTGACCGGCGGCACCATTGCCGGCTTTCCCGCTGTCAGAGTCACAGCGCCGCGCGAGTCGCTGCGGCTCGAGCCGGCGCGGGCGGTCGTCGTGCTGCAGCTGAATCACAGGAAGCCGCCGCTCGACGATCTGCGGGTGCGCAGCGCGCTCGACCGGACGGTCGACCGCGCGGCACTTTCGCGGCTGATCTTCGGCAGCGAGGCGGCCGCCCCGGTTACCGCCATCGCACCGCGCACCCTGCCCGCCTTTGCCCTTGCCGCAGAGCCCGAGTGGGCTGCCCTGCCACCCGAGGAGCGGCGCGCCGATGCCGCGCGGCTGCTCGATGCGGCGGGCATCGGCCCGGAGGAGGAGCGCCGGCGCCGGCTGATCGTCGGGATCGGCCAGGCAGCCGAGGAGCGGCGGCTGGTGGAGCGCATCGCGGCGGACTGGGCGCCGCTCGGCATCGATCTCGCAGCCAGCGTGCTCGGGCCCGAGGCACGGGCGGCCGCACTCGCGCGCGGCGACATCGACATGGCGCTCACCACCCGCCGCACGCACCATGATTCCCCTCTGCCCTTCCTGCTGCCGCTGCGCTGCAGGGCCAATCGCGAGGGCGTGTGCGTGGCCGAGGCGGATGCGCTTCTGGCCCGGTCGTGGCGCGCACCGACGCTCGCCGACCGGATGCGCGCGATCGCGGCCGCCGAACGCTTGTGGAGCGAGGATGTGGCCGTTATCGCGCTCATCCAGCCGCTCGCCTGGTCGCTCGTGCAGCCGGGAATCGAGGGCTTCGAGAGCAATGCGGCAGGCGCCCGCTCGCTTGAACGGCTCGGCCGCGGTGCCGAGCGCCGGCTGTTCCGCTAGCCAGCGCGCGGAGGATGCCGGGCCGGGGCCGGGCCGGGGCCGGGCAGAGGGCCTCGGCCGAGGCCATATGCTGTGGCCGTATGCCGTGGTCGTGGGCAAAGGGCCTGGGCGAAGATCTGGGGGAGCAGCGGATGCGGGGATCGGATATCGTCATTGCAAGCGCGCGGCGCACGCCCATGGGCGGCTTCCTCGGCGCCTTTCGCGAGCTCGCAGCGCCCGCGCTCGGGGCTGCTGCCATCCGCGCGGCGGCCGCAGACGCCGGGCTCGGCCCTCTCGACGCCGATGGCGTGCTGATGGGCTGCGTGCTGCCCGCCGGCCAGGGGCAGGCACCGGCGCGCCAGGCCGCGCTTGGCGCCGGCCTTGCCGAAAGCGTGCCCTGCCTCACCCTCAACAAGATGTGCGGCTCCGGCATGAAGGCGGTGATGGACGCAACCGACCAGCTGCGCGCCGGAAGCGCCGATATCCTGGTTGCCGGCGGCATGGAGTCGATGTCGAACGCGCCCTATCTCCTCCCGCGGGCGCGCGGCGGCTATCGCCTCGGCCACGGCCAGCTGGTCGATCACATGTTTCTCGACGGGCTGGAGGATGCCTATGCGCCCGGCCGGCTGATGGGCAGCTTTGCCGAGGACTGCGCGCGCACCTTCCAGTTCACGCGCGAGGCGCAGGACGATTTCGCGCTGGAGAGCCTCGCGCGCGCCAGGCATGCCATTGCCAGCGGGGCCTTTGCGGCCGAGACGGTGCCGGTTTCGACCGCGGCAGGCGAAGTGGCCGTGGACGAGCAGCCGGGCAAGGCCAGGGCCGAGAAGATCCGGCAGCTGAAGCCGGCCTTCGCCAAGGACGGAACCGTGACCGCTGCCAACGCCAGTTCGATCTCCGACGGCGCCGCAGCCCTCGTGCTGATGCGGCGCGCCACCGCCGAGGCGCGCGGCATTGCGCCGCTTGCGACCATCCTCGGCCATGCCACCCACGCCCAGGCGCCGGCGCTGTTCACCACCGCGCCGGGCCCTGCCATCCGCAAGCTTCTCGACCGCACCGGCCTTGGCCTCTCGGCCATCGACCTCTTCGAGGTGAACGAAGCCTTTGCAGTTGTCACCATGGCGGCCATGCACGATCTCGGGCTCGAGCACGCACGGGTGAATGTGAACGGCGGCGCCTGTGCGCTTGGCCATCCGATCGGCGCCTCGGGCGCGCGCATCATCGTCACCCTGCTCCATGCGCTTGCCGCGCGCGGCGGCGGCACGGGCATTGCAAGCCTGTGCATCGGCGGCGGGGAAGCAACCGCAATCGCCATCCGGACGGAGTGAGCCGCCATCCGGACGGAGCGGGCGGCAGCCACCCCCGCGCGCCAGCGCCGGAAACCCCCGCCGGGGCGCGCAGATGCCCGCTTTCCCTCGGGCGCGCCTGCGCTATAGAAGGGTGGAGGGAGGCCCCGCGAGGGGATGCCACAGAGAAACTTCGGGATAGGCTTTCTGATGAAACTCCATGTCGAGCGCGCCACCCTCCTGAAGGCGCTGGGCCATGTGCAGTCGGTCGTCGAACGGCGCAACACCATCCCGATCCTCTCCAATGTGCTGATTGCCGCCGAGGGCGGCCAGCTGCGCCTGATGGCAACCGATCTCGACCTCCAGATCGTCGAGACCGTGCCGGTCGAGGTGATGACGCCGGGTGCGACCACGGTCTCCGCCCACACGCTTTTCGATATCGTGCGCAAGCTGCCCGATGGCGCGCAGGTCGCGCTCGAGACGCAGGATCAGAAGATGTGGGTGACGGCGGGCCGCGCGCGCTTCCAGCTGCAGACACTGCCGCGCGAGGATTTCCCGGTGATCGGCGAGAGCGACCTGCCGGTCAGCTTCGCGCTTCCCGCCGAGACGCTGCGCGACCTCATCGACAAGACCCGCTTTGCCATCTCCACCGAGGAAACGCGTTATTATCTCAACGGCATCTTCCTGCACGCCACGCGCGATGACCCGCCGCGGCTGCGTGCCGTGGCAACCGACGGCCACCGGCTCGCGCGCGTCGAACTGCCACTGCCCGAGGGCGCCCACGGCATGCCCGACGTGATCGTGCCGCGCAAATGCGTGGCCGAGGTGCGCAAGCTGCTCGACGAGCGCGACGGCATGGTGGACATCGGCCTCTCGCAGGGGCGCATCCGCCTTGCAATCGGTGCGGCCGTCCTCACCTCCAAGCTCATCGAAGGCACCTTCCCCGATTACAACCGCGTCATTCCCACCGCGAACGACCGCCTGCTGCGCATCGATCCGTCGAGCCTTGCCGAGTGCGTCGACCGGGTGACGGCGATCGCCAGCGAGAAGACCCGTGCGGTCAAGCTCAGCCTCGACAAGGACCGGGTCACCCTCTCGGTCGTCTCGCCGGAGAACGGCTCGGCGAGCGAGGATGTGCCCGCCGACTACGACGCGCCTGGCTTCGACGTGGGGTTCAACAGCCGCTACCTTCTCGATATCCTGGGCCAGGTGGAGGGCGACAGCGTCGAGGTGCACCTCGCCGATGCGGCCGCGCCGACGCTCATTCGCGAGAATGCCGCCTCGAGCGCGCTCTACGTGCTCATGCCCATGCGGGTCTGAACCGGCACGCCGCCGGCGCGATCGGGGCGACAGGACGCGACAGGACTGGGGGCAAGCCAGCTGGGGGGCGGGAGACGAGCCGATGTTTCGCCTGAAACCGAAGGAAGAGCCGCTGCCGCTTCCGTTCCGGCAGACCCGCCGCCGCCAGCAGCTGGCCGAGCGTCAGAAGCGCATCGCGCTGATGGTCAACCGCTCGCTCGACCGGGCCTCCGGCTTCAGCTGGAGCCCCGACCGGCAGGCGGCCGCGCCCGCCTTTCCGGCCTCGCTCCTCCGCCTGCCGGCGCATGCGAAGGTGGCCGCGGCCGCGTCGGTCGTCGCCTCGCTGGTGCTCGTCGGCGCGTTCCTCGCTGCCAGCCGGTCGGGCCTTCCGACCCTGCCGCCGGTTGTCTGGGTGAAGTCGGCCGAGATGCCGGTGGCAGCCGGCGCGGATGGCTCCCGCTATCGCGAGATCAGCGCCCTGCGCATGCAGATTGCCGAGGCAGAGACCTCCGGTCGGGCCGAGACGGCCGAGGTCGCGCGGCTGCGCGAGGAGCTGATGTTCGAGCGCGCAATGGCCGAGGCGGGCGTGCGCCGCCCGGCGCGCTAGGTGCGGCCCGCAGCGGCGGAGGCCGACCGCCGCTTCATGGGCGCAGCCCTTGCGCTCGCGCGCCGCGCGGCCGGCCACAGCAGCCCCAACCCCAATGTCGGCTGCCTCATCGTCGCCGGCGGGCGGGTGGTGGGCCGCGGGTGGACGGCCGCGGGCGGCAGGCCCCATGCCGAGGCCATGGCGCTCGGCGAGGCAGGGCCGGCCGCGTGCGGGGCAACCGCCTATGTCACGCTCGAGCCCTGCGCCCATGTCTCGGAGCGCGGGCCGGACTGTGCGAGCCTGCTGCGCGAGGCCGGGATCGCGCGGCTCGTGGTCCCCGGGGCCGACCCGGATCCGCGCACGGCCGGGCGGGGCCTCGCCCTGCTCGAGGCGGCGGGCTGTGAGATCGTCTGCGGGGTGCTTGCAGAAGAGGCCACGCGCGAACTCCTCGGTTTCCGGCTGCGGCAGGTGCACGGGCGCCCCGAGATCACGCTCAAGCTCGCGCTGTCGCTTGATGGCCGGATGGCAACCGCCGCTGGCGAAAGCCGCTGGATCACCGGCGAGACGGCCCGCGCCCACGGCCATCTCGAGCGCGCGCGCGCGGACGCGATCGCCGTCGGGCGCGGCACCTGGCAGGCCGACCGGCCACAGCTCACCAACCGCCTGCCGGGTGCACGGCGAAGCCCGGTGCCGGTGCTGGTATCCGCATCGCCGGCCGACACGGGAGCGGGCTGGCTGCACGCGCGCGACATCCCGGGCCTCCTTCGCATGGCCGCCGCGCACGGCTGGCTCCGCCTGCTGGTGGAAGGCGGGCCGACGCTCGCGGCCGCCCTGCTCGCCGACGACCTCGTCGATCGCCTCCTGGTCTACCGCGCCCCGATCATCGTCGGCGCTGGCGCCGGGCTCGAGGGCTTCGCACCCGAAAGCCTCGCCGCCGCGCACGGGCGCTGGCGGCGGGTGGAGGAACGGCCCCTCGGCGAGGACCGGCTTGAGGTCCTGTTCCGCGAGCGGTAGGCACCAGCGCCCATGTTCACCGGAATCGTCAGCGGCATCGGCCGGATCGTCGCCATCAGCGAGCGCCCCGGCCAGGACCTCGAGGTCACGGTCGCAGCACCCGGAATCGGCCCGGACACGCTGGCGGTCGGCGCCTCGATTGCCTGTTCGGGCGTGTGCCTGACCGCGGTTGCCGTCGGCCAGGGGCAATTCCGGGTCGACGTGTCGCAGGAAACGGTCGCACGCACCGCGCGCGCCATGTGGCGCGAGGGGGCAGCCCTCAACCTTGAGCGGGCGCTGCGCGTGGGCGACGAGCTGGGCGGCCACATCGTAACCGGCCATGTGGACGGCGTGGGCCGGATCCTTGCCGCCGAGCCGTTCGCGGGCAGCCTGCGACTGCGTGTCGCCGCCCCGGAAGGGCTCGGCGCCGCGATTGCCACCAAGGGCTCGATCGCGGTCGACGGAGTCTCGCTCACGGTCAACGAGGTGGACGACAGCGCCGGCGAAACCCGCTTTGGCCTCAACATCATCCCCCACACGGCCGCGGCCACCACGCTCGGCGCGGCTGCCCCGGGCCAGGAGGTCAATCTGGAGATCGACCTGTTCGCCCGCTATCTCGCCCGACTGATGGCCTGGCGCAATCACACCCCGGTGTGACAAGGGGGCTTGCCGCTCACATTCTGATGTGAGAACGGCGGCTGCATGACGGAGGCGCTGATTCGCAGGCTGCAGAGCCACATGGCCGAAACCGGGGCGAGCCGGGCGGCGCTTGCGCGCGCGGCCGGCCTCCATCCCAACAGCCTGCGCGCGCTCGGCCGCGCCGACTGGAACCCGACGGCCGAGACGCTGCGCAAGCTCGAGGCGGCGCTGGCCGAGGGCGCGCAGCCGCTCGCCCCGATCGAGGAGATCATCGAGGAGGCGCGCAACGGGCGGATGTTCATCCTCGTCGACGACGAGGATCGCGAGAACGAGGGCGACCTCGTGATCCCTGCGCAGATGGCAACGCCCGAGGCCATCAACTTCATGGCCCGCGAGGGCCGCGGCCTCATCTGCCTTGCGCTCACCCGCCAGCGGGTGGAGCAGCTCGGGCTGCCACTGATGGCGCGGCACAACGAAAGCCGCCACGAGACGGCCTTCACCGTGTCGATCGAGGCACGGGAGGGGGTGACGACCGGCATCAGCGCCGCCGACCGGGCGCGCACCATTGCCGTTGCCATCGATGCCGCCAACGGGCCGGAATCGATCGTGACCCCGGGGCATGTGTTCCCGCTGGTCGCCCGCGATGGCGGGGTCCTGGTGCGCGCCGGGCATACCGAGGCCGCAGTCGACGTCGCACGGCTGGCCGGGCTCAACCCGTCGGGCGTGATCTGCGAGATCCTGCGCGACGATGGCACCATGGCCCGCCTCGAGGATCTCATCCCGATGGCCCGCCGCTGGGGCATGAAGATCGGCACTATCCGCGATCTCATCGCCTACCGCCACCGTCACGATCATCTCGTCGCCTGCATCGCCGAGACCCGCCTCGAAAGCCGGCACGGCGGCAGCTGGACGGTGAAGACCTATGTCAACAAGGCGGAATATGCCGAGCACCTGGTGCTGCAGAAGGGCCGGGTGGACCCGGAGCGGCCGACCCTCGTGCGCGTGCACGTGCTCTCGCCCTTTGCCGACATCCTGGGCGAGGAAGGCCCGCGCACCGGCGTGCTCCAGCGCGCCATGGAGATCATCGGCGCCGAGGGCGCGGGGATCATTGTCATCATCCGCGACAACCGGCCCGACCGGCTCTCGCGCATGATGGCCGAGCGCGAGGCCGGCACGCGCGCGGCCGGCGAGCAGCGCGACATCGGCATCGGCGCGCAGATCCTCGTCGATCTCGGGGTCTCGAAGATCGAGCTCCTCACCAACGCCAGCCACAGCTATGTGGGGCTCTCCGGCTACGGCCTCGAGGTGGTCTCCGAGCGGCGGATCGACCCCTGAGCCAGCCCGGCCGCACCGCCCGCCAACGCACCGCCCGCCCGCCAGGGAGAAGACCCATCGCCCGCATCCTCATCGTCTCGGCCGGCTTCTACCCCGATATCGCAGCCGGCCAGCTTGCCCACGCGCGCGCGGCCATCGAGGCGGCCGGCCATGTGCACGAGACCATCGAGGTCCCCGGCGCGCTCGAGATCCCGGGCGCGATCGCGCTGGCGGCCGGGGCGGGCGCGCACGAGGCCTTCGTGGCCCTCGGCTGCGTGATCCGCGGCGAGACCTTCCATTTCGAGGTGGTCGCCGGCGAGAGCGCCCGCGGGCTGATGGCGCTGACGCTCGACGGTCTTGCCATCGGCAACGGGATTCTCACGGTCGAAACGGCTGCGCAGGCGCGCGCGCGGCTGGCCAAGGCGGGCGAGGCGGCTGCAGCCGCGCTCGCCCTGCTTGCGCTCAGGCAGCGGTTCGGCGCTGGCTGAGCTCGGCTTCCTCGCGCAGGAAGGCCTCGACCTCGCAAAGCGCGACATCGCGCGCGAGAAAGGCCTCGCCGATGCCGCGCACCAGCACGAACGGCACCTCGCCGCCGGCCTTCTTCTTGTCGTGCGCCATGTGCGCGACCAGCCGCCCGGCGGCCAGCGGCGGCAGGGCGTGCGGCAGGCCGAGCGCGGCAAGGACGGCCTCCACCCGCTTGGCATCGGCGGCCGGGCAGTGCCCGCGCCGGGCGGAAAAGCGGAAGGCCAGCGCCATGCCGATGGCCACCGCCTCGCCATGGAGCAGCCGGTCGGAAAAGCCCGTCTCCGCCTCGAGCGCATGGCCGAAGGTGTGGCCAAGGTTCAGGAGCGCCCGGATCCCCGCCTGCTCGGTCTCGTCGGCTCCCACGATCGCCGCCTTGGCCCGGCAGCTGACCTCGACCGCATGCGCCACGGCCCGCGGCACGCGCGCCAGCACCTGGGGGCCGTTCGCCTCGCACCAGGCAAAGAAGGCCGGGTCGCTGATGAGGCCATATTTGACGACCTCGGCCATGCCGGCGCGCATCTGCCGGTCGGGGAGCGTGTCGAGCAGCGCAGGGTCGATCCACACCGCTCTGGGCTGGTGAAACACGCCCACGAGGTTCTTGCCGGCCGCGGCATTGATGGCCGTCTTGCCGCCCACCGAGCTGTCGACCATGGCAAGGAGGGTCGTTGGCACCTGGATGAACCCCATGCCGCGCTTGACGAGCGCGGCGGCAAGCCCGGCGAGGTCGCCCACCACCCCGCCGCCGAGTGCGACGAGGCAGTCGCGCCGCTCGGGTGCAAGCGCGAGCAGCTCCTCGATCACCCGCTCCAGCATCGCAAAGCTTTTCGACCCCTCGCCGGCAGGCACCACCACCGGCACGGGGCGGATGCCAGAGGCCTCGAGCGATGCCGAAAGCCGGGCGAGATGACGCTCGGCGACATCGCTGTCGGTCACGATTGCCGCCCGGGCCTGCCCCGAGAGCGCGCGCAGCCGCGCGCCCGCCTCACCGAGGAGGCCCGCGCCGATCAGGATGTCGTAGCTGCGCGGCCCCAGCGCGACGGGAACGACAACCGGCCTCATGCCTCCGCCCCCGCCCAGCCTGCAAGATGCCCGGCGAGTGCTGCGAGGATCGCATCGACCGCCTCCTCGTGCGGACCGTCGCCGGTGCGCACATGTACCGGCGCCTCGGCATAGAGCGGGTTGCGCACCCGGGCGAGCTCGGCGAGCACGGCGCGTGGATCCCTGCCGACGAGCAGCGGGCGGTGGCTGCGCCGCCCCACGCGCGCGACCAGCGTGTCGAGATCGGCGTCGAGCCACACGGCGATGCCCCGGGCATGGATGAGCGCGCGCGTCTCCGGGTCGACGAATGCGCCCCCGCCGGTGGCGATGACGGCCGGGCCGGACTCCATCAGCCGCGCGATCACGCGCCGCTCGCCATCGCGGAAGTGCGGCTCGCCAAAGCGCGCGAAGATCTCCGCAACCGGCATCGCGGCCGCCTTCTCGATCTCGCAGTCCGCATCGATGAAGGGCAGGCCGAGGCGCTGGGCGAGCCGCCGGCCCACGCTCGACTTGCCAACCCCCATGAGGCCCACGAGCACGATCGGGCGATCGGTTGCGATCACCTCCGGGCCCGGGGAGCTGACAGGCTGTGCGCTTGGCATGGCCGCCGCTATAGGGCCGTCATGTCGCCTCTGGCAAACCTCCCGCGCCGCGGCCTCGCACCTCTCGGTGTGCTGCCCCTCGGCGTCGTGCTCCTTGGCGTGCTTTTCGCCCCGGCGCCTGCCGTGGCGCAGGAGACCCCGCCGGCTGCGCGGGAGGCCCCGAAGTCGCTGCTGCCCGGGATGTTCGACGAGCCGCCCGCCGCCGCTCCGGACGAGCTGCAGATGCCGGTGCCCATCCTGCCCGAAGGCGCCGCCACCCCGCGGGCCGAGGCGCCTGAGGCGCCGCCGGGCTTGCCGCCGATCCCCGAGGCCCAGGCGGTCGAAATCGCCGACCCGCTCTCCGGCCTGGGCGGGCCGGAGGGCCAGCCCGAGCTTGCCGGGCTGCTCGGCCCGGCGACAGGCGGCTATGCACCCGATCTCTTCGCCGGCTCGGATGCGCGATACCTGGCGCGCCTGCTCGACGGGCTGGAGGCGCCGCTGGCCAGCCGCTGGGCGCAGATCATGCTCCAGCGCGCGCTGCTTTCGCGCACCGAGGCGCCGCCGGGGCTCGATGCCGCCGATTGGCTGGCCGCGCGGGTGCGCGCGCTGGTGCGGCTGGGCGCGGCCGCCGATGCGCACCGCATGCTGGGGACGATCGCCCTCGACCGCTACACCGACGCGCTGATCGGCGCGGGCGGCGGCGCGGCGCTCGCCGCCGGCGACCCGGTGGGCCTTTGCCCGATCGCAGCCGCCGCGCGCGGCCGGGTCGAAACCCCGGTCTGGCAGCTTGCCGATGGCATGTGCGCGGGCCTTGCGGGCGATGATTTTGCAGCCTCGATGCGCCTCGAGGCGCTGCGCGACCGCACCCGCGCCAACCCGTTCGACGTGGGGCTTGCCGATCGGGTCGCTGCCATGGCGGGCAGCGGACGCCGCGCGGCCAATCTGGAATGGGCCGAGGCGGGCACGCTGACCGCATGGCGGATCGGCCTTGCGAGCGCGGCCGGCTTTGCCATCCCCGACACGCTGGTGGCCGCTGCAACGCCCGCCCAGCGGGCCTGGCTCGTCCGCCTCGCCGGCCAGAGCCTCGCACGCCGTGCCGAGCTGGGCCCCGAGGCGGCCGCCCTCGGCGTGCTGAGCGGCGCGGAACTGGGCCGCCTGCTGGCGGCCGAGGCCGCAACGCGCGAGCCGGGCGCCGTCGCGCGCAGCCCTGGCGGGCTCCTGCGCACGGCCAGCACCGCACCCACCGTCGCCGAACGGATGCGGGCCATGCAGGCGCTCTGGAGCCGAGGCGCGGAAGGCTCGCGCGCACGCTATGGCTGGCAGATTGCAACCGCCACCGCCGCCGCCGGCATCGCGCCCACGGCCGAGGTGGGCCCGGCGGCGGCCGAACTCGTTGCCAGCCTGCTTGCAGTCGGCCTGGTGCCACAGGCGCGCGCCTGGTGGCCGGCGCTGGACCGCGCCGACGAGGCCGTGCGCGCGCGCGTGCATGCGGGCCTGGCAGCGGCCGACCCGGGCTTCCGCGCCGAGGAGCGGCTGATGCGCGCCTTCGAGGATGCCGGGAGCGCGCACCGGGCCATGCTGGTGCGCGCAGGTCTCGAGGGGCTCGGCAAGCTTCCCCCGAGCGACCGCGTGGCCGCGCTCGACAACCCGTGGACCCGTGCGATGGACCGCGCAGTGGCGGGCCAGCGGCTCGGTGAGGCGATGATCCTTGCCGCAACCGCGCTGCAGGCCGACTGGCGCAACGTGCCGCCCGACCACCTGCGCCGGATCGCAGCCGGCCTTGCCGCGCTGGGGGCGCGCACCGAGGCCGGGCTCATCGTCGCCGAGGCTGCCGAGCGGGGCTGAGGCCAGTCCCTCAGCGCCGGGCGGCGAAGAAGTCGCGCAGCAGTGCTGCGGCCTCGCGCTCGGAGATGCCGCCCACCACCTCCGGGCGGTGGTGGCAGGTCGGCTGCCAAAATAGCCGCGCACCATGATCGACCCCGCCGCCCTTCGGATCGGGCGCGCCATAGACAAGCCGGGCGATGCGGGCATGGGCGATCGCGCCCGCGCACATGGCGCAGGGTTCCAGCGTGACCCAGAGGGTGCAGCCGAAAAGCCGGTCGGTGCCCAGCCGGCGTGCGGCCGCGCGCAACGCGAGGATTTCGGCGTGCGCGGTCGGATCCCGGTCGAGCCGGGTGCGGTTGTGGGCCGTGGCCAGCACGCCCCCGTCCGGCCCGGTGATCACGGCGCCCACCGGCACCTCGCCGACGCGGGCGGCCGCGCGCGCCTCGGCGAGCGCCAGCGCCATCGCCGGCGCATCGGGAAAGGCGGGCTCCATGCGGCATCGCCTATCGCAAGCGGGCGCGCGGCGAAACCGGCCGGCGACCAGGCCTTCGCGTTGACTTCTTGCAGCACAGGGGTAATCCGAAGACGAGCTTGTGCGCATGGTCCGGAGGCCGGAGTGGCCGAAGAGGTCGAACCTGTCCGGAGAGGCTCCGGCGAGGATGCTGGGGAAGAACAGATCGCGGCACCCGCAGCAGGGCCGGGTTCGGTCGGCGCGATGCTGCGTGCGGCGCGCGAGAAAGCCGGCCTTTCGCTTGACGACGTGGCCGCGCGAACCAAGGTCCGCCCCGGGATCCTGACCGCCATCGAGGAGGACCGGCACGACCACCTGCCGGCGCTGACCTACACGCTTGGCTTCGTGAAGGCCTATGCGCGGACCGTCGGCCTCGACCCGCAGCTTGCAGCCGACCGCTACCGGCAGGAATCGCACAAGGGCGACCCGGTGCCAAGCATCGTCGACCTCGAGCCGCTCGACACCGGGCGGCTGCCCTCGCGCGGGCTCGCCGCGGCGGGCCTTGCGGCCGTCGTTGTGGGGGTTGCGGCCTTCTGGGCCTGGGGCGCGGGCCTGTTCGGCGGCGAGGTGCCGCCCGAGCCGCGCGTCGCGGCGAACGGCGAGGCCCCCGCCGATAGCCCGGCGGCGGCTGCGGCCCCGGTGCCGGCACCTGCCGCCGAACCCGCGCCGCCGCCGCCCGGCCCGGTCGTGCTGGTGGCGCGCGAGGAGGTGTGGCTGCGGGTGGACAATCGCGAGACGGGTGCGCGCTTCTTCGAGGGCACGCTGGCTGCCGGGCAGGAGCTTGCGATTCCGCCGGGCGAGCCGCTGCAGCTGCGCACCGGCCGCGCCGGGGCGCTGGAAGTGCGGGTCGGCGCGGATGTGCTGCCGCCACTGGGGGGGCCGGTCGAGCGGGTGCGCGGCGTCTCGCTGGTGCCCGAAGACCTGCGCCAGCGGGCCGCGCGCCCCGCGCCCCGCAGCGCCGGTCTGCCCGTGCCGGGACTTGCCGAGGCGCCCCCGGTCCCCGGGCTCTGAGGCACTGCTGCCGCGCCGGTTCAGCGGCCCGACAGGCATGGCCTGTCTCGGTGGCAAGGCGGCAAGAGGCCCGGACGCGCGGGGCGGCGTGCCACCGCACTGCGCCGGCGAAGGCAGGAGAAGGCGATTGGCAGAGTTGGCAAGGCACCTTGGCGCGATGCTGCTGGCAGCGCTGATGCTAGGCCCGGCTGCAGCGCAACAGCCCGACGCGCGGCAGGCGCGCGACGTGGAGCGGCGTGTCACGGCGCTGGAAGGGCAGATGCGCGCGGTGCAGCGGCGGGTGTTTCCCGCCGGCGACAGCCGCTTCTTCGCACCCGACCCGGAGCCTGAAGCGCCCGCCCCCGCACCCGGCGCCCCCGCCGCCAACCCGCTCTTCGACCTGACCGAGCGCGTGCAGGCGCTCGAAACCCAGCAGCGGCAGCTGACCGGTGCGGTCGAAGAGCTGCAGTTCCGCCTGCGCCAGCTGGAAGGCCGGGTGGAAAAGGCGCAGGGCGACACGGAGTTCCGCCTCAACGCGCTGGAAGGCCGCGCGCCCGGCCGGCCGCCGGCAGAACCCCCGGGACCGCTTGCGCCACCACCTGCGCCGCCGCCGCGCGCCGAAGCTGGCGCGGCAAGGCCGGCCCAGCCCGCCCAGCCGGCGCAGCCTTCCCAGCCCGCCGCACCCGCGGCAGACCCGGAACAGGCCTATCGGGCCGCCTATGCGCTCTATGCCGCAGGCGATTATCCGGCCGCGGCTGCCGCGCTCGACGCCTTCGTGAAGGCCCACCCCAAACACCCCCGGGCCAGCAATGCCATGTTCTGGGCCGGGCGGGCGCAGCTGGCGCAGGGGCGCACCCAGGAGGCCGCGCGCACCTTCCTTGCCGGCTACCAGACCTACCCGCGCGGCGAGCGCGCCCACAACAGCCTGCTGTGGCTGGGCCGGGCACTTCTGGCGATGAACCAGCCGCAGGCCGCCTGCCAGGCGCTCGACCAGCTGCGCACCGCCTTCCCGGACCGGCTGACCGGCAGCTTTGCAGCCGAGGCGGCCCGCACGCGCGCCGAGGCGAAGTGCCCGGGCTGAGCCGCCAGCCGCCGCTTGCTCCGGAGAGCTTCCGCGCCGAGGTGATGCGGATCGCGGGCGAAGCCCGGGCATCCGGCCCGGTGGCCGCCGCGGTGTCCGGCGGGCCGGATTCGCTCGCGCTCCTGTGGCTGGCGTGGCAGGCGTTCGGCAGCGCGCTGTGCGTGCTCACGGTCGATCACGGGCTGCGCCCCGGATCGGCCGCCGAGGCCGAGGGCGTGCGCGCGCACGCCGCAGCGCTCGGGCTCGAGGCCGCCGTCCTCACCCTTGCCGAAGCGCCTCGGGGCAACAGCGTGCAAAACTGGGCGCGCAAGGCCCGCTATGCGGCCATGGCCGGCTGGTGCCGGGCGCACCATGTGCCGCTGCTGATGACCGCGCACCAGGCGGACGACCAGGCCGAGACCCTCTTGATGCGCCTCGCGCGCGGCAGCGGGCCCGCGGGGCTTGGCGGCATCTGGCCGGCGCGGTCGCTGGGCGGCGGCGTGCTGCTCGTCCGCCCGCTGCTCGGCGTTCGCCGGCAGGAGCTCGCCGCCATTGTCGCGGCGGCCGGGTGGCGGCCGGTGGAGGATCCCGCGAACCGCGACCCGCGCTTCGACCGAACGCGCATGCGCACCCTTCTGGCACGCGAGCCCCTGCTCGATCCCCTGCGGCTTGGGCGGGCCGCCGCGGCGCTGCGCGAGAGCGAGGCAGCGCTGCAGTGGGCAGCCGCGCGCGCCTGGGAAGGCCGGGTGCGCCGCACGGGCGATGCCCTCTGCCTCGAGGTGGAGGGCCTGCCTGCGGAGCTCTGCCGGCGGCTCCTTGCCCGCGCGCTCGAGGAGATGGGGGCCGTGCCGCGCGGCGGGGCCGTGGCGCGGCTGGTCGACCGGCTGGCCGCCGGGGGTGCCGGCACGCTGGGCGGGATCGCCGCATCCGCCACGGCCGAAGGCTGGCTCCTGCGGCCCGCCCCGCCCCGCCGGTCCTCCGCTCCGGGTTGAGCCTCAGGGGAGGATCGCGGCCGTCACGGCGCTCGGCCCCACCAGCCGCAGATGTTCGTTAAGCGCGAACCGGTCCGTCATGCCGGCCACATAATCGCCCACGTGCCGCGCGCGGCCGACAGGGTCGCCCGGCAGGGTCTCGCGCCAGCGCTCGGGCAGCGCGTCCGGCTGCTCGAGCAGCCGGCCGAACAGGCCGGCCACCACGCGCTCGGCCGGCGCGCGCAGCCGCGCCACTTCGGGGTGGCGGTAGAAATGGGTGCCGAGATGCCGCCGCAGCGGCGCGAGCTCGGCTTCCAGCGCGGCCGAGAAGGCCGCCGTCGGCCGCCCGGCTCGGCGGATCGAATCCGCATCCTGCGGCGCGAGCTCGGCGAGGCGACGGCCGGTCTCGGCAAGGAGGTCATCGACCATGGCGCCGATGAGCTCGCGCACCAGCATCGGAACCAGCCGGCCCCGGCGCGTCTCGCGCGGCCAGGCGGTGCGGACATCGCGCCACAACGCCGCCACCATCGGCACGTCGGCCGCTACCGCATCGAGATCGAGCAGGCCTGCGCGCAGCCCGTCGTCGAGGTCATGCGCATTGTAGGCAATGTCGTCGGCAAGGCTTGCCACCTGCGCTTCCAGTGCGGCGTGGCTGTCGAGCTCCAGCCCGACCAGCGCATCGACATCGGCCAGCGCCCAGCCGGGCGCGGCAACAGGCCCGTTGTGCTTGGCCAGCCCCTCCAGCACCTCCCAGCTGAGGTTGAGCCCGTCGTAGGCCGGCGTGCGATGTTCCAGCCGGGTCACGATGCGCAGCGCATGGCTGTTGTGGTCGAAGCCGCCGAACGGCTGCATGGCCGCCGCCAGCGCATCGTCGCCCGAATGGCCGAAGGGCGGGTGGCCGATATCGTGGCCGAGTGCCAGCACCTCGGTCAGGTCCTCGTCGATGCCGAGCGCGCGCGCCAGCGTGCGCGCGATCTGCGCAACCTCGAGGCTGTGGGTAAGGCGCACGCGGAAATGGTCCCCGTCCGGGGCCACGAACACCTGCGTCTTGTAGCGCAGCCGTCGGAAGGCGGTGGTGTGGATCAGCCGGTCGCGGTCGCGGGCAAAGGCGGTGCGCAGCCGCGAGGGCGGCTCGGCAAACCGCCGCCCGCGCGACCGCTCGGGCCTCGATGCAAAGGGCGCAAGGGGCACGGCGCGCAGATAGGCGGGCGCGGGCGCGGTTGCACGCCATTGCCGTCGCAGGCGGGCGCTTTTTGCTTGCCACGCCGCCGCCGCGCCGCTTGGCAGGCTCCATGCAAAGCCCCGCCCAGCCCCGCGCCCGAGCCCTGCGCGATGCCTTCGGCACGTTCGGGACCGGGGTGACGATTGTCGCCGCCACCGGCGAGGACGGCCGCCCGGTCGGGTTTACCGCCAACAGCTTCGCCTCGGTCTCGCTCGAGCCGCCGCTGCTGCTCGTCTGCCCGGCGCGCGGGGCCTCGTCGCTGCCGGCTATCGCGACAACCCGGCGCTTTGCGGTGCATGTGCTCGCCCGCGCGCAGCGTCCGCTCGCCGAGCGGTTCAGCCGCCGCGGCGCCGACCGGTTCGAGGGCCTCGTCTGGGCCGCCGACCGGCACGGCCTGCCGCGAATCGAGGGGGCCTGTGCGCGCTTTGCCTGCGCGCTCGAACAGACGATCGAGGCCGGCGACCATCTGGTGCTCATCGGCCGAATCCTCGAGCACGAGAGCGACCTCGAGGCCGAGCCGCTGCTCTTCGTGCGCGGCCGCTACAGCTGAACGGCGGCCCGGCGCGGCGGCGGCCGCAGGGCGATGGCAAGCCCGGCCAGCGCGATCAGGGCCCCGGCCGCTGCCATCGGGCTCCAGCGGTAGCCCTCGAACAGGGTGGAAAGCGCCATGGCGATGATCGGCACGGGAATCCCGATCCACGCCGCCTCGGCCGGACCGATCCGGCGGACGAGATCGAAATAGAGCGCAAAGGCCAGCGCGCTTGCGAGCACGCCGAGCATCAGGAGGCCCAGCGCATATTCGGGCCGCGGATCCCATTGCGGCGGGCCGGCGAGCAGGAGGGCGAGGGCGGCGTTGAGGAGGCCGGCACACAGCATCGCCCAGCCGAGCCCGGACAGCGGCGGCAGCGCACGCGCGCGCGGGCTTGCCTGCATCACATTGGCGGCCGAGGCCGCAAGCATGGCGGCCGCCGTCAGCCCGAGCCCCAGCATGACGGCAGCCGGATCGTCGGGCAGCTGGAGCTCGTTTGCGAACAGGAGCCCGACACCGGCAATGGCGATCGCCGAGCCGCCCACGAACCGGCGGCTGACCCTGAGGCCGAGGAACAGGAAGGCAAGGGCCGCATTGGGCACCATCAGCAGCGCGAAGGCAACCGCCGGAAGGCCCGAGGGGATGTAAAGCTCGGCGCGGTAGATGAGGTTGAAGTTGAGCACGAACTGCAGCACCGCAAAGGTGCCGAGAAAGCCCCAGCCGGCGCGGGGAACGGAAAGCGACACGCCGGCAAGGCGGCACCAGCCAAGCAGCACGATGCCCGCAAGCAGGAACCGGTAGGCGACCGACCAGGTCGGGTCGACAACGCCGAGCTGCAGCTTGATGACAAGCCAGGTGCTGCCCCATATGAGCGACAGCAGCAGGAATTGCGCAACCGTGCGCGGGCCGGTCATCAGGCCGGCCCCAGCAATGCAAGCGCGCGTTCAAGCGCTTCGATCGCGGCCTCCTCCTGGTCCCAGCGCACCACGAGGCGGGCCGCATCGGGCCCGAAGAGCTCCCAGTCGTGGAAACCGAAGCCGGCCTTGCGCAGCGCTGCGCGCTCGTCCGGAAGGAGGCGCACGAACACCTCATTGGCCTCGCACGGGACCATCAGCCGCCCGGCCGCAGCGGCCGCGGCTGCAAGTCTTCGCGCACCGGCATTGGCGCGCCCGGCCAGCTCCAGCCACAGCCCGCCCTCCACATGCGCGAGCAGCTGCGCGGCCGCAAAACGCCCCTTGGAGGGCATCATGCCCGCCCGCTTGCGCCGCACAGGCAGGGTTTCGGCGAGAGCGGCATCGAAGACGACAATGGCATCCGCCGTCATGCCCCCGTTCTTGATGCAGCCGAGGGAGAGAATGTCCACCCCTGCCCGCCAGCTGATGTCCCCGGGGTGGCAGCCGAGGTGGGCGACGGCGTTGGCAAAGCGCGCGCCATCCATGTGGACGGCAAGGCCGCGCGCCCGCGCCCAGTCGCAGAGCGCGGCCAGCGCATCGGGCGTGTAGACGGTGCCGGCCTCGGTCGCCTGGGTCAGCGTGAGCGCGGCCGGCTGCACCTGGTGCACGTCGCCCCGCCGGCGCCGCGCGGCCTCCTCGAGCGCCTCGACGCTGAGCCGTCCCGCCGCGCCGGGCACGAGAATGAGGCTGGCCCCGCCGGTGAAGAAGGGCACCGCGCCGGCCTCGTCGACCTCGACATGTGCCTCGGCATGGGCGAAGACCCCGCCCCACGGCGGCACGGCAGCAGCAAGCGCAAGGCCGTTGGCAGCCGTGCCCGACGGCACCGGGAAGACACGGACCGGCGCGCCGAACAGGTCGCCGAAGGCCGGGTCGAGCCGGGCGGTCCACGGGTCGGCATCATAGGCGGAAGGCTCGGCCGCCGCGGCCTCGGCGACTGCGGCGAGGATGGCCGGGTGCACGCCGGCGGCATTGTCGGAGCCGAAATCCATGGACGCGCCCGCTAGCAGGCCAAGGGCCTGCCGCCACCTGTCATTCCCGCCGCATCAGCCGAAGTCGGGCGCGTCGCCCTCGGCCCGATCGGTAAAGCGGGTATATTCGGCCGCAAAATAGAGGTTGACCCGGCCGGTCGCGCCATGCCGCTGCTTGGCGACCGTCACGTCGGCAAGGCCGCGCAGGCGGTATTCCTTCTCCTGCCAGGCCTGGAACTCGGCCGAGCCCTCGTCGGAGGGCCGCCGCATGGCGTGGTAATATTCCTCGCGGAACACGAACAGGACGATGTCGGCGTCCTGCTCGATCGTGCCCGATTCGCGCAGGTCGGAAAGCTGCGGGCGCTTGTCGTCGCGGCTTTCGACGGCGCGCGACAGCTGCGAAAGCGCAAGCACCGGCACGTCGAGCTCCTTGGCAAGCGTCTTCAGCCCGCGGGTGATCTCCGAAAGTTCGTTGACCCGGTTCTCGCCCGCGTTGCGCGCCGTGCCGCGCAGCAGCTGCAGATAGTCCACCACCACCAGCCCAATGCGCTTCTGGCGCCTGAGGCGGCGCGCGCGGGTGCGCAGCGCCGCGATGGTGAGCGCGGGCGTGTCGTCGATGATGAGCGGCAGGTCGCAGAGCTCCTCGGCAGCGCGCGCGATCGCATTGAAATCCGCCTGGCTGATGCGGCCGGTGCGCAGCGCCTCGCTGGAGACCTCGGCCCGCTGGGCAAGGATGCGGGTTGCCAGCTGGTCGGCCGACATTTCCAGCGAGAAGAAGGCAACCGGCGCCCCGATGTCGCCCTCGCCCGCCCGGCTCGCGCAGGCATAGGCGATGTTGGTGGCCAGCGCCGTCTTGCCCATGCCCGGCCGGCCGGCGAGGATCACAAGATCCGACTTCTGCAGGCCGCCCAGCCGCTCGTTGAGGCCGGAAAGCCCGGTGGTGAGACCGGAGAGGTGCCCGCCCGAGCGGCGCGCGCGCTCGGCCATGGCAAGAGCCTTGCGCGCCGCGGAGGCAAAGGGCTGCGCCCCGCCGGAGGTGTCGCCGGTTTCCGCCACGCGGTAGAGCGCCTCCTCGGCGGCCGCGATCCGCTCGAGCGGGGCGATCTCCTCCGAGGTGTCGGAGGCAGAGGCCACAAGGTCGGCGCCCACGCGCACGAGAGCACGCAGGAGCGCGAGGTCGTAGACCTGGCGCGCGCAGTCGCGCGCGGCGATGAGCGCGCCGGGATCGGCCGCAAGGTCGAGCAGATAGGCCGGCCCGCCCAGCTCGGCCATCGCCGGGTCGGCCTCGAACAGCGGCCGCAGTGTCACCGGCGTCACGACATGGTTCTGCTCGGCGAGGCTCCGGATGCGCGCGAAGATGCGCCCGTGCAGCGGCTCGTGGAAGTGCGCCTCGTCGAGCATGTGGGCGACCTCGTCGATCAGCCGGTTGTCGATCAGGAGCGCGCCAAGGAGGGTCCGCTCGGCGTCGATGTTGAAGGGAAGCGAAGGGCCGGAGGGCGGTTCGGCGCGCGGCAGTCGGACGGGGTTTGTCGCCATGGGCCTGCCCGTTTGCGCCCGCCCGCTGCCGCTTTCAACCTTGTGGACGGCCCCTCGGTGCTGGCGCTGCGCCCCGGGGCACAAGCCTGTGGACAGGCAGGGGACGAATCGGGGCGGGGCTCACCAGCGGCGGGCAAGGAGAAGGAAGGCGCCGCTGTCTGCAACGCCGTGATGGTGGCCGGCATGAGCGCGGTGGAAGGCGCCGAGGGACAGCTGGCCGATACCGCCCGCCGGACCGTCCCACCCGATCTCGAGCGCGCGCTCGCGCGCAGGCGGGGACAGCGGCACGGGCCGGGGCGCGGTGCCGCCCACGAAGTCGCGGCGGAGAAGCGCGCCGCCAGTGACGGCAACCGGCTGGGCGATGGCGAAGCGCACCCGCCCTTCGCCAAGCGGTGCGGCGCCGGCAACCGACCAGGCCGATGTTGCAACGCTTCGCCCTCCCGCGGCGAGCAGCCCCGAGCCCGAAAGCACCGGGGTGTGCCAGCCGGCGAGCGCCGCTACGCGCAGCTCGATGCCCGCCAAATTGAGGCCCGCAGGATCAAGGCCTGCAAGATCGAGGCCGGCCTCAGCGCCCAGTTCTTGGCCATGGCTGCCGATGAGGCCGAGCGCGGGGGCAAGGCGGGTGCCGAGAAAGCCCCCCTCGGTGCGCACATCTGCGAGTTCGGCGCCGAGGCGGAACGGCCCGGCCGTGCCGCGCGCGAACAGGGCCACGCGGTCCTCGCGGATCGCGGCAAGGCTCCGCCCTGGCATGTGCGGGGCCGCGCCCGCCTCTGCGACCACCCCGGCGAAGACCGCGCCAAGCGCCACCTCGGCCCGCGCGGCCCGTGCCGCGCGCGCGGCGAGGTCGGCCGGAGGGGCAAGCGCATCGGGCGCCACCAGGAAGGGAAGCTCCCCCGCTGCCGCGCCGGCCAGGCGTGCGCCCGGTCCGGAGACGGCCGAAAGCCGCATCGGCCCGAGCCGCAGCGTTCCTGCCAGCGTCTCGCCAAGGCCGGCCGGCCGCGCATCGAGCCCGCGCTGGGCGAGGCCGAGATGGCTTTCGCCGCCCAGCGCGAAGCGGAACGGGTCGGCGCCGGCAGCGGCGGCCGGAGCGGCGCGGAGCGTGGCGGCAAGCGCCAGCGGGCCGGCTGCAAGCTCGACCGTTTCGCCCGGAGCGCGCCTCAGGCCCGGCAGGCGCGCGGCGAGCCGGCCCGGGTACGCGGTGCGGAGCGTGGCGGCGACATCGAGCGCGAACAGCCGGCCGAAGCCATCGGCGACCGGCACCCGCGCGAGCGCCGCGCCAAAGGCGGCGCCGTCGCCCATGGCCATCCCCATCTGGCCATTGCCGCCGGGCGAGGTGGCGATGGGCAGGGAGGTGGCGGCAAGGCTCGTCTGGCCGATCGGCTGGAAGGCGCGGCCGATATTGAGGATGCCGCTGCCCCAGACAGGATCTGGCCCGGGCGCGCCGGCCTCGTCGGCCGACCGCAGGAGGATCTGCACCAGCTGCTGGGCCGAAAGCTGCGGGAAGGCCTGCGCGAGAAGGGCAATGGCCCCGCTCAGCTGCGGCGCGGCATAGCTCGTGCCGCTGTAGAGAAAGGCCTCGCCTGCCTGGTTGAAACTGCGCACCCGCTCGCCAAGGGCCACGAGATACTGGGCGGCGGCCGCACCAGCGCGGTTGGAAAACTCCGAAAGGGTGCGGTTCGGCCCCATGGAGCCGGCCACCAGCACGCTCGCCGGGTTCCCGGCCTGCAGCGCCGAAAGCGCAAGCCCGTCCACCGACGCGGCGCCGTCGTTGCCGGCCGAGATCACCAGCACCACGCCCGCCTGGCCCGCACGCCCGAAGGCGGCCTGGAGCACAGGGCCGGCAGCCGACCCACCGAGCGACATGTTGATGACCCGCGCGCCAGCCGCGATCGCCGAATCGATGCCCTGCGCCAGCGCGAAATCGCTGTAGCGGCAGCCGTCGCTGCTGCCGCAGCTTCCCGGCCGGTCGGCGCGGAACACCGCGAGGCTCGCCTCCGGCGCGATGCCCACGATCCCCTGGCCGTTGCGCGCGGCAGCCAGCACGCCTGCAACCGAGGTTCCGTGCCCGCCCTCGTCGGCAATCGGCCGGCCATTGCCCGTCACGTCGCGGCTGGCAGGGTGGATGCGGCCGGCAAACTCCGGGCTCTGCGACGCGATGCCGCTGTCGATGGTTGCCACGATCACGCCCGCGCCGCTCGCCCCCTCGCTCCAGGCCGGCAGCACATTGGCGGCAACCGCTCCATCCGAGCGGCGATACTCGGGCGTGTCGAACGTCGCAGGCGGCTGCGGCGCGGGCAAGGGCGGTGGCGGCGGAGCGATCGCCTGCGGCCCCGGCCCGGGGCCAGCGCCCGGACCCGCGCCGCCGCAGCCCGCGATCAGGAGGGCAAGGGCAAGCCCGCCGGCGCACGGGCGGCGGGACCGCGTGCGCGGCCGCCGCGCGCCCGCGCTTGCCTCCGGCCGCGCGCCGCCTATAGCCGCCCCGTGGCCGACGCCGATCCGAACCGTGCCGATTCGAACCATGCCGATCCGGATCTTGCCGATGCGCCCGAGGGCCGCGCACCCCGGCGAGATGCCGCGCGAGGTGGCGCGCGAGGTGGCGCGGCTGCCGCGTACGCCGGCACGGTCGAGACCTGGATCTTCGACATGGACAACACGCTCTACCCGGCCTCCGCCAACCTCTTCGCGCAGATCGACGTGCGCATGGAAGCCTTCATCGCCCGGCTGCTCAACCTCGGCCGAACCGAGGCGCGCGCCATCCAGAAACGCTATTTCCACGAGCATGGAACCACGCTGCGCGGGCTGATGCTGAGCCATGGCGTGGAGCCTAGGGATTTCCTCTCGTTCGTGCACGATGTCGATGTGTCCGTTCTGGCGCCAGACCAAGCGCTGGCCCGCGCGCTGTCGCGCCTTCCCGGCCGCAAGCTTGTGTTCACCAACGGCGACCGTCCCTATGCCGAGCGGGTGCTCGGCCGGCTCGGCATCCTCGACCAGTTCGACGCGATCCACGACATCTGCGCGATGGACTACCATCCCAAGCCCGACCCTCGCCCCTATGCGGGCCTGTGCGCCGCGCACGGGCTCGACCCGGCGCGCGCGCTGTTCGTCGAAGACATGGCGCACAACCTGAAACCGGCCAAGGCGCTCGGCATGCACACCGTCTGGGTCAACAACGGCTCCGAGCGCGGCAGCCACGGCGCCTGCCCGAGCTTCATCGACACCGAGATCCGGAGCGTGACCGAATGGCTCGGGGAGCTGGTGGGATGAGCCCGGCCGAGCGCGCCCGGCTCGAGGCTGCAGTCGAACAGGCCTGGGCGGCGCGCGACTCGCTCGGGCCCGACACCGAAGGCCCCCTGCGCGCGGCGGTGGAGGCCGCGCTCGATGCGCTCGATTCCGGCCGGCTCCGGGTCGCCGAGCGGGGCCCGGGCGGCTGGCAGGTCAACCAGTGGCTGAAGAAGGCCGTGCTGCTCTCGTTCCGCCTCAACCCGATGGCGCGCATTCCCGGCGGGCCGGGCGGCGCCAGCTGGTGGGACAAGGTGCCGCCCAAGACCGGTGGGTGGGACGACGCCGCCTTCCTGGCGGCCGGGTTCCGCATGGTGCCGGGCGCGCTGGTGCGCCGCGGCGCGCACGTGGCGCCGGGCGCGGTGCTCATGCCCTCGTTCATCAACATCGGCGCCCATGTCGGCCCGGGGACGATGATCGATACCTGGGCGACGGTCGGCTCCTGCGCGCAGGTAGGGGCCCACTGCCACATCTCGGGCGGCGTGGGGCTGGGCGGCGTGCTCGAACCGCTGCAGGCCGCGCCGGTCATCATCGAGGACCATGTGTTCATCGGCGCCCGCTCCGAGGTCGCCGAAGGCGTGATCGTGGAGGAGGGCGCCGTCATCGCGATGGGCGTGTTCCTCGGCGCCAGCACCCCGATCGTCGACCGGGCAACGGGCGAGGTCTTCCGCGGCCGGGTGCCCGCCCATGCGGTGGTGGTGCCGGGCACGCTTCCGGGCCGCCCGCTGCCCGACGGCACCCCCGGGCCGGGGCTTGCCTGCGCGGTGGTCGTGAAGCGGGTGGATGCCCAGACCCGCGCCAAAACTGCCATCAACGAGCTTTTGCGCGACGGCTGAGGGGGCCCCGCCCGCAACAGCCCGGGCAGACGGGGCGCACCGCCAGACGGCAACCCGGCCCGGAAGCCGGGCGGCGGGTTCTGCCGCCGGCGCAGCGGGGCAGGGGTGGCAGCGGCGCCTAGACGAACAGCTCGCGGGCGAAGAAATCCTGCATGGCAGCCCAGGACCGGCGGTCCGTCCGCTCGTGGTAGAGCACGCCCGGCAGGATCGAGCCATCGGCCTCCGGGTTGGTGAAGCTGTGCATCGCGCCGGTATAGGCGATTGTCGTGCAATCGGCCCCGGCGGCCGCCATCTCGGCGAGGAAGCCATTCAGCTGCTCGTGCGGCACCAGCGGGTCCTCGGCGCCGTGGCAGGCGAGAATCTTCGCCGTCACGCGGCCGGGCTCGCCCGGCATCGGCGTATCGAGCGCGCCATGGAAGGAGACCACGCCCACCACATCGGGGTTGCCCGAGCGCGCCAGCTCCAGCACGGTCGAGCCGCCAAAGCAGTAGCCGATCGCAGCCACCCGGCCATCGCATGCGGGGTGCGCCTTCAGCGCCGAGACGGCCGCACCTGCGCGGCGGCGCAGCGCCGCCCGGTCGGCAAGCCAGCGGCCGATGATCTCGAAGGCCTCGGGCGGATCCTTCGGGATGTGGCGGTCGCCGAAGATGTCGGCGGCCAGCGCCACATAGCCGAGATCGGCGAGCATCGCGATCCGCCGCTGCACCTGCTGGCCCAGCCCCCAGGCCTCGTGCACCGCAACGACGCCCGGAAACGGTCCGTCGCCGTGGCGCGCACGGTCGGGCACCGCAATCAGCCCGCGGCAGGTCTGACCGCCCTCCTCATAGACCAGATCCTCGGCCATCCGTCTCTCCTCCCTTGGCCCGCTGCCGTCCGGAACCCAGCCTCAAAGCGAAGCGAGCATGTGCTCGGCCGAGGAGAGCTGGAACTGCCCGCCCTCCTCGATGAACAGGTGGGTGATGACACCATCCTTCGCCACCATCGAATAGCGTTGCGAGCGCCTGCCCATCCCGAAGCCCGAGGCATCGAGCACAAGCCCCATCGCCTCGGCAAAGCTGCCGTTGCCGTCGGCCAGCATGGTCACCCGGCCGTCGACCCCGGCCGCCCGGCCCCAGGCATCCATCACGAACGCATCGTTGACCGACACGCAGGCGATCTCGTCGATGCCCTTCGCCTTCAGCGCCCCCGCATGTTCGACGAAGCCGGGCAGGTGCTTGGCCGAACAGGTGGGCGTGAATGCGCCCGGCACGGCGAAGAGTGCAACCGTCCGCCCGGCGAAGAAGTCGGCCGTCGACACCGGCTGCGGGCCGTCGGGCGTCACCTTCACGAGCACCGCTTCGGGAACCCTGTCTCCAACCGCAACCGCCATGCCTTGCCCTCCTTGCCCGTCGCGCGCTCCGCGGCCGCGAACCCATCCCGCCTGCCAGCGGGGTGTGACCCGCTGATGACGGATCTTCGTTAATCCGCACGTCCGGTCGCGTCCAGCGCTGTTCAGCCCGCCGCTGCCGGGCTAGGAAAGACGGCGATGCTCGCCACCAGCCTGACTGGCCAGTTCCTCCTCGCCCTGCCCGGGATCGGCGATCCGCGGTTCGAGCAGTCGGTGATTGCGATGTGTGCGCACGACCCAGCCGGCGCGTTCGGGCTCTGCGTTCATTCCGAGCTCGACGAGCTGACCGTGCCTGCGCTCATGCGGCAGCTCGATGTCGATCCGGGCAAGACCCCGGAGGTGCGGGTGCTCGCCGGCGGGCCGGTCGAGCCGCAGCGCGGCTTTGTCCTCCACACGCCCGACTGGTGCAGCGAGGATACGCTGTTCGTTGCCGGGCGCTGGGCGCTCACGGCCTCGCTCGAGATCCTCCATGCCATCGCCGAGGCCCGGGGGCCGCGCCACTGGCTGATGGCGCTCGGCTATGCGGGCTGGGGGCCGGGCCAGCTCGATGCCGAGCTTGCCCTGCACGGCTGGTTTGCCACGCCGGGCACCGACCAGCTGCTCTGGGAGACCGACACCAACCGGCGTTGGGCCGCAGGCTTTGCCGCCTCGGGGGTGGAGGTGGGGCTGCTTTCGGCGACCGCCGGCCGCGCCTGAGCGCCCCGGCTTGCCATCGCCGCCGGGCCCGACTAGGGGAGCGGGCTTCGAACGGAATCGCCCGGCCATCGATGGGCTGCCGCGGCGGTTCCCAATCGTATCACCAACGATGCCCCGTGGCATCCTGGCGGGTCCGCATTCGCGTTCCGACAGGCGGGCCACGGCGCAAGGGAGCCGGAAAATGCCCAAACTGAAGACCAAGAGCGGGGTCAAGAAGCGGTTCAGGATCACCGCCACAGGCAAGGTGATGCACGGTGTGGCCGGCAAGCGGCACCGCCTGATCAGCCACAACGGCAAGTACATCCGCCAGAACCGCGGCACGTCGGTGCTCGCGGATGCCGATGCGCCTGCCGTCCGGCGCTGGGCGCCCTACGGCCTGAAGTAGGAGGATCGCGATGGCACGCATCAAGCGGGGGGTGACCACCCGGGCCAGACACAACCGCGTTCTCGAGCAGGCCAAGGGCTATTACGGCCGGCGCAAGAACACCATCCGCGCCGCGCGCCAGGCGGTGGAAAAGGCCGGGCAATATGCCTACCGCGACCGGCGGGTGAAGAAGCGCTCGTTCCGCGCGCTCTGGATCCAGCGCATCAACGCCGGCGTGCGCGAGGAAGGCCTTACCTATGCCCGCTTCATGCACGGCGTGAAGCTGGCCGGCCTCGAGCTCGATCGCAAGATCCTGGCCGATCTCGCCATGAACGAGCCGGCGTCGTTCAAGGCGATCGTGGCCGAGGTGCGGGGCGCGCTGGAGGCGCAGCCGGCCTGATTGCCACCGGCCCCCGCGCGCTGCGCGGCAGGGCCCATCCGTGCGGGGCTCAAGCGACGTGACCGACGAGCTGGACAGGCTGCGCGCCGATCTGGACGCCCGGATCGCGGCGGCCGGCGATCTCGCCGCGCTCGAGGCCGTGCGCGTGGAAGCGCTTGGGCGGCACGGCAGCGTCACCGCGCTGCTTCGCGGCCTCGGCGGCCTCGCGCCCGAGGTGCGGCGGGAACAGGCCCCGCGCGTGCAGGCGCTGCGCGAGGCCATCGCGCAGGCCCTCGAGTCCCGCCGCGCGGTCCTCGGCGAGGCGGCACTCGCCGCGCGCCTCGCCGCAGAGCGGCAGGACATGTCGCTGCCGGCGCTCCTGCCCCCGGCCGGTTCGATCCACCCCGTCAGCCAGGTGATGGACGAGCTCGCCGAAATCTTCGCCGATCTCGGCTTTACGGTCGCCGAGGGCCCGGAGATCGAGGACGACTGGCACAATTTCACCGCGCTCAACATCCCGCCCGAGCATCCGGCGCGCGCGATGCACGACACCTTCTACATCGCCGGCGAGGCGGCCGGGGAGGCGCCGGGCCGGTTGCTGCTGCGTACCCACACCTCGCCGGTGCAGATCCGCACGATGACAGCCTCGCCCCCGCCCCTCCGGGTGATCGCGCCCGGCCGGGTCTACCGCTCGGATTCCGATGCCACCCACACACCCATGTTCCACCAGGTCGAGGGGCTGGTGGTCGACCGCGACACCCACATGGGCCACCTGCGCTGGACGCTGGAGACCTTCCTCAAGGCCTTCTTCGGCCTCGAGGACGTGGCGCTGCGCTTCCGCCCCTCCTACTTCCCCTTCACCGAGCCGTCGGTGGAGGTGGATGTCGGCTGCTCGTGGGAAGGCGGCCGGCTCACGGTCGGCGGCGGCCAGTCGTGGCTCGAGGTGCTTGGCGCCGGCATGGTGCACCCTCGGGTGCTCGCCAATTGCGGCCTTTCGCCCGACACATGGCAGGGGTTTGCCTTCGGCTGCGGGATCGACCGGCTGGCCATGCTGAAATATGGCATGACGGACCTGCGCGCCTTCTTCGATGCCGACCTGCGCTGGCTTCGCCACCATGGCTTCCGCGCACTCGACGTGCCGACGATCTCGGGCAGCCTTTCGTGAAATTCCCCCTCTCCTGGCTCCGCCGCCATCTCGAGACCGAGGCATCGGCCACAGAGATCGCCGATGCGCTGACCCGCCTCGGCCTCGAGGTGGAATCGCTTGCCAACCCCGCCGACCGGCTCGGCCCGTTCCGGATCGCGCGGGTGGTCTCGGCAGCGCCGCACCCGGAGGCAGACCGGCTGCAGGTGCTGATGGTCGACACCGGCGCCGGCGCGCCCGTGCAGGTGGTCTGCGGCGCGCCCAATGCCCGCGCCGGCCTCGTCGGCGTGTTCGCGTCTCCCGGAACCCATGTTCCGGGCACCGATCTCACCCTCAAGGTCGCCCGCATCCGCGGGGTCGAATCGCACGGCATGATGTGCTCGGCGCGCGAGCTCGGCCTGGGGGACGACCACGACGGCATCATCGAACTTGCCCCCGATGCGCCCGTGGGCGCCGCCTATGCGGCCTGGGCGGGGCTCGACGATCCGCTCTTCGATGTCGCCATCACGCCGAACCGGCAGGATTGCATGGGCGTCTTTGGCATTGCGCGCGATCTTGCGGCCGCCGGCCTCGGCGCGCTTGTCCCCCTCGAGGTGCCGGCGATCACCGCAGCCGGCCCCTGCCCCATTCCGATTGCGACCGAAGACCCGGAGGGCTGCCCGGCGTTCCTCGCCCGCGCCGTCACCGGTGTCTGCAACGGCCCCTCGCCGCCGTGGCTGCAGGCGCTCTTGACCAGGGCCGGGCTGCGGCCGATCTCGGCGCTGGTCGATGTCACCAACTTCATGACGATCGGCTTCGGCCGCCCGCTCCACGTCTACGACATGGCCAAGCTCTCGGGCGGGCTGACGGCGCGGCCCGCCCGGCCGGGCGAAACGCTGCGCGCGCTCAACGGGCGCACCTATGCGCTCGATGCCACGATGACGGTGATCGCCGACGAGGCTGCCGTGCATGATATCGGCGGCATCATGGGCGGCGAGGAAACGGGCGTCTCCGCCGAAACGACCGATGTGCTCGTCGAGGCGGCCTTCTTCGACCCGGCGCGCGTGGGCGCCACGGGCCGCGCGCTCAACCTCGTCTCCGATGCGCGGGCCCGGTTCGAGCGTGGCGTGGATCCGGCGTTCGTCGCGCCCGGCCTCGATATCGCGACCGCCCTCATCCTCGAGCTGTGCGGCGGCAGGGCAAGCGAGATGGCCGTGGCCGGCGCCCTGCCGCTTGCCCCCCGGCAGATCGCCTTCGACCCGGCGACCACCAAGCGCCTCTCGGGCCTCGATGTGCCACAGGGCGAACAGCGCGCCATCCTCGAGCGGCTCGGCTTTGCCGTCGGCGCGCAGTGGCAGGTCGCGGTACCGAGCTGGCGGCGCGACATCGACGGCCCGGCAGACCTTGTCGAGGAAGTGGTGCGCGTGGCGGGCATCGACCGCGTCCCCTCGGTGCCGCTGCCACGGCCCGAAGGAGTGGCACGGCCCACGGCCACCCCGGCGCAGCGGCTTGCCGCGCGGGTGCGGCGCACGCTTGCCGCCCACGGCCTCCACGAGGCGGTCACCTGGAGCTTCGTGTCCGCGGCCGAGGCGGAGCGCTTTGGCGGCGCGGCCTTTGCGCTTGCCAATCCGCTCTCGGCCGAGCTTGCGGTGATGCGCCCGTCGCTGCTTCCGGGGCTCGTCGCCGCCGCGCGCCGCAACCTCGACCGCAGCCAGGCCTCGGTGCGCCTGTTCGAGCTGGGCCGCCGCTACCTCGCCGAAGGCGAGCGGCCGACCGCCGCCCTGCTGCTGGCCGGCGATGCCACGCCCCGCCACTGGGCCGCCGGTCGGCCGCGCCCGGTCGACGCCTTCGATGCCAAGGCGCTGGTGCTGGCCGCGCTGGAGGCTGCAGGCGCCCCCGCCGGCCAGCTCCTGGTGGCTCCGGATGCCGGCGAGGTCTTCCACCCGGGGCGCTCGGGCCGGCTGATGCTGGGCAAGACGCTCCTCGGCACGTTCGGCGCGCTGCACCCGCGCCTGCTCGAGGCCGAGGGGATCAGCGCGGCCGTGGTTGCCGGCGAGCTGTTCCTCGACGCCGTGCCACCGCGCCGCGCCGGGCGCCGCCCCTTCCAGCCCTCGCCGTTCCAGCCGGTCAGCCGCGATTTCGCCTTTCTCGCGCCGTGCACGCTCCCCGCCGGCCAGCTGCTGGCCGCCGTCGGCAAGGCCGCGGGCGATCTTGCAACCGGCATTGCCCTCTTCGACCATTTCACGGGCCCGGGCGTGCCAGAGGGCCATGCAAGCCTTGGCATTGCCGTGACGCTGCAGGCGCCCGACCGCACGCTGACCGAGGCCGAGATCGACACCGTCTCGGCCGCGATCGTTGCGGCCGCCGAACGCCTCGGCGCCCGGCTGCGCGGCTGATCAGCGGCCGGTGAAGGCCGCCGGCCGCTTCTGCAGGAAGGCCATCACCCCTTCGGCAAAATCCGCGGTGCGCCCGGCGGCAAGCTGGTTCACCCGCTCGACCATCAGCGCCTCGGTCAGCGTCCGGTCGAGGCAGTCGCGGATCCCGTGGCGGATGAGTGCAAGCGCCCTCGTGGGGCCGGCCGCCAGCCTCCGCGCAATGGCCGCCGTCTCGGCCGCCAGCGCATCATCGTCGACCACCTTCCAGATCATGCCCCATTCGGCCGCCGTCTCGGCCGGGATCCGCTCGCCCAGCATCATCATCGCCTGCGCCCGCGCCTTGCCGGCCAGCCGGGGCAGGAGCCATGTGGAGCCGACATCGGGCACGAGGCCGATGTTGACGAAGGCCTGCAGGAAATAGGCCGAGCGCGCCGCCACGACGATATCGCCGGCCAGCGCATAGGAACAGCCCGCGCCCGCGGCCGGGCCGTTGACCGACGTGACAAACGGCACCGGCAGCGCAAACAGCCGCTCGAGAAGCACGTTGAAGTGGGTTTCCAGAACCTTGCCCGCATCGACCGGCCCCTTGCCGATGGCACCGCCCGCGCCGCCGCCGGAGAGATCGGCACCGCTGGAAAAGCCCCGGCCCGCGCCGGTGAGCACGAGGCAGCGCGCGCTGCTCGCGCCGTCGCGGATCTGGTCGACCGCATCGATCATCTCCTGGATCACGCCGGCGTTGAGCGCGTTCAGCCGGTCGGGCCGGTTGATGGTGAGCGTGGCGACCCCGTCCTCCTCGCTCCACAAAATATGCTCATATGCCATCGCCTCATCCCCTCGGTCTCGCGCGTGCCCGCGCGCAGCTCCCATGCCGGGCCGGCTTGTGTCCCGCCGCTCGGGAAAGTGGGAGGAGCAGGCCCCCGCGCGGCCAGGGGGAACGCCAAGGGGGGAGCGGTCAGCGGGAATCGACCGCGCAAAGCCGCAGCCAGCGGCGGATCATCGCCGCCACCTGGTCCATCGCCTCGAACTGCACCATGTGGCCTGCGCCCGCCACCTGCCCGGTCATCACCCGCGGGTTGGCGCGGTGAAGATCGGAAAGCCGGTTGACCGGCTTCGCGCAGGCAATGGCGAGCACCGGAACCTCGACTGCAGCAAGCGCGCGGCCCGCAGCCCCGCTTGCCGCAAAGGCAAGGATGGCATCCCACTGGCCGCGCATGGTTTGGGCGGGTGTTGCCGCCATCGCCTCCACCAGCCGGCCGAACGCCGCCTCGTCGGCCACCGGGCCCACCAGCTGCGCGCGGGCGAAGGCGCGGACGATTTCGGCGGGCGGATGCCGATCAAGCCGTGCGCGGAGCTCTGCGGCGGCAGCCAGCGCCTTGTCTGTCGGCACGAGGTGGGCGGGCTCCAGCAGCACGAGCCCCGAAACGGCACCGGGGGCCGCGCCGGCGGCCAGCGCGGTTGCCACCTGCGCCCCCATGGAATGGCCAACAAGAATGGCGCCGGCAGGCACGACCGGCGCAAGCGCCCGGGCGTGCGCCTCGATCGCAAGCGACTCTCCGGGCCGGCTGCGGCCATGGCCGGGCAGGTCGACCAGGAGGTGCGCGCGTGCGGGGAAGGCGCGCGCCACGGGCAGCATGGCCCGATGGTCGCAGCACCAGCCGTGCACGTGCAGCATCGGCCGCTGCCCGAGGCTGGTGTCGGGCCAAAGACGCGTGACGGCGACGTCTGTCATTCCCTCCTCCCCCGCTCCTTCATCCCCGCTCCTTCATCCCCCCGTCCGGCATTCCCGGTCCCGTGGCCCCGCCCCCATCCCTTGCCCGCGGCGCGCCCGCCGCCCTATGGAAGGGGGCCATGCCATCCTTTCCATGGGGCGATGCGGCGATAATCCTCGCCCTCATTGCGCTCAACGGCTTCCTGGCGGCTGCCGAGCTGGCGATCGTCTCCTCGCGCCCCGCGCGGTTGCAGGTGCGCGAGCAGGCAGGCTCGAGGGGTGCAGCGGCGGCGCTGGCGCTGGTGGCCGAGCAGGGCCGGTTCCTCTCCACGGTGCAGATCGGCATCACCCTCGTCGGGATCGCCAGCGGCGCCTATTCGGGCGCAAGCCTTGCCGGCCCGGCCGCAGCGGGCCTGCGGGCGCTCGGCGTTCCGGCCCCGCTCGCCCCGCAGGCGGGCTTCATCGGGGTCATCCTCCTTGTCACCTATGTCTCGCTGATCATGGGCGAGCTGGTGCCCAAGCAGATGGCGCTGCGCCGGCCCGAGCCGCTGGCGTGCCTCGTTGCGCCCCTGATGAGGCTGCTCATGCGCCTCCTGTCGCCGTTCGTGCTGCTGCTCGATGCCTCGACAGCGGCGATCTTCCGCCTCTTCGGCCTCTCGCGCGAGCGCGAGGGGGGCGTGACCGCAGACGAGCTGCGCTCGGTGGTGGCCGAAGCCGAGGAATCGGGCGTGATCGAGGTCTCCGAGCGGGAGCTGATCTCGGGCATCATGCGGCTTGCCGACCGGCAGGTGCGCGGCGTGATGACCCCGCGTGTCGAGGTGGACTGGATCGACATCGCCGCAAGCCCGGAGACCATCCGCGCCACGCTGACGGCAAGCCCGCACACCCGCCTGCCGGTGGCCGACGGCTCGGTCGACCGGATCATCGGGGTCATCCAGGCGCGCGACGCGATGGTGGCGCTGCTCGAGGGCCGGCCGCTCGACCTCGCGGCGCTCGCCCGGCAGGCGCCCGTCGTCCCCGATGTCGCGGATGCAACCGTGGCACTGGCAGCCCTGCGCGACAGCCCGGTGCCCATGGCGATCGTGGTCGATGAATATGGGCATTTCGAAGGCGTGGTGACGCCCGCCGATCTCCTTGCCGCAATCGCGGGCGAGTTCCGGTCCGACATCGATGCCGGGCACGACCCGGCCGTTGTCCTGCGCGAGGACGGGTCGCTGCTCGTCTCCGGCTCGGTGCCGGCCGACGAGCTGGCCGAACGGCTTGGCTTCCGCCTCGACGAGGAGCGCGACTATCAGACGGCCGCCGGCTTCGCGCTCGCCGAGCTCGAGCACATCCCCGAGACGGGCGAGGTGTTCGAGGCCAAGGGCTGGCGGTTCGAGATCGTCGACATGGACGGGCGCAAGATCGACCGGTTGCTTGTCTCGCGCGTGGCGGACTGAGCCGCCATGCGCGCGATCCTCCTCGTGCCGGTTGCGCTCGCCGCCCTGTGGAGCGCGCTGATGTGGGGCCTCCTTCGCCTGATGGTCGAGCCCTATGCGCAGGTGGTCAGCTGGAGCCGGGCGATGGACATCGACCCGAACGACACCCAGTGGCTGGCCCAGCTGCTCGAGGACGGCCAGGTCGCGATCCGCCTTGTCATCGTGATCCTCTGGGCGCTCGGGCTGTTGGCCATCGGCGCGCTCGCAGCCCTCTTCGCGCGCGGCGACCGCTAGGCGCCTGCCTTCATGGCCTGTTCCCAGGCCAGCGCGGCCAGCGGCTCGACGGTGGCGCTCATCGCCCGCGCATGGGCGCTTGCGGCCGTGCCACGGGCGACCCTGGCGCGGATCCCGTGCACGATCGCGGCGAGGCGGAACATGTTGTAGGCCACGTAGAAATCCATGTTGGCCGAAACCTCGTCCGGGTCGCGGCCGGTGCGCGCGCAATAGGCCTCGACATATTCGCGCTCGGTCGGGATGTTGAGCGCGGCAAGGTCGGCGTTCACAAGCCCCACCGTGCCAGAGGGCGGCATGCGATACATCATCAGGTGATAGGAGAAATCGGCAAGCGGGTGGCCCAGCGTCGATAGTTCCCAGTCGAGGACTGCCAGCACCTTCGGCTCGGTCGGGTGGAAGATCATGTTGTCGCAACGATAGTCGCCGTGCACGATGGCGCTCTCGTCGCCCGGGGGAATGTGGGCGGGCAGCCATTCGGCCAGCCGGTCCATGTCGGGCACGCGCCCGGCTTCCGGAATATCGGCCTGGTACTGCTGCGACCAGCGGCCGATCTGCCGAGCGAAGTAGTTGCCGGGCTTGCCGAAGTCGAACAGGCCCACCGACATCGGGTCGGTCTGGTGCAGCCTCGCGATGGTCGCATTCATCGCGTCGAAATAGGCCCGCCGCTCCTCGCGGGGCACGTCGGGGAAGGTTCCGTCCCAGAACACCCGGCCCTCGACGAAGTCCATGATGTAAAACCAGGTGCCGATCACGCTGTCGTCGGTGCACAGGCCGACCGGCCGGGCCACGGGAAAACCGGTGGGCCAGAGCGCGCTGATCACCCGATATTCGCGGTCGACGGCATGGGCAGAGCGCAGAAGCTGGCCCGGCGGCTTGCGCCGAAGCACATAGGCGCGCCCCGGCGTGATGAGCTTGTAGGTGGGGTTGGACTGGCCGCCCCGGAACTGCTCGACGGCAAGCGGGCCTGCAAAGCCCTCGACATTGGCCCGCATCCACGCCTCCAGCGCGCCGACGTCGAAGCGGTGCGCCTCGCGGACCTCGCCGGTGCCCGAGAACTGGGCCTGCCGGTCTGCTGCCTCCGTTGTCATTCCTCCTTCTCCCCTCGGGCCTGGTGCGGCGCATTGCCGCGGTGCCGTTCCCGCCAGCCGATGTCGGTGCGCCATTGCGCACCCGGAAGGCGGATCCGGTCGATTGCGGCATAGGCAAGCCGCGCTGCAGCGTCGAGATCGTCTGCCACTGCCGTCACCGCGAGCACCCGCCCGCCGGCCGAGACGAGCTCGCCGGCCGCCGTGCGCGCGGTGCCGGCATGGAAGACGGTGGCAAGTGCTGCGGCCGCCTCGAGCCCCGCAACCAGAGCGCCCGTCTGCGGCGCGGCCGGGTAGCCGGGCGCCGCCATCACCACCGTGAGCGCCCGGCCGGCCCGCCAGCGCGGCACCGCGCCCTGAAGCCCGCCGGTCGCCGTGCGCCACAGCAGGTCGAGGAGGTCGGCCTCGAGCAGCGGCATCAGCACCTGGCATTCCGGGTCGCCGAAGCGGACGTTGTATTCCACGAGCATCGGGCCGCCTGCCGTCAGCATCAGCCCCGCGAACAGGATGCCCTGGAAGGGCGTGCCGCGCCGGGCCATCTCGGCAAGCGTCGGCCGGACGATCCGGTCCATCGCCTCTGCGGTTCGCTCGGCGGTCATGCAGGATGGCGGGGCATAGGCGCCCATCCCGCCGGTATTGGGCCCGAGGTCGCCATCGAGCAGCCGCTTGTGATCCTGCGCGGCGATGAGCGGCACGGCCGTCTTGCCGTCGCACAGCACGAACAGGCTTGCCTCCTCGCCCTCGAGGAATGTCTCGAGCACGAGGCGGCGCTGCCCCTGTGCGAACAGGGCCGTGATCGCCGCCTCGGCCTCGGCGCGGCTGGCGGCGATGATCACCCCCTTGCCCGCCATCAGCCCGTCGGCCTTGACCACCAGCGGCAGCGGCGCGGCCGCCGCATGGGCGAGCGCGGCCGCGGGGCTTTCAGCCGTGACGGCAGCCGCGGTCGGCACCCCGGCTGCGGCACAGACCTCTTTCGTGAACGCCTTGCTCGATTCCAGCCGCGCGGCCGCAGCGGAAGGGCCGACGGCTGCGATCCCCGCGCTGCGGCAGGCATCGGCAACGCCTGCAGCCAGCGGCGCCTCGGGGCCGATCACCACGAGATCGACCCCGGCGCTACGGGCTGCCCCGGCCACCGCGTCGCCATCGAGGATGTCGAGCCCGGCCAGAAGCTCGGCATGGGCTGCGATGCCCGGGTTGCCAGGCGCGGCGAGGAGCCGGCCGATGAGGGGGGACTGCGCAAGCTTCCACGCCAGCGCATGCTCGCGGCCGCCGCCCCCGAGCAGAAGCACGTTCCGCCGCATCGCCATGACGTGCCGGTTAGCGCGGCCCGGAGCCCTGCGGCAAGCGCCGCAGCGCCGGTGGCGCGGCAGGCGCCGCAAGGGGGCGCCCCTCCGGCCCCGCCTCCGTCCTCCGCCGCGGTCAGCCGGGCCGCTTCAGAACGGGCAGGATGCTCGCGCGGTCGTCGGTCCAGGGCGCAAGGCCGGCCGGGTTGCGCAGGGGGCGCCAGTCGTCGGGCGCGGTCTCCTCGACAAGGCGGTCGAGCACCTCGGGCTCGCGCGCCAGCGCCACCCAGTTCGAGACGGCATGCGCGCGCCCGCCGCCCGGATCCAGCCCTCCCGGCACGTGGAGGAGCGCGCGCGCCGCAAGCCCGAGCGAGTCCGCATGCGCCGCCACCACCGGTTCGAGGTCAAGATAGCGGTTGGAAATGTGGATGAGCAGGATGCCGCCGGGCGCAAGCGCGCGCAGATAGGTTGCAAATGCCTCGCGGGTCATCAGGTGAAGAGGAACTGCATCGGAGGAAAAGGCATCGACAGCCAGAATGTCGAACCGCGCGGGCGGCCCCGAGGCAAGCTTCAGGCGCGCATCGCCCACTTCGATGGCAAGGTCGGGCGCGCAGCGGGAAAGATAGGTGAAGGCGCGCGGATCGCGCGCGAGCGCCACCATCACCGGGTCGATCTCAAACGCCGTCCAGCGCTGGCCCGCCTCGGCATAGCAGGCCATGCTGCCGGTGCCGAGGCCGACAAAGCCAATGCGCGCACCCGGACCGATGAGCCGCGGCGCAGCGGCAAGGGCAAGGCCCACGCCCGAGGCGCGGCCGTAGTAGCTCATCGGCTCGGTCTCGAGCGCCGGGTCGAGCGACTGGATGCCGTGCAGGGTGGTGCCATGCAGGAGGCGGCGCAGCTTCAGGCTCTGCACATTCTCGATCGTGTAGATGCCGAAGAAGCTGCGCGTGCGCGCGCCCTCGGTCAGCGAGATGTCGAGCTGCTTCCAGCCGCCCACGGCGAGCATCAGCATCGCCAGCTGCCATGTGAAGGCAAGCGGCCGCCCGATGGCAACGACGGCAAAGCCGGCAAGCGCGGCAAGGCACGCCCACATTGCCGGGCTGATCTCGGCGAGGTTGAGCGCCGTGCCAAGCCACCAGGAGATGAGGAGCGCAGCCGGCGGCAGCGCCACGCGCAGCACCCGGCCCACGGGGCCGCGGCTCGCCCACGCCCGCGCGAGCCCCGGGGTGAGCGGCCGCGCGGGCAGGAGGAGCGCCGCGGCGAGGAGCAGCAGCGGATGCTCCCACGTCCAGTCGAAGAGAAGCGGCGAAACAAGCGCTGCCAGCATCCCGCCGACGACCCCGCCGGCCGACATCCAGAGGTAGAACGCGGTCAACCGCGCCGGGGCCGGCCGGTCGCGTGCCAGTGCGCCGTGGAGCGCAAGGCTCGCCACCAGCAGCATCATGAGCGACAGCAGCCCATGGAGGAGGGCGGAGCGGGCCATCAGCATCAGCGCCGCAGCGCCCGCGAGGATGAGGAGGAACGGCGCAACACCCGCAGCAAGGCGCGCAATCGCCGGCCCGAGGCGGGAGAAGACGGCGATGAACGAGAGGAGATAGAGCGCAAGCGGCCCCACCCAGAGCAGCGGGATCGCCATGATGTCGGTGGTCAGATGGGTGGTGGTCGACACGAGAAGCCCGGACGGCACGGCAGCAAGCAGGAGCCAGCGCAGCCGCCGCGCCCACGAGACGGGCGCGTCGGCTGCGGGAGACCAGGCGGCGCGGACCGCCGGCGGGCGCGGCCCACCGGCGAGGACAGCCGCGCCCGAGAGGGCCGTCATCAGGATCAGCCCGGCATAGAGCGAGGCCCACAGCGCCCCCTGGGCGGACAGGCCGGTCGTCGGCTCGAGCAGCAGCGGATAGGCAAGGAGCCCGATGAGCGACCCGGCGTTGGAAGCGGCAAAGAGCATGTAGGGGTTGGCGGCAGCCCGATGCCCGCCGCGCGCGAACCAGGCCTGGAGGAGCGGCGCCTGGGCCGAGACGAGGACGAAGACCGGGCCGACCGAGGCCGCCATGAGGGCAAGGAGCGCAAGCGCGACCGCCCCTCCCGCGCGGCCGCCCATGTCGACCGGTGCCACGGCAAGCGGCAGGGTGAGGAGCGCAAGCGCGAGAAGCCCGAGATGGACGCCGAGCTGCAGGCCGAGCGCGAGGCGCTGCAGCAGGTGGGCGTAGAGATAGCCGGCGAGCAGCGCGCCCTGAAAGAAGACCAGCGCCGTGGCCCAGACAGCCGGCGCACCGCCCATCACCGGCAGCAGCAGCCGGCCGAACAGCGGCTGGACAAGGAACAGGAGGAAGCTGCCAAGAAAGATGGCCGCCCCGAAGACCGGGAGCTGCAGGCGCCCGAGGGTTCGGGCCGGCGCGGCCGGCGCCTCCGGCGATGCGAGGTTCACGTGCGCCCGCCGGTGCGCCGCGGCCGCGCGCCGTCGGGCTTAGGCGGCGTGGCGTGGCCGGCGTCCGTCACTGCCCGGCCGGGACGCCGAAGAGATCGAAGGCGTCCGACTCCTCGATGTGCGCGAGGATGAGGTCGCCCGGGCGCAGGCCGTGCGCGTCGCGCAGCAGCACCCGCCCGTCGATTTCGGGCGCATCGGCCGCAGAACGCCCGGTCGCGCCGCCGGTCCCGTCCACCTCGTCCACCAGCACGCGGATCGTCTGGCCCACCTTGCGCGAAAGCCGCCGCGCGGAGAGGGCGGCGGCATGGGCCATGAACCGGTCGCGCCGCTCCTCGCGCACCTCGCGGGGCGGCAGGCCCGGCAGGGCATTGGCCGCCGCGCCCGCCACCGGCTCATAGGCAAAACAGCCCACGCGATCGAGCTCGGCCTCCTCCAGCCAGTCGAGAAGATGCTGGAAATCGGCTTCCGTCTCGCCCGGAAACCCGGCGATGAAGGTGGAGCGGATGGCAAGATCGGGGACCATCGCCCGCCATGCGCGGATCCGCTCGAGGGTCCGGGCCTCGCTGGCCGGGCGGCGCATGGCCTTCAGGATCCGGGGGCTGGCGTGCTGGAAGGGAATGTCGAGGTAGGGGAGGATCAGCCCCTCTGCCATCAGCGGGATGAGCTCGTCGACATGGGCATAGGGATAGACATAGTGGAGCCGGACCCAGACCGGTGCCTCGGGCGTGCCGAGCTGCCCGAGCGCGCGGGCCAGATCGGTGATGTGCGCGCGCAGGCCGGAGGCGCCGAAGCGGGCATGGGCGAGATCCCGGCCATAGGCGGAGGTGTCCTGGCTGATGACGAGCAGCTCGCGCGTGCCGGCTGCGACCAGCTTCTCCGCCTCGCGCAGGATCGCATCCGGCCGGCGCGAGACCAGCCGCCCGCGCAGCTGCGGGATGATGCAGAAGGCGCAGGCATGGTTGCAGCCCTCGGAGATCTTGAGATAGCTGGTGTGCCGGGGCGTGAGCTTGAGGCCAGCCTCCGGCACGAGATCGACAAACGGCTGCGGCGCAATGGGCGCAGCGGCGCGCACTGCCTCGACCACTGCCTCGGTGGCGGCCGGGCCGGTGACCGCAAGTACGCCCGGAAACCGCTCGCGGATGCGCGCGGCCTCGGCCCCCATGCAGCCCGTCACGACGACGCGGCCGTTTTCGGCCATGGCCTCGCCGATTGCCTCGAGGCTTTCCTCCTTGGCGGAATCGAGAAAGCCGCAGGTGTTGACGATCACCACATCCGCCCCGGCATAGTCGGCACCCAGGGCATAGCCGGCCCGGCGCAGCTCGGTCAGGATCCGCTCGGAGTCGACAAGCGCCTTGGGACAGCCGAGCGAGACGAGCCCCACCACCGGCGGCGGCGCGATCCGCGCCGGCGCGTCGCCCGCGGCGGGGGGAACGCCCGGCACGCCCAAGGTCAATAGCCCATCAGCTTGAGCACTTCCTCGCGCGCGCGCTCATCCTCGCGGAACACGCCCATCATCCGGCTGGTCGTCATCGTCACGCCCGGCTTCAACACGCCCCGCGCGCTCATGCACGCGTGGCTCGCCTCGATCACCACGGCCACGCCCCTGGGGTTCAGCCGGTCCCAGATCGCGTCCGCAATCTCGGCGGTCAGCCGCTCCTGCACCTGCAGCCGCTTGGCATAGCCCTGGGTCACCCGGGCCAGCTTGGAGATGCCCACCACCCGGTCGCGCGGCAGATAGGCGACATGCGCCTTGCCGATGATCGGCGCCATGTGATGCTCACAGTGGGAATGGAAGGGAATGTCGCGCAGCAGCACGATCTCGTCATAGCCGCCCACCTCCTCGAAGGTGCGGGCGAGATGGTCGCGCGGGTCCTCCTCATAGCCGCGGAAATATTCCCGCCAGGCGCGCGCCACCCGTCCGGGGGTGTCGAGCAGCCCCTCGCGCTGCGGGTCGTCTCCGGCCCAGCGGATGAGCGTGCGCACCGCGTCCAGCACATCGGCGGGGATGCTGGCGTCGCGGTCCTCGCCTGTCAGCGGCTCGTCATCGTCGTGGGTGTGGTAATCGGCCATGCGCTCGCTTCCTGCCTGACACATGCGCTCCCTAGCGCCTGAGGCCCACCTGGAAAAAGGCGGGCATCTCGTCGCCGCCGAAGCCGGGTGCCGCGGGTTCCCGCGCCGCGGGTGCGGCTGCCCGGTCGGGCGCCGGCGCGCCCTCGCCGGCAGGCGTGCGCTGGCGCTCCCGGCGGCTTCGCCCCGTTGCCCCGCAGGGCGGCGGCTCCGCGCGCGGGGGCGGCGCGCCCGGCTCGGCCCCGGCGGCTGCCCCGGCCCGCGGGGCGCCGCGTGCGCGCCGCCGCGCAGGGGCAGCTCTGCGCGCCTCCCCGGGCCCCGGCCCAGCGTCGGCGGGCTCCGGCGCAGCGGCCGCGCCTTCCATGCGCGGGATGCGCACGCCGGTCAGCGTCTCGATCCGGGCGATCGCCTCGGCATCCTCGGGCGTTGCAAGCGTGATGGCGGTGCCCCGCGCGCCCGCACGACCGGTGCGGCCGATCCGGTGGATATAGTCATCCGGGTGCCAGGGCACGTCGAAGTTGAACACGTGGCTCACGCCCTTGATGTCGAGCCCGCGGGCTGCGACATCGGATGCCACGAGCACGTTGATGTCGCCCGACTTGAAGCGCTCGAGCTCGCGGATCCGGTCGGCCTGCTCCATGTCGCCGTGGATCTGCCCGGCGCGCATCCCGTGGCGCTTGAGGCTTGCTGCAAGATCGCGCACGGTGGTCTTGCGGTTGCAGAACACGATCGCGGTGCCCACCTCCTCGGCGGCCAGGAGGGCGCGCAGCCGCTGGCGCTTGTCGGCCGGCGCCACCTCGACAAGCCGCTGGGCGATGTCGGCGTTGGCGGTGGCCGGCCGGGCGACTTCCACCGTCTTGGGGTCGCGCATGAACTGGTCGGCCAGCTTCTTGATCGGGGGCGGCATCGTGGCCGAGAACAGGAGTGTCTGCCGGTCGGCGCGGATGAGGGTGCAGATCCGCTCGACATCGGGGATGAAGCCCATGTCGAGCATCCGGTCGGCCTCGTCGATGACGAGGATCTCCACGCCCGACATCAGGATCCGCCCGCGCTCGTGCTGGTCCAGCAGCCGGCCGGGCGTTGCGATCAGCACGTCCACGCCCTTTTCCAGCGCCCTGTCCTGGTCGCCGAACGACACGCCGCCGATCAGCAGCGCCATGGAAAGCTTGCTGTACCGGCCGTATTTCTCGAAATTCTCGGCAACCTGGGCTGCAAGCTCGCGCGTCGGCTCGAGGATGAGGCTGCGCGGCATCCGCGCCCGCGCCCGCCCCTGCGAGAGCACGTCGATCATCGGCAGCACGAAGCTTGCCGTCTTGCCGGTGCCGGTCTGCGCCACGCCGATGAGATCGCGCCCCATCAGGATCTGCGGGATCGCCGCGGCCTGGATTGCGGTGGGTTCGGCATAGCCCGCATCCGCCACCGCCTTCAGGAGGGGCTCTGACAGGTGGAGGTCCGCGAAGGTCACGAAGGCCAGGTCCGTTCCGGGGAAGGGGCGGCCGCGCCGGCGCGCGGCGCCTCCGCTATAGGCGAGGGCGGCCGCGACGAAAAGGGGGCGGCGCGGGGCCGCCCCCTCCTCCTCCCCGAAACGCGGGCCAAGCGGGCCTAGAAGCGCACGCCCGCCGTCACGCCGAACCGCCGCGGCTCGAGCGTGAAGATGTTGGTGAAGTTGCCCGACGACTGGTCGGTAAGGTAAAGGCCCGTGATCGCATTGTTGTCGGAGATGTTCTGGATGTAGCCGCGAACGAACCAGCGGTCATCCGGTGCGTTCAGCTGCACCTGCGCGTTCATTACGAAATAGCTCGGAACGCGGGTGAGCGCCGAGTTGAAGATGTTGCCATAGCTCGCGCCGGTCATTGCGAGATCGAAACGCGGTACCAGCGACCAGCCATTGCCGAACTCGGCCGTGTACTGGATGCCGGCCGAGGCCTTGAAGTCGGGCGCCTGCGGCAGCTTGTTGCCCTTGATGTTGTTGGCAACCCCGGGGCTCAGCACCTGCACCGGCACCCCCTGGGCGGCGGCAAGGCCAGTGAGCGCGGCACAGATGCTGAACGCACCCGTTGCACCGTTGATGCCGCTGTTCGCCGGGAAGGGCACCGGCGGCCTCAGCCCCGCGCCGGGCTGCAGCCCGGGCACGAGCCCGGCATTGATCGCCTGGTTCACCTGCGCAACGAAGCCGTTGGCGAGCGCGGCACCGCCCGCCCCGGTGGGAACGACGGCACAATTGGCGCCGTTGGTGATGTCCTTCACGATCACGGCATCGGGCCGCCCGCCCGAGGGGTCGAAGGGATTGGCGAGGAAGGTGTCCTTCGAGACCTCGGTATGGAGGGCCGAGAAGCCGAGGTTGATGAGCCAGTTGCGGTCCGGCCGGACGAGGCTTTCCACCTCGATGCCGTAGATGTTGGCGTCCACATTGTCGTTGACCGAGGTGCGCGCCACGATCCGCGAAAGTTGCAGGCCCTTGTACTTGTAATAGAAGGCTGTGACATTGATCTGCAGCGTGCCGTCGAGGAACCGGTTCTTGGAGCCGATCTCGAATGCGTCGATGAACTCTGGCGCGAAGGTTTCGGGCACTGCAAAAACAGGCTGCAGTGGCGGATTGATGCCGCCCGACTTGTAGCCCCGCGAATAGGACAGATAGACGAGGTTTTCGGGCGTGATCTGCCAGTCGAGGACAGCGCGGCCGGTGAACTCCCGGAAGCGCGCGGTCCGCTCCTGCCAGAGCTGGTTGCCGGGGGTCCCCGGGTCGGCGTCGTATGTGCCCACGAACGGCGAATCGAAGGCGTTGCCGATCCCGATCGGCGCCGGGAAGCTCGCAAGGGTCGAGCGCGCCCGCACGAACTTCCGGTCGTTGTTGTAGCGCAGGCCGAGCGTGAGCTTGAGCGAATCCCGGATGTCGAAATAGGCCTCGCCAAAAATGCCGAAGCTTTTCAGCTTCAGGAGATCGGTGTTGTTGCGGAAGAAGGGGGTGGCAAGGAAGATCGGCGGCAGGGCCGGATTGCCGAGCCGGGTCGCGCCGCCGAGGATGCCCGTGATATAGTCGATGCCGAACGCGTTCACATAATAGCTGTTCTCGTCGAGCGTCAGCTCGTTGTAGATGCCGCCGAGCAGGAAGTTGAACCGGCCGTCGAGCTGGCTGAAGATGATGGCCTCGCCGGTCCAGGCATTGAGCATCTGGTTGGAGCGGTCGAAATCCTGCGGCGTGGAATCGCACGCGCCGATCGGTGATGCTCCGTAGATGCCGACACCCGTTTCCTCGGAAAGCGACACGCACAGCGGGCCGTTGGGCCCCTGCGGGATCAGTCGGCCGGCAATCGGCGCGAACACGCCCTGGACAGCCGGGCCGAGCGCGCCGGCGGCATAGGCGGCAAGCGTGCCGAGCCCCGGCGCGAACAGCGACCGGTCCTGCACCGAGAGGTTGTAGTCCTGCTGGCTGTCGACGCTGTTCTTCTGGTACTGGCCCGAAACCTTCAGGCGCACGGGGCCGAAATCATGCTCGATCCGGGCCTGCACCTGCAGCTCGTCGGCATAGTAGCGGGGCGTGAAGTCAGTGGCGATCTTGCGCACGTCGGGCGGGTTCACGGCAACGCGATAGGCATCGGGGCCGTAGATGCTGCCGAGCGCGAGCGCTCCGATGGCCGGGCCGCCCTGCGCGGTCAGGAACTCGCGCGAGGAGAGCACGCCGACGAAGGTGGAGTTGGCGTTGGTCACGTCGAAGGACCGCCGCGCGGGAAGGCAGCCGAGCACTCCGGTCGGGTCGCGCAGGCAGGTCTGCTTCTGGATCCGCAGCCGCTTGTCGTCCTCCTCGAAATAATAGGCCATGAGATCGACGGTGGTGCGGTCGGTCGCTTCCCAGCGGAACGATCCGCGCAGCGCATACATGTTGCGGTCGTCGAACTTCTGCCCGTCGAACAGGTTCTCGGTGTAGCCGTCGCGCTTGAGGAAGAAGCCGGCCACGCGCACCGCCGCGCGGTCGCCCAGCGGCACGTTCACCATGCCGTTGAGGCGGATCTCGTCGTAGTTGCCATAGCCTGCCTCGGCATTCAGGCGGAACTGGCCCGGCTCGGGCCGGCCGGTGATGAAGTTGACCACCCCCGAGGTGGCGTTGCGGCCGAACAGCGTGCCCTGCGGGCCGCGCAGCACCTCCACCCGCTCGAGGTCGAAGAACTCCGTCTCGAACAGGCGGGTCGCAAACACCGGCAGGTCGTTCACATGGATGGCGGTTGCGCTGTCGCACGAGACGCCGACGCACAGGTCGCCCACGCCGCGGATGGTGAAGCTGGCGCCGGTGAAGTTGCCCTTGGAGAAGGTCACGTTGGGAAGCGTCAGCTGCAGCTGGGTGGGATTGTTGATCTGCTGCCGTTCCAGCGCCTCGGACGAAAGGGCCGTCACCGCGATCGGCACATCCTGCAGGCTCTGGGCCTGCCGCTGCGCGGTCACGAGGATCTCGTCGAAGCCGCCGGTGGCGGTGGTGTCTGCCTGCTGCGCGCCCGCACCGGCTGCCACCAGCCCGAGGGCCGAAACCGCCGAGACGAGCGCCGCGCGCACTGCTGCCGTCATTGCCATGCAAACCTCCCCAGGCCATCCCGTGCCCGGTGCTTCCGGGCGATGCTGTGGCGGCCGGCCCTCTCCCAATGGCCGCCCTGCCTTGGCCGCCATCAAACCAGCGGCCGTGCACCTTGGCAAGCGTGTCAACCATCTTCCGGCGGGCCGCCTGGGGCCCGTGCCCGTTTCCCGGCGCGGCATGTGGCCGCCGCGCCACAGCCGCGCATCTCAGCGCGCGGTCGCGCGCACCATCGGCACGATCTGGGCAATCGGGCATTCCCCGCCCGCGCGGCCCATCACCCGGTCGGTGCCGGCGCACAGTTGGCCGGCCGTGCGCTGGCTGTAGTAGAAGCCGCCATAGTAGGTCAGCTGTGGGCAGTTGCGCCGGAACTTCAGCCGGTGCCGCGCGCCGCCGCGCATCACGAGCTCGAGCGTGCGCTGGTCGACCACATAGGCGCCGGCGACCCGGGAGATGTCGACGCACGCACCGCGCACCGCCCGGCCCTCGCGCCACGCCTCCGGCGTGCCGGGTGCCACCGGTTGCACCGGCACCCGCCGCACCGGCGCCTGCGCCCCGGCCGGCACGGCAAGGGCAAGGCAGGCAAGAGCGAGGGGGACGACGGGATGCACTGCGGGCTACCGACAAGGGACAGGGGCGCGGAACGGGGCCGCAGCCTGGGAGCTTGCAGCCCGGGCCGTGAACCGCCTCTGAACCTGCGCCCGCCGCCGCCCCGGCCTCAGCCGGCCGGCTTCACGAACTTCAGCGTCATGCGGTCGCTCTCGCCGATCGCGAGATAGGTCTCGCGGTCGGTATCCCCGAGCGCGAGGTTGGGCGGCAGCGTCCACACGCCCCGCGGGTGATCGGCCGTGTCGCGCGGGTTGGCGTTCACCTCGCTTGCCTCCACCAGCCGGAAGCCGGCGGCCTCGGCCAGCCGCACCACCTCGCTTGTCTTCATGTAGCCGCTGGCGCGGCTCTTCTCGTCGTCGGGCCGGTCCTCCGGCAGCCGGTGCTCGACGACGCCGAGGATGCCACCGGGCTTCAGTGCCTGGTAGAAGGCGGCGAAGGCCTCCTCAGCGAAGCCCGCGCCCACCCAGTTGTGCACGTTGCGGAAGGTGAGCACCATGTCCGCGCTGCCGGGTGCGGCGATGTTGGAGGCAATCCCGCGCCCGAAGCTGGTCACGGCGATCCGGCCGTAGACATCGGGCCGGGCTGCCACCCGGTCGATGAAGGCCTGGCGCGCGCGCTGCTGGCCTTCCGTGCCGCGCGGGTTGAAGTGCGCGGCGATGTAACGCCCGCGGTCGCGCAGAACGGGTGCGATGATGTCGGTATACCAGCCGGCGGCCGGAGTGATCTCGACGACCGTCATGTCCGGCCTCAGGCCGAAGAACAGCAGGGTTTCCTTCGGGTTGCGATACCGGTCGCGGGCGCGGGCATCGGCGCTGCGGTGATCGCCGGCAATCGCCCTGTCGAGGAGCACGGCCACGTCCTCTCCTGCCGCGGCCCGGCCCGCCGGCAGCAGCAGGAGGGCTGCCGCGCACAGCGCAAGGCCAAGCCGCCGATCGATGGGAAGCCGCATCCGCCGTCTCCGTGCCTCGTGACCCGCCTCTCGTCATAGAGGGCAAGGAGCCGCTAGGGCAACAGCCGAGTTGCCGCCAGGGGCCGCGGGTGCACCTGCCCGGGCCTTCTGCGGCGGCACGAGGGGAGGCACGCGCGACACCCATGGGATTGCACGCCACGCTCGCTGCATTCGGGCTCCTCTGCGCCATCGGGCTCGCCTCCGCGTGGGTCAACGCGCGCCGCGGGATCGGCCGCTGGTCGCTCATCCCGTGGGACTGGCTGATGGTCGCAGCCCTCTTCGGCGCCCTGATGCTCGGCGCACGCATGGCCGCCCTGCTCGCCGGCTAGGCGATCCGCCGGCGCACCGCTGCCGAGACGCTGTCGACCGCGATCACCGCCACGGCGAGGAGCGCGAGGATCGCACCGACAACATCCCAGTTGGACCAGTCGACGGCAAGCTTCAGCTCGTGCCCGATGCCGCCCGCGCCCACGATGCCGAGCACCGAGGCGGCGCGGACATTGTATTCGACCATGAACAGGATCGCCGCCGCAAGCGCCGGCAGCGCCACGGGCCACACCGCGTGCACGAAGCGCTGCGGCCCGCTTGCGCCGATTTCCGCAAGCGCACCGGCTGCGAGCGTCTCGGCGCCCTCGAACGCCTCGTAGAAGAATTTGGTGAGATAACCCACCGAATAGGCGACCAGCGCATAGACCCCTGCCATGGTGCCAAGGCCGACTGCGGCCACGAACAGCAGCGCCCACACGATCGAGGGGATCGCCCGCCACAGGTTCAGGGCCGCGCGCACCGGCAGCCCGATGAGCCGCGGGGCGACGTTGCGCGCGGCAAGCGCCGCGAGCGGCAGGGCCACCGCGACCGCGAGCGCCGTGCCAAGCACGGCCATGCGCAGCGTCTCGACAAGCGAGAGGAGAAGCCCGCCCCACGGGATTTCGGACAGCGCCGCCGGCCCGGGCACCAGCCGGGCGAGGAAGGCCAGCGCCTCGGCGGCGGCATGTTCGGTGCGCGCGCCGGCGCCCGAGAGCACGCCTGCCGAAAGCGCGATCGCGAGGCCCGCAGCCAGCCACAGCCCCCAGCCCGGCAGGCGCGGCGGCAGGGTTGGGGCAGCGCAGGCCGGCTGCGCGGCCCCGGCGCGCAGCAGCCGTGGCGCGCCGCCACGCGCCTGCTCGGAGACGATCCGCCCGTGGCGCATCTCGACAATCCGGTCGGCGTGCGCCTCGGCGAGCGCAAGATCGTGCAGCACCGAGACCAGGGTCAGGCCGCGCTCGCGGCGGAGATCGTCGAGCAGCGCCATGATCGCGGCCGCATTTTCCGGGTCGAGGCTTGCGACCGGCTCGTCGGCGAGCAGGATGTCCGGGTCCTGCATCAGCGCGCGCGCGATCGCCACCCGCTGCGCCTCTCCGCCCGAAAGCGTGCGCACGGGCGCGTGCAGCCGGTGGCCGAGGCCGACCCGCACGAGGAGCGCCTCGGCCCGCGCGCGCTCGGCGGGCGGGAAGCAGAGCGAGCGGGCAAACGACAGCCGCCCGAGGCTTCCGTGGAGCACATTGGCAAGCGCCGTGGCGCGCGGCACCAGCCGCAGGTCCTGGTGGATGCGCGCGACGCGCCCGGCGAGCTCCACGCGGCCGCCGCTCGGCGCCTGCCGGCCGGCGAGCACCGCAAGCAGGCTCGACTTGCCCGAGCCCGAGGGCCCGATGATGGCAAGATGCGCACCGGGCGCGACCTCGAGGCTCACACGGTCGAGCGCGGCCACACCGCCGCGCGCGCCGCCATAGGCAAGCGAAAGGTCGGTCACGCGCACGGCCGGCGGCACCGGGCGGATGGCAAGGGCCGGGCGCACGGGCCGCCTCAGGCGCCGACCAGGCCGCGGATCGGCAGGCCGGTGAGCGCGATCGCCTCGACGGTTGCAGCCGTGTGGCGGCGCGGGTTCACCACGACAAGGCCCGAGGCGCCATAGACGTCCGACAGCAGCGCCGGATCGGACCGTGCAAGCTCGAGGAGCGCGGTACGGATTGCGGCCCGGGTGCGCGGGTCCATCCCGCCGCGGACCGCCACCACATGGGTGGGGACGCCCGGCGTGCGGGCGAGGATGCGCAGCTGCTTCTGCCGCTCCTCGGGGAGATAGGCGGTGCGGCGCGGCCCCTCGACCGTGTAGTCCGAGACGGCCGCGACATCCGCCCGCCCGGCCAACAGCTGCTCGAGCGCCTGGGTGTAGCCGCCGGCATAGGCCACCGAGCGGAACGCCTCCTCCGGCGGCTGGCCCTTGCGCAGCAGCCCCTCGCGCACCAGCCGCGCATAGGGAAAGACAAAGCCCGAGGTGGAGGTGTTGCTGGTGAACGCCATGCGCAGCGACTTCGCGTTGCGCTTCAGGTCCTCCATCGTCCGGAGGGGGCTGTCGGCCGGCACCACAAACACGCTGTCATAGTCGGTCCGCCGGCGGCCCGAAGGGTCGGTGCGGACCTCGGCCAGCAGGAGCTCGGCCCCGCCGTCGCGCTGCGCAAGAAGAAAGGGCAGCGAGGAGACCCAGGCGACATCGGCCCGGCGCGAGACCAGCGCCTGCACCGTCGCCGAATAGGCAAGCGGGATGAGCACCTCGACCGGCCGGCCGAGCTTGCGCGCAAGCGCCGCCGCCATGCGATCGGCCGCCGCCTTGATCCCGGCCGGGTCCTTCTGCGGCTGGAAGGCGAACACCAGCGGCGCCTCGCGGCTCTGGGCACGGGCCGGCCCGGCAAGCGCAAGGCCGAGGGCGGCGAGAAGGACGTGGCGGCGGTCGGGCATGGCGACTCCTTGTTGAGAATGCGTCGCAGCTAGCCTCTTGCAGGCTGCCGTGCAAGCGGATTGCGGGCAGCTGCGCAGCCGCCCCTTTTGGCAGCCTTGCAATCGGTGCTGCAAACTGCGTATGCTCACTCCGCATTTTGGGGAGTGCCGCATGAACGCGCCGGTTCGCCACGACGAGCTTCTGCCCACCGACCTGAAGCCGCTCCGCTTCGAGGATGTGGCGCATCTGCCGGGCCCCATGCCGGCGCGCCTGCGCACCTGGCGCACAGTCCAGTTCCTGCGCGACCCGCGCGGCGTGATTGAGCGGCTTTACGAAACCTATGGCCCGGTGTTCCGCCGCCAGGATCATTTCGGCTGGGGGGTCACCCTGCTCGGGCCCGAGGCGAACGAGCTCGTGCTCTTCAACCGCGACCGCATCTTCTCGTCGAAGCTCGGCTGGGATCCGGTGCTCGACCAGCTGTTTCCCAACGGGCTGATGCTCATGGATTTCGAGCAGCACCGCATGCACCGCAAGACGCTTTCGGTGGCGTTCAAGCCGGCGCCGATGAAGGCCTATCTGGCCGGGCTCAACGAGGGGATCGCGCGCACTGTGGCCCGCTGGCCGGCCGCGGGCCAGATGAGGTTCTACCCCGCCATCAAGGAACTCACCCTCGATCTCGCCGCCGGCTCGTTCCTCGGCGAGCCGTGGGGGCCGCAGGCCCGGGCCATCAACCGCGCCTTCATGGACATGGTGCTGGCCGCCGTCGCCGTTGTCCGCAGGCCGCTGCCCTTCACCCGGATGCGCCGGGGCGTGCAGGGCCGCGCCTTCATGTCGGCCTATTTCGCGCGCGAGATCCCGCGGCGCCGCGGCCGGAGCGGCGACGACATCTTCACCCAGATCTGCAACGCCGAGGACGAGCACGGCCGCCTGCTCACCGACCAGGAAATCATCGATCACATGAACTTCCTGATGATGGCCGCGCACGACACGCTGACCTCCTCGCTGACCAGCCTCGTCTACTACCTCGGCAGGAACCCCGACTGGCAGGAGCGGCTGCGGAACGAGGTGGACCAGGTGCGCGCCCGCCACGGCGACCCGCTCCCTGTCGAGGCGCTCGGCGAGCTCGAATTGTGCGAGATGGCCTTCAAGGAGGCGCTGCGACTCGTCCCGCCGGTCCCGATGATCCCGCGCCGGGCGATCCGCGACTTCGAGTTCATGGGCTACCGGATCCCGCGCGGGGCCGGCGTGGGCGTGAACCCGATGATGACCCACATGATGCCCGAACACTGGCCGGAGCCGGAACGGTTCGACCCGCTGCGCTTCACCACGCAGATGTCGGCCGGCCGGCACAAATATGCCTGGGTGCCGTTCGGCGGCGGCGCGCACATGTGCCTTGGCCTGCACTTCGCCTACATGCAGGCCAAGGCCTTCCTCTACCGTCTCATCGGCGAGCGGCGCATCGTGCTTCCGGAGGGCTACGAGGCCCGGTTCCAGATGGTGCCGATCCCGCGACCGAAGGACGGCTTGCCGATCTTCCTGCCGCACCGCTGACCGGCGCCGATGCCGGAGACGAGGGCGGAGGGCGGGCCGCGGCGCCGGGGCCGCGTGGCACTTCTTGCAGTGCTCGCGCTCGCCGCGGGTCTCGGCCTTCTCCTTCTCGCGCTGCGCACGCCCGATACCGATCCGGCCGCCATGCGCGCCAAATATGGCGGCCCGGCCTCGCAGTTCCTCGAACTGGCGCCGGGCTTTGCCGTCCATGTGCGCGACGAGGGCCCGCGCGGGGCGCCGGTGATCCTCCTGCTGCACGGCTCCAACGCATCGCTCCACACCTGGGAGCCGTGGGTCACCCGCCTGTCCGACAGCTACCGGGTCGTGACCCTCGACCTCCAGGGCCACGGCCTCACCGGCCCGCACCCGGACGGCTGCTATTCCTCGGCGTGCATGGCCGAGACCGTGGAGGCCGTGCGCGCGGCCCTCGGGCTTCAGTCCTTCGCGATCGGCGGCAGCTCGATGGGGGGCCGTGTGGCCATCAGCTATGCCGTCGGCCACCCCGGGCATGTGTCGGCGCTGATCCTCGTCAACAGTGCCGGTGCGCCTCCGCCGGTGGGCGAGGCGGCCGCAACGGGTCGCAGGCCCGCGGGCTTTGCCCTCGCGCGCATTCCGGTGCTGCGCGATCTTGCCGCCCATATCACGCCGCGCGCGCTCATCGCGCGCAGCCTCGAGGCAACGGTGGTGGTGAAGGAACCGGCCGCCGGCGCGGAAGCGGTCGACCGCTACTGGGAACTCCTGCGCTACCCCGGCAACCGGCGGGCGACGCTCGAACGCTTTGCCACCCCGACCACCCGGGTGACGCCGCTCGAGCTCAACGCGCTGCGGAACATTCCGGTGCTGATCCTCTGGGGCGCGGATGATCCGCTGTTCCCCGAGGCGGCGGCGCGCCGGTTTGCCGAGACCCTGCCGGGGGCGCGGCTTGCGCTGCTGCCCGGCGTCGGCCACCTGCCGCAGGAGGAAGCGCCCAACGAGTCGGCCGATGCGCTGCGCCGGTTCCTCGCCGATCTTGCGCGCGACGACACGCCGCGCCCGCCCGCCGAGGAGGACTGACGCCCCGGCCCGGCCTCTCAGACGGGGCGGCAAGGCGCTCCATCGCCCGGGCGGTGCAACAGGGAAGGAACGCCCAGCCATGCCGCTCCATCTCAGCCGGGTCGCCTTCGCCTGCCGCAGCCTCGACGACATCGCCCGGCTGCGCGACATGCATGCCGTCGTGCGCGCCGACGGAAAGCGCGCCGGGCGGATTACCAGCCGGCGCACGCCGCGCCGGGCCGTCGAGCTCGCTGGCGGCTCGCTCTACTGGATCATCGCGCACACCTTTGTCGCGCGGCAGACGATCCTCGAGGTCGAGCCGCTGCCCGGGGGCGAGGGCGCGACCATCTTTCTCGGCATGGCGCTGGTGCCGGTGGTGCCCACGCGCCGGCGCGCGCACCAGGGCTGGCGATACCTCGACGAAAGCGAGGCGCCGCCCGATCTCGCCCCCGAAGCAGGCGCACTTCCGGCCGACCTTCTGCGCGAGCTTCTCGCACTGGGCCTTGGCTGAGGCGCGCGGCCGGCGCCGGCCGCGCGCCCGCCCTACGGTGCGGCGGCGAGCGGACGCTCAGGCGGCCTTCAGGTGCTGCTCGATTTCCTTCTGCGCAGTCGGCTCGTCGATGTTCTTCATCGCCGCCACCTCGCGCGCAAGGCGCGAGATCGCCGCCTCGAAGATCTGCCGCTCGGAATAGCTCTGCTCGGGCTGATCCTCGGCGCGGTGCAGGTCGCGCACCACCTCGGCGATCGAAACGAGGTCGCCCGAGTTGATCTTGGCCTCATATTCCTGCGCCCGGCGCGACCACATGATCCGCTTGATCCGGGGCTTGCCCTTCAGCGTCTGAAGCGCGTCGCGCAGCGTTGCCTCGCTGGACAGCTTGCGCATGCCCACCGCCTCCACCTTGGAGACCGGCACCTTCAGCGTCATCTTCTCCTTGTCGAACCGCAGCACATACATCACCAGCTTGGTGCCCGCGATCTCGCTTTCCTCGATCGCGACCACCCGGCCCACCCCGTGCTTGGGATAGACCACATTGTCCCCCACTTCGAATGCCTGCCTTGTCGTTGCCATGTGTGTGCTGGTCCTTCCTTCTCGTGCCGCCCGTGGCATCGGTGAGGCCTGCCATGGCACCGGCCACGGCCGGGCGGTCAGGATCACCGGAAACGGACGGGCCCCGTGGTACGCCTTGTGTCGGCCAGCCGCCCGGCACGGGGCAGGGATGGGCGGCGGCCCGGTTGCGACTCCGAAGCGTGCTGCCGTGTCTCCTGCCTTGCCGCCTTTCATGCCGACGCTTTCATGCCGACACCAAGGGCGCGTCTTCCGCCGGGCACCCTTGCCTTGCCGACACGCCTTGCCGACACGCCTTGCCGACACGCGCCCGGTCCGCGCCTTCGGCGCAGGAATGGGGCCACAGGCCAAGGCGACCGGCCGACCCGTGGCTCCAGCACCGGGACCTCGATGCCGGGACCTCGATGCCGGGACCTCGATGCCGAGCCCTCGATGCCGGGACCTCGACGCTGAGACCTCGACGCCGGGGCTCGCACGAGGGGCAGGCAGGACACATGCACCACTTCGACGCGCGGGCATAACAGAAATATGACACAAAATCCAGCCTTGCGGCGGCCGGGGGGCTCAGCCGGCTGTCAGCTCCAGCATCCGCGCTGCCGGGAATGGCTGCTGGAAGGCCCGGGCATCGGTGCCGGCAAGCCAGGACTCGGCGGCGGCACCCTCGAGGATCACCGGCATCGCCTTCGGGTGCACGGCGGCCACCAGCGCGTTGGGCGGGCAGGTGAGGATGGCAAAGCGCGGCGGCTCGCCGGGCGGGCCGGGGCGGAACAGCCCGGCAAAGGCGAACAGCGGCGCGTCGCACAGTGCGAACCAGTGCTCGCGCTTGCGCCCGGTCGCCGGGTCGGGCGCCGCGCTCCACTCGCAGAAGGCCGAGGCCGGCACCAGCACCCGGTGCGCCTTGCCCAGCAAGGGCCGCCAAAAGGGGCTTTCGAGGTTGCGCACGTTGGTCACCGGGCGCCTGCCGGCCGCGGGCGGGCCCGGCATGCCCCATCGCATGGCGGCCAGCACGCGCCCGCCCGCGCGCTCCGCCACCACCGGCGCGAGGCTTTGGGGGAACAGGCGCGCATCCCCGGAGAGCGGCGGATCCGGGCCGCCCGCGGCCCGGAAGAGCGCGCGGATTGCCGCCACGCCCCCGCCCAGCCGATAAAGGTTGCACATGGCGCCTGCCGGTTGGCAGGAGGCATCCCATGAAACAAGTGCTGGTGGCAGCGATGGCGGGGCTGGTGGCAGGGGGCGCGCTGGCGGGCGGGATCGGCACCGCGCCGCTGCCGCTGGAGCGGGTGTTTGCCGACCCGCCGCTCGCCGGCCAGGTGCCGCGCGCGCTCACCCTCTCGCCCGATGGCGCCTTTGTTGCCTATCTGAAGCCCCGGGCCGACGACCAGCTGCGCTTCGACCTGTGGCTGCAGCCGGCGGGCGGGGGCGAGGCGCGCATGGCGGTCGACAGCCTCGCCCTCTCCGGGGGCACGGCGGCGCTTTCCGAGGCCGAGCTCGCCCGGCGCGAGCGCGCGCGGCTCGCGGGCACGCGCGGCATCACCGAATATCGCTGGGCGCCCGATGGCCAGAGCCTGCTTGTCCCGCTCGACGGCGACGTGTGGCTGGCGCCGCTCGATGGCCCGCCGCGCCGGCTCACGCAGAGCGACGACAGCGAGGTCGATGCCAAGCTCTCGCCGCGGGGCACCCATGCCTCGTGGGTGCGCGGGGCCAATCTGTTCCTGTTCGACCTTGCAACGGGTCGCGAGCGGCGGCTGACACCCGACGGCGGCGGCGCCATTTCGTGGGGCCTGCCCGAGTTCGTGGCCGAGGAGGAGATGAAGCGCACCACGGGCAGCTGGTGGGCGCCCGACGACCGGCGGATCGCGGTGGCCCGGGTCGACGAATCGGAGGTTCGCCTGGCCGTGCGCGCGACCATCGGCTCCGACGGCACGCGGGTGACCGAGCAGCGCTACCCCTTCGCCGGAACGGCAAACGCCCGGGTCTCGCTCCACATCTTTCCCGTCTCGGGTCGCGGGCGGCCGGTGCGGGCCGACCTCGGCCCCGATCCGGACATCTACCTCGCCCGGGTGGACTGGCTGGCCCCGGAGACGCTCATCGTCCAGCGCCAGCCGCGCAACCAGAGCCGGATCGACTATCTCGCGGTCGATGCCAGAACCGGGCGGTCGCGGCTCCTGTTTTCCGAGACCGCAGGCACCTTCGTCAACCTCCACGACGATCTCGTGCCGCTTGCCGATGGCCGCCGCTTCCTCTTCTCGTCCGAGGAGACGGGGTTCCGCCACATCTTCCTGTGGGATGGCGCAGGCCGCCGCCAGCTCACCCGCGGCGACTGGCCGGTCGATTCGCTCATCGGCGTGGACGAGGCGGCGGGCACGCTGCTGTTCACGGCCTTTGCCGACACGCCGCTCGAGAAGGGCCTCTATCGCGCGCCGCTCGACGGGTCGGCCCCGCTCGTCCGCCTTGCCGACCCGGGTTTCTGGGTCGAGGCAGCCGCCGACGGCAAGGGCCGGCAGGCGATCGTGACCCGCTCGGCGCCCGGCCAGCCGCCGCAGGTGTTGCTGCTCGAGCCAGAAACCGGCATGCGCCGGTGGATCGCCGAGAACCGGGTGGAGGACACGCCGTGGGCGAGCCACGCGGGTGCCTTCATTGCGCCCCGCTTCGGCACGCTGGCCGCCGCCGACGGGCAGGCCATGCACTGGACGATGCTGGTGCCGCCAGGCCTCGCGCCGGGCGAGCGCAGGCCGGTGTTCTTCGAGGTCTATGGCGGGCCGGGCGTGCAGCGGGTCCGCCGCGCGTGGGGCAGCCTGCTGCACCAGCACCTCGCGCGCGCGGGGTGGGTGGTGTTCCTGCTCGACAACCGCGGCACGTCGGGCGCCAGCCGCGGCCGCGCGTTCGAGGAGCCGCTGCACCTCAAGGTCGGCACGATCGAGGTGGAAGACCAGATGCGGGCGCTCGAATGGCTGAAGGCGCAGCCCTTCGTCGATCCGGAACGGGTTGCCGCCTATGGCTGGTCCTACGGCGGCTACATGGTGCTGCGCCTGATGACGAGGCATCCGCAGGCGTTCCGGGCCGGGATCGCAGGCGCCCCGGTGACCGACTGGACTCTCTACGACACCCACTACACCGAGCGCTACCTCGGCAATCCGGCGGCCAATCCCGCGCCCTACGAGGCCGCCGACGTGACCCGCGAGGCCGGCCGGCTCGCGCGGCCGCTGCTGCTCCTCCATGGCCTTGCCGACGACAATGTGGTGTTCGACCATTCGGCGAGGATGATGGCTGCGCTGCAGCAGGCGGGCCGGCCGTTCGAGACGATGGTCTATCCGGGCCAGACCCACCGCATCGCCGGCGCGGTGCTGCAGACCCACATGTGGAGGCAGATTGCCGACTTCCTCGCGCGGCACGTGCTGGCAGCGCCCGTTCCCGCGCCCGGCCCTCGGCCCTGAGGGGCCCGCCATTGCCACGCGCCCGGCATCCCTCTAGGCCCCCCCCGGAGGCCCTGGCGCCCCCCGCCTTCCCCCGGCCTTTGCGCCCCTTGCCCGAGACAAGTTCCATGCTCTACGTCGACATTCCCACGCAGGACGACCTGCGCACCCTCATCGAGGCCTCGCACCCCCATTCGGTTTCGATCTTCATGCCGACGACCCCCGTCTCGGGGGAAGTCTCGGGTGACCCGATCCGGCTCAAGAACCTGGCGAAAGCCGCCCTTGCCCAGCTTTCGGAAGGCGGCGCGACCGGGCGCGACCTGGCGCCGCTCGAGGCGATGCTCGGCAACCTCGTGGACGATCTCCTCTTCTGGCGCTTCCAGGCGCGCAGCCTTGCGATCTTCGCAACACCCGAGACCCTCTTCACCTTCCGCGTGCCCAACCACTTCACCGAGATCATGGTCGTCTCCGACCGGTTCCACGTGAAGCCGCTCGCCCGCACCACCACCTTCCCCAATGCCGCCTGGCTCCTCGCGCTGGCCGAAGAGCGCGTGCGGCTCCTCGAAATCGCGCCGGGCCTTCCCACGACCGAGGTGGAGGTGCCGGGCATGCCGGCCTCGGCTGCCGACCACGCCAACAAGGCTGCGATCCACGACCGCTCGCCGGCCGGCCGCTTCACCGGCGGCGAGGGCGAGCGCAAGCGCCAGCAGCAATATGCCCACGCGATCGACCGGGCCATCCGGCCGGTGCTCGCCGGGCACGACATTCCGCTCATCGTTGCAGCCGACGTGCACCTCGGCAGCATCTACCGGGCGGTCAACAGCTATCCGCACCTTGCGCCGCGCAACATTCCGCACACGCCCGAGGGCATGACCGACGAGGCGCTCGTCGCCCGCGCCCGCGAGCTGCTCGACGAGATCCATGCCGCCAAGGCCGAGGCCTGGCGGCGCCGCTTCGACGAGCGGTTCGGCGCCGGGCGCGCCACCACCGACATCGCCACTGCGGCACGGGCCGCGACCCTCGGCGCCGTCGAGGCGCTGGCGGTCGACATCGACGTGGTGGTGCACGGCACGGTCGATGCTGATGGGCATGTGCACTTTGCGCAGGCGCCCTCCGCGCACTGCTACGGGGTGATCGACGAGATCCTGCGCCGCAGCTTCCTCACCGGGGCGCGCATCCGCGCCGGCCGCCGGGGGGATCTGCCCGATGGCAGTCCGCTGGCCGCAATCCTGCGCTGGCCGGTCTGAGCGCGCCTGCCGGAGGACCAGAACAGGGGACCGGAACAGACGATCAGAACAGAGCGTTAGAACAGAGGATCAGAACACGAGGGCAATGGCAAGGCAGGTGGCCAGGCCCACGATGATGTTCATCGGCACGCCGATCTTCAGGAAATCGGCAAAGCGATAGGCGCCGGCGGAATAGACCATGGTGTTGGTCTGGTAGCCGATCGGGGTGGCAAAGCTCGCCGAGGCGCCGAACATCAGCGCAACCAGGAGCGGCCGGGCATCGACCCCGAGCGCTGCTGCAAGGCCGAGCGCGATCGGCACCATCACTGCGGCCACACCGTTGTTGGTGACCAGCTCGGTCAGGATCGAGGTGGTGAAGTAGAGCAGCAGCACCACCACGAAGACCGTCTGCCCGTGCATCAGCGGGGCGATCCACGAGATGATGAGATCGATCGAGCCCGCACGCGAAAGTGCGCTTGCAAAGGCGAGCATGGCGACGATCAGCACCAGCACATTGGCATCGAGCATGCTCCACGCCTCGTCGGCCTCGAGGCAGCGGGTCAGCAGCACGAAGCCCACCGCAAGCGTTGCGGCGATGGCGATGTCGGCCACGCCCAGCGCCGGCAGGGCGATGGTGAGCGCCATGGCGAGCACCGCCCAGCGTGCCCGGTGGCGGCGGAACCGGCGCGCGCTGGTCTGCTGCAGCCCGACAAGGTTCGGGTTGGCCGCCATGTCCTGCCGGCTCTCCCGGTCGGCCAGCACCAGCATCCGGTCGCCCGCGCGGATGCGGACATCGGCAAGCGTCGGGCCGGGCACATGGTTGAAGCGGGCCATCCCCACCAGCTTCACCGGCAGCTTGTTGAGGAACGGGATCTCGATGAGCGGCCGCCCGAGCGACGGGTGCGAGGGGCCGACCATCACCTCGACGAGCTGCGATTCGATCTCGTGGTCGGCCGGGATGTCCGAATCGCGAAAGCCCGGCCCGGCGATCCCGACCCGCACCTCGCGGCGGGTGACAAGGCCGGCGAGCTCGTGGCTCGAGCCCACCACCAGCAGCCGGTCGCCCGCATCCGCCACCCAGGCGTCGAGCTCGCCGCGCTCGATCTGGCCGCTGCGCCGCACGCCAACGAGCCGCAGTCCGGGCTGGCGCAGCCACGGCGTGTCGCCAAGCTGGCGGCCCTCGAGCCCGCCGCGCGGCAGCACCTCGAGCTCGGTGAAGAAGCTGATCTCGTCCGGCTCTGCCGGGCCCATGCTGCGCCGGTCGGGCAGCAGGCGCGGGCCGAGGAACAAGAGGGTGGAAAGGCCGGCGGCGAGCGCCACGAGCCCGACGCCCGTGATCTCGAAGATTCCGAACGGCGCCTCGCCGCGGTCGCGCGCGACCCCGTCGACGATCAGGTTGGTCGATGTGCCGACCAGCGTGAGCGTGCCGCCGAGGATCGCCGTGTAGCTGAGCGGGATTAGCAGCTTGGTGGGCGCAACATCGAGCGCGCGGGCCAGCTTCTGCAGGATCGGGATGCCGAGGATCACGATCGGCGTGTTGTTGAGGAAGGCGGAGCCCGCCGCCGCGCCGGCAAACAGCTCGCCGAGCGCGAGCCGCGGCGAGGCCTTGGCCACGCGCATGATGCGCGCCGTCACCGCCTCGATGACGCCCGTTCGCACCAGCGCGCCCGAAAGCACGAACAGCGCCGCAATGGTCACCGGGGCGGGGTTTGCAATCCCGCCCAGGAGATCTTCCGTGCGCAACAGCCCGGTCAGCCCCAGCGCGAGAAGCCCGCCCAGCGCGACGACTGCAGGCGGAAAGCGCTCGGCGGCAAAGGCCGTGAACGTGCCAAGAAGCACAAGGAGCCCGATCACGTCCGCAAAGCGCGAAAGAAAGGCCGCAAGCTCGGCGAACATCTCAGCGCGTCACTTCGCCCGCCTCGGCCGCAGCGGCAGCCGCGGCCTCCGGCAGCAGCGGCGCTGTCATGCCGGCGCGGGTATAGGCAAGCGGCCCCGGCGTTACGCGGATGAGGCCGGCCGACGGCCGGTCGAGGTCGATGATCAGCGCCATGGCAATGGTGAGCATCAGGTAGACGAACATGCTGATGCCGAAGTGCCGCCGGCCACCGCGGGTGAAGCCGGCAACACCGGCCGTGATCAGCGCGAAGCCGACAACGGCGAACAGCACCACGCGCGGAAGCCGCACCACATAGGTGGTGCGGCGGGATTCGGCGAGGTCGATCGTCTCGTTGACGGTCTGCAGCAGCAGACTGCCGAGCGGAGCCGGCTGGATCAGCCGCGCCCCCTCCATCGCCTGCCGCCACAGGGTGGCGAGTTCGGCGACCGATCTCGCCTGCAGGCGCCGGAGCTCGTCGAGATCCTCGCCGACCTCGAACAGCTCGAGGCGCGTGTCGGTGTAGCGCACGACGGTGGCCAGCATGGCGCTGCGCTGCGGCTCGGGCAGCAGCTGGGCGCGCAGATAGGTCGTCCCGATGGCATTGGCCTCGGCGAGCACAAGGTCGCGCCGCTGGTCGTAGCGATTAAGCGCCATCGAGAAGGTGAAGCCGATGATGAAGGCGAGAAGCGCCATGGCCGAGCCAACCAGCGCCGTTTCCGATTCGCTGCACGGATCGCGCACCAGATGGCGCTGGAGCAGGATGCCAAGCCCGTAGGCTGCGAGCAGCAGACCGAAGATGAGGAGCGCCTGCTCCCACACCGGAAGGTGATAGAACTTGCTCGCCGCCCAGCTTTCCGTCCACATCGGCCGTCTCTCCCCTTGTCGATCCGTATCGATCCGTATCGGTCCGTATCGGTCCGTGCCAATCCGTGCGCCCGCTTTCACGAGGAACGCGCGCCTGTCCACGGGGGCAGACGGAAGGCGCGCAGATGTCAATGGCAAAGCCCGCCGCCGGTGCGCCCTGCGGGCGTGGCCTCGTGCCGCGCTCGGGCCCGCACCGCCCTGTCACGCGGGGAAGCGTCGCGGGGCAAGTCGCGCGCATGGGGGCCCACGCGAGGCGCCATCCGGCAGGGCCGCGGGCATGCCAGCGCGGGATTTCGCCTGCCCGCACGACCGACATCCCGGCAACCGGTGCGAGCGCCCGTCCGGCGGCTGACCGGTCGCCGGAACCCTTGGGCCTGTGGCCCCTGCCGCCCACGGGCGGCCGAAGCCGGACAGCACCGGCGTTGCCAGTCCCCGGGAATCGGGCCGCGCGGTCCCGGCGCGTCTGTCGGGCGCAGGCAGGGGTGCGGGCGCGGCCTCGGCCCTCTTTCCCGTCCGCTGTGCGCGACGACGGGTGCCAGGGCCGCGACAACCGGGCAAATCCGCTGTAAGCGGCTCGCGGCTCCGGTCGTTCCTCCGGTTATCCGGCCCGGATGGCGCCGGATTGGGCCGGAGCCGCCACCAACCACGGCCTGCGCGAACCGTCCGAACCCATGTCCATAAGGAGCCTCATTGCCATGCGCCTTCGGCAGGCCTTCAGCCTGGTAGCCGGATCGGCGCGCAAGCCGGTCGCCTGGGGCTTCGGCTGGAAGGGGCTGAACGCGGCATGCTCCTTCGCGACGGCCACAGTGCTCGCGCGCGCCGCAGGCGCGGAGGCCGTCGGGCATTTCGGGCTTGCGGTTGCAACCGTCGCCATCGTCGGAACGCTGGGGCAAGGCGGGCTGGATCAGGTGCTGCTGCGCAAGGGCGCCGGCAACCTGCGCGTGGGAGAGGTGGCGGCTGCTGGCGCCGTCACCAGGCTGATCAGCCGCAAATCGCTTGCGGGCACCGTCGCTGCAGCCCTTGGCTTGCTCGCGATCGTCCTCGAGGGGAGCCTTGTCGCCCGCCTTTCGGCCGACCGGGCATCGCTCCTTGTGGCCTGTGCCGGGGTCGTCTCCATGCCCTTGCTGCGGCTGTCCATCGTCAAGGCGCGGTTCGCTGGCCGCCCCGCCTTCGGCCAGTTCATCGAGGCACTTCCAAGCCTCCTCATGCTCGCTGGCATCCTGATCGCCGTTGCCGCCGGCATGACGCTTCCCGGCGCCCGCATTGTCGGCTTTCTCGTGGTCGCGCAGTTTGTGGCCGTCGCCGTTGCGCGTGCCGGGCTGGCAAGCTCCTTCGCCAACTGGGGAGCCCCGGGCGAGGCGCCTCCGTTCCGCCCGCTGTTGCGGGCCGGCCTGCCCATCATGGCAACAGCGCTGCTCATCGCCTTCCAGGACTGGTTCCTCCTCGTCGTCACCTCTGCCGGCCTTTCGGCAGCCGATGCCGGGGCGCTCCGCCTGGCGCTCCAGCTCATGCTGATCCCCATGATGATCTGGCAGGTGGGCGACAATTTCCTGGTGGCGCAGATCGCCGGAGACCTGCGGCAAAAGGACCACGCGCTGGCGTGGCGTCGCTTCTGGCGCACCGTCCGCCGCTCGCTGCTCCTCGCATCGCCAATCATCGCCACGCTGGTCCTGGCGCCCGACCTGGTTCTGCGCCTGCTCTTCGGCGATCCCTATGCCTATGCCGCTCCCATGGTCAGGCTGATGGCGCTCGGCCAGCTCGCGCTTCTCACGGCTCATCCCGTCGGCGCAATGCTCGTGATGGCGGATCGTGGGCAGCTGCTGCTGGCGGTTGGCCTCGCCGGCATCCTGGTCCTTGTGGGTGTGGTGCAGACCCTCCTTCCCACCTATGGGCTTCTTGCGGTGGGGCTTGCCTATGCCGCCTCGTGCATCACCAAGACCGTCCTTGGCCTCCTGCTTGCCCGACGCGTCGTCCGTCCCGAGACACCATAAGCGCGCCCCCGCCTGCTGGCCGCAGCACCGGCAGGCAGGAAAGGCGAACCGCCGGTCAGAACGGGGCCGGCATCCGGACAAGCTGAAGATGGGTCGGATCCAGTCGGGGCGGCACCCCGATCGGCGCTGCCGGCGCAGGCGGCAGCGTCACCTTCGAACAGGACTGATCCCACGGTGAGCCCCATGGGTGGAAGCCGCCGCCGGCCAGCCGCACATTCTCGCAGGCCACCGTGCCCGGATAGGCGTTGATCATTGTGCGCCACCCCTCGCCTGCCGGGCCGCTCGCGGGCCAGCCAATCTGGTTGCCGCGAATGAGCGAACCCTGCGGCCCCGACGCGATGCCCTGAGGATAGACATTTGTGCGAACCACATTGTCGAGAACCCACACACGCGCACTGTCCGCATGCCGCGGCCCGAAGTTCACAATGCCGGACTGCGCGCCAAACACCTTGTTGCGGGCAATCAGACCATCGCGGACAAACCCCCAGAACTGCACGGCATCGGGATGCGAACTGTCCACCCACACCCCGCCCTGCTGCTCGCAGCGCGCACGCGGCGTGTGCAGCGTCACGGTCCCGTCCGGGGAGGTGCAGGTGGCGTGCCGCGCGCCCTGGTCGGTCAGCACGCTGTCCAAGATTCGGAAGCGTTCCACGTCGCTGAGCGCGATGGCGTCAGACGTGCGCCATGCGATCTTGATGCTGGCAATCTCGAAGTCGGTCGAGTTGAGAATTCTGACGCCGGACACGGTGTTCGACTCGCGGTGGCCGAAGGTGCCGTTGCGGAAGGCGAAGCTCCTGGAGTTGCGGACATAGATGCCCGCTTCCCCGGAACGCCTCGGGTCGGAGCCAGCACCTTCCCACCACCCGCCGTCGAACAGGAGACCGGAGGAGTTGGTCATGTGCAGGCCGATGCGCTGGCGCGGATCGATCCGCACCACCACGCCCGGGGCGGGCTTGTTGGCATTGTGGAGCCGCACATAGCCGCATCGCGCCGGCTGCAACGGAAGATGGACCGTATCGCCCGGCTGCGCGGCCGCAATGACGGACGCAAAGGTGGCACAGGTCGCCATGAGGATTGCCATTGTCGTCTCCCTTGTGCGGTGCGCACAGGCATGCGCCGCGCGCCCGGCACGGTTTCCACGAATTTTCCAATCCCCGGCAGCCACAGAAATCGAAAATGCGCTGCCGAGGCGGCAGGGAGTGCAACGGCATTCAGGCTTGGAATATTGAGGAAGAAATCATGGCTTATTTCTGCAAATCTGTTCATCGCAGAAAATGATAATTTTTTAGCAATATCGGATTTTGAGGTGCTTAGCTCGATTGTTAAGCATGTCATAAGCATAAGGTTTGTGAACGAGAGAGCCTGTCACTGATGATAGTGTTCCGGCGGGGCGCCGGAAGGGGCACCGACGACCCCTGGCCAGACCCGCCTCCAATGCGGGCCGCCCAGGCGTCGAGAGCGATTGCCCGGGCTTAGCTCTTCAGAAGGCCGGCGATGTCCGCGGCCAGCGCATCGAGGCATTCATAGGGCGCATCGCTCAGATAATCCGGCATGAAGCTGCGCGCCCGGAGACCGAGGTCCGGCTCCCGCTCGAACGCCAAGACCGTCGCTTCGAGAAGCCGCGCCAGGTCCGCACCCCGCATCCTGTCGAGCGGGAGGAGATTCTCGTGGCGCGCCGGCGGGTCCTTGCAGACGAACCGGTTGGTAATGGTCCGGACCCCGAAATGGGCCATCTCGAGCGGCGGATAGCTTGGATGGGGCGACGCCATCAGGGCGACGCCAACGGCCGTGGCGCGGAGCAGGTCGCCATATGCGTCGAGCGAAAGCTTGCCGAGCGAGTGCAGCCGGCGACCGGCGGCGAGCTGCACGTCTGCGTGCGGCACCCCCGCCGACACCAGCTGCCAATCGGCAGCCGCCCGGGTGTCGGCCGACCAGCGTCTCAGCCCGTCGATGAGGATCGTGTAGCAGTTGCGGTCGATCCCGGGCCGGCCGTAGACGAGGATCTGGCGGCGCTTCGTCGAGATGTCGAGCCCGTGCCGCCGGGCGCGCAGGGCTGGTGCCATGCGCGGTTCGAACACATGCAGGCGGCTCGCACGATTGCCGAGCAGGCGGTAATAGTCCGCAAGTTCCCGGCCGTTGAGGACAAGCCACAACGGCGCCGGCCCGTCATTGCAGGCTTCGCGCGCCAGCACGTGCGCCGGCGAGAAGGGGTAGAACCCCGGCTCATAATCCTGCATGATGAAGATCTTCGGGAAACTGGCGCGCTTGAATGTCGCGCTCTGACCAGCGAGAATCGGCTCAAGGTTGAGCGTCACATACCAGTTGAAGCCGAGGAACAGCTCATGACGGCGGGTGGGCATCTGCCAGCCATTCGGTCGCAAGGCGTGCACCTCGGCGATCCCGGCTTCGGCAGGAAGAACTGTGTCCTGCCGATCGTGATGTTCCTCGCTGACGACCCGGAGCTCGAGTTCGACACCCAGTTCGTCAACCCTCCGGCCCAGCTTCAGGAAGAAGTCGAGGCCCGTCTGGACACCTCCAAACGCATCCCGCCGCGACAGCGACGGCAGGACGAACGACAGCCGGGGGCGGGGATCCGGATCGGGCACGAACGCATAGGTCTTGAGCGCCACCGTCTCGACGCCCGGCCGCTCGAGCAGCTTTCGGACCGCCATCCGCGCCGGGCGCGGCGCAAGACGCTTGAGCTTCTCTCGCAGCGACAACGACATTTCGACAGCTGACCCCCACGGTGGCCATCCGGCGGTAGCCACCTTTGCCTGCAAGGACAATCGGGGCCCGCCCGCACGGGAATGCAACACCACGGGAATGCAACACCAGGTGAAATCCGCATCGGGCCGGGAACTTTTGCTCTCAACAACGGCGCCGGCCTCCCGTATGGCACCACACCATGGCTCCTTCGAGGCGGCAGCGAATCCTTCCACCCTACACGCCTCGCGTGAGCGACTGGCAGCACGCGGCCTCGAGGCTTGTCGTCGTCGGCCTCGTGCTGGGGTTTGCGGTCGTCTACGGTCTCGCCATCGCCATCCTGCCACAGCAGTTCATGTCGATGCTGCTGCTGCCGGTGGGCCTGCTCGCGCTCCTTGCGCTCTGGATGGCGCCAGACCTCGACTCAGCCTATGATGCATCCGTCCGGTCGCTCTATCTCGGCCTGATCTTCGTCACCATCGTCTGGCCCTATTACCTCGCGCTCGATGTCCCGGGGCTCCCGTGGATTACCGCGGGCCGGTTGATGCAGATCCTGTTGTTCACCGTGGCAGGGCTGTTTTTTGCAACGTCGGCCCGCGCCCGGCACGAGGTTGCCGATACCATCTCGGCCGTGCCGCTTGCCTTCCGGCTGTGGCTTCTGACCTCGATCTATGTCGTCCTGACGATGCCGCTCAGTGGAACGGAAGGCTTTGTCGAAGGTGCAAAGCTGCTGATCGCCACCCTGATTGTCTTCCTGATCGGCTGCTTCGTGTTTCGAGACGACCGGTCCGTTCTGCGTGTCGGCAGCCTGATCGTGATTGCTGCTGCCATCGTTGCCTTTTTCGCCCTCGGGGAGTTTTTGAATGGCAAGCCGCTGTGGGCTGGCCATCTTCCAAGTTTCCTGAAAGTCGAAGAGCCGCGCATTCTGAGATTCCTCAACGGAGAGATGAGGACTCTTGACGGGCGTCCGCGTGTTGGGAGTTCGTTTGGGGTTCCCCTGTTCCTCGGCGAGTTTCTGGGAATGGCGGCAGTTTTTTGCGTTCACCTGATGCTGAAGCAGTCAAAAGTTTTCCGTTTTTTTGCACTTCTTTCCTTGTTCATCTTCATTCTGGTCTGCTGCTACATCGCCAATGCCCGTTCAGCATTCATCTCCCTGATTGGTGGCCTGTTTGGATATTACTTTGTTTTTGCATTCAACAAATATCTGCGCGGACGAAGTGGAAAGGACATCTTTGCGCCGGCGTTCGTGCTTGCCATTCCGGCCACCTTCCTTCTTGTGTCTGCGGCTGTGCTCTTCGTCGGACGCATCCGTGTTCTGGTTCTGGGAGGCGGGCAGCACGCGTTCAGCGACCGGGCGCGGGACGTGCAGTGGGACACCGCCCTGCAGCGCGCGCTTGCGCGGCCCTGGGGCCATGGGCCGGGACGTGCCACTGAAGAAGTCGGATGGGCCAACTCCGGCGGCCTCTCCATCGACAGCACCCAGGTCTGGCTGGCGGTCGACTATGGATTCGTCGGCCTGTTCCTGTTCGCGGCGGGCTATCTTGCCATGCTTGTCACCACCCTGCGCGCGGCCTTCGGCGCCGAGGGCGAGGTCGAGCGCATGGCGCTTCCGGCCTTCGGGGTGATGACGGCCTTCCTCGCCACCCGCTACGGCATCGCCTCCTACATGAACATCTACATCGTCTTTGCGATGTTCGCGCTCAGTGCAACCGTGCTCTGGCGCCAGCGGGCGCGCGGCGGCCTGTTCCAGTGGGCCGAGCTGCGCAGTCTCTGGTCGTCCCGTGGCATCGGCACACCGGCCGGTGCGCACGTGCACCGGCCACTCGCGCCGCAGACGTGACAGTCCGGGGGGGCAGTCCGCAGGCAGGCGCATCCCGGACCGCAACGGCAGGCCTTGCCCTGCGCGGCTTCGGCCTGCTGATCGGCCTCGCCGCCTTTCTCACCCTGCGCGGCCTTCCTGCCCCGCCTGGCCTCGCACCGGACGGATGGGCGGTGGCCGCGCTCGTCGTGCTCATGGCCGTCTTCTGGTTCACCGAGGCGCTGCCGATCGCCGCCACTGCCATGCTGCCCTTCGTCGCCCTGCCGCTGATGGGCGTCGCCTCCACCCGGGAGGTGGCCGGCACCTATTATTCGCCCATCATCTTCCTCGTGCTCGGCGGCGCGATCGTCGCGGTTGCCATCGAGAAATACGGGCTGCACCGCCGCGTGGCGCTCGCGATCGCCCACCGCAGCCCGGCCAGCCTCGCCGGAATCCTCATCGCCTTCATGGCCGCAACCGCGCTTGTTTCCACCCTCATCTCCAACACCGCCACCACGCTCATCATGATGCCCGTCGCGCTCGCGCTGCTCGCCGCGCTTCCGGGCCTTGTCGCCGAGGAGCGCGAGCGGCGCTTCCAGCCCGTGCTTGTCCTCGGTGTCGCCTATGCGGCCAATATCGGCGGGCTTGCCACGCTCGTTGCTTCCCCCACCAATGCGATCGCAGCCGGGATCATCGAGCGCACGCTGGGCCTCAAGGTCGATTTCCTCACCTGGGCCGCCTTCGGCGTGCCGCTCATGCTCGCATCGCTGCCGCTTGCCGCGCTGGTGCTGATGAAGATGGGCCGCCTGTCCTCCGCAAGGCTCGATACCGCGCCGCTGATGGCGGCCATCGGCGAACGCGGGGACATGACCAGCCCCGAACGGCGGCTGGTGCCGCTTCTCCTGCTGCTGCTCGCCGGCTGGCTGGTGCTGCCCCTCTTCAAGGCCGCGCTTGGCCTTGAGGCCGTCGACGATGCGATGGTTGCAATCGCCGTGTCCCTGCTGCTGTTCGTCGTGCCGGCTGGCGGGGGAAGGGGCCCGCTGCTCGACTGGGCCGACACGAAGCGCGTGCCGTGGGATGTGCTGCTGCTGTTCGGGGGCGGGCTCGCCCTTGCCACGGCCATTGCCGATTCCGGCCTTGCCGGCTGGATGGGCGCCCGCCTTGCCGGCTTTGCCGACCTGCCCCCCTGGGCGCTGGCCCTGATTGCCGTTGCGATCATGCTCCTTGTCACCGAGTTCGCAAGCAATGTGGCAACGGCCAGCGCCTTCATGCCGGTGGTTGCCGCGGTCGCCGCGGAAACGGGCGCCAACCCGCTGCCGCTGATGATGGCCGCAGCCCTTGCCCCCACCTGGGGCTTCATGATGCCCGCTGGCACGGGGCCGAACGCGATCGCCTTCTCGACCGGCCGGGTGCCCATCCGGCAGATGATTGCAACCGGCTTCGTGCTGGATGTTCTCGGCGTGCCGCTCATCGTGGGCGTCGCGTTCCTCGTCGCAGCCGTCTAGGCGCGCGTGCCGCAGGCCGGGGCGCGCAAGATGCCTGCTTCCGGCACGCCGCGGCGCCGGCCGGTGCGGGCCTCAGCACAGGGCGCACGAACGGCACACGAAGGGCGCACCTGGGGATTTGCCCGGCGCGCAGGCCTCGGCTAGGCCACCGGCGCGAAGCAGAAGATCACGGCGGGGCGGCATGAAGATCCTGGCAGGCAACAGCAATCCGGACCTCTGCCGGGATATCGCCCGCTACCTCGACCTGCCGCTCACCTCGGCCAGCGTGCGCCGCTTTGCCGACGAGGAGATCTTCGTGGAAATCCACGAGAATGTGCGCGGCGAGGACGTGTTCGTGATCCAGTCGACCTCGGCGCCGGCCAACGACAATCTGATGGAGCTGCTCATCTGCATCGATGCCCTGCGCCGGGCCTCGGCCAAGCGGATCACGGCGGTCCTGCCCTATTTCGGCTATGCCCGGCAGGATCGGAAGCCGGGCCCGCGCACCCCCATCTCGGCCAAGCTGGTCGCCAATCTCATCACCGTGGCGGGCGCCAACCGCGTGCTCTCGGTCGATCTACACGCCGGCCAGATCCAGGGCTTCTTCGACATTCCGACCGACAATCTCTACGCCGCCCCGGTGATCGCCGCCGACATCCAGGCCCGGCATCCTGTCACGACTGGGGATCTCACCGTCGTCTCGCCCGATGTCGGCGGGGTGGTGCGCGCGCGCGCGCTCGCGCGGCGGCTGGAGAATGCGCCGCTCGCAATCGTCGACAAGCGCCGCGAACGGCCCGGCGAATCCGAGGTCATGAACATCATCGGCGAGGTCAGGGGCCGCTACTGCGTGCTGATCGACGATATCGTCGATTCCGCCGGCACGCTGTGCAATGCCGCCCTCGCGCTCCGGCAGGCGGGCGCCAGCGCCGTCGTCGCCTATGCCACCCATGGCGTCCTCTCCGGCGGCGCGATTGCGCGGGTGGAGGACTCCGTGCTCGAGGAACTGGTGGTCACCGACACCATCGCCCCTGCGCCCGCCGCGGCGGGCGCCGCCAAGCTCCGCCTGCTCACGATCGCGCCGCTCATCGGCGAAGCCATCCGGCGGATTGCCGACGAAAGCTCGGTCTCCAGCCTGTTCGACTGAACGGGCATGGCCGAGCCCCCGGTTCTCGTCGTCGGCGGCGGCCACAACGGGCTCGTGTGCGCGTGGCGGCTGGCGCGGGCCGGGCTTCCCGTCACCCTCCTCGAAGCGCAGGCAGAGGTGGGCGGCTGCGCCGTTACCGAGGCGTTCGCACCCGGCTTCCGCAACAGCGTGGCAAGCTACACGGTGAGCCTGCTCAGGCCCGAGATCATTGCGGCCATGAAGCTCGCCCGCCACGGCCTCCGGCTCCGTACCCGGCCGGTTGGCAACCTGCTGCCGACCGAGGACGGCCGCGCCCTGCTGCTCGGCGGAGACGTGGACAGCCGGGCCGAGATCGCCCGGTTCAGCCCGGCCGATGCCGCCCGCTGGCCGGATTATGCGCGGCGGCTCGAGGCGGTCGCCGACCTGCTGCGCCGGCTTGCGCTGCGCCCGCCGCCAGCGCTGGCCGGCGGGCCCTCGGGCTGGCTCGGCCTGCTGCGCGAGGGCCCGGCCGCGCTCGGCCTTGCGCCCGAGGCGCGCGCCGACCTGTTCGATCTCCTCGCCGGCTCGGCGGCGCGCTTTCTCGACCGCTGGTTTGAAAGCCCGGCGCTCAAGGCCCTGCTTGCCTTCGATTCGGTCGTCGGCACATGGGGCGCGCCTTCGTCCCCGGGCTCGGCGATCGTGCTCCTCCACCATGTGTTCGGCGAGGTGAACGGGGTGAAGGGCGCCTGGGGGCACGCCATGGGCGGGATGGGCGCCATCACCCGCGCCATGGCCGCAGCCTGCGCCGAGGCCGGGGTGGCCATCCGCACCCGTGCACCCGTCGCGCGGGTCATCGTGGCGGGCGGCCGCGCCGCCGGCGTGCGGCTCGCCGATGGCACCAGCCTGCCTGCGCGCGCGGTCGCGGCCGCCGTCCCGCCCAAGCTGCTCTTCTCCCGCCTGCTGGATCCGGCCGACGTGCCGACACGCACGAGGGCCCGGGTCGCCGGGCTTGCCTCCGGCTCGGCGAGCCTGCGGATGAATGTCGCGCTCTCCGGCCTGCCGCGCCTTGCCGCCTGCCCGGAGCCGGGGCCGCACCTTTCGGCCGGCATCATCCTTTCCCCCAGCATGGACTGGATGGAGCGGGCGTTTGCGGAATCGAAGCTCCATGGCTGGTCGCGCCGGCCGGTCGTCGAAATGCTCATCCCCTCGACGATCGACCGAGGCCTCGCCCCGCCGGGAGCGCATGTGGCAAGCCTCTTCGCCCAGCATTTCGCGCCCCGGCTTCCCGACGGGCGAAGCTGGGACGACGCGCGCGAGGCGGCCGCAGACGCCGTGCTCGAGGTGGTCGAGCAGTTCGCGCCCGGGTTCCGCCGCCTTGTGGTCGCACGGCAGGTGCTCACGCCGCTCGATCTCGAGCGCCGCTTCGGCCTCGTCGACGGCGACATCTTCCACGGCGCCCTCACGCTCGACCAGCTGTGGGCGGCCCGGCCCTGGCCGGGCGCCGGCCGCCACGCCACCGAAATCGGCGGGCTCTACATCGCCGGTGCCGGGGCGCACCCGGGCGGCGGGGTCTCCGGCGCGCCGGGCTGGAACGCGGCGGGCGTGATCGCCCGGGCGCTCGGCCGCCGGGCTCCGCGGCCCTAGCTTCTCGGAAGCCCCGGGGGCCTCGCCGGTCCGGGGAGTGTCCGCGGGCACGACGGGGCCAGGCGGCAGGGAGCCGGCGCGGCCGCGCACGGCGCCCTGCTGCGCCCCTGCCCCGGGATGCGGCCCGCCCGGAGGCTGCCCGCCCTTGTCTTGCGCCTTGGCCTGTGGCAGGCGCCCGCCGCAACGGGAGGCCTTGGGGGCCGCGCGCCGGCCCGTCGTCGCCTGGCCGCCCGCGGCGCCGGGCATCGCGGCGCCGGGCATCGCGGCGCCCCGCCGCGCAATCCCGCAACCGGCGAGGTCGTCAATGCGATGATGCCCCTCCATCCGCCGCACGAGCCCGCAGCAGAGCCGCAAGGCGCCGGCAGGGTGGCCACCGCGCCGGCGCTCGCTGTCATCATCCCGCACTACAATGATGTGGGGCACCTCCGCGAGGTCCTCGCCCGGCTCGAGGCGCAGCGCCAACGGCTGCCGCAGCCCGGGGAGGTCGAGATCCTCGTCGTCGACAATGGCTCGACTGTTGATCTGTCGGGCCTTCGCGCGGCCTTTCCCGCCGTCCGCTGGCTGACGCAGACGCAGAAAGGCGCGGCCAACGCCCGCAACCTCGGCGTGGCCGAAAGCAAGGCGGCCATGCTCGCCTTCATCGATTCCGACTGCATCCCGGCCGACGACTGGCTGGCAACCGCGCGGTCCTGCGGCAGCCGGTCGGATATCGTGGGCGGCCGGGTCGACACCCACGACGAGACCCCGCCGCCACGCAGTGGTGCGGAGGCCTTCGAGCGCGTGTTCGCCTTCAACCAGAAGGCCTACATCACCCGCAAGGGCTTCACCGGTGCGGGCAATTTCGTGGTCAGCCGCGCCATCTTCGAAGCCGTCGGCCCGTTCGTTCACGGGGTCTCGGAAGACAAGGACTGGAGCCTTCGCGCGGGCCGGCTGGGATACCGCATCGCCTATGCGCCCGACCTCGTCGTGAGCCACCCCACCCGTGCCGACTGGCCGGCCCTGCGGCGCAAATGGGCCCGCCTGACCGAGGAGTCCTTCGGTCTTGCCGGCACCTCCGCCCGCGCGCGGGTCGGCTGGATGATGCGCGCGGGCCTGGTGATCGCGTCCATCCCTGTCCATGGCGTGAAGCTGCTCCTGTCGCCGCGGCTTGGAGGGCCGGGCGAGCGGCTGCGCGGGGTGGCCACGCTTGGTGCGATCCGCATCTGCCGCGCAGGCTGGATGCTGCGCCAGGCGATCACCGGCCGCGCCAGCGTTTCCGGCTGAGCCGGCCGCTTTCGCCTGCGGCAAAAGGGGACTGTTGCCGGGCCGGCGCACGGCGTAAGACACGGCGCATGGACCATCAGGTGTTTCATGGCGATGTGCCCTTCCTCGCGGGCGTGCTGGTGTTCCTGCTCACCGTGGCGGTGATGGAGGTGGTTGCCATCCTCTCGCACAAATATGTGATGCACGGCTTCCTGTGGTCGCTGCACCGGTCGCACCACGAGCCGCGCACCGGCGCCTTCGAGAAGAACGACTGGTTTGCCGTCATGGGCGCGGTGCCCTCGATTGCCCTGATCGTCGGCGGCTCGCTGCTCGGCTGGGGCGATCTCTTCACCTGGATCGGCTTCGGCATTGCCGGCTATGGTGCCATCTACTTCCTGTTTCACGACATCATCGTCCACCGCCGGATCGAGACCGGCTATGTTCCGCGCTCGGCCTACATGAAGCGGGTGGTGCAGGCGCACCGGCTGCACCATGTCGTCGAATCGAAGGAGGGCACGGTCTCCTTCGGCTTCATCTGGGCGCCCGACATCCAGAAGCTGCACCGCCAGCTCGAGGCCAACCGCCGGGCCGGGATCGCGGTGGTCCGCCGGAACCCGGTTGGCCGGGGCATGGAGCGCGAGACGGCCTGAGCGCCGCCCGGCCGCGGGGGCGAACGCGGCTCCGGCTAGACGAAGCGCGGGGTCCACAGCCCCTGCCGTGGCGGCACCGCGCGGCCGGGGCTGCGTGCGCGCATCAGCGCCTCGGGCGCCGAGAGGATGACGGCATAGAGCTTCTCCCGCCGCCGGGTGACAGCCCGCCCATCGATCGCGCGCGGGCCCATCTCGCGCACCTTGCGCCCGATGCCGCCATAGATCCGCCCGGCCGAGAGCACGGCCCAGGCCTGGCGGCGGCCGAGCATGGGCACGCCATGGACGGCCGAGGCCTCGTAGGTCTCGGCCAGCGCAACAAGGCGCGCCACCACCCGGTGCAGCGCCGCGCGGTTTTCGGGCGCCATGTGGGTTTCCGGCGAGAGCCCCTCGTCTGCCAGCCACGAGTGGGGCAGGTAGCAGCGCCCGCGCGCGGCATCCTCGGCGACGTCGCGGGCGATGTTGTTGAGCTGGAACGACATGCCAAGATCCGAGGCGCGGGCAAGGGTTGCATGATCGGCAGCCGCCACCCCCATCACCAGCGCCATCATCACCCCCACGCAGCCGGCGACATGGTAGCAGTAGGTGAGCAGATCCTCCTGCGTTGCAATCTGGCTGCCCTCGACATCGATGCGGAAGCCTTCGAGGAGATCCTGCGGGTAGCGGCGCGGAATCTCGACGGCGCGGGCCACGAGCGCCAGCGCGTCGAACGGCAGGTCGCCCGAGAGGGTGCCGGAGAGCGCACGGTCGGTTGCCGCCTGAAGGCGCGCGAGCCGCACCGCGGGCGGATCGGCGCTGGCCACGCGGCCCTGGCCCAGCTCCTGCCCGTCGATCACGTCGTCGCAGTGCCGGCACCAGGCGTAGAGCAGCGTGGCGCGGGCCCGGGTTTCCGGGTCGAACAGCCGGCTTGCAAGCGCGAAGCTCTTCGAGCCCCTGGCGATCGCCTCCTCGGCCGCGGCGAGCACCTCGGGGGCGGATCCGGCAACGGTGGTCATGCCGGCCGGCGCCCGGTCAGCCGGGCATCCCGCAGCCCGTGCGGCCGTGCGCGGGGCCGTGCCGGACGCCGCGGCACACCCTGCGTCCCGTCACTCCGCTGCAAGCGCGGGCCCGGCGTTCGAGGGCCACTGCGCCGCATGCGCCTGCGGCTGGGGAAGGCCGAGATCGGCGAGCACCAGCTTGGCCGTCGCCTTGGCCGAGCCGACCACGCCCGGAATGCCCGCGCCGGGATGGGTGCCGGCGCCCACGAAATAGAGGTTCGCAAGCGCACCATCCCGGTTGTGGGTGCGGAAATAGGCCGATTGCCACAGCACCGGCTCGAGGCTGAAGGCAGAACCGAGGTGCGCGTTCAGCTCTGTCTGGAAATGGGCCGGCGTGAAGTGCCGCTGCGCAACCAGGTTCGCCCGCAGGCCGGGGATCAGGCGCGCCTCGAGATAGTCGAGGATCCGCGCGGCATAGCCGGGCGCGATCGCCTCCCAGTCGCCGGCATATTTGCCAAGGTGCGGCACAGGCGAAAGCACATAGAAGGTCGAACAGCCCTCGGGCGCCATGGCCGGGTCGGTCGCCGTCGGGTGGTGGAGGTAGAGCGAGAAGTCGTCTGCCAAGACGCCGTTCGAATAGATATCCTGCAACAGCTCGCGGTATCGCGGTCCGAAGAGGATGGTGTGGTGGCGGATCTCCGGATAGGTGCCGCGCACCCCGAAATAGGTGACGAACAGCGAGGGCGAAAAGCTCCGGAGCCTGAGCAGCGACGCCATGCGCCGTCCGCGGGGATGGTCGCCGAGAAGGGTGCCGTAGGTATGGACGACATCGCCGTTGGAGGCGACAAGGTCGGCCGCAAGCCGACGGCCGTCGGCGAGCTCCACGCCCGTCACGCGGGTGGGGCCTGCCGCAATCCGCGCAACCGCCGTGCCGATGATGGTCTCGCCGCCGAGATCGCAGAACAGCCGCAGGAGCCCGCGCACCAGCGCATGCGTGCCACCGCGCGGAAACCACACGCCCCACTTCTTCTCGAGCGCATGGATGAGCGCATAGACTGACGACGTGTGAAACGGGTTGCCGCCGACGAGCAGGGTGTGGAACGAAAGCGCCTCGCGCAGCTGCGGATCGCGGATGAAGCGCGAGACGATGCCATAGACCGAACGGAACGCCTCGTGCCTCAGAAGCTGCGGGGCGGCCTGCAGCATCGAGCGGAAATCGACAAACGCCTCGGTGCCGAGCTTCAGATAGCCCTCGCGGAACACGCTTTCCGAGAACTCGTAGAACCGCTGGTAGCCCCGCACGTCGTTGGGGCTCTTGCGGCCGATCTGCGCGAACAGCGCATCATCGTCGTTCGAATAGTCGAAGACGAACCCGTCTTCCCACATCAGCCGGTAGAAGGGCGAAACCGGCATCAGCTCGACATAGTCGGCAAGGCGGCGCCCGGAGAGGGCGAACAGCTCCTCAAGGCACGACGGATCGGTGATCACAGTCGGGCCGGCGTCGAAGATGAAGCCCTCGTCCTCGAACACATAGGCGCGGCCGCCCGGCTTGTCGCGCGCCTCGACGAGCGTCGTCTGGATTCCGGCCGACTGGAGCCGGACGGCAAGCGCAAGCCCGCCGAAACCGCTGCCGATCACGATCGCCTTCGGGGTGGGCCGCTCGATGTCCATGGGTTCAGGCCTTCACGAGAGCCGCCACGGCGCGCGAAATCGGAACCGGAGGCTTCCCGGAGAGAATTCGCACCTTGTCGGCAAAGGTTGTACCGCCAGCGTAGAACCGGCCAACCAGCGGGGCGTCAAGGCGGTTGAAATGCTGGAGCACCCGCCAGCGCTGCCCGGGCTCTGCCGCATGAAAAAGCATCTTGTTGAGAAGACGATAGAATTTTCGCCCCTCCCAAGCCTCGATGGCATAGGCGCGCACCGCGCGGTCGATTGCCGCGCCCGAAAGATCGGGGAGCCGTGCGATGTGGAGCGCGAGGCGCACCGCATCGGGGAAGCTGTAGCCGGTGACCGGGTGGAACAGGCCGGCTGCCAGGCCCACGGGCGGCACGCCGCGCGGAAAGGCGCCGAGGTGGCGGCCGATGTCGCCGCCGATGGCGATCGGCAGGACGCCCTGCTCGTCGCGCACCACGCGCGTCACCTCCCATCCCTGCGCGGCGGCATAGGCGCTGACCCGCGCCTCGAGCCCCGCGCGGTCGAGCGCCGGGCCGTCGGCGTAATAGGTGTCCTCGATCAGCACCCGCGTGGGAGAGAAGGGCAGGGTGTAGACGAAGCGATAGCCGTCGTGCTGGGCGACGGTTGCATCCATGATGATGGGGCCGGCAAGACCGTGCGGGCGTGCGAGCTCCACCTCGAGGCCGACGAATTTCTGGAAGCCGAGCCGCAGCGCGGGCGAATCGCGCTGGCCGCGCGCATCGAGCACCGCGCGCGCGGTCACCACCCGCTGGTCGGCCAGCCGCACGCGGCCCGGCTCGACCGCAATCGCCGGGCAGCCGAGCAGGCGGCCCTCGGGCGGTAGGGCCTCCATCAGCACGGCGTGCAGCCGCTCCGAGGTGGCCGACTGGTAGCCGAGCCGGATCTCCCGCGCGAAGGCCGGAAAGCGCAGGAGATGCACCGGCCAGCGGTGCGCGATGAGCGGCGCGGCAAGCGCTGCGCCGCGGGAGTCGAGGTCGGTCTCGAACGACGACCAGGTGTGGTTGCCGCCAAACCGCTCGCCCGCCTCGACGATTGCCACCCGCAGCTCGGGCCGCGCCCTGCGCAGCGCGAGCGCGATCAGCCCGGCGGAAAGCCCCCCGCCGGCAATCAGCACATCATGATCGGGCCGCGACACCCTGCCGGCTCTAGCTTGGGCGGGCGCGCGTGGCTAGGGAGCGGGCATGACCGAACCGGGAAGCCTCTGGCTCACACTCGCAGCGATGACGCTCATTGTCGCGGTGCGCTACCTCGCCGTCTCGGGCCTCTTTGCCTGGGCGGCCGCGCGCGTGCGCCCGTCCGTCTATGCGCCCGCAGATCCGGTGCGTCGCGCCCGCCTCAGGGCGCAAGTCCGCCGCGAGATCGGCTGGTCGCTGGCGAGTGCGGCCATCTATGGCATCCCCTCGGGTCTTGCGCTCTGGGCCTTCACCGCGCACGGCGCCACGCGCATCTACACGGGTGATCTCTTGCCGCCGTGGTGGATCCCGGTCTCGGTTGCCCTTTACCTCCTCATCCACGATGCCTGGTTCTTCTGGACCCACCGGGCCATGCACCATTGGCCCTGGCTGTTCCGGAAGGTGCACGCCGTCCACCACGAAAGCCGGCCGCCGACCGCCTTTGCCGCCATGGCCTTCCACCCGTGGGAGGCGCTTTCGGCGGCGTGGCTAATCCCGGCGCTCACCTTCCTCATCCCCATCCACTGGGGCGCGCTGATGGCGGTCCTGCTGATTGCCACCTTTTTCGGGGTCACCAACCACATGGGCTGGGAGATCTTCCCGCGCCGCTGGGTCGAGGGGTGGTTCGGGCGGCACATCATCACCGCCTCCCACCATTCCAGGCACCACAGCGACTACAAGGCCAACTACGGCCTCTACTTCCGCTTCTGGGACCGGATGTGCGGTACCGACCGGGGCCTCTCAGACGAGCCGCTCAGGCGCGGCTGAGCAGCGCGTCCACTTCCGCCCGGCAGGCCGCTGCCACCGCCTCCTCGGCCGCCATGCCGTCAATGCGGCGGATTCGCGGGTCGGCCCCGGCCATGGCGGCAAAGGCCGCGCGCACGCGCGCGTGGAAGCCGAGGTCGTGGCCCTCGAACCGGTCGGGCGTGCCGCGGCGCGCCGCGGCGCGCGCAAGGCCCACCTCGGGCGGCACGTCGATCCACAACACGAGATCGGGCCAGAGGTCGCCGGTTGCGAACCGGTGGATCGCTTCGAGCGCGGCCCTGTCGAGCCCCTTGCCCCCGCCCTGGTAGGCAAGCGTCGAATGGACGAACCGGTCGGTCAGCACCAGCGCGCCCGCGGCCAGCGCCGGGCGGATTCCGCGCGCCACATGGTCGGCCCGGGCCGCGCTCACCAGCAGCGCGTCGGTCTCGGCCGTCCACCGGTCCGGCGCGCCGGAGACGAACAGCGCGCGGATCGCTTCGGCACCCGGCGTGCCGCCCGGCTCGCGCGTGCAGTGGACATGGTGGCCCTGCGCCCTCAGCCAGCCGGCCAGACGGGCGGCCTGGGTGGATTTGCCGGCGCCTTCCCCGCCTTCGAGCGCGATGAGCCGCCCGCCTGCTCCCGGCCCGCCCTGCGCTGCGCTGCTCAATCGGCCAGCACCACCCGCGCATCGGCCCAGCCGCCCGCGCGCAGCCGGGCGAGCGCCTCTGCCGCGACCTCGGCGGTGGCAAAGGGCCCCAGCCGCACCCGCCAGAGCCCCGCGGCGGCGGCAAGCGCCGAGGCCGGCCCGAACCGGCCAAGCTCACCGGCCAGCGCCTCCGCCCGGCCGCGGTCGGAAAGGGCTGCCACCTGCACCCAGTGCCGGCCGCCGCCTGCCGGCTGCATCGCCGGGGGCACGGCCTGCCCGGGCGCGCGTTCTGCCAGCTGCTGCTGCGTGTGGGGCACGGCATTGGCCATCGTCACGCGCGAGTGCGGCGGCCCGCCCGGCTGCGCAAGCGGCGGCGTCAGGAGCGCCCAGTCCCCTTGCGGAAACACGCGCCGCACGCGCACGGGCGCCGTGCCCGCCCGGTCCATCCCAAGCAGCTGCGCAGCGCGCAACGACAGGTCGATGATCCGCCCTTCCACGAACGGGCCCCGGTCGTTCACGCGCACCACCAGCTGGCGGCCATTGTCGAGGTTCGTCACTTCCACCCAGCTCGGCATCGGCAGGGTCGGGTGGGCGGCGGTCAGCCCGTGCTGGTCGTAGGTCTCGCCGTTGGCGGTCTGCCGGGCTGCAAAGCCGGGGCCATACCAGCTGGCGATACCGCGCCGGTCGTAGCTGCGGTCGTCTTCCGGAACATAGGTGCGGCCGAACACCTCGTAGGGCGCGCCCAGCTTCACCTGGACCGGCGCGGCCGACGGCCCGGGCGCGGCCACCCTGCCGCGCGGGGTCGCGCAGGCGGCCAGCAGCAGGCCGAGGCTAAGCGCCGGGACGAGCGCCGATCGCATCGGCCAGAAGCGCCACCGAGAGCGCGTAGAAGTTCGAGCAATTGTAGGCCATGATCGCGCGGTAGTTGCGGGTGGCAAGAAAGGCGCGCGTGCCCGGCCCGTCGGGCTGCACAAAGCTCATCTCCACCTCGTCGGCCGGCCATTGCCCGCCGAGCGGCACGAAGCCCAGCGCACGCCATTTGCGGGCTGGCAGGAAGCGGCTGTGCGCCCTCATCGGGCGGATGCAGCTCGCCGGCTGCTCGGAGTTGGCGACACGCGCCGCATCGAAGCCGGGCGGCGGCTGAACCGCAAGCCCCCAGCCCGTGCCTGCGGTCCAGCCGTTCTGCTTCAGATAGTTGGCGATCGAGGCGAGCGCGTCGGCCGGGCTTGCGAGGATGTCGGCGCGGCCGTCGCCGTCGCCGTCGATGGCAAACTTCAGGTAGGAGGAGGGCAGGAACTGCGGGTGGCCGAAGGCCCCGGCCCAGCTGCCGCGAAACGCCTCGCGACTCACCTGCCCCTCGCCCACCATCCGGACTGCGGCATCGAGCTCGCGCGTGAACAGTTCGGCGCGGCGGCCGTCCCACGCGAGGGTTGCAAGCGCGCGCAAGATGTCGAACCCGCCCATCACGCGGCCATAGCTGGTCTCCATGCCCCAGATGGCCACCAACAGCTCGCCGGGCACGCCATGCTCCCGCTCCAGCCGGGACAGGAGGGCCGCCCGCTCGGCGTGGCGCTGGCGGCCCGCGGCGATCCGCTCGGCGGTCAGCTGCCGGTCGAGATAGGCAGCAAAGACGGCCCGCCCGGGGTCATCGGGCTGGGCACGGTCGAGCTCCACCACCCGTGGCTGCGGCTCGAGCCCGGCGAGCGCGCGGTCGAGCCAGGCCGGCTCGAGCCCGCGCGCGATGGCGCCGGCACGATATTCGGCAAGCCAGTCGGCAAAGGCGGGCGCCGGCTGCGCTGCGCCGGGTGCGGCCAGAAGCAGGACGACGGCAAGGGCGAGCATCCGCATGGTCATGCCATGCCACATGCCGCCGGAGACGTGAATCCCCGGCGAACGGGAAACCTCAGCCGCCTTCCTTTGCGCGCCGTGCCAGCGCGATCGCGGTCAGGGCCGCGGCACTCGAGAGCAGCTCGATTCCGAGAAAGAATGCGACAAGCCCGGAGGCGATGCTGCTCCACGCGAGCAGCACGACAAGCCCCATCGCGATCGAGACCCCGGCGGCCACCCAGATCCACTGGCGCCAGGCCGTGCCGGCCGCAAGATCGGCGAACAGCAGCTTCGCCCCGCCCGAGGCGAGGAACAGGAGCCCCATCATCAGGCTCAGGTTGAAGAAGGGCAGGTTGTTGGCAAAGCGGAGCGCAAGGCCGAAGACAACCATCAGCGATCCGGTCAGCAGAGGCACGAAGAGCCCGCGCCGCCGGCTCCCGAACGCGCCCAGCACCTGGAAGGCCCCGCCGGCCACCAGCAGCCACGGCAGCACCTGGCCGCCCAGGGTTCCAACCGCGCGCGGGTTCAGGATCACCACCAGCCCCATGATGGCAACTCCGGCAGCCGACATCACCTGCCAGCGCCAGTTGGTTCTGGTGAGAAGGGCATCGACCATGGAAGGGGCTGTGCCCCAACCCGCTCTGCGGACGCAAGCGCGAAATGGGGCCGGCTTGGCGGCCCGGGGCGGGCGTGCCACAGGGGCGTGGCCGGAGGGGTGGCCGAGTGGCTGAAGGCAGCGGTCTTGAAAACCGCCGTGGGGGCAACCTCACCGTGGGTTCGAATCCCACCCCCTCCGCCAGATCCAGCATGTTGGACATTCCCTGCGGGCGGATGCGGGGGTGCAACGCCAGGGAACCGCGTCAGTCGGGCGCAGACCTGTGGACTGTGGCGTCGGCCCACTCGGCTGCAGACATTCCCTCTCCGCCCCTGTTCTTTCGACCTCAAGACGGAATCTGAGCCAATAGGCACCCCTGGTGATGAGACACCCAATCAAAAACGGCCCTGACCCACAGCCCCACTTGATATGCTCCTTGCCGCGCTTCAGTCTTCCGCGAAGAAATCCTCGTCGAGGCGCTTGAACCCCAGCACGCGGCTGGAACGCACCCCGACACCGTGTTCGACCATCAGCTCCGTCAGGCGGCGCCCATCGATCAGGACCACACGCTGCGGAATGCGTGAAGCGAACTCGACGGCCTGGGCGGAGAAGGTCGAGGTCGTCACGAAAACGCCCTTTGACGCACCGAGGCCGACCAGACTTCCGGTGAATGCCTGGATCTCGGGCCGCCCGACGACGTTTCCCGGTGCATAGCGCTTCGCCTGGACATAGACTCGATCGAGACCGAGAACATCCTCATCGATCACGCCGTCAACGCCCCCTTCGCCCGATCTGCCGAGCTGCTCGGACGCATGGCGATGCGAGCCCCCGTAGCCCATCGCCACCAGAAGGTCGACGATCACCCGTTCGAAGAAGCCGGGGCTGTTTTGAAGGATGCGGTCCAGCAGGTCTGCGCGAAGTGCAGCGTGGACGGCCCTCACTGCAGCGTCGACCACCTCCTCGGGCGTCGCGGATGGTGGCACCAGTTCGGCGGCCGCAGCAGCCGTCTCGGCATCGCCCCCACCCCGGTAGAAGTCGCGAAACGCCGGGATCGTGAGCAGATATTTGGTGTCCAGGCTGGCGGGCGGATTGGCCAGCAGCTGCCGGCCGGCTGGCGTGATCGCAAAGCGTCCGCGCCTCGGGCTTTCCAGCAGTCCTGCCTTCGTGAGGTAGAACTTCGCCCAATGGATCCGGTTGCGGAGAACGCGATTTCTGCCGCTGGGCAGCATCTGCTCGCGCTCTTCATCGGAGATGGCAAACTTCGTCGCGATCTCTGCTTCGGCCTGCGGCACCGAGGTTTCGGCCTTGGCAGCAACTTCCAGGACCGGGAGCATGAGGGATTGATAGTCGGGAATGCTCATTCCCCAACCCTAACCGGTTTGGCCAGCCCCTCACGCGACATCTTCTCCTCTGTGGCGTGGTGCGGGCAGAGCGCGTGGGTCCACGGCTTGCCGTCATGCCTGCGCGTGTGCGTGCTGGCCTGCTGATACCGTCGCACAGCGACGTCCTTTGTGGCCAGCATGTCGTCGCCGGTCACCTGATTCGACACCTTTGGCGCTAGCATGAAGATCCGGTCTGCCTTTTTTCAACGAAATCCAGCTGATACCCGGGATGATCCGGTCACCACTTGCAATAGATCTGGAGCTGCCCCTTGGCCGGCTTGAATCACTTCAGCGCCTCGCGTTCGAGGACCACCAGTTTGCCCACGGGATCGGGCTCGAATTTCTTAACCGGTCAAAGGCACCGCCAGAACCGACGAAGAGCTGCGTCGACATGTTGCGCGAGTCGGCAGGAGAGGTGCAAGAGTCCAGCCGCTGCGTGCCCGCCGTTGCCGTGCAAAGCGCCGGGCCTCAACGCGGCAAAGCCGTGCGTGATTGTGGCCTCATTCTCGATATCCCTGTCCTGCCGGAAGTGCATCGGCATCGGGGCACGGACGAACACTGCGACCTCGCGCAGATGAAGACGCAGGACTTTGCGGACATCATCGGCCGAGGGGTGCGATCATGGATGATGTTCGGCCTGTTCTGCGCGGTTGCAAGCGAAAGAATATTTCCGTTACAGACCCCGCTTTCCCACTTGATATAGCCGCAGATCGCGCGCGATCCAAGCCACCGCCTTTGGTTCTCCTGCAAACGAGCCTGATCCGATTGAAATGTTTCACAGCCTCTGATGAATATTTTGTTTCTCAAGACTGAAATTCGATCTGCGGCGGATCGAGCCTGGAAAGCTCGAAGCCTGAGTTCACCTTTCCCTTCGGCACTGCTCAGAATGCCTGGGATGTCGATCGTTTGCCAATGACGACCTTGGGGGTGCGCCCTTCAACCGACGCCGGTCGCGGCACTGCTGAACGTCCCAATCCCCTGAAGACCGGGGCGATCGTTTGACGAACGTGCGGGATCGCCCCGCTCCCGCGCGCCGTGCGCCGGAGCCGGCCGCGCGGCCTCCGGCGCGACGGCCGACGCCCCGCAAGACGCCCGCCGCCCTCGGCCCCCGCCGCCTGTTGCCGAGCCACGGGTCGACCGGCCTTCCGCCCCTCTGGCAGCGCTCCGCGCCGCGCTTGCGAACGAGGCCGAAACAGCGCGCTGACCCGCCGGTTATCCGCCCCCTCAGGGGTCTTCGCCGCGCCTCCCCGCGTCTTCACGGCGGAAGGCTGAGCCGCAGGTGCGCAGCGCCCGGCTGCCGGCAAGAGCCGGAGAACAGGGCCCGGGTGAGGGACTCCCTGCCGGCCGCAAAGCCGATGGTGCTCCGTTGCCGCAGCTGGCAGGCTTGCCGTCGATCGGGCAGGTGATGGCGAAGATCCCGGTCGGCGTCGCCCAGAAGACGCGCCCCTTGCTCGCCGGCAAGGCCCGGCCCGTGGCCCAGGGCGCCGAGCGTGGCATCTCGGAAGCGCGTCGATGCCTCGAGATCCTCGGCACCGCGCAGGATCCGGCTACGGCTCGCCGTCGCCCGGAAGCCGTGCTGGCGTCAGGCCTGATACAGGCCTTCCGGCGGATCGGGCAATCTTCCTCGGCTGGCCGCATTGCGTCGCGCGGCTTCACAAAACGGACATGACGCTGCGCGAGGCTGCCAGCACACGAGGCAGCAGGCGAAGGGTTGCCATGCCGCATATTGCCATCATCGGCGGCGGGATCGCCGGGCTGTCGGCCGGGATCTACGCCCGGATGAACGGGTTCGAGGCCAGCATCTACGAGATGGCGCCCCGCCCGGGCGGGGTGTGTGCCAGCTGGGTGCGCGAGAATATCCGGGTGAACGGCTCCATCCACTGGCTGGTCGGCTCGGCTCCGGGCAGCGACCTTCACGACATGTGGATGGAACTCGGTGTCATCGAGGATCATCCGCATCTCGTGCCGGCCCGCTTCGGGATGTATCGCGACCTCGACGGCGTGGACGTGCACCTCTGGCGGGATCCGGATCGGCTGCAGGCGCATCTGGAAGCCATCTCGCCCGAGGATGCCGGGGAGATCGCTGGCTTCTGCGCGGCGATCCGCACCTTCCGCGATGCGGATTTCCCGATGCGCCGCGCCTTCGAGCTTCTGAGCCTGACCGACTGGATCGGCATCTTCGCGCGCAACTGGCCGTTCCTGCTGGCCCACTGGCGCTTTGCTGCCTTCACGCTGGAAGAATATGCTGGGCGGTTCCGGCACCCTGCGCTCCAGGGCATGTTCCGGCATTTCTGGACCCCGGGCATGTCGATGCAGTTCCTGCTGATGCAGCTGGGCTTTGCCGCCCGTGGCACGGCTGCCTATCCGCTGGGCGGCTCCGGCCCGTTCATCGACCGGCTGGTCGCGCGCTACACAGGCCTCGGCGGCCGGCTTGCCTGCGGCCGCCGGGTGGCGGCGGTGTGCGTGGCAGACGGCCGCGCCACCGGAGTCAGCCTCGCCGATGGCGAACAGGTCGCCGCAGACCATGTGATCGCCGCCTGCGACGCCACACAGATCTACGACGAGCTGCTGCCGGATGGCGCGGCGCTGCGGCCGCCCGTGCTCGACGATCTCACCTGCTTCCCGCCGCTCTGCTACTTCTCGGCCGGGGTCGCGCGAACCTTTCCCGGCCTCCCCATTGCCAGCATGGGCCACAACCTGCCCTTCGATCCGCCGCTGCAGGTGGGCCCCGTCACCCATGCCCGGGCGACCGTGCAGATCTACAGCTTCGATCCCACGCTTGCGCCGACGGGCCAGACGCTGCTGACGGCCATGCTCGACAGCGATCATGACTGGTGGCGTGCGCGTGCCGACGAGGGCGCCGAAAGCTATGCCGCCGCCCGGCAGGCCATCTCCCGGGCCGTGATCGACGGCCTCGACCGGCATTTCCCGGGCCTTGCCGGGCAGGTGATCTTCCACGATCTGGCAACGCCGCTCACCTACGCGCGCTACACGGGCAATCATCGCGGCGCCTACGAGGGCTGGCTGCCGACGCCGGCCGCTGCGCGCGCCATCGTGCCGACCCATCTGCCGGGGCTTGCGAACTTCTGGATGGCCGGCCACTGGGTGGCGCCGGGCGGCGGCATGCCGCCGGCGGCCTATACGGGGCGCAATGCCGTGCAGCTGATCTGCGACCGAGAGGGGCGCCCGTTCGAGACCAGCCGGGCATGAACGGCGTGTGGGCCATCTGGGCCGTGAAGCGGCTGGTCGTGCCGATCGGCTGGTCCGCGTCGATGCTGTTCGGGCTGCGTGACAGGATGACCGGCCCGATGGCGGAAATCCTTGTCGGCGCGGCAATCCTCGCAGGCTGGGCCGTGATCGCCGACTGGCCCCGGAAGCCGCCGACCAGGGGCTGAGGCCAGCAACCTGTTCTTCCCGACAGGCGGCTGGTTCTTCCCGACAGGCGGCTGGCGGCCCTGGTCCGGCGCTGTCCGGCGATCTGTCTGGTGCCCAGGAAACGAACTGGCCCGAAGTTTCGGCCCGTGCCGGGGTGGGTCATGGCGTTTCAACTCATTGATATAGCTTTAGACATTTTCCCGGGCTGTTGCTTCACGGGTCGCGATGTGCCAGGAAGCGCCGTCCTGGTGTGGGGATGGATGTGGGGAGGCGTGCGCGGCCATGCCGTCCGGGGGAGTTCGGTGCCGTAGGCGCCTGACCGATCGCGAGGTGCGGGGCGCGCCCCCCGGCCGGCATGGCGACGGTGAAGGCCTCATGCTCGTCGTCCAGCCGTCGGGCAGTCGCTCCTGGGTTCTGCGCATCCAGCATCAGGGGAGAAGACGCGACATCGGCCTCGGCCCCTGGCCGGTGGTGACGCTCGCCGAAGCCCGGGAACAGGCGCTCGCGTTCCGCCGGGCCATCCGCGCCGGGCGCGATCCGGTGGCCGAGCGCCGCCGCCAGCGCGCGATCCCGACCTTGGCCGAGGCGCTCGAGGCCTGGATCGCAAAAGAGGCGCCCGGCTGGAAGGGGGGTGCGAAGGGCCATACGGCGCGGGTGACGCCCCGCCTCTTTGCCCTGCACCTCCATGCCCTGATGCCGCGCCGCGTCGATGCGCTGACCGAGCCCGAGATCACGGCGGCCCTGCTTCCCGTCTGGCGCGACCGGCCGGAGACGGCCAAGAAGCTGTTCGACCGGCTGCGCGGCACGCTGAGGCTTGCCCGTGCCCAGGGCCAGTGCGGCCTCATCGACTGGGAGATCATCCGCGCCGGCCTGCCGACAAGGCGGCCGCCCAAGGTGCACCGCGCTGCGCTTCCCCTTGCCGAGGTGCCGCGCTTTGCGGCCGACCTGATCGCGAAGGACACACCGGCCGCCCGGGCGCTCCTGTTCCTGATCCTGACCGCCGTGCGCTCGGGCGAGGCGCGCGGTGCCGCATGGTCCGAGATCGACCGTGACGCGGCGCTCTGGACGATCCCGGCCGCGCGGACCAAGGCCGGCCGCCTGTTCGAGGTGCCGCTCGCGCCGGCCGCGCTCGAGCTGCTCGCGGGAGCCCAGAGAGCCCGCGAGGCGCTGCATTCCTCGAGCCCCTTCTGCTTTCCGGGGCCGACAACTGGCCGGCCGCTGACCGACGTGGCGCTTGCAAAGCTCCTGCGGCAGGCCGGGCACGCGACGGCAACGGTCCATGGCTTCCGCTCCTGCTTCCGCACCTGGGCCGCCGAAGTCGCCCATGCGCCGCGCGAAGTGGCCGAGGCCTGCCTGGCCCACGCCGTGCAGGGCGGCGCGGTCGAGGCCGCCTATCTGCGGACCACGATGCTGGCCCGCCGCCGCGAGCTCATGAAC
>CALKJZ010000016.1 GCA_937995515.1 uncultured Sphingomonadaceae bacterium | reverse complement strand
TTCGAGAACACGCGCCTTGGCTGCATGATCGACCGGAATGCGACCAAGCACGACACGTTCTCGCTGTTTGGCACGCACACGGGCGGCTGGGAGGTGTCTTATGGCATCCGGCAGCGCGATACGGTGTCGGCCGACCGGCTGAATGGCGTCATCAACCCAGACTTCCCGCATGATTTTGTGGGGATCAACGTCATCAAGGGTGCGCTGGTTCCCGGCTTTTCCCGCGATCTTGGCTATCTGGACGACCGCAGCCGCGAAAGCCCCGGCCCCAACGCCGACACGGGCGGCGGTGACTATCGCCTGTCGTCGTCGAGCCCTGGCTGGCAGCTTCGGCGCGCACCGTCGAATTATCCTGCCGACCCGGACGGCACCCTGCGGGGGCTGGTGATGCATGCAGGAGTCTGGGCGGCAGCACCTGCCGAAGCGGCCGAGAGCATCGCGCCGGCGGGCGCTGCGCATTCGCATGCGGCCGACGGCGCCAGCCTGCAACCGGTGGCGCTGACAGCGACAGTCGCTCCGGAATGGGGAAGCCACGCCCATCTGGCCGGGCCTTTAGCGCTCGCACCAGTGTCGGCATTGCTGGGCGAGCCTGCGCGACACGCCGTGCGCGATACCGGCATCCTGGCCGGGCCCGTGCCGGAGCACGACCCCGGCGCGAGCCGGTATCGCACCGTAACCGTAAGACCGGAGAGCCGCCGGATCATCGCCGCGGGTGGGTGACGCCTGTGGCTGGCGCCCGCGGTTCCCGCGGCGGCCGAGAGGCTTGCCGATTCACCAAGGAAGGAGTGCAGTAATGGCGAAATGGGTTGCAAATGAGGTTTTGGACAGTGCCCTCGCGGTTATTGCTTCTGCCACGGACATGGTGGCCCTGTCTGGGCAGCCAGTCAGCTTCGGGGCAGCGATGGCCGGCCGGCTCGCCCAGGCGAGCCTCAGCCCTTCCGACTTTGTGATTGCCGCCGGCGACGTTTCTGGCCGCAAGGTGACCGTGGCGGCCAAGACCGATGTCTCGGTCACGAGTGGCGGCAATGCCGACCATGTGGCGCTCGTGGACAGGAGTTCGAACAGGCTTCTTTATGTGACGACCTGCCCGGTGCAGGCCCTTTCGGCAGGCGGCGCGGTCAATTTCGCATCGTGGGCGGTGGAAATCGGCGCACCGGTTTGACCCCTTCGGCGGGAGACCTGACAATGCTGTTCCTGAAGGATCCGGGCGCACGCCTCGACTATGCCGTCGACTGGACGGCGGCGTGCGGCACTGGCCGAACGATTGCCGCCAGCAGCTGGCATGCTGCTCCCGAGGGCGAGGGGGGCATTTTGATCGTGGACGATGCCGTCGAAGGCGCTGTGGCCCGGGTCTGGATCGAAGGCGGCCGGGAGGGCGAGGTGGCCCAGCTCGTGAACCGGGTGACGCTCTCGGACGGGACGGTGGACGAGCGGTCGGTCACGATCCGGGTGGGAGAGCGCTGATGCAGGGCGGCATGCAATCGCCGCAGGCTGCAGCGCTTGGCGAGCTCAAGGCCTTTCTGCGCCTCGAACATGCGGACGAGGACGGGCTGCTTGTCGGGCTGCTGCGGGCCGCGACGGCCGCGGCGGAAGCCTTCCTCGGCGAAGCGCTCGTTGCGCGGCCTTGCGAGGAGGAGCTGGACCCCGAGGGTGACGGCGCAACGCTCAGCTGCCGGCCGATCCGTGGCGTGACCCTAGTGGAGCGGTTGGGAGGCGACCGGCCGGGGCCTGTGGGGCCGGAGGAATGGTCGCTTGCGACCGACCGGAACGGGCGCGGGATGCTGCGCATTGACCCGGCCGGCGGCCGGGTGCGCGTGCGCTATCTCGCGGGCCGGGCCGCAGACTGGAACGAGGTGCCCGAGCCGATCCGCTTTGCCGTAGTGCGGGCGGCAGGCCATGCCTTTGCCCACCGCGACGACGCGGGGGGCGAGGCCTTTCCGCCCGCGTTCCGCCAGTGGCTGGCACCATGGCGCCTCGTGCGGCTCTGACAGACAGGACGGAGGAGGAGATGGGTGCCGAACTTGCCGGTCGGCTGCGGCAGCGACTTCGGTTCGAAAAGCTGCGCCCGGCCCCGGATGGCAGCGGCGGGCGGGGTGACAGCTGGGTGCCGGTGGCCGAGGTCTGGGGCGAGCTGCGCCCACTGGGACACGGGGCCCTGTCCGTGGCTGCGGCCGAGACGCGGCTGACGTCCAGACGATGGCAGATCGTGGTGCGCGAGGGGCTTGCGCTGGATCTCGGGATGCAGGTGCGCTGGCGCGGCATCCGCCTGCGCCTGACCGGGATCGCGCAGGATCCTGCAACACCCGACCGGATGACGCTGCTGGCCGAGGAGCTTGGCCCGCAGGGCTGAGCCGACAGTCCCGCATGGTGCGAGGGGGAGAGACGAATGCTGGCAAGCCAGCTGTTGCAGCGCGCGCTCTTTGCCGCGCTCCGCGGCGACGAGGTGCTGCGGGCGCGCGGTATCGACGTCTTTGATGGGCCGCCGGCGGACTCAAGGCCACCGTTTGTGACCATCGGAGCGGACCTCGTGCGCCCGTGGCGATGGAAGGACGGCGGCGGACATGAACACCGCTTCCAGGTGAACGCCTGGGACGCCCGGCCAGAGGCCGGTGCGCTGAAGGGCCTGATGACCGAAGTGGAGCGGGTGGTCATCGCAATGCCGCGACGGTTCGACGGGCTGCGTCTCGTGACGCTGGGGCTCGTCTCGGCACAGGTGAAGCCAAATCCCAAGACCTGGACCCAGGGCGTGCTGGAGTTTCGCGCCCTCAGCGTGATGGAGAACTGACATGCCAGTCGAAAGCGGCGCGGCCTTCCTGCTGAAGGTGAGCGAGGGCGGCGAGCCAGAGAGTTTTGCAACGGTCGGCGGGCTGCGCACCACACAGGTCAGCCTCGCGTGCGAGCAGGTGGTTGTGACCAACAAGGGCTCGGACGGATGGCGCGAGCTCCTCGGGACGGGCGGGATCAGGTCGGTCTCGGTCTCGGGTGCTGGCGTCTTCACCGGCTCTGCCTCGGAGCTTCTGGTGAAGGGGCTTGCGCTTGGTGGCGGGTTGCGGCGGTTCGAGCTCTCGTTCGAAGGCGGCGAGCGCCTGCGCGGGGCGTTCCAAGTGACGCGGCTGGAGTATGCCGGGGATTTCAACGGCGAGCGGACCTATACCCTGTCGCTCGAGAGCTCCGGGCCGGTTGAGTCGCTGTGACGCGCCCTGCCAATCCCGAGCGCGGCGAAGTTGCGCTGACGCTGTCTTCGGGGCCGGTGGTGCTGCGCCCGAGCTTCGAGGCGCTGGTGGCCGCCGAGGCCGAGATCGGATCGCTCCAGCTCGCGCTCGAGCGGGCGGCCGCCGGCGACATCCGGGTTGCGGACATGGCAGCTCTTTTCTGGGCGTGCCTTGCCGACCGGCAACACGACAGGCCGGCCTTCGAAGCCGAGCTCGTCGCCCTCGGGATTGCTGCTGCCGTGCCCGCCTACCGGCGGCTGCTGATGCGGGTCTTCGAAGGCGCATGAGCATCCCTGCATTTGCCGACATCGCGCGGCTTGCGGCAGCGATTGCCACGGGGCTTCTTGGCTGGACGCCAGACCTGTTCTGGCGATCGACCCCGCGCGAGCTCCTGACCGCACTCGAGGGCCGGCTTGGCCCCGCCTTGCGCCAGAGGCCGCTGACGCACGCCGAGCTCCGCCGACTGATGGAAAGATCCTGCGATGGATGACGGGCTGGATGCGATTTCCGTGAAAGTGGTGGCCGAGACGGCTGCGTTCCGGCGCGACATCGAGGAGCTGCAGCGCGCGATGGCAGGCGGGCTGACCGGCGCGGCCGCCGCTGCCGGGCGGGGGATCGAGACGGCGCTTGCGCGCGCGGCGCGCACCGGCAAGCTCGAAGTCGAGGATCTTGCAAGGGTTGCGGCCAAGGCGCTCGGTGAACTTGCGGCCTCGCTCCTGACCGGGGGGAGCGGCCATGGCCAGCCAGCTGCAGGGGCAGGCGGGCTGGGGGGGATCCTTGCCGGCGTGATCGGGGGGCTGTTCGGCCTCCCCGGGCGGGCAACGGGCGGGCCGGTCTCGCCCGGCCGGGCCTATGTGGTGGGCGAGCAAGGCCCGGAGATCTTCGTTCCCACCGTGTCGGGGCGCGTGGAACCCCGTGCCGGGGCGGGCCGCGGGCCAGTGACGGTCAACATCCACCTCGCCGTACCACCGGGCGCCTCGCAGGACTTCATGACCCGGTCTGCCAGCCAGGTCGCGCGCGCGGTCCGGCGGTCGCTCGAGCGCCACGAGGACTGAGCCGGTGACGCACTATCTGGCGCGCCGTGGGCAGAGGGTCCGCCGCGGCTGGGTCAAACGCTTCGCGCCACGGCTGTGGACGGTCGACTTCCCGCGGCCGATGATGGCGGCCCTGACCTGCCCGCGGCCGGCAACGGCCCGTGTCGACCTCATGTTCCTGGGGCGCGGGGACCTTGCTGGGCTGATCTGGGAAAGCGAGGATCGCCGCTCGCACCCGCTGCTCGCCTATGCAACAGAGCGCGACTACCGGGGCGCGGTTCTCGAGTTCGACTGGCACGGGGGGCCCGGCCTGATGCCGCTCGACGAGGTGAACGGGCCGACGCTCACCATCGAGGGGCGCACGGCCGACGGAACGCCGCGGACCTGGTATGTGCGGCTCTGGAACTATGCGACCGGCGCTCCGACGGCAGCGCGGGTGCGCCTCGATTTCGACGCGCTCGACGGCGGTTTCCTGCTGCCGCAGGAGGCCGATCCGGTGTTTGCCGGCGACATCGACCGGATGTTCATCTCGCTGATGCCGGCTGGCTTCGACGGCGCGCCGACCCCACTTGCCGAGCCGGTTGAGACGTGGGTGGAACTGTCGGGCATCCGCTGCACCGGCGCTCGCGGCTCGCTTTCCATCGGCGACGCCTTTCTGCCTGCGCACGATGTGCGCATGTGCAGCGGCTATGACGACAGCTACAATCAGGCGCCCGAGCGCCTGGCCGAGCAGTGGGAGGCGTTGGGGTATCGCGGGCTCGTGAACCATTATGTCGGCATGAGCCACTTCTTCGGCCTGCGCTGGGACGCGGCCGAGGCGCGGTTTCTGGTGGATGAAGCCCGACCGCTGTGCGGACCGGCGGTTGCGTGGCATCGCCGCCTTGCAGAGAGCCTGCGCGAGCGGGAGATGGGGCTTGTTCTTTCGCTCTCTTACGAGCTGTTTGATGCCCATGCGCCCGCAGGCTGGGCGCAGCGCACGCTTGCGGGCGACCGCGCGCAGACGGGCTATGACCCGCCCTCGACGCTTCTGTCGCCCTGTTCGGCCCCGGCGATGGCGTGGCTGCAATCCGTGGCGGCCGCCTTCGTCGCGATTGCTCGCGAGGCGGGCGCAGATGTTGCCTTCCAGGTGGGCGAGCCCTGGTGGTGGGTGGGGCCCGATGGACGCCCGTGTTTTTATGATGCCGCAACTGTCGCGCGCTGGATCGCGGAGACCGGCGCGCCACCGCCCCCGATGGAGCATGTGACGGGCGACCGCATGCCCGCCGAACGGGCATGGCTCGACTGGCTGGGTGCAAGGCTCGCCGAATCGACCCTCGAACTGGCGGCTGCCGCGCGCACCGCAGCCGGGGGCATGTGCCCGACGATGCTGCTGTTCTACCCTCCGCAGGTGGTCGACCGGGCGAAGCCCGATCTCCTGCGCGCCAATATGCCGATTGGCTGGGCGTGGCCGGCCTTCGATGTGCTCCAGCTGGAGGATTACAGCTTTGTCACTTCGGCCAACGAGGATGGCATGGTGCGCGGGCGCGCGCTGGTCGACGAGCGCTTGGGCTATCCGCGATCGGCCCAGCACTATCTCGCCGGCTTTGTCGCCGAGGCGGGCGGCGCTGCTCAGGAATGGCCAAGGGTTGCAGCGGCGCTGGACGATGCCGCCCGGCGGCAGGTCGCCGAGCGGCTGGTGTGGGCGTGGCCGCAGATCGCCCGGGATGGCTTCACCTGGTTTGAGCTTGCCCCCTCTGCCGGAGACGATGGGATGACAGAGGCCTTTTCCGACGAGCCGTTTCCGCTTCATCTCGGCCTTGGCGCCAGCGGCGGGCCGGAGTTCCAGACACAGGTGGCGCAGCTTGCAACGGGGTTCGAGCAGCGAAACCTCCTGTGGCAGTCGGCAAGGCTGCGCTATGATGCGGGGATCGGGATCCGCTCGGAGGCCGATCTCGCTGCGCTCGTCGCCTTCTTCCGCGCACGCCGCGGGCAGGCGCAAGCCTTTCGCTTTCGCGACCCGCTCGACCACAGCTCGGCCGACAATGGTCTCGGCCCACCCTCGCCGCGAGACCAGCTGCTCGGCACGGGCACCGGCACGCGCGTCAGATTTCCGCTCGTCAAGCGCTATGGCGGGCCCGGTGGCGAGGAGCGGGCGATCACGCGGCCCGTGGACGGAACGGTGCGGGTTGCCGTTGCCGGCGTGGAACTTTCCAGCGGCTGGACACTCGAGCCGCAGGGGATCGTGCGCCTCGAGACCCCGCCCGAGCCGGGCGCGCTCGTGACGGCGGGCTTCCTGTTCGATGTCCCCGCACGGTTTGCGAGCGACCGGCTGGAGATCTCTCTCATCGGCTGGCGCGCGGGCGAACCGCTTTCGGTGCCGATTGTCGAGGTCAGGGAGGAGCGGCCGTGAACGCCCCCGCCTTTCTCGCGGGCGAAGTGACGACCCTCGCCTTCCTCTGGCGCCTCACGCGGCTCGACGGTGTCGTCCTTGGCTTCACGAGCCATGACCGGCCGATCCGAGCGGGTGGCATCACCCATGTCGCACGCCCGGGCATGACGCCTTCGGCCATCACCCTCGAGGATGGCTTCCGCACCGAGACGATGGTTGTCTCGGGCGCGTTGTCCGCAGACTCGATGCGCGGGGCCGATCTCGAGAGCGGCAGATGGCATGGCGCCTCGGTCGACCTCCATGTCTGCGACTGGCGCCAGCCCGAAGCGACGATGCTGCGCCTTGCCTCGGGCCGGATTGGCGATGTCGTGCGCCGCGAGCAGGGCTCGGGCGGGCGTTTCTCGGTCGAACTTCTGTCGGAAATGTCGGCCCTGCTGCGCGGCGGCCCGCCGCGCTGCTCGGCCATGTGCCGCGCAAGTCTCGGCGATGGCCGCTGCCAGGTGGACATGGACAGCCGCACGAGCACAGCCATTGCCATGCGGATCGAAGAGGACTGGGTCCGGCTCCAACATGCACCGGCAGAACCGGACCATTATGCGCATGGCATCCTGCGCGTGCTCGACGGGCCGCATGCGGGCATCGACCGCCCCGTGCTGCGCGTGGAAGGCCCCGACGTGCAGCTTGCCGAGCGCTTGCCCGCGCTGGGGGAGGGCCGGTGGCGCATCCGCCTGCGCGAAGGCTGCGACCGCCGGTTCGAGACCTGCGTGACACGATTTGACAATGCCCTGCAGTTTTCAGGCGAGCCCCATGTCCCGGGAACCGACGCACTCGTGCGCTATGGCGAATGATCTGCGGCCGCACCCGCGGGCCGACCTGATCCTCGCCGCTGCACGGACGTGCCTTGGCGTGCGCTTCCGGCCGCAGGGGCGAACCACCGAGGGGCTGGACTGCCTCGGGCTCGCCCTTTTCTGCTGCGAGACGTTAGGCCTCGGCGTCCCTCCGCCCCCAGCCATTGGCATGCGCGGCTGTGCGCCCGAGGAGGCGCGCCGCCAGCTGCTCCTGCGCGGATTTGCGCTGCGGCCGACCGGGCGTGCGCTGGCCGGCGACCTGCTGGTGGCAAGCCCCGGCGCGCTGCAGCTGCATTTCGCAATCTTCACAGGCGCGGGGGTGATCGAGGCGGACATGGGTCTGCGCCGGGTGGTGGAACGCCCTTGGCCCTGGGCCCTTCCCATCTTCGATGCCTGGTGCTTTCCGACCGGAGAAATCTGATGGCGTCGATGCTGTTCTCGACCATCGGCCAGGCGGTCGGCGGGCCGCTCGGAGGCGCGCTGGGCGCGCTTCTCGGCGGAACAATCGACCGATCGCTGTTCGGCGCCCGGCGCGCGCCGCCACGCGACCTCTTCGTGCAGCGCTCCGCCTACGGCGAGACGATTCCCCGCGTGTTCGGGCGGGCGCGGCAGGCCGGGATCCTCATCTGGGCGCAGCCGGTGCAGCGCAACCGGTCAGGAGGCAAAGGCTCGGACTCGGCGCGGCGGGGCACCACCGCCTCCTTCGCGCTTGCCATCTCGTCAGGGCCCATACGGCGCATCGGCCGGATCTGGGCCGACGGCCGCGAGTTCCGTTCGGCCGATGGCAGGTTTGCCGGACCCGTCACCATGCGGGTCCACCCGGGCCTCGACGGCCAGCCGCCCGATCCGCTGATCGTTGCGGCCGAAGGCGCTGGGCGCGCACCAGCCTATCGCGGGCTTGCCTATGTGGTCTTCGAGAACCTGGCGCTCGCCGAGTTCGGCAACCGCCTGCCCAATCTCAGTTTCGAGGTTTTCGCCGACGAGGAAACGCCGTCGCACTGGCTTGGCGCCCTGATGGAATCGGCGGAATGCACCGTCCGCCCCTTACTGTCGGACGGCACGGTTGGCTTCGTTGCCGATCAGCCGCGCTGGCGCGACAATGCGGAGCTGCTTGCCAGCTGGATTGGGGCGGATCCGGCCTACCCGGACGGGCAGCTCACCCTCGGCGGCGAGCCGCGGGAGATCCTGATCCCGGCAGCCGACCTTGGCGCGGTCCCGGCCCCGGAACAGGAGCCAGCGACCCCCGAGCGGGCGATCGCCATGGAGCGCCGTCCGGGTGCGTGGAGCGTCGGCTACTACGACCCGGAGCGCGACTATCAGCGTGGGCTGCAGACGGAATGGCGGCCGCGCGTCGGGCGTGAGCTGGGTCTTGACGCCCCGGTGATCGCGTCCGCCGCAGCAGCCCGCGAGGTGGCAGCGCTCAGGATGCGGCGCGCGGAGGCAGGCGCCGAGACGCTCCAGATCGCGCTGCCGATGCGCTGGATATTTCTGGCGGTCGGGGATGTCGTGCGGGTGGAAGGCGTAGCTGGCCGATGGCGGGTCGTCCGGCAGACCACCGAAGCCCTGATTGTCACGATCGTGTGTGAGGCGCTGCCGCCGGCCGGCGCCCGAACTCCCCCGGCTGCAGACCCGGGCCGCAGCTTGCCCTCTCCGGTTCAGCCGGCGCCGGCAACCCTCCTGCGCGCTGTCGAGCCGCCAGTCGACCCCTGGGCGCCGACAAGCCGGCCCGGTCTGCTTGTGGCCGGCAGCGGCGCTGCCGGATGGGCGGGAGCCACGATCCTCTTCTCTTCCGGCGCGGGAGCCGAACCGGTCGAAATTGGAAGCATTGCGCCCGGCCTTTGGGCTGGCACACTTCTCGAGCCGCTTCCAGCAGGCCCCGGCGACATCTGGGACGAGCGCAACCAGCCTCTGGTCGAGGTCCTTGAAGACGAGAATGCGCCCCTCAGCACGACCGCAGAGGCGGTGCTCGCCGGTGGCAATCTCCTGCTCGTGGGCGGCGAACTCCTGCAGTTCCGGGAGGCGATCCACGCGGGCGGGCGGTCCTACCGCCTGCGTGGCCTGCTGCGCGGGCGCGGCGCAACCGTGATACCGCCGGGCGGTCACCCGGCGGGCACGCAGGTCATCCGCCTCGACCCTTCACGGATCGCAAGACGACCCGTGACAGTCGACGAGGAGCGGCTGGCGGTCACGCTGCATGCCGAGGGCCGCGGCGATCCGCCGGGCGGCACCACGCTCGAGCTCAGCCTGACGGCTGCCGGCCATGCACCGCTTGCGCCCTGCCATCTCCAGGCCCGCCTGTTGCCCGATGGCGATCTTCATTTTTCCTGGATTTCCCGTTCGCGCCAGTCGTTTGGCTGGGGGAGCGAGGAGGCGGGCATGCCGCAGCCCTACGAATGCCGGATCGGCGGGCCTGCTGCCGTCTCGCGCCAGGTTTCCGGCCATGCGCTGGTCTGGCCGGTCGCTGATCAGATCGCCGAGACCGGGGCCCCCGTGCGCGCCGGAACGCTCCAGGTGATTGCAATCGGCGCAGGGCCGGAGGCGGTGCGGGCCAGCCCACCCCTTGCATTCGCCTTCTGATCCTTCGCCTCTCCCCGGGAGACCGCCATGACAAGCAAGACGCCACGATTCGAAATCCCGCTCCTCGTCGCAGGCCAGGGCCAGAAGGATGTGACGCACAACGAGGCGCTGCTCGCCATCGACCTTCTTGCGCATCCGCAGTTCGAGAGCCGGACTGCGAGCACCCCCCCGACCGATGCGCAACCTGGTCAGATGTGGATCGTGCCCGCGGAGGCCTCGGGGGCCTGGGCTGGCCATGAGGGGCGGATTGCAGCGTGGACGGATGGCGGCTGGCGATTTCTCCAGCCGGCCGCCGGCATATCCGGATGGCTGGGCGACGAGGGTCTCCGGCTGCGATGGACCGGCACCATGTGGCGCCAGGAAGGCCCGGCCGAACGGCCCCCGGTTGCGCTCGAGCCGCCATCAGGCGGCGCCGTTGCAGATGTGGAGGCCCGTACGGCGATCGTGGCGCTGCAATCGGTTTTGCGTAGTCTCGGATTTGTTACCTGACGGCCTGCCGCCGGAATTGACCGATTCATGTTGCTTTGCCGTCACAGATTTCCGCGGTTGGGCACTTGATATCCCCCGAGTGCCTCGGCTAGATGCCCCCGGCTCCGGCACTTCGCCTGCTAATGAAGGGGACAGTCATGTTGAAATACGCCGTTGCGGCCGCGCTCGCATCCACGGTGCTCGCGGGGTCCGCCCACGCGCGCGACAAGGCATGGTATATTGGGATCGAGGGCGGCGCCGCGATCGCCGAAGCAGCGAACTTCGGGCTCGGTCCGTTCGTGCAGACCAACCCGCCGACCACCGGCATCACCTTCCCGAATGCGCTCCGCCAGGCCTATGATACGGGCTGGGAAGTGGCAGGCCAGATCGGCTATGATTTTGGTCTGTTCCGCTCCGAGTTCGAAGTCGGCTACCGCGATAACCGGCTGAAGGATGTGAGCGTCAACGGTGCGGTGGGCCCCCTCCCTAGCCCGCCGTCGACCTGCAACAACTTCAACTCGTCCGGCCAGCCGTGCACCGGGGTCTACTCCGATCCGGGCGGGAACACCCGTGTACTCTCCTTCATGCTGAACGGCATGTTTGATTTCGGCGGAAACGAGAGCCGCTGGTCCGGTTTCGTTGGCGGTGGCGTCGGCATCGCCCGCACCAAGGCGCACATCTGGCAGCTCGAGGACTTCGGAGTCGCCTACAACGACGACAGCGACACCGGTTTTGCCTGGCAGGCGATCGCCGGCATGCGCTATGCGCTGAGCGACAAGGTTGACCTCGGTTTCAAGTATCGCTTTTTCAACGTTCCCGATCTCAGCATGGTCACCACCAACGGCCGTGACATCGAGGGACGCCACCGGACCCACAGCTTCCTGGTGGGCCTGACGTTCAACCTGTTCGAACCGGAGGCGCCGCCTCCGCCTCCGCCGCCTCCGCCGCCTCCTCCGCCTCCTCCGCCACCGCCGCCTCCGGCCGTGGTCGTGCCCGGGCCCTTCTTGGTGTTCTTCGACTGGGACAAGGCAGATATCACGCCAGAGGCTGCGGCCATCCTCGATCGGGCTGCGGAGGCCTATATGCAGACCGGCCAGACATCGGTTGTCATCGAAGGCCACACCGACACGTCCGGCCCGGCCGCCTACAACCAGCGCCTCTCGGAGCGCCGGGCGAACGCGGTGAAGGCCTATATGCTCAACAAGGGCATTCCGGAAAGCCAGATGACAACCCGCGGGTTTGGCTTCACCCGGCTCCTCGTCGACACGCCGCTCGGCGTGCGCGAGCCGCAGAACAGGCGCGCCGAAATCATCTTCGGCGCCCGCTAGGGCAAATCAGTCGTCTTCCAGGGCCCGCTCTCGCTGGAGAGCGGGCCCTTTTTCTTGGACTGCTGGCCCATGTTCGCGGTCAGATGCGGCCCGGCCAGCTTGGGACATGAGCCCTGTTTCGCGCAAGCCCCGGTTCCCGGCAACACAACGGCCTCGCTATCCGTGGCAGCCGCCCGCCCCGGCCCGCAGCCTTCGCAACCCCCAGCCCAAACGCCCCGCCTCGCCTTTCTCGGAAGGTTCGACCTCGTCCTTCGGCCTCGCCACGGCCATCACGGCCCTGTTGCATCACCCCGACGCCGGAGCAGGGAGATCAGGCGGACGGGCGTACGGCACCCGTCGGATGCGATTTCAGGTCAGACGATCTGGCGCGGCCGCCCGTCGGCGCACTCAGCGGCACCTGCTGAGCGGCCGACCAACACAGGGATCTTTGAGGGAGGGCGTCACCACATAGCTGATCCGCGTTGCCGCAAGCGGCGAGGCAAGCCCGACTTTCACATCAAGGCTCTGGCGCAGCTTGATGATCTCGGTCTCGGCGAACTCGCCGAACCTGCCCTTCGGCACGGCGAGCGCCCGCCGCCCCACAAGCGCTGCAGCGTCGCAGAAGCTGTACTGGGCATCGAACGTCGCCCAATTCTGGTTGGTGCGCGTCGCGTAGGTGTCGAACGCCCGCTGCCCCGTGCGCGGGCCCTGGGTCCGGACGAAGAAGCCGGTCAGGGTCCGGAAGGCCTCGCCCATCTCGTCGGTATGCTGACGAAGCAGCGCGTTGTAGTTCGGCACCGTCATCAGAAACGGCGAGAACTGGCACTGGAGAGCGGCAACATTGAGGCCCGAGCGGATGGTCCAGATCGCATGCGCACGCGCCTCGCGCGGGTTGAGCCCCGGCGGGTCGCCGGTCGCCACGACGGCACTGGCCGAACCGGCAGCGCTGACGAGCCAAGTGGCGAGCGCCGCTGCGGCGCGGAGTGCCCTGAACAATGCCCCCCCGCGCGCGGCCGGCAACCCCATCAGCCGAGAATCTTCCCAAGCTGCATGGCAATGCCCATGTCGCCCTCGACCTTCAGCTTGCCCATCATGAAGGCCATCTGCGCATTTTGCTTGCCTGCCGCGATCTCCATGAAGTCGCCCATCGAGACCTTGACCCGGCAGTCGGCTTCGCCATTCACATTGTCTACGACGGCAGGATCGGCCTTACCGTCGATGCGCACGGCCCCGTCGTCGCCAAAGTCGAAGATCACGGTCTTGCCCATGATGGCCCCATTCCTGGCAACGCGCTCGCGCATGCCGGCGGTCAGATCGTCAAGGCTCACTGCTTTTCCTCCCTCAAGCGGGGAGCGCCCACTGCGGCGCTCCCCTGGAACTGCCCGGCGCTTGTCAACTTCCGCGTCAGTTGCCGCTGGCCGCATCGGCAGCCGGCGCTTCGGCAGGCTGCGCCATCGGGTCCATCGGGGCGGCCTCGGTCTCGGGCATGGCTGCCATCATGTCCTGCGCGGATTCGTCGGCCGGCGCGGTCTCGTCCACGATCACGTCCGTCTGGGTGGAGGTCGTCTCCGGCGCCTCGGGCTGGCTGGAGCCGCCACCACAGGCAGCCAGCAGCAGCGCGGCGCCCGAAACGACCCAGAACCCTTGCATTCGCATGAAGATTTCACCCATGTCCTCACTCCTCGAATTCGCTGCACGATTCCGTTGCACGAACGCAAGGGCGACCCTGCCCTGACGCCCGCCTGAGCGTCTACCGGGAAAGGGCGCGGGCCTCAAGGGCAGACGCTCCAGCGGCAAGCCGCTCCAGAAACGGCCCAAGTGTCGCGGCCAGAGCGTCATCGAGCGCGCCCATCGTCACGCCCGGGAGATGATCGGCAAGCCGGGCCGGCCGGGCCCCCGGGATTCCGCAGGCAACGATCGCGTCGAAGGCGGAAAGGTCGGTCGCCACATTTATCGCCATGCCGTGCAGGCTCACCCATTTGCGCACCCGCACGCCGATCGCGCACAGCTTGCGCGCCTCCGGCTGGTCGGCAATCCACACGCCCGTGCCGCGCGGATCGCGCCCTGCCACCACTCCGAGGCGAGCCAGCGCATCGATCGCCCAGGCCTCGAGAGCGAAGACGAAATGCCGCACATCCCGCCCGCGCCGGGCAAGGTCGAGCACAAGATAGACGACGCGCTGACCGGGGCCGTGGAAGGTCAGCTGCCCGCCGCGGCCGCTGGGCTCTAGCGGAAACCGCCCGGTGTCCAAGAGGTCGGCCATCCGCGCGCTGGTGCCCGCCGTCACGACGGGCGGATGCTCAAGCAGCCAGACAAGCTCCGGCGCCGTCCCGGCGCGCACCTCGGTTGCACGCGCCTCCATTGCGGCAACCGCCGCCCGATAGGCAACCGGGGCTGGCTCGACCCGCCACTCCACCTCCATGTCGGTCACGTCTCGGCTTCCCACGATTCCAAGCCTCTGATAGGGACGGATCATGCGACGTGGAAGCATCCGCCGGACCGCCGGGCCAGAGGCCAGCCGGTCTGTTCGCATCCGGCCCGGGGCGTGGTCCATGCTCGCCTGTGCGCTGGCCCTTGCTGTTTCCTCGCCACAGGCGCGCGCGGCAGCCTCTGGCGCCAGCCTGTTCCAGCAGCCGCGCTATGCCGCCTTCCTCGCAGACGCCGACACGGGTGAAATCCTCTACGCGCGCCACGCCGACGAACAGCGCTTCCCCGCCTCGATCACCAAGGTGATGACCATCTACCTGCTGCTCGAGCGGGTGGCAGCGGGCACCATGTCGCTCGACGACCAGATCGTCTTCAGCCGGAATGCCGCCGCCCGCCCGCCGACCAAGCTCGGGATTCCGGCTGGAGACAGCATCACCGTCGAACAGGCCGTGCGCGCGCTTGCCACCCGGTCGGCCAACGATGTGGCAACCGCGGTTGCCGAGCGGCTCGCCGGCTCGGAAGACCGGTTCGGCGAGCTGATGACCGAGCGGGCGCGCCAGCTCGGCATGCGCAACACGCGCTTTGTCAACGCCTCCGGCCTGCCGGACGCGCGGCAGGTCACCACGGCGCGCGACATCTACCTTCTCTCCCGCGCTTTCATCGAGAGCTTCCCGCAATATTACCGGTACTTCCAGGAAACCGAAGCGCATGTCGCCGGGCAGATGCTGCGCAACCACAACGGCCTTCTGCGCACCACCCGCGGCGTCGACGGAATCAAGACCGGCTTCACCCGCGCTGCCGGCTTCACGCTTGCCGCATCGGCCATCCGCGACGGCAGGCGACTGATCGCCGTTGTCCTCGGCGGGCCGAGCCGCGAAGCCCGCGACAGCAATGTGGATGCGCTGCTGAACGCCGGCTTCAGCGTGATGGCCGCCCGCCAGCGCGGCAGCAGCCTCCACGTTGCAGACATGCTCGCGGAGCCGGCCGATCTCAACGACTTCCTGCTCACCAGCCTCGTCGAGCAGGGAAGCGCGGAGCCGCCGCGCACCTCCCGCCGCCGCTGATGGCGGCGCGGGCCAGGATCAGGACACTCCCCGGCGCTGGCGCTTAACCTGTCGCCATTCCTCCGCTAGACAGGCGTCGGTCGAGATAGGCAGGGGCATGGCCATGCACGCAAACGGTATCGAGTGCGGCACCAGGTCCGGCAGGCGCGGCACCAGGATCGGCCGCCGCTCCTTTCTCTCGGCCATGGGCCTTTCGGCCATTGGCCTCTCGCTGGCCGGCTGCGGCCGGCGGTCCGACGCCGAGCGGCTGAACTTCTACACTTGGGATACCTACATCGGCGAGACCACGCTTGCAGACTTCCGGGCGGCCACCGGCATCGAGGTCCGCGCCTCCTATTTCGCCACCAACGACGAGCTGTTCGCAAAGCTCAAGGCCGGCAACCCCGGCTATGACGTGATCGTGCCATCGAACGAGTTCGTCACCCGGATGGTGGAGGCGAACATGCTCCTCCCGCTCGATCTTGCCGCCATCCCCAACCTCGCCAACATCCTGCCCGAGTTCGCCGAGCCGCCCTACGACCCGCCACCGCGCCATTCCGTGCCCTACACCTGGCTGGTGCTCGGCATCGGCTATCGCAAGTCGCGCGTCGTCGAGCCGCCCGACAGCTGGAAATGGCTGTTCGACAGCGAGCTCTACCGTGGCCGGATTGCGCTCACCTCCGAATCCGCCGACCTCATCCGTCTCGGCGCCAAATATCTCGGCCATTCGCTGAACGCGGTGTCGCCCGAGATCGCGCGCCAGGTCGAGCAGATGCTCGCGCGCCAGAAGCCTGCCATCAAGCGCTTCCACGACGACGACGGGCAGGACATGCTGCTCGCCGGCGACGTGGATCTCGTGCTCGAGACCAATGGCGACATCGCCCAGGTGATGCGCGAGGATCCGGACATCGATTTCGTCGTCCCCCGCGAGGGGTCGCTGCTCAACGCCGACACGCTGTGCATCCCGAAGGGTGCGCCGAGGCCGGAGCTGGCCCACCGCTTCATCAACTTCCTCCTCGATGCCGAAGCGGGCAGGCACATCGCCGAGACGATCCTCTATCCCACCCCCAATGGCGCGGCCAAGGCGCTGATGCCGCCGGAGTTCGCCGCCAATCCGGTCATCTTCCCGACCGGCGTGGGCATGGAGCGGTCGGAGTGGGGCACATGGCAGGGGCCGGAACAGCAGCGCATGTTCGAAGAGGCCGTCACCCGGATCCGCGCTGCATGAACCTGCACCGCGCGTGAGCGCTGCCCCCCGCGAAACGAGCTGGAGCGGACAGAAGGGCGCCTTCCTCGCGCTCCTTGGGCCGCCCCTTGGCTGGTTCCTGCTCTTTTTCGCCGCCCCGCTCGCCGTCGTGTGGGCCTATTCGTTTGGCACCAATGTCGGCGCCGCAGAGATCGCCATCTCGGGCACCTTTGCCAACTATGCCCGCGCCCTCGAGCCGCTCTACCTCGGGATCCTTGCGAAGTCGGTCGGCATTGCCGCGCTTGCCACGCTCATCTGCCTGCTGCTCGGCTTTCCCGTCGCGCTGGCCATCAGTTTCGCAGCGCCGCAGGCAAGAATCTGGCTTCTCATCGGGATCATGCTGCCGTTCTGGACCAACCTTCTCATCCGCACCTACGCGCTGATCGCGGTCCTGCGCGACGAGGGGCTCGTCAACACCGCGCTCGCCAGCCTCGCCGATGCCCTCGGCCTGCCGTTCGCGCCGCTGCGCATGATCAACACCAACGTCGCGGTCATCGTCGGGCTGGTCTATGTCCACCTCCCCTTCATGGTCCTGCCCATCTATGCCGCGCTCGACCGCATGGACCGCACACTCATCGAGGCGAGCCTCGATCTCGGCGCTGGCCATCTTCGCACGATGTTCGCGATCGTCATCCCGCTCGCCGCGCCCGGGATCGCAGCCGGCCTGCTGCTCACCCTCGTGCCAGCACTCGGCAGCTATCTTGCCCCCGATCTCCTCGGCGGGCCCAACAGCCAGATGATTGCGAATGTGATCGAGCGGCAGTTCAAGCGCGCCAACGACTGGCCATTCGGCGCGGCGCTTTCCTTCATGCTCGTCTATCTCACCTTCCTCATCCTCGCACTGCGCCCCCTCCTTGCCCGGAAGGGCGCCGGCGCATGAGCCGCGATCCGCCCGCCCTCCTCGACTATGGGCGCCGCTGGCCGCTCCGTCTGGTGATGTTCGCGGTGTTCCTGTTCCTCTACGTGCCGCTTGCGGCACTCGTGCTGTTCAGCTTCAACGACAGCCGCCGCACCACCCGGTGGCAGGGCTTCACGCTCGACTGGTATCGCCGCATGATCGCCGATACCGAGCTCATCGCAGCGCTTGGCAACTCGCTGGTGATCGCGCTCCTTGCCACGCTCATCTCGCTGGTGCTGGGCACGCTTGCAGCGGTTGCGCTCTGGCGATTCCGCTTCCCGGGCAAGGCGCTGGTCTCCGGCGGCTTCTCCCTTCCCATCCTCATCCCCGAGATCGTGCTCGGTGTTGCCTTCCTCATCTTCTTCGCACATGTGCTGCCCTGGCCGGTCGGCCTGCCGTGGCCGCTCTCGCTCGGGGCCATCACCATCGCCCATGTCGCCTTCTGCTTCCCGTTCGTGGCAGTCGTCGTCCGCGCCCGGCTCCAAAGCTTCAACCGCGAGGAGGAGGAGGCCGCACGCGATCTCGGCGCCGGGCCCTGGCGCGCGCTTGTCGATGTGATCCTCCCCTACCTGCGCCCCAGCCTGCTGGCCGGCGGCCTGCTGGCCTTCACGCTCAGCCTCGACGATTTCGTGATCACCTTCTTCACTGCCGGGCCCGATACGGTCACCTTCCCGGTCAAGGTCTATTCGATGGTCCGCTTCTCGGTGACGCCCAAGGTCAACGCGATCTCCACCGTGATGCTGCTCATCACCGTGGCGCTCACATTCGTCGCGCTCCGCCTGCAGGCGCGCCACGGCGGGCGCGCGCTGCCGGGCTGAGAGGGGCCACCACGCACATGCGCACGATCATCGAGTTCCGCAACATCAGCAAATCTTTCGGCGACGTCCTCGCGGTCGACGACGTGAGCCTCACGATCAACGAAGGCGAGTTCTTCGCCCTCCTCGGCCCCTCGGGATGCGGCAAGACCACGCTCCTGCGCATGCTCGCCGGGTTCGAGACCCCAAGCCGCGGCACCATCCTGATCGACGGGCGGGATATCACCCGCACGCCGCCCAACCGCCGGCCGGTCAACATGGTCTTCCAGAGCTACGCCGTGTTTCCGCACATGAGCGTCCTGCAGAATGTGGAATATGGCCTGCGCATGGACGGCGTGGCGGCCGCCGAACGGCGCGCGCGCGCGCGCGAGGCGCTCGCCCAGGTCAAGCTCGAGGCACTCGAAGCCCGCATGCCCGATCAGCTGTCGGGCGGCCAGCGCCAGCGCGTTGCCCTTGCCCGCGCAATCGTCAAGCGGCCGCGCGTCCTCCTGCTCGACGAACCGCTGTCCGCGCTCGACGCCAAGCTCCGCGAGGAGCTGCGCTTTGAACTCTCCGACCTGCAGGACCGGCTGGGCATCACCTTCGTCATGGTCACCCACGACCAGGACGAGGCGCTGGCGCTGGCCACGCGGTGCGCGGTCATGCACAAGGGCTCGCTCCTGCAGGTGGCAACCCCTGCAGACCTCTACGAGTTTCCCTCCTCGAGGCTCGTTGCCGATTTCATCGGCTCGGTGAACCTGTTCGAGGGCCATGTGATCGCCGATGAATCCGACCATGCGGTCATCGACCTGCCCGAGCACGGCGCCCGGGCCTGGCTCGATCATGGCGTCGGCGTCTCGGAAACGGTCACCGTCTGGCTCGCGGTGCGGCCCGAGAAGGTCGAGCTGCACAAGCGCGGCCATGGCACGCCGCCGCCCGAGATCGAGGGAACGCCGGCCGGCTACAACGTGCTTGCCGGCACCATCCGCGACATCGCCTACCTTGGCTCGGAGAGCGTGTTCGATGTCGCGCTCGAGAGCGGCCAGCGGCTGCGGGTCATCCGGCCCAACCTCACCCGGTGGGACCAGGAGGATTTCATCTGGGACGAGCCGGTCTGGGTCGCATGGCACGCCGAGGCCGCGGCCGTGCTGCTGCAATGAGCGGTCGCGCGCGCGTCCTTGAAACCCCGCGTGGCCGCTTCCACGCCCTCGAATGGGGCGAGGATCGGTCCGCACCGCTGCTCGTCTTCGCCCACGCCACGGGCATGTGCGCCGCCATCTACGAGGCGCTGCTCGCCCCCCTTGGGCACCGGGCGCGCGTGCTCGCCTATGACGCGCGCGGCCACGGCCGAACCATGGCGCGCGAGGCCGGCGAATGCCTTGCCGACTGGCGCCCCTTCCAGGAAGATCTGGCCGCGCTTGTCACCGCGCTCGGCGCGCAGTCCGTCCTTCTCGCCGGGCACAGTTTCGGCGCGTCGGTCGCCCTCGAGGCGGCCGTCCGCCACCCGGGCCTCGCTGCGGCCGTGCTGATGCTGGAGCCGGCCTTCGTGCCCTTCGCCCACGCTGCCGCCTATCGCGCAGCGCGCGCCGCCGGCCGGCACCCGCCCAACCCGATGGCAGACCGGGCCGCCCGCCGGCGCGGCCTCTTCGCAAGCCGCGACGAGATGCGCGCAAGCTTCCGCGGCCGCGGCGTCTTCGCAGACTGGCCGGACGCGGCACTCGAAGCCTATCTCGCAGGCGGCACTCTCGCCGAACCCGAGGGCGCCCGGCTTGCCTGCACGCCTGCCACGGAATCCGCCGTGTTCCGCAGCGTCACCACCACGCTTGCCGATTCGCTGCGCCGCACAGACCTGCCTGTGACCCTCGTCCGTGGCACCAGCGGCAGCACGGTCACCCCCGACGATGCCGAGGCCATCGCGGCCATGGGCCATCGGGTCGAAGTGCTCGAAGGCGCGGGCCATTTCGTGCCCGTTGCCCAGCCGGGGCGGGTCCGACCGCTCCTCGAGACGTTCATCGCCGCACCGCGCAAGGCGCCACCTCACGCGCGCCGGGCGGAAAGATAAAGAAGGTCCGCGGCTACGGGCACCTTCCCGTCCGCTTCGCGCAGGGTCTCAAAGCGCGCCTCGGCCGCAGCCCAGGCACCCGGTGCTGCCGGGCGGCGGCTGCGCGCGGCAAGCCATCCCGTTTCCCCCATGCCGCGCGCGTCGCGCGCAAAGTCCCGGAGCCGGCGATAGCGCGCCGTCACCCGCTCCACCTCCACCACCGGGTCGGCAAAGCCTGCCCGCTGCAGCAGGCCGCCCGCCTCGGCCGGGTCGATCGAGGGGCCCACGCGCACCGCCACGCCGGCGCCGGCCCCAAGCTCGGCCTCCACGAACGCCCGGCGCACCGCTGTAAGCGCAAGCCCGCCGACCAGCACGGCGAGCAGCCAGCCGCCCGGCTTCAGCACCCGCCGCGCCAGAAGCAGCGCGCCGGGCACATCGTTCACGCCGTGCAGCACCATCAGCGAGCGCACCAGCGCAAACGAATCGTCGCGGAACGGCAGCCGGTCCTCGTCGCACTGCACGGCGCGCCGATGGCCTCCGAGCGGTGCGCGGGCGGCATCACACAGGATATCCGGCGGCCGCACCGCAAGCCGCGGCGCCAGCGCCCCCAGCTGCAGCACGGGCCCCTCTGGAAGCGGCGGCAGCGCCGCCTCGCGCGCGGCCAGTTCCTCGGCTGCGTGCCGCAGCAGGAAATCATGGCGGCCCACCATGGCCGCCGCACGCGCGCGCGCGCGCCGGCGCAGCACCCGGTCAAACGGCCCGTCGCCCGCCGCACCCGCCTGCGTCATGGCCGCAAACCTCTCCGGGGCTTCCCTTGCACGGCCGAAACGCTACTCTTGGCCCCATGGTTCCTGCCGAGCTCCACGCCCGCCACCGCCCCGGCGGCCCGCGTGCGTGGGCCGGCGCGCTGCTCGATCTCCTCATGCCGCCCGCCTGCGGAGCCTGCAAGGCGCCAACCGCCCAGGACGGGCTGCTGTGCCCGGCCTGCTGGCAGGCGCTGGTGCCGATCGGCGCGGGCCGCTGCCGCTCCTGCGGCATCCCGCTTCCGCACGCGCCAGACGACAGCGGCGACTGCGCCGCCTGCATGGCAGACCCGCCATCATGGGATCGCGCCCGCGCGCCGCATGCCTACGCGGGCAGTGCCCGCACGCTCGTGCTCGCGCTGAAGAACGGCCGGCCCGAACTGGCGCCGCTCATGGCCGATGCCATGCTCGCCGATGCCCGGCGCCTCGCCCGGCCCGATACGCTGGTCGTGCCCGTCCCGCTGCACTGGAGCCGGCTCTGGCGGCGCGGCTACAACCAGTCGGCGCTGCTCTCGGCACGGATCGCAGCCGCGCTCGGGCTCGAACATGGCCTCGACCGGCTGCGCCGAACGCGGCGAACCCGCTCGAGCCAGGGCCTGAACCGGGCCGCGCGCGCCCGCAATGTCGCAGGGGCCTTCGCGCCTGCCCCGGGCGCCGCCGCGCACGTCCGCGGCCGGCCGATCCTCCTCGTCGACGACGTGCTGACAACAGGCGCGACCGCGCAGGCGGCCGCCTCCGTCCTGCGCCGCGCAGGCGCGGCGCGGGTCGATGTCGTCACCTTCGCCCGGGTCGCCCGCGAGGAGGCCGCAGCCGGGCAGCCCCCTGCCGATGCGGCGTGGCCATGAAACCGGTCACCATCTACACGCGCCTCTTCTGCCCCTATTGCACCCGCGCCAAGCAGCTGCTGGCGCACAAGCAGGTGCCGTATACCGAACATGACATCAGCTTCGACCGTACCCGCCGCGAGGAAATGCTGGCGCGCGCCAACGGCCGGACCACCGTGCCACAGATCTTCATCGGCGATGTGCATGTCGGCGGCTCCGACGATCTCGCCGCCCTCGAGCGGTCCGGCGAGCTCGACCGGCTGCTCGCATGAGGCTCCGTCTCGGCCTCGTCCAGACAACGACCGGCCTCGACCCGCTGGCCAATGCCCGCAGTCTCGTGGAGGCAATCGCAGCCCTCGCGGGCGCCGGCGCCGGTATCGTCTTCACGCCCGAGATGAGTGGCCTTCTCGACCGGGTGAGCCATCGCCTCCGCGCGGCCGCCCACGAGGAAGATCAGGACCCGGTGCTCGCCGAGGTTCGCACGGCGGCCCGCCGGCACGGCGTGGCCGTGGCGCTCGGCTCGCTCGCACTCCGGGGGCCCGATCATCGGCTTTTGAACCGCAGCCTGCTCATCGGCCGGGATGGCGCCATTCTTGCCCGCTACGACAAGCTCCACCTGTTCGATGTCGACCTGCCCGACGGCCAGCGCTACCGCGAATCTGCAACCTTCGCGCCCGGACGGGAGGCGGTGGTTGCCCGCCTCCCGGTTGACGGCGCCATCGTCCCGATCGGGCTTTCCATCTGCTACGACCTGCGCTTCCCGGCGCTGTTCCAGGCCCTCGCCGCAGCCGGCGCCGTGCTCATTGCCCTGCCATCGGCCTTCACCGTGCTGACCGGCCGCGCGCACTGGCACGTGCTCGTCCGCGCCCGCGCGATCGAGACGGGCTGCTTCCTTGTCGCAGCCGCGCAGACCGGAGCGCATGAAGACGGGCGCGAGACCTTCGGCCACAGCCTCCTCGTCGATCCCTGGGGAGAGATCCTGATCGACATGGAGACGGCCCCGGGCACGGCGCTCGCCGAGATCGATCTGGCGCGGGTGGCCGAGGTGCGGGCACGCATCCCCTCGCTCCGGCACGCCCGCGCCTTCGGCCTGCCGCAGCCGTCTCCTGCCGAGGCCCCATGATCGTCTTCGACCTGCGCTGCCCCCACGCCCATGTGTTCGAGGGCTGGTTCGGCTCTTCCGCCGATTTCGAGACGCAGCGCGCAAGGGGCCTCCTGTCCTGCCCCATCTGCGGTGCAACCCCGGTGGAAAAGGCGGTGATGGCGCCGGCCGTCACGGCCAGGTCGAACCGCGCCGACGACGAGACGCCTGCCGCGGCCAAGGCCCGGCTGGCCGCGCTTGCGCACCTCCAGGCCGAGCTCGAGGCCCGCTGCATCTGGGTGGGAGACCGCTTCGCAGACGAGGCGCGCCGGCTGCACGCGGGCGGGCAGATGGCCGGGGCGGCTCCGGTCGGCATCTGCGGGGAGGCAACGCGCGAAGAGGTGCAGGAGCTTGCCGAGGAAGGAATCCCTGTCGCACGGCTGCCCTTCCCCTCGCGACGCAAAGCCCAGGCCTGAGCGCCTGGCACAGCGGGGCCCCACCCACCGGTGCCCACGGCGGCCCACGGCCCTTGCGCCCCGGGGGTGAATGCCGCAAAGCCCCCTCACCCGGTCCCGTAGCTCAGCCGGACAGAGCAGCGGTTTCCTAAACCGAAGGTCGCAGGTTCGAGTCCTGCCGGGACCGCCACACGCCCGCCGACGCTCGGAAGCCGCGGATCGCGGATCGCAGCAGTCGCCGCCGCCTCCTCGGCACCTGTCACCCACGGGCGCAGCCGGCAAGCAAGGCACGCCCCCGCCGCGGGCACCCACCCTGCCGCGCTGCGCCGGCGGGTCGGCAAGCGGGCAGGCCGTGTCGTGCCAGCTGCAACAGGACCAGCCCACGCCCTGCGAACGGGGCCCGGCCGTTGCCCTTTTCTGTCTGTGTGGCTGCTGATAAGGGCCTTGGCCCTGCGCCGGGCGATAGTGCGAGCCGGCGTCCGCGAAAAAGGGGGCAGCCATGCGGGTGAGACGGCAAGGGCACATCGGCGTCGTGGCTCTGCTCCTTGCGGTATCGGCGCCCGCCGCCGGCAAGCCTCCGGAGACGGGCTGGTCGTTCGCCCTCGTCCCCTATGTGTGGATGGCAGGCAGCGACATGCGGTTGCGCCATCCCGGCTTTCCACTCGCCGTGGAGACCAGCACGAGCTTCGGCGAGATCCTGCGCAACCTCGATTTCGGCGCCATGGTCGCCTTCGAGGGCCGGCACGGACGCTGGGGCTTCCTGGTCGACGGGCTTTACGTGAAGATCTCAGACGCTGCGACGGTGGAGGTGCCGCAGCTCGGCGGCGCGCCACTCAGCGCCGAGGCGGGCCTGCGCACCTTCACCGGGCTGGCCGCCGTCCAGTACCGGGCCGTCGAGGACCAAACGGGCAGCCTCGATCTCGTGGCAGGGCCGCGCCTCTGGTCGCTTCGCACCCGCATCACTGCCGCCCTTCCGCCTGAGGCGCCCCTGCCACCGGAGGTGCCGACATCCTACGACCGCAGCGAGACACTCGACTGGGTCGATGCCATGGCGGGCGCAAGGGCCATGGTCCGCCTCGCGCCCGGCATCACCCTGAATGCGCACGCGATGTTTGGCGCCGGCGGGTCGCGGTTCAGTTCGGATTCCCTCCTCGCGCTCGGGGTCAGCGTCGGCCGGCATGTGTCGCTGCAGGCAGGCTACCGCCACCAGAGCGCCGACGTCCGGCGCGCCAGCGGGCTGGCCGTCGACACGCAGCTGCACGGCCCCGTCCTCGGCGCCCGCATCCGCTTCTGAGCCCGCGCCGGCGCGGAAGCCTGCGGTCTGGAACACCCGCGCGGCGGGGTCTGGCGCCGGCTTCGCCCGGGCGTGCGGCCTGCCCCAGGCCCCACGCCTTTCCCGCGCGGAGCCGGGTTCTTGCCGCCTCGCCCGCGAAGGACGACACGGCTCCATGCCAGGCCCGCGAGGAGCCGGGCGTGCCGCCCATCCCCCAGACGGGCGGCTGCCCGGCCGCGCGCTGCGGGCAGCAGGCCTCCGTTCCGCCCGCTTGCCTTCGCAGCCCGGCGCTCCTATTACATGATGTAATACTATATCCTTCGAGGCAGACCCATCCCGATGGCCGCAACGCGCCTTCCCGTCACCGTCCTCTCCGGCTTTCTGGGGGCGGGCAAGACCACGCTCCTCAATCACATCCTCGCCAACCGCGAAGGGCGGCGGGTGGCGGTGATCGTCAACGACATGTCGGAAGTGAACATCGACGCCGACCTCGTGCGCGGCGGCGAGGCGGCACTGGCCCGTTCCAGCGAGACGCTGGTCGAGATGACCAACGGCTGCATCTGCTGCACGCTGCGCGACGATCTGCTGAAGGAGGTGCGCGCGCTGGCCGAGACCGGCCGCTTCGACAGCCTCGTCATCGAGTCGACCGGCATCTCGGAACCGCTGCCGGTGGCGGCCACCTTCAGCTTTGTCGACGAGGCCGGCAACAGCCTGTCCGATGTCGCGCGGCTGGATACGATGGTGACGGTCGTGGATGCCGCCAACCTCCTCAACGATTACGCCAGCAGCGACTTCCTCGCCGACCGCGGCGAGGTGGCCGGCGAGGGAGACCGGCGCACGCTCGTGGGCCTGCTCGTCGAACAGATCGAGTTTGCCGACGTGATCGTGCTCAACAAGGTGTCGGACGCCGCCGATTTGGAGACGGTGCGCCGGCTGGTGCGGTCGTTGAACCCGGATGCCCGGATCGTGGAGGCCGACCATGGCCGCGTGCCGCTGGACGCCATTCTGGACACCGAGCTGTTTGCCGAGGGCAAGGCGGAGATGAACCCGCTGTGGGCCAAGGAGCTTTATGGCTTTGCAACCCATGTCCCGGAGAGCGAGACCTATGGCATCGAAAGCTTTGTCTGGCGCGCGCGCCGGCCATTCGTGCCGGCGAAGTTTCGTGCCTTTTTGAACCAGTCGTGGCCTGGGGTGGTGCGCGCCAAGGGGCATTTCTGGCTGGCGACGCGGCCGGACTGGGTGGGCGAAATGAGCCAGGCGGGCGCGCAGGTCACCTCGCAGGCGCTGGGCCGCTGGTGGGCGGCCGTGCCGAGGAACCGCTGGCCCGACGGCGACACCTTCGAGCGGATGGTGCGCGCCAAATGGGATCCGCACTGGGGCGACCGACGGCAGGAACTCGTGTTCATCGGCATCGACATGGACCGCAGCTGGATCGAGCGCGAACTGGAGGCCTGCCTCGTGCCGGAGAACAGGTTCGAACCGGCGCGCTGGGCAGACCTTCCGGATCCGTTCCCGGCATGGGGGCAGCAGGCGGAAGCCGCCTGATGGCAAGCCCCGCCCGCGCATCGCGCGCCGCCGACGACCGGTGGGCCGCAATCCACGACCCGGCAACACCGCTGGTCGTGGAGCCGGAAGCTGCCCCCGATGCACCCTGGGTTGCAGACCTGCTTGCGCGCGCACCCTTTGCATGGCGGGTGACAGGCCCTGCCGGAACGGTCGCAGCCATGCTGGCAGACGCCCCGGACGCGCTCCGGGCGATCGTGTCGGCCAGCGCCTGCCGCCTCGCGAGGCTCATGGGCATAAGCCACGTCGCGGTCCGCGTCGAGGGCATCACCACCAACGCCTGCACCCGCCTGCACGCCGACATGACCGACGTGCGCCTCATCCGGACACTTGCCGGCCCCGGCACAGAATATGCCACCGGGGAAGATCCGCAGGCGCCGCTTGCTCGCCTGCCCACGGGCTGGATCGGTCTCTTCAAGGGCCGGGCCTACCCCGGCGCCGACGGCTGCCGCCACCAGCCCTGCCTGCACCGCTCACCCCCCATCGAGCACAGCGGCGAGCGCCGGCTGGTGCTGGTGATCGATACCGCACGGCCCGACAGCGAAACCCACCCCGCCGGCGCGCCCGCCGGGGCCTGCTAGCCTCCCGTCACAAAGCAGGGCCGCCCGGCAGCCGAAAGCCGCGCGCACAGGTCGCGCGCTGCACCGCGTTCGGCAAACGGGCCAACCTGGAGCCGCACCAGCCCTCCGCGTGCGGCAAACAGCGGCCGTGTGCCCTCGAGCAGCGTGCCGGCCTGCGAAAGAAGCGCCGCCCAGGCCGATCGCGCGGCCGCCTCATTGGCAAAGGCCCCCAGCTGCACCCGCCAGCCCTCGCCCGGCGCGGCGCGGTCGCCATCGCCCGTCCCGTCCTCGGCCTCGGCAGGTGCCGCACCGGCTGCCGCCACGCGCACCGGCGATGGCTCGCCCTGGGGGCCGTCTGCCGCCGGCTGGCGCTGCTGGTCCACCACCACGCGCGAGCGGGGCGCCGGGCCGGCTGCGGGCGCGGCCGGCGCCGCAGCTGCCGGTGCCGCGGCTGCGGCGGCCACCTGCACGGGCCGCCCGCCCAGAAGCTCGGCCGGCACCGGCTCGCCAGCCGCAAGCGCAGCCGCCACCGCCTCGCCGCGCGCGCGGCTGTCGGCGTTCATCAGGCTCGCCATGCGCGCGGCCTGCGGGCTCGCCTGGGGAAGCCCGGCCTCGCGCGCGCGCAGCATGTAGGCATAGCCCAGCGTCTGGTTGCGCAGCACTCCCTCGCCGTTGAAGGTCGCAAGGCCCAGCACGAAGGCCGCGCGCGCATCGCCTTGGTCGGCCGCACGGCGCAGGTGCGGCAGCGCCTCGGCCCGGCGGCCCTCCTGCCACATCGAGATGCCGAGATTGGCCATGGCTGCCACATGCCCCTTGTCGGCCGCGCGCCGGTAATAATCCTGCGCCATCGCCCGGTTCTGCGGCACGCCGCGCCCCAGATTGTGCGCCTGGCCCATGTTGAAGAGCGCATCGGCATCGCCGCGGGCGGCAGGCCCCGCCCATTCGGCGACCGCGCCCGCCCAGTCGCCCGCGCGCCACTTCTGCACCCCGGCCGAAACGCTCGGCACGGCCGGGGCCGCAAGAAGAAGCCCCAGCGCAAATCCCATCGATCGAAGCATCCCTTGACACGCTAACACGGCCGATCTCCAAAAATCATGAACGCTCAGCCCGCCCATCGCCAAAGCGACCCGCCTCGTCGCGCCGCGGCGTTGCCGGGGCGCCGCACAGCGGCTCGCCGCCCTTTACCAGCATCCTGAGCCGCCCCTCCACCGGCAGGCCGTCGAAGGGCGTGTTGCCCGAAAGACCGGGCAGCCGGTCCGCCTCGATCCGCCACGCCGCCTTGGGGTCCACCAGCACGAGATCGGCCGGGGCGCCGACGCAGAGCCGGCCACCGGCAAGGCCAAAGCGGCGCGCCGGGGCGCGCGCCAGCCGGTCGAACAGCTGCGAAAGGCTCAGCGCACCATCGGCCACCAGCAAAAGCCCCAGCGGCAGCAGCGTCGCCAGTCCCGCCGCCCCGGGCGCGGCGTCGGCAAAGGGCAGCCGCTTTTCCTCCGACGTGCGCGGATCGTGGCGCGAGACCAGCATGTCGATCGTGCCGTCGCCAAGCCCGGCGCGCACCGCCAGCCGGTCCTCCTCTTGCCGCAGCGGCGGCGAGAGGCGCGCAAAACTGCGGAAGCCCATCAGCGCATGATCGTTCAGCAGGGCATATTCCGGCGCGGTTGCCGCCGTCACATCCTGCCCCGCCGCCTTTGCCGCGCGCACCAGCGCCACACCCTCGGCAGTCGAGACACAGGCAATGTGCAGCGCCGCGCCCGCCTCCCGCGCCAGCCGCAGGTCGCGGGCGATCGCAAGCGCCTCGGCGGCCGCAGGCGCCGCCGGAAGGCCAAGCCGGGTCGCCATCTCGCCCTCGGTGGCAACGGCGCCGGCGGCAAGCGCCCCATCCTCTGCATGGGCCACCACCACCATCCCGAGCCCGGCTGCATAGGTGAGCACCCGGAGCATCACTGCGGAGTCCGCAACCGCCCGACGGCCGGTTGCAACGCCCACCGCGCCAGCCTCCCTGAGAAGCGCCAGCTCGGCGAGCGCGCGGCCCTCGAGCCCGCGCGTGGCGGCCGCAAGCGGGTGCACCCACACCCGCGGCTTGCCGAGCCGCAGCGCGCGTTCCACCAGCGCCGGGTCGTCAAGCGGCGGGTTCTGGTCGGGCATCAAGAGCGCCGCCGTCACGCCGCCGGCCACGGCCGCCTCGATGTCGGCGCGGAACACGCAGGCATCGACAATCCCCGGCGCAAGGAGGCAGCCGCCCGCCGCGACAATCTCGGCCCCGTCGGGCGCCCCAAGGCCTGCCCCGATGGCGGCGATCGACCGCCCGGCGACGAGCAGGTCGGCCCGCTCCGGTTCGGCCGCCACCGGGTCAACCAGCAGGGCATCGCGGAACAGGATCGGTCTCAAGGCCCGCTCCAGCCGCGCAGCGGACGCGTCAGGATGTCAAGGCACGCCATCCGAACCGCCACGCCCATCTCCACCTGCTCGGTGATCGCCGAGCGCTGGATGTCGTCGGCCACCTGGCTGTCGATCTCCACCCCGCGGTTCATCGGCCCCGGGTGCATCACCAGCACGTCGGGTGCAGCCACCCGCAGCCGGGCCGTGGTGAGCCCGAAGGTGCGGAAATATTCCCGCGTCGAGGGAACAAGTGCACCCTCCATCCGCTCGCGCTGGAGCCGCAGCATCATCACCACGTCCGCCCCCGCAATGCCCGCCTCCATGTCGGTGAAGGCCGAAACGCCGAACGCCTCCACATCCGCGGGCATCAGTGTCGCAGGGGCGACCGCGCGCACCTCGGCACCGAGCGCGGTCAAAAGGTAAAAGTTCGATCGCGCGACCCGGCTGTGCAGAATGTCGCCGCAGATCGCCACCCGCAGCCCGGCAATCGCCCCCTTGCGCCGGCGGATGGTCAGCGCATCGAGCAGCGCCTGGGTTGGGTGCTCATGGCGCCCGTCGCCCGCGTTCAAAACCGGGCAGCCCACCTTCTCGGCCAGCAGCGCCACCGCGCCAGAGGCCCCGTGACGGATCACGAGCACATCGGGCCGCATGGCATTGAGGGTGAGCGCCGTGTCGAGCAGCGTCTCGCCCTTGGTGAGCGAACTCTGCCCCGCCATCAGGTTCACCACATCAGCGCCCAGCCGCTTGCCGGCGATCTCGAACGACAGAAGCGTGCGTGTCGAGGCCTCGAAGAAGGCGTTGATCTGCGTGAGCCCCAGCAGCCGCTCGTCGCGCTTGCGCGCCGCACGTCCATGGTCCACCCAACCGTCCGCGGCATCGAGCAGATAGCTGATCTCCCACGGCTGCATCCCGGCAATCCCCAGCAGGTGCCGGTGGGCAAATGGCGGGGCGCCAGGCGGGAGCGAGGCCATGGCCGCCGGCTTAGGCAGCAGGCGGCACGCGGGCAAGGCGGGCGAGCGCGCCCTCGAGGATATGCGCGGCCGCAAGCCGGTCCACCCGCTCGGCCCGCTTCGCACGCGAAAGGTCGGCCGCGATCATCTCCCGCTCCACCGCCGCGGTCGACCACCGCTCGTCCCACAGCAGCAGGGGAAGCCCGAGGCCGGCAGCAAGGTTGCGCGCGGTGGCGCGCGCCGACTGGGTGCGCGGCGAATCGCTGCCATCGAGGCGGAGCGGCAGGCCGGCCACCAGCCCGCAGATCCGCTCGGCGGCCACGAAGGCTGCAAGCGCGGCGAGGTCGGCAGCAGGACGGGTGCGGCGGATCGTGGTGCGTGCGCTCGCAAAGCGGCCGTCGGCGGTCGAGGTGGCAAGCCCGATGGTGCGCGTCCCGATGTCGAGGCCGAGCAGCCGCACCGGAAAGCCGCACGCGCGCGCAAACTGCTCCGCATCCGTGGTGACAAGCGCAGCGCTCACCCCTTCCGGCCCGTGCGCCCGGCCGCACCCGCCGCCTCGGCCACGCGCCCTGCAAAAGCCCCCAGCCGGGCCTCGGCATCGGCGCGGATGTTCGCCCAGAACAGGCTGTAGTCATAGGCGTGGAAATTGCCGTTGGGCAGCACGAACCGGCCGAAGTCCCGCGGCGGCGGGTCCACCAGCAACAGGCCGCGCGGGCCGCAGCGGGCACCGGCCAGCCGCGGGCGGAGCCCGTCGTCTGCAAGCGCGCCGAGATTGGCCTCCGGGCCGGCGGCTTCGGCGTCACCGGTCAGCGGGTTGCGGCAGAGCATCGCCGCCTCGCCCACCGGCGCGCCGGAAAAGCGCCGCGCGTCGGCAAACTCCGCAAGAATGGCCGCCAGGTCCGCGTCGGCTGCAAAGCTCTGCCACGAAAGCAGGCAGCCGGCCTGCTCGCGCGTGGCGCAGGCCCCCATGCCAAGCCCGGCAAGATCCGCCTCCGTTACCGGCCAGCCCACGGCATAGACCGCCACCACGCGCTCGGCGACCGGCGTGCCCGCCACCCGTTCGGCCACCAGCCGCAGCAGATGCAGCGAACCCTGGCTGTGCCCGGCAAGGATCAGCGGCCGCCCGGCGGGCTGGGCGGCGAGAAACGCCTCGAACGCACGCGCCACATCGCCATAGGCGAGCTCGAGGGCGGCATCCGCGTCAGGCCCCGGGCGGAAGAAGGCACCAAGCGTCGCCTGCCGGTAGCGCGGCGCCCAGATGGCCGAGACGCCGTTGAACACGCTGGCCTGCATCCGCGTGAAAAGCGCCAGCCGCTCGGCGGTCGGCGCATCGTCCAGCGGCGCGTTCCAGCGGTCGCGGCCGAAAAAGGCGGTCGGCGGCACATAGAAGGTCGCAGCCGCCGGCCTGGGCGCAATCCGGTAGCCCTCGGGCACGAAGCGCGCCGGGTCGTCGGGCATGTCGGGCCGCGCCACCCACGCCGCAGCCTCGGCATAGTCGGCCGGCGGCGGCGGCGGCCTGTCTGCAAAGGCCGATGTCGGGGTGGAAGCCCAGCGCAGCAGACGGTCGCTTGCCAGGCGCCACGTGATCGCACCGGCAATCAGGATCATGGCAAAGATCGCAACCGCCCACAGGAAGCGGCGCTGGGCTCTCATGCCCCGCGCACCCCCACCCCTGCCGCCGGCTCGCTGCCGCCTTGCGCCGGGCCAGGCACGCCGCCGCCCGCCTGCGGCGCGCCCGGCGCCCGCGCCTGCTGCGCAGCCCAGCGCGCGCGGATCGCCTCCGAGGTCTCGCCCGGCCCGTCCGGCTGCCAGCCCGGCGGCCCCGCGATCCGCCCGGCCGCCTCGCGGAGCGAGCGCGCGCGCAACAGGTCGCGGCCGATCCCGGCCCACTCGTGCACGGCCGCCCAGAGGGGGTTCAGCGTGCCGAGGTTCTTCACGATGCCATAGCGCGGCCGAATGCTGGCAAGCTCCGGCTGGAAGGTGCCGAACATCCGATCCCAGATGATGAACACGCCGGCATAGTTGCGGTCGAGGTAGAGCGGGTTGGTGGCATGGTGCACGCGGTGGTGCGAAGGGGTGTTCATCACCGCCTCGAACCAGCCGGGCATCCGGTCCACCTGCTCGGTATGGATCCAGAACTGGTAGACAAGGTTCAGCCCGGCCACAAAGAATACCATCGCCGGCGGAAAGCCGATGAGGAACAGCGGCAGGCGGAACAGGAAGGCGAGCGAGAAAAAGCCCGTCCATGTCTGCCGCAACGCCGTCGTCAGGTTGTAGTGCTGCGAACTGTGGTGGATCACATGGCTGGCCCAGAACCAGCGAACCCGGTGCGCTGTGCGGTGAAACCAGTAATAGGCAAGGTCGTCGAGCACGAAGGCCAGCACGAAAGCCCACCACGTCCAGCCGATGTCGAACAGCCGGTGCTGCCACACGAACATGGCGATTGCAAACACGAGGCCGGCCGTCAGCGCGCCTGCGACCGTGCTGCCGAGGCCCAGCGTCAGCGAGGCGCCCGCGTCGCGCCAGTCATAGGCGCCCCGGCCGCGCCGCTTCACCAGCCACATCTCCAAGGCCACCAGCGCCGCAAAGGCGGGCACGGCCAGCTTCACGGGATCCGGCAGGTCAGGCGGCACGATGGCCGGCCCATGTCCATGCGGGAGGCGGCGCGTCAAGCGCAAGCCGCACCCGGCGCAGCCCCGTCTCCCGGCAGTCGACAATGAGGCCGTCGCCGCACCCGGTCACGCGCGCCTCCGCGCCCAGCCGGCGCACCACGAACCGGTCCCCCCGCCGCACCACCAGCGCGCGCGCGCCGTTACCACCCCGCACCAGCGCGGCTGTGCCGTCCGCAGACACCAGCGCCGCCTCGGCGCCGAAGCCCACGAGCGCGGCATCCGCCTCCTCCAGCGCCCGCGCCGCGTCGAGCCACGGGGCCGTGCGGAACCCCATCGCAAAGGCGAGCGCGACCAGCAGCGCCACCGCGCCCGCCGAGCCCAGCAGCTGCACGAAGCCTGCCATCCGCACCCTCTTGCGCCGCCTGCCGCAACGGCACAAGCCCAAAGGCGCCACGGCCAAGGCTTGCCGGCCTTGGCACGGGGGCAGGCAGGTCCGCCCGGCCGGCCGGTGGGCGCTCGTGGGCGGCCCGGCGCTGCCACCCCGCAGCCCCGCGGGCCTCTTACCGCCGGCGGGTGCGTGCGGGGGTATCCTCGTCGAAGAGGGCGGCCAGCTGCTCGATGATCGCGCCGCCCAGCTGCTCGGCATCCATGATGGTCACCGCGCGGCGGTAATAGCGGGTCACGTCGTGGCCGATCCCGATCGCCACCAGCTGCGCGGGCGACCGGGTCTCGATCCACGCGATCACCTGCCGCAGGTGCCGCTCGAGATAGTTGCCGCTGTTGGCCGAAAGAGTCGAATCATCGACCGGAGCCCCGTCGGAGATCACCATCAGGATCCGCCGGTCCTCGTTGCGCGCCATCAGCCGCCCATGCGCCCACAGCAGCGCCTCGCCATCGATATTCTCCTTCAGCAGTCCCTCGCGCATCATCAGCCCGAGGTTGCGCCGCGCGCGCCGCCACGGCACGTCGGCGGGCTTGTAGACGATGTGGCGCAGATCGTTGAGCCGCCCCGGCCGCGCCGGCCGGCCAGCCTGAAGCCACGCCTCGCGGGACTGGCCGCCCTTCCAGGCCCGCGTGGTAAAGCCGAGGATCTCCGTCTTCACCCCGCACCGCTCCAGCGTACGCGCAAGAATGTCGGCAGAGATCGCCGCAATCGAAATCGGCCGCCCGCGCATCGAGCCCGAATTGTCGATGAGCAGCGTCACCACCGTGTCGCGGAAGCGCGTGTCGCGCTCCACCTTGTAGGAGAGCGGGTGCTCCGGGTCGGTGATCACGCGCGTCAGCCGCGCGGTGTCGAGCAGGCCCTCCTCCTGGTCGAAATCCCAGGCACGGCTCTGCTGCGCCATCAGCCGCCGCTGCAACCGGTTGGCGAGCTTGGTCACCGCCCCCTGCAGCGTCACCAGCTGCTGGTCGAGGTAGGCGCGCAGCCGCATCAGCTCCTCGGCGTCGCACAGCTCCTCGGCCGCCACCTCCTCGTCGAAGGCGGTCGAAAACACGCGATAGTCGAAGTCCGGCGGCACCCGCGCCTCGGCCGGGGCGGGCCGCCACGGCAGGATCCCATCCTCGCCCTCCTCGCCGGGCTCCGCATCCGAGACCTCGTCGAACGCCATGGCGGCTTCGCGCGCCTCCGAGTCCTCCTCCCCCTCGTCCGACCGCTCGCTGCGCGTCTTGGCCGTGCTGTCGCCCTCGCCCTCCGGCGGCGCCTCCGCGCCTTCGTCCTGCGGCGCATCCTCCTCACCCGCGCCCGTCTCCTCCTCCGCGTCCGCGCCGGGCTCGGGCGCGTCGGCCCCGTCCAGCCCCAGGTCCTTCAGCACGCGGCGGAACAGCTCGGCAAAGTCGCTCTGGCGGTCGAGTGCGCCAGCCAGTGCCTCGAAATGCGCCGCGGCCGCCCCCTCCACCCGCGCGCGCACCATCTCAACCGCTGCCTGAGCGGCCGCGGGCACCGGCTCGCCGGCCAGCCGCTCGCGCATCAGAAGCTGCACCGCGGTTGCAAGCGGCACCTCCTCGGGGGTGCGCGCGCGCGCAATCGGGTCGGTGCGCATCCGCGCTTCCGTCATCCGCCGGAGGTTGGCCGCAACGCCCGCCATCTCGCGCCCGCCGAGCGCCTCGATGCGCGCCTGCTCGGCGGCATTCAGCAGTTCGCGCGCAAGCCCCGGGCGCACGGCAACCGCCGCATGCGCCCGCGAGTCGTGCAGGCGCTTGCGCAGCGCAAAGGCGTCGGCCCAGCCGCGAACCTCCTGCACCTCTTCGGGCGACAGCGTGCGCGGCGGCTGGGGCACGCGCGCCATGTCGCCCGAAAGAGCCGGCCGGTCGGCCGTGTACGAAAGCTGCAGCTCCGCCCGCCGGCCCAGCGCCCGGGCGCAGGCCTCGAGCGACTGGCGGAATGCTTCCACCGGATCGGGATCACCCATGAGCCCGTCCATAGCAAGGCCCAGCGCCCCCTATCCAGAGCCCGGATGCGCCCGGCAGCCGTGCCACCGGGTCGGCCGGCGCCCGGCACGCGCCTGCCGCTTTCCTGCTACGGCGCACCCGGCTATCGGGGCAGGCCAAGGGGGGGAGGGCCATGGTTTTACGGCTTGTTCGCGGTGGGCTGAAGCTTGTCGCCACGCTGCTCGTCGTCTTGCTGCTCCTCGGTTTTGGCCTTGCCGTCCATGTCTGGCTCGCCGCCCGCGGCGCCCTGCCCGCGCTCGAGGGCGAGGTCGCCCTGCCGGGCCTCGCGCAGCCGGCAAGCGTCGCGCGCGACGAAGCCGGCGTTCCGGTCGTCACCGGCGCCAGCCGCGCCGATGTCGCAGCCGCGCTCGGCTTCCTCCACGCGCAGGAGCGCTTCTTCCAGATGGACCTGCTGCGCCGCTCGGCCGCAGGCGAGCTCGGCGCGCTGATGGGCGGCGCCGCCCTGCCGCTCGACAGGGCCGTGCGCGTGCACCGCTTCCGCGCCCGCGCGCGCGCGATCCTCGCCGGCATGGCCCCGGAAGAGCGCGCGCTCGTCGAGGCCTATGCCGCCGGGGTCAACGCCGGCCTCGGCGCGCTCGACCGCAGGCCGTTCGAATATGCGCTGCTGTTTGCCCGACCGGAGCCATGGGCGGCCGAAGACACGATCCTCGCCGTCTTTGCCATGTATCTCAATCTCCAGCCGGCAACGCCCCAGCGCGAGATGGACCGGGCGCTTGCCACCGCCCGCGGCGGCCCGGCGCTTGCTGCCTTCCTCTATCCCGATGGTGCGCCCAACGATGCCCCGCTCGATCGCAGCGTGGCGCCCGAGCCGCCCATGCCGCAGGCCCTCGCGCCGATGGCACCGGGCAGGGTTGCGCCGGCCGCCCCTCCCCGTGCACCGCGCCCGGCACCCGCCGAAGAGCCGGTGCCGGGCAGCAACAACTGGGCCGTTGCCGGCAGCCGCACTGCAACCGGCGCCGCGCTTCTTGCCAACGACATGCACCTCGGCACCCGCCTGCCCAACAGCTGGTACCGCGCCCGGCTGGTGGTGCAGCCCGCCGCACGGGCAGGCGAGCCCCGGCTCGACATCGTCGGCGCCACGCTTCCGGGCACGCCCTTCATGGTCGTCGGCAGCAATGGCCGGATCGCCTGGGGGTTCACCAACAGCTATATCGATACCGCCGACGCCGTGATCGTCGTGCCTGCCGGTGCCGACGATCTCTACCAGACCGCGAGCGGCCCGCAGCCCTTCCGCACCCATGCCGAGGAAATCTGCGGCCGCCTGCGCTGCGAAACCCTGACAGTGCGCGAAACCATCTGGGGGCCGGTCATCGGCAAGGACGCGCTCGGCCGCACCATCGCCATGCGCTGGACAGCGCACGAGCTGGATTCCGTCCGCCTCGGCCCGGCAACGGCACTCGAGCGCGCGGCATCTGTGGAAGAGGCGATCGCGATCGCGCACCAGAGCGCCATCCCGCAACAGAACCTCGTCGTCGCCGACCGGGATGGCGCCATTGCCTGGACGATCATCGGCCAGGTGCCGGACCGCTTCGGGTTCAGCGGCCACGAGGCGGTCAGCTTTGCGGATGGATCGCGCGGCTGGCGCGGCATGCTGCCGCCCGGTGCCGTGCCCGTCGTGCGCACGCCCGAAGACGGCCGGATCTGGACCGCCAACGGCCGGGTACTCGGCGGCGAGGCCGCAGCCCGCCTCGGCAATGGCGGGTGGGATCACGGCAGCCGCGCCGGCCGGATCCGCGATCTCCTGAAGGCGCAGGAGCGCTTCCAGCCGGCCGATTTCCTCGCCATCCAGCTCGATGACTTCTCCGCCGTCCACCTGTGGTGGAAGGATTCGCTTCTGGGCGAGCTCACCGCGCGCCGTGCAGACCCGCGGCTTGCCGTCATGATCGCGCCCGTCCGCCAGTGGGATGGCCGGGCGCGGCCGGAATCGGTCGGTGCGCGCCTTGTCACCCGCTACCGGGAGATCGTGCGCGACCGCATCTATGCCGGCTACATGGGCGGCAGGCCCCAGGGCCAGTTCCGCCGCACCTATGCCCCGAGCGGCGCAGAGGGCTCGCTGCGCCGCCTGCTCGCCGAAAAGCCGCCGGCACTCGTACCCGAAGGCCATGCAGACTGGGCCTCGCTCATCGACCAGGCGCTCGCGGACCTTGCCGCCGAGGTCGAGGACCAGGCCGGCGGCCGCATCGAACGCTTCACCTGGGGCGCCATCAACACCGCAGGCGTCCGCCACCCGCTCTCGGCCATCATCCCCCTTCTCGGCCTTTGGACCGACCCGGAAGACGCGCCCGTGCCCGGCGGCCGCGCCACCGTGCGCGCAACCGCACCAGGCTTCGGCGCCTCGCAGCGCATGGCCGTCTCGCCCGGCTTCGAAGCCGAAGGGCTCTGGCACATGCCCGGCGGCCAGGCCGGCAATCCGGAAACCCCCTACTATCTCGCCGGCCACCGCGACTGGCTGGAGGGCCGGCCCGCCCCGCTGCTCCCCGGCCCGCCGCGCTGGATTCTGAGGCTCGCGCCCGCCGCCGCGCCATGATGCGCCAGATGGCGCGCCGCAGCCGGGCCCCGGCTCAGGCGGCGGCTCTTGCGGCCCGCGCCGCGCGCTTGCGCTCGTGCGGGCACAGGTGCCGCTTGCGAATCCGCACCGACTTCGGCGTCACCTCCACCAGCTCGTCATCCCCGATCCAGGCGAGCGCCTGCTCGAGCGTCAGCCGCCGGGGCGGCGTCAGGCGCAGATTCTCGTCCTTGCCGGCGGCGCGGAAATTGGTGAGCTGCTTCGACCTCAGCGGATTGACCTCAAGATCCTCGGCGCGCGCATTCTCGCCGATCACCATCCCCTCATAGACCGGGTCGCCCGGCGCCACCATCAGCACGCCGCGCTCCTCCAGCGCCTGCAGCGCATAGCCCACCGCCACGCCCGTCTCGGTGGAGACGAGCACGCCGTTCGCCCGGCCCGAAATCGGCCCCTTCCACGGCCCATAGCGCTCGAACAGCCGGTTCATGATGCCGGTGCCACGCGTGTCGGAAAGAAACTCCCCATGATAGCCGATAAGCCCGCGCGCCGGCGCCGAGAAGGTGAGCCGCACCTTGCCCGCACCCGAGGGGCGCATGTCGGCAAGGTCGGCCTTGCGCGCGGCAAGCTTCTCGATAACGACCCCGGAATAGGCCTCGTCCACATCCACCACCACCGTCTCATAAGGCTCGGTGCGCGCGCCGTTCGCGTCCGTCCCGAGGATGACCTGCGGCCGGCCGATCGACAGCTCGAACCCCTCGCGGCGCATGGTCTCGATCAGCACGCCAAGCTGCAGTTCGCCGCGGCCGGCCACGTCGAAACTGTCCTTCTCGGGCGTCTCGGTCACCCGGATGGCGACATTGCCCTCCGCCTCGCGCAGCAGCCGGTCGCGGATCATCCGGCTGGTCACCTTGTCGCCCTCGCGCCCGGCCATCGGGCTGTCGTTCACCGAAAAGCGCATCGACAAAGTCGGCGGGTCAACCGGCAGCGCCTCCAGCGCCTCGGCCACCTGCGGTTCGGCGATCGTGTCCGCCACGGTCGCAGCGGCAAGGCCTGCAATCGAGACAATGTCGCCGGCCTCGGCCTCCTCCACCGGCACCCGCTCGAGGCCGCGGAAGGCGAAGATCTTGGTCGCCCGGCCTTCCTCGATCACGCCGCCCGGGCCGAGGGCCCGGATCGGCATGTTCACCCGCAGCCGGCCCGAGGCAATCCGCCCGGTCAGCATCCGCCCCACGAACGGGTCGCGGTCAAGCAGCGAGACGAGCAGGCGGAACGGCCCCTCAAGATCACCCGGCGGCGGCGGCACCTGCGCGACGACAAGGTCGAGAAGCGGCGCCAGCGTGCCCTCGCGCACGTCTGGCGCCGGGCCGGCATAGCCGGCCCGGCCGCTTGCGAAGAGCACGGGAAAGTCGAGCTGCTCGTCGGTGGCGCCGAGCGCCACGAACAGGTCGAACACCTCGTCGAGCACCTCCTGCGGGCGCGCGTCCGGCCGGTCGATCTTGTTCACCACCACGATCGGCCGCAGCCCGCAGGCAAGCGCCTTCATCAGCACGAACTTGGTCTGCGGCATCGGCCCCTCGGCCGCATCGACGAGCAGCACCACGCCGTCGACCATCGAGAGGATGCGCTCCACCTCGCCGCCGAAGTCGGCGTGCCCGGGCGTGTCGACGATGTTGATCCTGACCGGGTCTGCCGAGCCGCCTTCGCCCGCCCACTCCACGCTCGTGCACTTGGCGAGGATGGTGATCCCGCGCTCGCGCTCCAGATCGTGGGAATCCATCGCCCGCTCGGCAATCCGCTGGTTGTCGCGGAAGGTGCGCGTCTGGCGGAACAGCTGGTCGACGAGCGTGGTCTTGCCGTGATCGACATGGGCGATGATCGCCACGTTGCGCAGGCGCATGGAAGCCGGACTTTCCGCGAGAGAACCGCGCGTCAGATAGGCCTGCTGCTGCGATGCAGCAAGAGCGCCCGGGCCGCGCGCCTCAGTCGGCCAGGGTGAAGCGCACCGATACGATGAAGCGCAGCTGCGGCTCGGGGTAGCTCTTCGGCAGCGGCGGGAAGCGCGGCACCGCAAGCACGGCGGCATTGACGGCCTCATCCAGCCGCGCATGGCCCGAGCCCGAGAGGATCTCGTGCGCGATCAGCCGTCCGTCGCGCGCGATCAAAAGCCGGATCTGCGCGCGCCCCTGCACCTCGGCGCGGCGCGCATCCTCCGGGTAGACCACCCGCTCGAGGATCAGCTGGCTGGCATCGCGGGCATAGGCGCGCATGGCAGCCGGGTCGAGGCGCGGCTCGGGCGCAGGCGGCGGCGGCGGCGGCGGCGCAGGCTCGGGCACCGGCACCCCCTCGCCGCCGCTTCCAAGGCCGCTCGAAAGCCGGGCATCGGGCGGCGGCGGCTCGGGCGGCGCCGTGCGCACGATCGGCGGCGCATCGGCCGCGCGCTCGGTCAGGCGGTTTGCAGCCGCCTGCGGCTCGGGCGGCGCCGCCTCGGGCGGCGGCTCGAACGTCTCTAGCCGTCCGCCCGGCGGGCCGAGCGCAACGACCGTCATCGTCTCGGTCTCCGCCGGCTCGGCCTCCGCCTCCGGCAGCGCCAGCCACACGGCAACCCCGGCAAGATGCAGCGCCACCGCCGCCGCCGCCGCCAGCGCCCAGTGCCGCGGCGCAACAGGTGCAAGCTCCACATCGCCGAGCGGGCTTGCAAGGCGGGTCATTGGCCCTCCATCCCCACGCCCTTGGTCAGCAGCACCAGATAGCCGACCCCGGCCTCGCGCAGATCCTCCATCAGCCCGATCACGAGATCGGCATCGGTGTCGCCGTCGGCCTTCATCTGCACCAGCGCGTCGGGCCGGGCCTTCACCAGCGCGGCGATGCTGGCAAGAAGATCGGGGCGGGTCATCGCCCGGTCGCCGAGCGCAACCGCGCCATCGGGCCGGATGAGGATCACCGCCTCGCGCTCGTCTCCGAAGACCTGCGCGCGCGAGGCCGCCACCTCCACCGGGAAGGCGTCGGTCGGGCGGATCGATCCGGCCAGCATGAAAAACACGAGGAGGATGAACACGCAGTCGATGAGCGCGGTCAGCTGCACCAGCTCCTGCCGCTCGCGCGGGCGCCGGAAGTTCATGGCGCGGGGGTCTCGCGGGATCGGGAAAAGGAGAGGAAGCGCGCCCCTCCGGCACGGGCCTCGTCGTGCGCGGTAACCGCCTCCTGCAGCGACACGCCCGCACGCGGCCGCACGAGGAACTGCCGGTTCGGGTCCACGCGCACCACGTCGGCCACCTCTGCCGCGAGGTCGGCGCGGCGCGCCGGCCGGCCGTCGAACGTCAGGCTGCCATCCGCGCCGAGCTCGATCACGATCGCGCCCTCGGCGGTCTTCGCCACTTCGCGATCCACCGGGCTTTCCACCCCGATCAGCCGGTAGCGCGCGAAATTTGTGGCCAGCATGAAAAACACAAGGAGCATGAAGACAACATCGATGAGCGGCGTGATCTGCAGGCCGAGCACCTGGTGGCGCGCCTTGCGGTGCACCAGCACGGCCGCGCGCCCCGCCTATTCCGCGGGCGCCGGACGCAGGTCCGCAGCGCCGCCCGCGGCTGGGGCCGCTGCCGGCACCTCTGCCGGGCGCTCGGCTGCCTGCGGCGCCGTCGCCTCATAAAGGTCGATTGTGAAGACGCGGGTTGCCGCATCCTCCATGCGTCGCGCCGTCAGGTCCACCGTCCGCTGCAGCAGGGTGAAGGCGGTTGCAGCCGGAATGGCCACCGCAAGGCCCACGACGGTCGTCAAGAGCGCCTCCCAGATCCCGCCGGAAAGGATTGCCGGGTCCACCCGGTCGCCGGCATCGGCCAGCCTCTGGAAGCTCTGGATGAGCCCGGTCACGGTTCCAAACAGGCCGAGCAGCGGGCTGATGGTGGCAATCAGCGCCAGCTGCGGCAGGCCTTTTTCGAGCACGTCGATCTGCGCGCCGGCGATCCGCTCCACCTCCTCGCGAACAAGCGAATCGGGCGCGCCGGCCATGCGGCCGGCAACCGCGGCCCGCATGACCACAGCAACCGGTCCCTTCTCGCGCTCCAGCCGGGCCCGCGCGCCCACCATGTCGCCGCGGTGCAGCAGCGCCGTCACCTCGTCGACAAACCCGCCGCCCCACACGCCCGCCCGCGCAAACTGCACCAGCTTGACCGCGATGATCGCCAGCGCAATCACCGAAATCACAAGCAGGATGACAACGATAGGCCCGCCGAGCTCGATGAGGCCGGCAATCTCGCCGGCAACGCTGCCGCCGGCTGCCTCGTCCGCCCGCGCGCCTGCCGCAGCCGCAAGACACGATCCAAAGGCAAGGCTTCGCCGCATCGCACGCACCCCCGGGTGGCACCTCCGACATCATGGCGGCGGCTTTTGAACCTTTGGTGACACCGGCCGCCTTCAGGCACGGACGGCTGCCGCTGCGGCGTCGCTCAGCCGCCCGCGGCGGCCATCACGCGGCCAAGAAAGTCCGGCTGGCCGGTGTGCGCGCTCATGCCGCCATCGACGACCACCACCGAGCCGGTCATGGCCGAGGCCGAACCCGAGGCAAGAAACGCGATCACCTCGGCAATCTCCCCGGGCCGGATGGCGCGCCCAATGGGGATCGTGGGAAGCCATGCGTCCATCAGACCGGGCACGGCGGCCAGCGGCGCGGCCAGCGGCGTCTCCACAAGGCCCGGGCAGACGGCGTTCACCCGGATGCCGTCGCGCGCATGGTCGATGGCCATCGCGCGGGTGAGGTTGATGAGGCCGGCTTTGGCGGCATTGTAGGCGGCAAAACCCCGGTCGGCCGCCAGCCCTGAAATCGAGGCGACATTCACGATCGCGCCGCCGCCGGCTTCGCGCATGGCCGGGATTGCCACCCGGCATGCCCAGAAGACGGCATCGAGATCGACCGCCATCACCTGCCGCCACAGCTCTGGCGCCAGGTCGGGCACGGCCGCAAGCGCGCCGATTCCGGCATTGTTCACCAGAATGTCCAGCCGTCCCTCGCCGGCGAGCGTGCCGGCGACCAGCGCCTCCACCTCCTCGCGCACGGCCACGTCCGTCTGCCGGAACCGCCCCCCCACCTCGCGTGCCACCGCAGCGCCCGCGTCCGCCACATCGGCCACAACCACCCGCGCGCCGCCCGCAGCCAGCAGCCGCGCGGTCGCCTCCCCAATGCCCGAGGCCGCACCCGTCACCACCGCCACCTGCCCCTCGAACCGCCCGGCCCCCATCCCGATCCTCCCTCGCGCAAGGCCGCACCGCCTCCCCTCTAGGCGATGCCGCCCGATGCGCCTATGGGCCATACGAAGGAACCAGGGGCTTGGACCGCACGCCGATCACCAACCCGGAGCGGCTGGTGCCGCTGGCCTTCCTTGCCGCCATTGGCGCGGGCACGCTGCTCCTGTCGCTGCCGCTGGCCCGCGCCGGCCCCACCATCGAGGGCGCGCCGTTCATGGTCGCCCTGTTCACCGCCACCACGGCGATCTGCATCACCGGGCTCACCGTCGTCGATACCGGAAGCTACTGGTCGCCCTTCGGGCAGGTCGTCATCCTGCTGCTCATCCAGCTGGGCGGGCTTGGCATCATGTCGGGCGCCACCCTCCTCGGCATGCTCATTTCCCGGCGCACGAGCCTTGCGCGGCGCATGGCCGCCCAGGCGGAACTGCGCAGCCTGCAGCTCGGCGACGTCTCGGCGGTGGTCCGGCTCATCCTCGTCATGACCCTCGCCGTCGAGGCAGCGCTCGCCCTCTGGTTCACGCTCGTCTTCCACTTCGATCATGGCGAGCCCTGGGGCGAGGCGTTGTGGCACGGCCTGTTCCATGCCGTCTCGGCATTCAACAACGGCGGGATGTCCGTCTACCCGGATGGCATCGCCCGCTTCCGCAGCGACGGATTCGTGCTCCTGCCGCTGATGCTTGGAGTCATCGTCGGCGGCATCGGCTTTCCCGTGGTGCACGAGCTGCGCACCTGCTGGCGGCGCCCTGCCGCCTGGTCGATCCACACCAAGCTCACCCTGCTCGGCACGGGGCTGCTGCTGGTGGCGGGCTTCGTCGTCACGCTCGCGGCCGAATGGGCAAACCCGCAAACGCTCGGCCCCGACCCGGTGCCGCTGAAGCTGCTCGGCGCCGCCTTCCACTCGGTGATGACCCGTTCAGGCGGCTTCAGCGTGCACGAGACCGGCGCGATGAACGACGATACCATCCTCGTTACCTATGCGCTCATGCTGATCGGGGGCGGCAGCGCGGGAACCGCAGGCGGCATCAAGGTCACCACCTTCCTGCTCCTCGGCTTCGTCGTCTGGGCCGAGATCCGGGGCGCGGCCGATACCAACGCCTTCGGGCGGCGCATCTGCCCCGACACCCAGCGCCAAGCGCTCGCCATCGTGCTCCTTGCAGTCGGCATCGTCGGCCTCTCGTGCGCACTCCTCGTCTCCATCTCGGGCCTGCCGATGCGCGATGCGCTGTTCGAGACGATCTCCGCCTTTGCCACCGTCGGCCTCTCGACAGGGGTGACCGCCGAGATCCCGCCGGCCGGCCAGCTGCTGCTCGTGCTCTTGATGTTCACCGGACGCGTGGGCAGCATCACCGTCGCCGCCGCCTTCGCGCTGCGCGTCCGGTCCAGTCCCATCCGCTATCCCGAGGAGCGCCCGATCGTTGGCTGACAAGCACAGAGGAGATCCCGTGGCCGTCATCGGCCTTGGCCGCTTCGGCGGCGCAACCGCCCGTTCGCTCATCCGCATGGGCCACGAAGTGCTCGCAATCGACCAGGACATGGAGACGGTGCAGCTCTGGTCGGAAGAGCTCACCCACGTCATCCAGGCCGACAGCACCAACGCCACGGCGCTCAAGCGCCTCGGCCTGCACGAGATTCCGCAAGTGGTCGTGGGCATCGGCTCGGACATCGAGGCGAGCCTGCTCACCGTGCTCGCGCTCACCGAGCTCAAGGTGCCCAAGATCTGGGCCAAGGCGGTGTCGGCCAATCACGGCCACATCCTGAAGCGGATCGGCGCCGACGAGGTCGTCTACCCCGAGGCCGCAATGGGTGAACGAGTCGCACACCTCGTCACCGGCAAGATGATCGACTTCATCGAGTTCGACGACGGCTTTGCCATCGTGAAGACCCGCACGCCCGCCTACATGGCCGGCAAGTCGCTGGCCGAAACCGACGTGCGCAAGCAGCACGGCATCACCATCGTGGGCATCAAGCGGCCAGGCCAGGATTTCACCTACGCGACACCCGAAACCGTGGTCTACATGTCGGATCTCCTCATCGTCTCCGGGCCAACCGAGAAGGTCGAACGCTTCGCGGCCATGACCTGATGCGCCGCGCCGCGCCTTGACTCGGCCTCCCCGATTAAGAACAAAACATGAACATGGAGCCAGCTCCCACCCCGAGTCGCCCGCACAGCCACCAGCCGTCCCCGCCCCGCCCGCCGGCCGGCCGGCCCGATCGCCGCGCCGCGCTGGAAGCGCTCCGCCACAGCCTTGCCACCACCGCACCCGCAGGCGATGGCCCGCGCATCGCAACCGGCCATCCCGGCTTCGACCGGCTGCTGGGCGGGGGGCTTGCCGCCCACGCCCTGCACGAAATCCTGCCCGCGGCCACGCCGCACGCCCATGGCCCGGCTGCCGCCTTCGCCGCCCGCCTCGCCGCAGCCGCCGGCGGCGAAACGCTGTGGGCCAGCCGCCGGCTCGACATCTTCCCGCCAGGCTTGGCGCTGGCCGGGCTCGCCCCCGGGCGCCTGCTGCTGGCGCGCACCCGAACCGATCAGGAAACGCTCGCCGCCATGGAAGAGGCGATGGAATCGGTTGCCGCCGTGGTCGGCGAAATCCTGCGCCCGGGGCCCTGGCTCGTCGCTGCCAGCCGCCGCCTGCAGCTGCGCGCCAGCCGCGCCGGCACGCTCGCCCTCATCCTCCACCGCGAAGCCCCGCCGACGCGCCTTCCCACCCTTGCCGCCACCTGCTGGCAGGTCGCACCCGCGCCGGCGCCGCCGGCCGAGGTCCGCGCGCTCTTCCCAGGCCCCGGCGGCAGCGGGCTCGGCCCCCGCCAGCTTGCCCTCACGCTGGCGCGCGCGCGCGGGCCCGCGGCCATGCACCTCCCGCTCACCCTCTGCCTTCCCCCAGGGCCCGAACCCCATGCCCCGAACCATCTCCCTCTGGTTCCCGCTCTGGCCGGTGGAGCGGCTGGCGCGGGCGCGCGCGCAGGCGAACGAACCGCCGCTGCCTGAGCCGCTGGTGCTCGGCACGCGCCGCGGCAGCCGCCGCGAGGTCGCCGCCTGCTCCGCGGCCGCAGCAGCCCTCGGCATCCGCCCGGGCGAGCCCCTGGCCGCGGCCTGCGCGCGCGTGCCAGGCCTGCAGGTCGCCGAGGCCGAGCCCGAGGCCGACCGCGCCGCGCTCACGCGCCTCGCCCGCTGGATGCAGGCACGAATCAGCCCGCTCGTCGCGCTCGACCCGCCAGATGGCCTGTGGCTCGAATCCGCAGGCGCCTCGCACCTCTTCGGCGGCGAACAGCGCCTGCTCCAGCGCCTCCTCGCCCGGCTCGCCGCAAGCGGCATCACCGCCCGCGCCGGCCTTGCCGAAACCGCCGGCGCCGCCCACGCGCTGGCCCGCTTCGCCCCCGGCGCCTGCACCATCGCCCCCCCGCACACCACCGCCGAGGCGATCGCGCCGCTGCCCGTTGCCGCACTCCGGCTGCAGGCCGGCGAAGCCCAGGCCCTCGCGCGCCTCGGCATCGCCTCCATCGGCGATCTCCTCGCCCTGCCGCGCGCCGCACTCGGCCGTCGCTTCGGCCTTGCCCTGCTGCGCCGCCTCGACCAGGCGCTCGGGCAGGCCGGCGAGCCGCTCGACCATCTGCCGCACGAAACCGCACGCGCAGCCGCCATCATGCTCGCCGAGCCGGTCGCCCATGCCGCAGCGCTGCACGGCCTCATCGACCGGCTGGCGCCACAGCTCGCGCGCCTGCTCGAACGGCGGGGCGAGGGCGCGCGCGCGCTCGATCTCCTCTTCCACCGCATCGACGGCACCATCGCCGCCCTGCGCGCCGGCACCGCCGCCCCCACGCGCGAGCCGGCCCACATCGCCCGCCTGCTCCACCTGCTCGTCGAGGACGTGGACCCGGGCTTCGGAATCGAAATGGCGGTGCTTGCCTGCCCACGCGCCGCGCCGCTCGCCCCGCGCCAGCTGGGCACCGGGCCCGATCCCGCAACGCTTGCCGAGGTCGCAGACCGGCTCTCGGCGCGACTGGGCCCGGGCGCCGTCTTCCGCGTTGCCCCAAGGCCCGGCGCCTTTCCCGAGGCCACCGTCGCGCATGCGCCGCCCGGCCATCCGGCGGCAGGCAGCTGGCCGCGCCACCTGCCCCGGCCCACCCGCCTGCTCGATCCGCCCGAGCGCATCGAGGCCATCGCCATGCTGCCCGACAGGCCGCCGGCAGCCTTCCGCTGGCGCGGCCGGCGCCACCGGGTGCGCGCGGCCGACGGCCCGGAACGGATGCACGCCGCCTGGTGGGAAGCCGGCGCCGATCCGAACGCCGTGCGCGACTATTTCACCGTCGAGCTGGAAGACGGCACGCGCCTGTGGCTCTACCGCTCCGGAGACGGGGAGGATCCAGACAGCGGCGATTTCGGCTGGCACGTCCAGGGCCTGTTCGGCTGAAGGGCCCGGTGCCGCCCCGCATGGCTCCCATCAGCCCCTTGCATGCCCGGGCCCGCAGGGCTAGCATCGCAAGTCGTGCACGGCGTGCCCCACCTCGTCCTTGTCCTGCGTCCGCAAGGCCGGCCTGCCGCCCTTGCCCGCCACCAGGTGCTGGTGCGCCGCTCCGTGCAATATCACCTGACCGACTGGTTCAACGAGTAGCTGGCGGCCCGTCTGCCGTCCGCCTCCCGTTGCCGCCTGCACCCTGCAGGCGGCCCCACCCGTCATCAGGAAAGCCCCAATGCCCGTCCGCCCCGCCACTGCCCCATCCGCCCTGCTGCGCCGTCCGCTCGGCCTTGCGCTCGCCCTTGCCATCGCCGCGCCAGCAGCGGCGCAGGAAGCCGCGCCCGCGCCCCAGCCCCCCGCGGCTGCCGACCCGGCCGACCAGGCCCCCGAGATAAAGATCATCGGCACGCGCATCCGCGGCGTCGATCTCTCTGGCGCCACGCAGGCGATCGCCATCGACCGCAAGGCCATCGTCGAATCCGGCGCCACCACCGTCATCGACCTGCTGCAGCAGCTGCCCGCGACAACCGGCGGGGAGGGCACCTTCTCCACCGCCACCGCCGGCGCGCTTTCGTCCGACACACCGGTCGGCGCATCGGCCGTCTCGCTGCGCGGGCTCGGCGCCTCGTCCACCCTCACCCTCATCAACAGCCGCCGAGCCTCGGTTGCCGCCTTCGCACGCGGGCAGGAAAGCTTCATCGACGTCTCGGCCATCCCGGTCTCGGCCATCGAGCGGGTCGAGGTGCTGCCCAACGGCGCCTCGGCACTCTACGGCGCCGATGCCGTCGCGGGCGTCATCAACTATGTGCTGCGCCGGGATTTCGAGGGCCTCGAGCTCACCACCTCCTACGGCAACTCCACCGCGTCCACCGACGAGGGCCGCCTTGCGGTCTCGGGCGTCGCCGGCATCCAGACCGGCGATCACCAGATCCTCGTCGTCGCCGACTATTTCCGCCGCAACCCCTTCTTCCTGCGCGACCGCGCGGCCTCGGCGCGCGCCTTCCGCCCCTCGCAGCAGGGCTTCTTCCCAAGCTTCAACGATCTCTTCTTCATGGAGCTCGACCAGACGGAAGGCCCCGGCAACGGCGGCTGCCCGCCCGAGGAGTTCGGCACCGGCGCGCTCGGGGAATATTGCGAGGTCAACACCAACGCCTTCGTCTCCTCGCAGGACCGGCTGGAGAGCTTCTCGGGCATGCTCACCCACCGCTACCGGATCTCGGATACCGTCGCCTGGTTCACCGAGGTGATCGGCTCCACCACCAAGAGCCGCGGCGTCTCCTCGCCGGCCAATTTCTCGCGCACGCCCATCGATCCGGAAAACCCGCTCTTTCCCCAGGCGCTGAAGGACGACATGGCGGCCGAGGGCGGGTGCCGCCGCTTCTCCTGCTTCTTCGAATTCCCCATCTTCATGTGGGGCAAATATCCCGATCCGCGCGCGATCGAGGTCCGCTCCGACAGCTTCCGCCTCGTCACCGGGCTCGAATATGCCATCGGCGGCAGCTGGCAGGGCGAGACCGCCTTCACGCTCGGCGGCAACGACCGCGTGCAGCGCGGCCTGTCCGGCCTCGTGCGCACCAACCTCTTCTTCGACCTCAACCTCGGCAACATCTGCACCGACGGCACGCGCGTCACCCGCTGGCGCACCCGGCAGGTGCCGCGCAACAACGCAACCTATGTCGGCAACACCTGCGAGGCGATCGGCAAGACCACGCTGTGGTACAACCCTTTCGGCGGGCAGGTGGAGCAGGCGCCGGGCGTGCGCGAGCTCATCGAGACGACCGCCGAGCGGCGCGGCCGCAGCCGCATGGCAAGCCTCGACACCAGCGCCAGCGGCGACCTGTTCGAGCTGCCGGCCGGCACCGTCAAGGCGGCCATCGGCGCGGAATGGCGCAACGAGCGGCTGAACGACCGCCCCTCGGGCGAAGCGGTGGCCGACGAGGTGACCCCGGAGCCGATCCTCGGCTTCTCCTCCACCTCGGCCCGCTACGAGCGCACCCAGATCTCGGCCTTCGCCGAGCTCTACGTGCCGCTTGCCACCGGCCTTGATCTCCAGCTCGCGGGCCGGTTCGACAATTATGACGACTTCGGATCCGACTTCAATCCGAAGGTTGCCGCCCGCTGGCAGCCGCGCGACTGGCTGATCCTGCGCGGCAGCTGGTCAACCGCCTTCCGCGCCCCCTCGCTCGCCCAGTCGGGCGCCGGGCCGCTGCTCTCCTCCTTCCGCGTCTCCTGCCGCCGCACGCCGGAGGCCTGCGGCGGCAACCCGGCGGCAACCGGCCAGTCCTTCTTCACCGAGGAGATCGGCAACCCGGATCTCGCCGCCGAAACCTCGCGCAGCCTCAGCTTCGGCGGCGTGCTGCAACCCAACCGGGATTTCGAGTTCCGCGCCGACTACTGGAACATCCGCCACAAGGATCTGGTCGGCATCGACGAGGATGATTTCATCCGCCGCGCGCTCGCCGGCGAGTTCCCGGTCTTCCGGCGCGGCGAGCTTCCCTCGGGCGTGGCGGGCGTCGAGGTCGAAAACGGCTTCGTGGTCGGGGCCAACTTCCCGCTGCAGAACCTCGGCTTCCAGCTCGCCGAAGGCATGGACTTCTCCGCCACCTGGTACCTCCCGGAAACTCCAGCGGGCCGCTTCACGCTGCTCGCCGACGCCACCTGGTACTTCCGCTTCAACCGCCAGGCCTCCCCGGCCTCCGAGGTCGAGCGGCTCGCCGGCGACTTCCGCTACCCAAGGTTCATCGCCTCCACCCGCCTGCGCTGGTCGAAGGACCGCTTCGCCTCCTCGATCCGCATGGGCTACAAGTCGGGCTATCTCGACGATCCCGACCCGCGCGTGCTCGATGCCGTGGGCCTGCCCCGCGATGCGGTGGTCAAGGTCGACGACTATCTCACCTTCGACTGGAATCTCAGCTACGACATCACCCGCGACAGCTTCGTCAGCCTCAACATCCGCAACCTGTTCGACCGCAAGCCACCGCGCGTGCTCGGCTCGTCGGCCAATGTGGATCTCTACAACCACGATCTCATCGGCCGATTCGTCACCGCGCGGATCACCTGGCGCTTCTGACCGGAACGCCCCGCCCCCTTGACCGCCCGCCGGCAGCTGCCACCCTGCCGGCGGGGCGGCACGAGCCCCGCATGTGATGACCGGTTCCCCATGACCGACTCCGCGCCACCCCCGGCCGAGGGCCCCGCAAGACCGCGCTTGGCGGTGCCCGACACGCTGGTCATCTTCCTCGTCCTCGCGCTTGTCGCCTGGGGGTCCACCTTCCTCTTCGCGCCCGGCCAGTTCGCCGTTGCCGGAGACCCGCCGCGCCTCGTGCCCGGAAGCTTCACCGGCACCGGCGCTCCCGATCCGGCACCGCTGTTCGGTGCCGGCGCGCGGGTGGGCCTTCTCGACATCCCCTTCGAGGGGCTGGTCTCCGGCACCCGCTCCTCGGCCGCCATCGGCCTTGCCGCCTTCCTGCTCATCGTCGGCGGCACCTTCGGCATCATCATGCGCACCGGCAGCATCGACCGCGCGCTCGTTGCCAGCCTGCGCCGGGCGGGCGGTGCAAGCGACGGGCTGGTCGTCGCCCTGTTCGTCGCCTTCTCGCTTGCCGGCGCGGTCTTCGGCATGTCGGAGGAAGCCATCGCCTTGAGCCTCATCCTCGTGCCGGCGCTGCGCCGCGCGGGCTATGATTCCCTCACCGGCCTCCTCGTCTGCTTCGCCGCCACCAACATCGGGTTTGCAACCTCCTGGATGAACCCGTTCAACGTCATCGTCGCGCAGGGAATCGCGGGCCTTCCGCCCCTGTCCGGTCTCGGCTTCCGGCTCGCCATGTGGGCCGGCTTCACGACGCTCGCGGCAGCCTGGGTGTGGCGCTACGCCCGCGCCGTGCGCCTCCGGCCCGAGCGCTCGCCGGCCTTCGATGCCGACCGCCGGCTCGCCGCCCACGAGGCGCCGGTCACCGGCGCTGCCGCCGGCCCGCTCGCGCCGGCAGACTGGCTGATCCTCACGCTCGTCATGGCCGCCATCGCCTGGGTCGGCTGGGGCGTGGTCGCCATGGGCTGGTATCTCTCCGAACTGAGCGCGCAGTTCCTTGCCCTCGGCCTTGCGGTCGCCGTCGTTGCAGCCGCGGCCGGCCGGGTGCCCGCGGCCGCGCTCGGCACCGCCTTCCGCGAGGGCGCCGCGCAGATGGCGCCCGTCGTGCTCCTCGTTGGCATCATCAAGGGCATCCTCCTGATGCTCGGCGGCGAGGATCCGGCCGCGCCCAGTCTGCTCAACAGCCTGCTCGCCCTGCTCTCCGGCCTCGTCTCGGGCCTCCCGGATTGGCTGACGGCAGGCGGCATGCTCCTCGTCCAGTCGGCGATCAACCTGCTCGTCCCGTCCGGCTCCGGCCAGGCGGCCGTCACCATGCCGATCATGGCGCCGCTTGCCGATCTCGCCGGGGTCACCCGCCAGGTGGCCGTCCTCGCCTTCCAGCTCGGCGACGGGCTCACCAACCTCGTCGTTCCCACCTCCGCCGTGCTGCTCGGCTGCCTTGCCGCCGCGCGGGTCGAACTCGGCCTGTGGCTGCGCTTCGCCTGGAAGCCCGCCGGCCTGCTCCTCGCGCTCGCCCTTGCCACCGTGCTCGTTGCACACGCGATCGGCCTCTCATGAACCGGAAAGGGACTGCCCCATGCGCCGCCCTCTTCTTGCCTGCCTCGCCCTGCTGCTCGCCCTGCCCGCCCCGCCGGCGCTCGCCGCCGGCACGCTGGTGATTGCCGGCGGCGCCGTCGCGGCGGAAAATGCCGCCATCTGGCAAGGCTTCCTCGCCGCACGGCCGGCGGACTCGCGCACCATCCTCGTCGTGCCCGTCGCCTCGGGCAGCCCGGTGCGCGCCGCACGCGCAGCGGCGGCCACGCTCGTCGCCCATGGCGCGCGGCCAGAGGAGATCGAGGTGCTGCACCTCGCCCGCGAGGACGATCCCGACACACCCGAGGTCGACGAGCGGCAATGGGCCGCCAATGCCCACGCGCCGGAGGAAATCGCAAAGGTCGCGCGCGCAGGCGCGATCTGGTTCACGGGCGGCGACCAGTCCCGCATCACGGGCACGCTCCTCGAGCGGGATGGCCGCGACACGCCGATGCTCGCCGCCATGCGCCAGCGCCTTGCCGACGGCGCGGTCATCGGCGGCACCAGCGCCGGTGCTGCAATGATGAGCCCGGTCATGATCACCCGCGGCGACAGCCTCGTCGCCATGCTGGCCCCCGTGCTGCGCGACGACATCGGCACGACGGGCCGCGACGGCGGGCAGATGGCGCTCGCGCCCGGCCTCGGCTTCTTCCCACACGGCATCGTCGACCAGCATTTCGACCGCCGCGCCCGTCTCGGGCGCCTCACCCGCGCGCTTCTGGCTCCGGGCGTGCGCGACCATTTCACCCGCGGCTTCGGCATCGACGAGGATACGGCGCTCATCGTCGATCTGGCCCGCGGCACCGGCCGCGCCGTCGGCGCCGGCTCCGTCACACTTATCAACACCGGGCAGGCAAGCGTCAGCGACGTGCGCGGCCGGCTGCACGCCGACAGGGTCGTCATCGGCTTTGCCAACAGCGGCGACCAGCTGGCCCTCGACACGCAGGCGATCACCCCGGCGCCGTTCAAGCGCCCGCTCGAGGGCCGGGAATACTGGAACCACCAGGTCTCCGATGGCGGCGGCATGGCGCTGCCGGGGCAGACAGTCGAGGATGTGCTCGGCAACGACCTGCTCGACAATCGTGGCACCCGCCGGCTCGAGCGTCTCACCCTCTCCGGCACCGAGGGCGTGCTGTTCCGCTTCACCCAGAACGAAGGCAGCCGCGGCTGGATGGGCCAGGACCCGGACGGCCGCAGGCGATATACGGTCTCGGGGGTCGAGTTCGCGATCCGCCCGGTGCGCGTGCGCGTGCAGGAGCTGCGCCGGTGAGCGCCGGGCCCGTCATCGCCCTGCACGGCGGGGCCGGCGTCAACCCGGCGCGGAACTACGCCGAGGTCGAGGCGCACCTTCATGATCTCGCCAGGCGGATGAAGGCGCGGCTCATTGCAGGCCTCGGCGCGCTCGATGCCGTGTGCGAGGCCGTCTTCGACATGGAGCAGTCGGGGCTCTATGTCGCCGGCCGCGGCTCCGGGCCCAACCGCGAGGGCGCGCACGAGTTCGATGCCAGCCTGATGTGCGGCGCCACCGGGCGCGCGGGGGCGGTTGCGGCCATCCAGAATGTCCTGAGCCCGGTTTCAGCCGCGCGCGCCGTGCTCGAAGAGACCCCGCACGTGCTGCTGGCCGGCGCGGGCGCCACGCAGTTTGCGCGCGCCGCCGGCCTTGCGCCCCTGCCGCAGGATGCGGGCTGGTTCCGGCTGGCCGTCGGCGTGGCCCCCGAGGACCTGCTCGAGCCGCAGGCGCACGGAACGGTCGGCGCCGTCGCCCGCGATGCCAACGGCCGGCTCGCAGCCGCCACCTCGACCGGCGGCACCTTCGGCAAGCTTGCCGGCCGCGTGGGCGACACGCCCATCCCCGGCATCGGCACCTGGGCGGATAGGCAGGTGGCGATCTCCTGCACCGGAGTGGGCGAGGCGTTCATCCTTGCCGGCGGCGCAGGCGATGTGGCCGCCCACATGCGCTACGGAGGCGCAACGCTCGAGACCGCCGCGCACGCGCTGCTCGCCCGCGTCGCGGCCCTGGGCGGCGATGGCGGCCTCATTGCCATCGATTCGAACGGGCACGTGGCCATGCCCTTCAACTCGAAGGGGATGAAGCGCGCGGTCGCAGGCCTCGGCCGGGCCACGCAGGTCGCCATCACCTGAGCCCCTGTAGCGCGCGCATCGCGCGGCGATGGCCGCTATCCTCCCCAAGTTGACAGGACCGGGCCAGACACACCATGCTGACATTCGGAGGGTCGAAATCCATCATGTTGTCCGACATCCCGTTTTCCGACCAGGTTCCCGATCCCTGCGCCATTGCCGAAGGCGAGCTCGCACGCAGCCGGGCCACGCGCCGACGCATCCTCGATGCCGGCATCGCCTGCCTCGTCGACGAGGGCTACAAGGGCCTGTCCACCGTCACGGTCGCCCGGCGGGCCGGGATCACCCGGGCGGCCATGCTCTACCATTTCCCCAACCGGCACGAGCTGATCGTGGCCATCGTGCGCCACATCGTACACCGTCGCACCGCCTATTTCGAAGCCACGCTGCGCAGCCTGCCCAAGGACGCCAACTTCAGGGTCCGGGTGGTCGACGCCGTGATCGACGAGCTCTCGAGCGCCGAGTTTCTCGCCTATGCCGAGCTCGCGCTCGCCGCGCGCACCAACCCCGACCTCTCCGACGCCATGCGCCCGGCCATGGCGGCCTACGACGACGCCCGCGCCGCGCTCAGCCAGCGCCTGCTCCCCGAGGGAATGACCAACGCGCCCGATTTCGGGCTCGCGCGCGACGTCGTCCGCTTCCTCGCCGAAGGCATCGCGCTTCAGGCCGCGGCCCTCAAGGGCATGCGGCATCCCGCAGCCCGGCTCACCCAGCTGCGCCACTTCCTGCGCCTTTTGGTTTCGAGCCCGGAAGGGTTCCGGCTGCTCGAGCGCACCGCGGCCGAGGCGGCCGAGGCGGAGCCCTTCATCCCCCGGGCGCGCGGCTGACCCGCAGCACCTCGCCGCGCGGCGAATCGACCGTCAGCCACACCGCGCCGTCGGGCGCCACGCGCACCTCGCGGATCCGCTGCCGCCGCCCGCGCAGCAGCGATTCCTCCGCCACGATCCGGCGCCCGTCGGCCGTCAGGCGCAGCCGCCGCACGTCGCGGCTCACGAGCCCGCCCACCAGCAGGTCGCCGTTCCATTCCGGGAACATCGCCCCGCGGTAGACCGCAAGCCCCGACGGCGCGATCGAGGGGGTCCACACGTGCAGCGGATCGATCATGCCGGGATAGGACGAAAAGGGCGAGACGGTGGCCCCCGAATAGTCGCGGCCGTGGGTGGCGACAGGCCAGCCGAAATTGCCACCGGCCTCGATCCGGTTCACCTCGTCGCCGCCGCGCGGCCCATGCTCATGCGCGAACACCGCGCGGCGGACGGGATCGAAGGCAAGCCCCTGCGGATTGCGGTGGCCCAGCGACCAGATGGTCGGCAGGGCGCGCGCGCGGTCGGCAAACGGATTGTCGGCGGGTGCCGCGCCATTGTCGGCCAGCCGCATGATCTTGCCGAGCGGGCTCGAAAGCCGCTGCGCATCCTCCCGCCGGTCGAACCCGTCGCCCGTTGTCACCAGCAGGCTGCCGTCGGGCAGAAAGGCCATGCGGCCACCGAAGTGCACGCTGCCGCGCTTGGCCGGAACCGCACTCCAGATGATGCGGAGATCCACCAGCCGCTCGCCCTCCAGCCGCGCCTGGGCCACCCGCGTGCCGTTGGCGCGCACGTCGCCCGCGGCATAGGCCAGGTAGACCAGCCGATTGACGGCGAAGTCCGGGTGCAGGGCCACGTCGAAGAGCCCTCCCTGGCCCTGCGCCAGCACCGGCGGCACCCCGGAAATCTCCCGCAGCCTGCCATCCTTGAGGAGCTTCAGCCGCCCGGGCCGCTCGGTGACCAGCACGCCCCCGTCGGGCAGGAAGGCAAGGCTCCACGGGTGCGCGAGCCCGCGCGCCACCACCTCGACCGCAAGCCGCGGCGCGGGCAAGGGGTTCGCCGCAGCCGGCACCGCAGGCGCCAAAGCCGCGAGCAGCCCGAGGATTGCAGCCATCGGCGCCCTGCCGCCCGGCAGGGCCTGCCGCCTCATGCCCCATCGCCTCCTTCCCCCCACACGCCCGGGCCCTGCCCGGCTCGATCTGCAGATTGCCGACATCAATCGCCTTCCCCCCCACACGCCCGGGCCCTGCCGCCCGGCCGGGCCTGCCTCCTCATGCCCCACCGCCTCCTTCCCCCCAACGCGCCCGCGCCAAGCCGCCTTGCCGGGTGGGGGTCCCGCTTCGTAAAGGGCGTGGCCAGAAAGGAGAAGGGCCGTGAATCGATGGGGCGCATGGCTGCGCCGTTCCGGAGCGCTGCTGGCAGCGGCCGCCCTTGCCCTCGTCATTGCAAGCGCGGCGCACTCGTTGTTCGTGCAGCAGGCGCTGCGCGAGGTGGGCGCGCGAATCCCGCCCGGCACCGCGCTTGCCACCATGGGCCGCGACCTCGGGGGTCTCGCCCCGGCCCTCGGCGCGGTCATCCTCGTGGCCCTCCTTCTCGGCTTCCTCGTCGCCGGGCTCATCCTGCGCGCGGTGCCGCGGCTTGCAGCCATCGCCTGGCCGCTGGCCGGCTGGGCCGCACTTGCCGCCGCGCTCTGGCTCATGGAGGTCGCCTTCGGCTTCACCCCGCTTGCAGGCGCACGCACCGCGGCCGGCTTTGTCGCCATCAGCCTCGGGGGCGCGGCAGGCGGCTGGCTGTTCGGCCGCCTCGCCAGCCACACCATGCCAGGCCCGGTGCGTTGACAGGCCTCCGTGACCGGCTCCCATGGCCGGCCCCAATGACCAGCCACGCGCGCCCCTTGTGTTGCATTTCGGCAACACCATATGGCGGCAAAAGCCAATCCCTATCCTGACGGGGGCACGCCCATGAACATCGAGAAATTCACCGACCGCGCGAAGGGCTTCCTGCAGAACGCGCAGACGCTCGCCCTGCGCCGCAGCCACCAGCGTGTCACCTCCGCGCACCTCCTCCAGACCCTGCTCGACGACGAGCAGGGCCTGGCCTCGGGCCTCATCGCGGCCGCCGGCGGCGATGCGCGTGCCGCCCATGCCGCAACCGAGACGGCGCTCGCGCGGCTGCCCCAGGTCTCCGGCGGCGGCGCGCAGCTCAGCTGGGACAGCGAGGGGGTGCGCGTGCTCGACCAGGCGGAACAGGTCGCAACCCGGGCCGGCGACAGCTTCGTCACCGTGGAAAAGCTGCTGCTTGCCATGGCGCTGGCGCCCGATTCCGAAGGCGGCAAGGCGCTCAAGGCCGCCGGCGCCACCCCGCAGGCGCTCAACAGCGCGATCGAACGGATGCGCAAGGGCCGCACGGCCCACTCGGCCTCCGCGGAAGACAGCTACGACGCGCTCAACAAATATGGCCGCAACCTCACCGAGGCCGCCCGCGCCGGCAAGCTCGATCCCGTCATCGGCCGCGACGAGGAGATCCGCCGCGCCATCCAGGTGCTCGCGCGGCGCACCAAGAACAACCCGGTCCTGATCGGCGAGCCGGGCGTGGGCAAGACCGCAATCGTCGAGGGTCTCGCGCTGCGGATCGCCAACGGCGACGTCCCCGAGGGCCTGAAGGACAAGACCGTCTATCTCCTCGACATGGGCGCGCTGGTTGCCGGCGCCAAGTATCGCGGCGAGTTCGAGGAGCGGCTGAAGGCGGTGATCGACGAGGTGAAGGCCGCCGAAGGGCAGATCATCCTGTTCATCGACGAGATGCACACCCTCGTGGGCGCCGGCAAGTCGGAGGGCGCAATGGACGCCTCCAACCTGCTCAAGCCCGCGCTTGCGCGCGGCGAGCTGCACGTCATCGGCGCCACCACGCTCGATGAGTATCGCAAGCATGTGGAAAAGGATGCAGCGCTCGAGCGGCGCTTCCAGCCCGTCTATGTCGGCGAGCCGACGGTCGAGGACACCATCTCGATCCTGCGCGGCCTCAAGGAGAAGTACGAGCTGCACCACGGCGTGCGGATCACCGACTCCGCCCTCGTCGCCGCCGCCACCCTCTCCAACCGCTACATCGCCGACCGGTTCCTTCCCGACAAGGCGATCGACCTGATGGACGAGGCCGCCTCGCGGCTCCGGATGGAGGTCGAATCCAAGCCCGAGGAGATCGAGGCCCTCGACCGGCGGGTCATCCAGCTCAAGATCGAGCGCGAGGCGCTGAAGAAGGAGACCGACCAGGCCTCGAAAGACCGGCTCGCAGCGCTCGAGGAGGAGCTCGCGCGTCTCGAGGCGGAATCGGCGGAGCTGACCGCCCGCTGGGCCGCCGAGAAGGAAAAGCTCGCCAGCGCCACCCGCCTCAGGGAGGCCCTCGACCAGGCCCGGCTTGAAGTCGAGCAGGCGCAGCGCGCGGGCGACTATGCAAAGGCCGGCGAGCTGACCTATTCGGTCATCCCCGACCTCGAGAAGAAGCTCGCCGAAGCCGAGGCGGCAAGCGAAACCGCCATGGTGCGCGAGGAGGTGACCGCCGAGGACATCGCCCATGTCGTCTCCCGCTGGACAGGCGTCCCGGTTGCAAAGATGATGGAGGGCGAGCGCGAGAAGCTGCTGCACATGGAGGAGGAGCTCGGCCGGCGGGTCATCGGCCAGAGGGATGCGGTCGAGGCCGTCTCCAAGGCGGTGCGCCGCTCGCGCGCGGGCCTCCAGGATCCCAACCGGCCGCTCGGCTCCTTCCTGTTCCTCGGGCCCACCGGCGTGGGCAAGACAGAACTCAGCAAGGCGCTCGCCGATTTCCTGTTCGACTCCCCCGACGCGATGGTCCGCATCGACATGTCGGAGTTCATGGAAAAACATGCGGTCGCCCGGCTCATCGGCGCGCCCCCCGGCTATGTCGGCTACGACGAGGGCGGCGTCCTCACCGAGGCGGTCCGCCGGCGGCCCTACCAGGTGGTGCTGTTCGACGAGGTGGAAAAGGCGCACCCCGACGTGTTCAACGTGCTCCTGCAGGTGCTCGACGACGGGCGGCTGACCGACGGGCAGGGCCGCACGGTCGATTTCACCAACACCATCATCATCCTCACCTCCAACATCGGCAGCCAGTTCATCGCCGCGCTTCCCGATGGCGCAGCGGTCAGGGCCGCGGAACCTGCCGTGATGGAGGCCGTGCGCGCCCACTTCCGGCCCGAGTTCCTGAACCGGCTCGACGAGATCATCCTCTTCCACCGCCTTGCGCCCGAGCACATGGGCGCGATCGTCGACCTCCAGGTCGCGCGCGTCGCCCGCATGCTCGAAGATCGCAAGGTGCGACTCGAGCTCAGCGAGGGTGCGCGGCAATGGCTCGCGCGCGTCGGCTACGACCCCGTCTACGGCGCCCGCCCGCTCAAGCGCGCGGTGCAGAAGCATCTCGTCGATCCGCTGGCCGAGATGCTGCTCGCCGGCGAGGTGCCCGACGGCGCCACCATCCATGCAACCGACGGCGACGGCGCCCTGTCGCTGATCGTTGCGTGACCGACCCGGCCGCCGCGCTGCAGCGCGCCCACCAGGCGATGCAGGCCGGCCGGCTCGACGAGGCGCGGGCCCGGATTGCAGCCGTGGAAGCCGCCGCGCCCGCGGCGCGCGGGGCCGCGCGGCACCTGCTGGCGCTTGTCGAGCGGAGGGCCGGCAATGCCGCTGCCGCCCGCGCGGCGTTCGAGGCCGCCCTCGCCCTCGCCCCCAACGACCCGAACCTTCACAACAATCACGGCAATTTTCTCGACAGCGAGGGCGACTGGGAAGGCGCGCGCCGAGCCTATGCCCGGGCCATCGCGCTCCACCCGGGCTTTGCCGATGCGCACGCCAACCTCGGCATCGCCGCCCACCGCGCGGGCGACGCCGCAACCGCGCGGCGCGCGCTCGAAACCGCCGTCCGGCTGAACCCGGGGCTCGCGCGCGCCTGGTCGGCGCTCGGCAGCCTGCTGCGCGATCTCGGCGAGCGCGAGGCGGCGGCCGAGGCGCTCGACCGGGCGCTGGCGCTCAGCCCCGCCGCGCCCCGGGCGCTTGCCGCGCGCGCGCTCGTGTCCGCCGAGCTCGGCTTGCCCGATGAGGTGGCGCGGTTCCGCGCCGCGCGCGACGCCGCACCCGCGGATCGCGAGCTCCTCCTCCACGAGACCGCCGCCCGGATCGCCGCGGGCGACAGCGCAGCGCTGGGGCCGCTCGAAGCCGCGGTCGCCGACGATCCGCTCTGGGCGGAAGGCCAGCAGGCGCTCGCCAAGGCGCGCTTCGAGCTGGGCGAGGGGCCGGGCGCCTTCGCCGGGCTCGAGGCGGCCGCGCGGGCCCACCCCGAGGAGCTCGACCTCTGGCTCGGCCTCATCCAGCTCGAGGGCGCAGCCCTTCCAGCCGACGCCGTGCGGAGGCGGGTCGCCGAGGCGCGCCGCCACCTGCCCGGGGCAGCCATCCTCGAGGTGGCCGAGGCCGAGTTCGCGCTGCGGGCCGGCGCGCCCGAGGAGGCGCGCGCCTTCCTCGATCGCGCCGAGGCGCTGCCACCCACCGAGGCCGCCGTCCGCACCGCAGCGCGGATTGCCATCCGGCTCGGCGAACCTGCCCGCGCGGCCGCCCTGATCGAGACTGCACGCAGCGCAGCGCCGGCGCTCGCGCACGACCAGGGGCTCTGGGCGCTCAGCGAAACCGCCTGGCGCCTCGAAGGAGACCCGCGGCACGGCTGGCTTGCCGGGCACGAGGGCCTCTGGGGCGCCCGCCCGCTCGGCCTCGGCGCGAGCGAGCTTGCCGCGATTGCGGCCCATGTGCGCGGGCTTCACGTGCGCCGCAGCCATCCGCTCGACCAGTCGCTGCGCGGCGGCACGCAGACCGAGGGCACACTGTTCTGGCGCGCGGACCCGCCCATCCGCCGCCTCGTCGCCGCCGTCGCCGAGGCCGTCTCGGCCCATGTGGCAGCGCTGCCGCCGCCCCTCGAGGGGCATCCCACGCTGGCGGCCAGCGCACCGGCGCGCGCGGCGTGGCGCTTTACCGGCTCATGGTCCGTGCGGCTCGCCGGAGCGGGCTTCCATGTCGCCCATGTCCATCCCGAGGGCTGGCTGTCATCGGCCTGCTACCTCGCCCTGCCCGAGCTCGTCGGCGAAGAGGGCCAGCTCGTCCTGGGCGAGCCGCCGGCCGAGCTTGCAACCGGCCTCGCGCCGCTCGACCGGATCGCCCCGGCGCCGGGGCTTCTTGCGCTCTTTCCCTCCTGGCTCTGGCACGGCACCCGGCCCTTTGCCAGGGGCGAACGGATGACGGTCGCCTTCGACGTGGTGCCAGGCCCCGCCACGCCCCAAGGGAGGGCCTCCGGCCGCCTGCCGCCGCCGTGAAAAGAAACGGCGGCAGGATGCCCTGCCGCCGAGGTAAAAAGAAAGGGCGGCAGGATGCCCTGCCGCCCTGGAGGTCTTGAATGAGGTCTTGAATGAGGTCTTGAATGCCGGTCCGGCTCAGAACCGCACGCCCGCCCGGATGAACAGGCGCCGTCCCAGCACATCATAGTCCGACGGGTAGGTATTGGCCTGCTCGTCGTTGTCGCCAAGGATCGGCGGCTTGCGGTCCGTCAGGTTCAGGATGCCGAACGAGATATTGAAGTTGCGGTCGACGTCGAAGGCCGCCGAGAAGTCGGCCGTCGCATAGTCCTTGATCCGCGGCTTCCACGGCGTGAAGCCCAGCGCCCCGTCATCCTTCATTCCGCTCTTGTAGTTCACGCGCAGGTTGAAGAGCGCGGGCCCGGTCGACCAGCCGACGGCGCCGATGATCTTCCACTTCGGATAGCTCGCGCCGCAGTCGAGGCCGAACAGCCCTGCGCACTCGGTCAGCAGGTCGGGAATGGCCGCAATCGAGTTGATGTCCCACTGCAGCAGGTGGTTGCCGGCCACCCGGAACTGCAGGCGGCTGTCATCCGAGCCGAACAGGCCAAAGCCCACCGGCACGCCATAGGAGAGCTCGAAGTCGACGCCCCGCGTCTTCACAAAGCCTGCGTTCACAACCGTGTTGATCGCACCATCGATGTCGAAGGTGAACTGGTTGCGGGGAAGCAGCGCGCAGAAGCTCGTGTCGAACGGCTGGTACCCATTGGCCGGCGTGCCATAGCAGGCATCCCGCGTGTTCGTCACACCCGGGCCGCCACCGAGAATCGCGTCCTTGATCTCGATGTCGTAATAGTCGACCGTGATGGTGAGCCCCGGCGCGAAGGTCGGGGTGAGCACCACGCCGACGGTCCAGGTGTCGGCCGTCTCCTCGGTGGTGTTCGGGTTGCCGCCGAAGATCGCGCGGATCTGCGTGTTGCCCGAGCCAAAGGGCGTGCCAACGAGGGCGGCAGGAACGCCCGTGTTGATGCACGACTGGCGCAGCGTGGCGTTGGTCGCCGCATCCGGGGTCCGACAATAGTCCGAGAACCCGGGGAAACCCTCGGACTGGCCGAGGAACAGGTTGTTGACCGTCGGCGCGCGGATCGCCCGCTGGTAGCTGCCGCGCAGGCTCACGTCACGGATCGGCGCCCAGATGCCCTGTGCACCCCAGGTGAACACGCCGCCCGTCGCCCCCGAGTAGTCCGAATAGCGGACCGCGCCATTCACCTCGAGCCGGTGGAAGAAGGGCCTGTCGCCGGCGATCGGAAGATTGATCTCGCCGAACACCTCGGCCACATCATAGCCGCCCACGGTCTGCTGGCCGGCGTTGAAGCCGACCACGTCGCCCGAGGCCAGCACAAAGTCGGGCCGGAACTCGCCTTCCACCCAGCGCTTCTCGGCACCGAGCGCGACACCGGCCGGGCCACCGCCGAGGCCGAGGTCGAAGACGTTCCCGTTGGTGACGCTGCCGTTCAGCACCTGCTCGGTGATGGTGTTGGTGTTCTTGGTGTCGACCCGCACATAGCGCGCCGCAGCCTCGCTGATGTTGCCGGCGCCGAAGACGTTGATCGGCGTGCAGCCCGCCGGCGCGCCCGCCGGGCAGCCGGCAAGCGCGAAATTGTAGCGGCTGCGCGAGACGTTGCCGAACTGGTTCTCGTTGTCGGTCGTCCGGCCGTAGCTGTAGTAGACGTCGTAGTTCCAGTCGCCGGTGATCTCCCCGCGAACCCCGGCCAGCACCCGGAAGGCCTGGCGCTCGCGGTCAGAGATCCGCGGGCCGACCTCGGTCATCCGGCGCAGCAGGTTGCCGGTGATGAAGCCGTCGTTCGGGCAGTCGGGCGATTGCCCGGTCGCAGCCGGCAGGTTGATGCAGCGGGCCTGGTTCGCATCCATCGCTGCAAACGCCGCCCGCACCTCGGGGGCGAGGAACGGGCTGTTGATGGGGATCTTCGAGTTGCCGGTGATCGGCGTCGGCGCCAGCTGCGACACCGTCCGGTTGTTGGTGTAGACCACCTCGCCATAGACATCGAGGTTCCGGCTGACCTCGAAGTTGGCGAAGGCGCCGGCGAGCCACCGGGTCTGCGGCAGCTGCAGATAGTTGACCGGCGCATAATTATACTGGTCCTGCAGGAAGTTGAACGGACGGACCCCGCCGTTCGAGAGGAAGAGGTTGTCCGCAGCCAACGGCGCCGGGCGCGGGATGTTCCAGTTGTTGGTGTTCGGATTGCCGGTCTGGAAGCCGCCGACCACCAGCCGGCCCGGTTCCACCGCACCCGAACCGCCGAAGAAGAACCCGCCCTCGCCATCATCGAGGATCGAGCGCCGCGAGAAGTCGCGCGCACCCTGCAGGATGGGATTGCGGTCGGTATAGCCGACGAACAGCGACACATTGCCCCGGCCGTCGGCCACGTTCGCGCCGATGGCAAGGTTGGCGTCAAACGTGCCCCCATCACCGCGGGTGGTGATGCGATAGCCCGCATCGGCCGCCACGCCCTCGAAGTCGGAGCGGGTAATGAAGTTGACGACACCGGCAACGGCATCCGAGCCATAGACCGACGAGCGGCCGCCGGTCAGGATCTCGGTACGCTGGATGAGGGCCACCGGGATCGTGTTGATGTCCACCTGCTGGCCGGGGCCGGAGCTGATCCAGCGGCGGCCGTTCACGAGGATGAGCGTGCGGTTGGCGCCCAGGCCGCGCAGGTCGAGAAGCGAGGCGCCATTGCCCGGGTTGTTGGAGTTGCCGCCAAGGCTCGGCGTCACCTGCGGCGTGTCGAACAGCAGTTCCTCGACATTGACCGCGCCGCGCAGCCGGAACTCCTCCTGCGAGAGCACCGCGACAGGCGTTGCCCCCTCGATGTTCGGCCGCGCGATCCGCGAGCCGGTCACCACGATGAACTCGCTCGAGGCGGCGTCGGCCTCGGCCGTCTGCGCCGCCGAGGGCGCGGCCAAGATGCCAAGACCAAGGGCTGCCGTGGCAGCCGAACATTTGAGCAGGGCACGGGCCTGTGCCTCGATGTCGATCACGCGAGAATCCTTTCTTCGCTGGCGCCGAACGAACCGGGGTCCCTCCCGGCATCCCATCGGCGGCGCATTTCCTTCGCCTTTCGGGAGCGGAACATGCATGCCTTGCCGGCGCACGCCCTGCCGACCCCCGGACAAGATGCGGCTTCTCACCAAATCGTCACGCCCGTGTAAAGCGACCGACACACGCCGCCCCGAGAGAAGCGCCGGGCTGTGGCTGGGCTGCAACAGTCGGCCGAGCGGCCGCCGGGCGCGCGGGGCCACATCGCCCCGCCGGTCCTGACACCTCGAGACCGGGCGCAAACCCGCCGCAGCCGCGACCGGCGCGCGGCGCCGCCGCAGATCAGCGCGTCAGATGAGCCCGGCCTTGCGCGCCTCGCCATACCGCCTGACTGCAACCACCGCATCGGCATAGGCCTCCTGCAGCTCGTGGCTCCAGTAGCGCAGCTCGTTGAGCGGAATGGCTCGGCCGGTCACTGCGCACCGCACATGGTCCCCCGGCGCCAGCACCTTCATCGATCCCGGAAGATAGCGAACGCGGGCCAGCCGCCCGCCAGTCATGTTCAGCATGGGCCCATCCTAGCGCAGTTGTCAGAACAGGTCACCCTGACCGTCCCCGCCCGCGTCCCGGCCCGCGTCCCCACCCACATCCCGGCCCGCGTCCCCGGGCGCCTGCCCTCGGCGCCCGGCCGCGGGCGCCTGCCCGGCTCCGCGCGCACCCGTGCGCACGGTGGCCGGTATCTCGCCATCGGCCATGCGCAGCCGGATGGCGCCCGCGGCCCGCACGGCCGGCGCGGTGCGCAGCAGCCGGCCGTTGCGATCGAGCACCAGCGCATAGCCGCGTCCCAGCGTCGCCTGCGGCGAGAGGGTCTCAAGCATCCGCCATGTCGCCTCCACCCGGGCGCGCGCGGCTGCCACGCGCGCCATGAGCAGCGCCGGGCTCGGGCTTGCCTCCGGCCGCACGAGGCGGGCCCGGCGGCGCGCCAGCGCCTCCTCCAGCAGCCGCGCCCGATGGCGCCCGGCGATTGCCTGCAGCCGCCCGCGCTGCCGGGCCACGAGGTTGCCGAGCGCGCCGGGCAGCCGGTCGCCCGCATCGTCGAGCCGCTGGCGTGCGAGCGCCATGAGCGTGGCCGGGCGCGGCATCCGGGCCGCAAGCGATTGCAGCCGCTCGCGGGCCTGCATGCGTGCCCGCCGCTCCGCGCGGCCCAGCCGGGCCGCAAGCCCGGCGAGCTGTGCCTCGAGCTCCACCCGCACGGGCACGGCCATCTCGGCTGCAGCCGTCGGCGTGGGCGCGCGCCGGTCGGCCGCGAGGTCGATGAGCGTCGTGTCGGTCTCGTGCCCCACCGCCGAAACCAGCGGGATCCGGCTGGCCGCAGCCGCGCGCACCACCGGCTCCTCGTTGAACGCCATCAGGTCCTCGATCGAGCCGCCCCCGCGTGCCACGATCAGAAGGTCGGGCCGGGCGCCTGGCGGCATGGCGTTGAACCCGGCAATCGCAGCTGCCACCTGCGCGGCGGCATCAGGCCCCTGCACCGCCACCGGCCACAGCAGCACCTCGCGCGGAAACCGGTCGGAAAGCCGGTGGAGAATGTCGCGGATGACCGCGCCCGTGGGCGAGGTCACGATCCCGATCCGCCGCGGCAGAAACGGGAGCGGCCGCTTGCGCGCCTCGGCAAACAGGCCCTCGGCCGCCAGCCGCCGCTTGCGCTCCTCGATCTGCGCAAGAAGCGCGCCCTCGCCCGCCGGCTCCATCCGCTCGACGACGATCTGGTATTTCGAGCGGCCCGGATAGGTGGTGATGCGCCCGGTCGCCACCACCTCCAGCCCGTCCTCGGGGCGGAAGGCGAGGCCGGCCGCCACGCCCCGCCACATCACCGCATCGAGGACCGCGTCGGCATCCTTGAGTGCGAAGTAGAGATGCCCTGAGGAATGGCGCTTGAAGCCCGAGATCTCGCCGCGCACCCGCACCCGGTCGAAGGCCGCCTCCACCGTCCGCCTGAGGGCGCGCGCGAGATCGGAGACCGAAAGCTCCGGCACATTGCCGGCCCGCGCCCCTGCCCGCTGCTCCGTCATGCCCCCCGCATGCCGCCCCCGGCCCGGCTTGCCAAGCCGGCGCACGGGCGGCGCCGGGTGCTGCCCGTCGGCCCTTTCGCCCGCCCGCGCCGGCCGCTATTCCGCGGCCATGCATCCGGGCCGCTTTCCCGCCACGCGGCTGCGCCGCAACCGCCGCACGCCCGCCCTGCGCGCCATGGTCGCCGAGGCGCGGCTGGCGCCCGCCAACCTGATCTGGCCGATCTTCCTGTGCGAGGGCGAGAACCGGACCGAGCCGATCGCAACCCTGCCCGGCGTCGTCCGCCATTCGGTCGACCGCGTGCCGGCGCTGCTCGAGGAAGCCGCCGCGCTCGGCATCCCGTGCGTGGCCGTCTTCCCCAACACGCCACGGCACAAGCGCACGCCCGATGGCGCCGAGGCACTCAACCCCGACAATCTCGTCTGCCGCGCGCTGCGGGCCGGCCTGGCCGCGAACACCGGGGTGGCCCTCCTCGCCGATGTCGCGCTCGATCCCTACACCAGCCACGGCCACGACGGGCTGGTGAATGACGCAGGCGAAATCCGCAACGACGAGACGGTCGAGGTGCTCGCCCGGCAGGCCGTGATCGAGGCCGAGGCCGGCGCCGACATCCTCGCGCCCTCCGATATGATGGACGGGCGCATCGGCGCCATCCGCGCAGCGCTCGACAGCGCCGGCCGGCCAGAGGCCGCCATCATGGCCTATGCCGCCAAATATGCGAGCGCCTTCTACGGCCCGTTCCGCGAGGCCGTTGGCGCCTCGGGGCTGCTCAGGGGCGACAAGCGCACCTACCAGATGGACCCGGCAAACGCGCGCGAGGCCATGGCCGAAATCGCCCTCGATCTCGCCGAAGGGGCCGACAGCGTGATGGTCAAGCCCGGCCTTGCCTATCTCGACATCATCGCCCGCGCCGCCCGGCGCTTCGACGCGCCGGTGTTCGCCTATTGCGTCTCGGGCGAATATGCGATGCTCGAGGCCGCAGCCGCCGCCGGCATGATCGATCGCGACCGGGCCGTGCTCGAGGTGCTGCTGGCCTTCCGGCGCGCAGGCGCCGCCGGCATCCTCACCTACCACGCGCCGCACGCCGCGCGCCTGATCGGGAACGCCCTTCGCGCGTGACCGATTTTGCAGCCCTCGTGCAGCGCGCCGGGCCGGAGGAAGCGCCCGATGCCCTGATCCGCCCCGTGGCCCGTCAAGGCCTCGAAGCCTTCCTCGCCAGCCTCGGCCCCGCCGCCCGCGTGGCCGCAGCCGCCGCCGGCTTCGAGGCCCGCGAGGACGAGACGGTGTGGCTGCCGGGCGAACCGGGCGCCCCCTGGAGTCTCGCCCTCGGCCTCGGAGAGCGCGCGGGGCCCGGCCGCTGGAGCCTCGCAGCCGCAGCGCTTGCGCTGCCGGAGGGGCGCTACCGCGTCGAGGGGCCGCTTCCCGAGGCCACGCTCCACGGCTGGCTCCTCGCCCAGCACCGCTTCGCCCGCTACCGCGCGCCCGAAAACCCGCGCGGGCGCCGCCGGCTGCTGGTGGAGATCGACCCGGCCCGCGCGCTGGCCGAAGCCGAGGCCGTCGCCCGGGTTCGCGATCTCGTCGACACGCCCGCCAACGACATGGGGCCGGCCGAGCTCGAGGCCGAAGTGCGCGCGCTCGCCGAGCGGCACGGCGCACGCGTCGAGTCCGTGGTCGGCGAGGCCTGTGCCGATGCCTTCCCCGCCGTCCACGCGGTCGGCCGCGCCAGCACGCGCCGCCCCCGCGTCCTCCGGCTGGACTGGGGCCTGCCCGACCGGCCGCGGCTGGCGCTGGTCGGCAAGGGGATCTGCTTCGATTCGGGCGGGCTCAACATCAAGCCCACAGCCGGCATGGCGCTGATGAAGAAGGACATGGGCGGCGCAGCCCACGCGCTCGCGCTGGCCGGCCTCGTGATGGCACTCGGCCTGCGCTGCCGCCTCACGCTGGTGATCGCGGCAGCCGACAACATGATCGCCGGCAATGCCATGCGGCCCGGCGATGTCATCCGCACGCGCGCCGGCCTCAGCGTCGAGGTGGGCAACACCGATGCCGAGGGCCGGCTGCTCCTCGCCGATGCCCTCGCCCTCGCCGCCGAGGGGGAGCCGGCGCTGCTCCTCGACTTCGCAACGCTCACGGGCGCCGCCCGGATCGCGCTCGGGCCCGATCTTCCGGCGCTGTTCACCGCCGACGAGGCGCTCGCGGCCGATTTCGCAGGCGCCGCAGCCCGCGCCGAGGATCCGCTCTGGCGGCTGCCGCTCCACCGGCCCTACGAGCGGCTGTTCGCCTCCGACATCGCCGATGTGGCCAATGTCGGCGAGGGGCCCATGGCCGGCGCCATCATCGCCGCCCTGTTCCTCGCCCGCTTTGTCCCCGCTGGCATCCCCCACGCCCACCTCGATCTTTACGCATGGAACGGCACCCCGCGCCCCGGCCGGCCGAGGGGCGGCGCCGCCCAGGGGCTCTTCGCGGCGCTCGCCCTCATCGAGGCGCGCTTTCCGTGAGCGCGCCCGACCCTCCACGCGCTGCGCGAATCACCGGCCCGCGCGACGCACGCCGCCTCTCGCCGCTCGACCCGCGCACGGCCGCCTGGCGCGCCGACCTTGCCGATCTCGCCCTTGCAGGCCTTGTTGCCGCGCCCGCCTACGCCGCGCCCGTCGTGCGCACAAACACCGGCGCCGCCGTGATGATGCACGACGCTGCCACGCACGGCGCCCTTGCCGTCTCGGAGCTTCTGCCCGGCGAGACCTTCGCCGTCCTCGAGGAATCGGGCGGCTGGTGCTGGGGGTATTCGGTGCACGACCATTATGTGGGCTATGTGCCGGCTGCCGCACTCGGGGCCGCATCGCCTGCCACGCACATGGCCGGGCCTGGCGACGCGCTGCTGTTCGCCGCGCCCGACATCAAGGCGCCCGTGCGCGCGACCATCCCGGCCGGCAGCCGGCTCGCCGTCACCGGCCAGAGCGGGCCGGATTTCCTCGAAACGGCCGGCGGCCACATCCACGCCGCCCACCTCCTCGAGCCGGAAGGCGCGCCGGGGCACGACTGGGTGGCCTTTGCCGAGGGCTTCCTCGGCAGCCCCTACCGCTGGGGCGGGCGCACCCGCGCCGGGATCGACTGTTCGGGTCTCGTCCAGGTGGCACGGCTGCTGGCCGGAAGGCCGATCGGCCGCGACAGCGACATGCAGGCGAAGGCCGCCCGTCCGGTGGCGCGCGCCGCGGCCGCCCGCGGCGACATCGCCTGCTGGCCCGGCCACATCGGAATCCTTCTGGACAAGCACCGCCTGCTGCATGCGACCGCCCATGGCATGACAACCCGCATCGAGCACCTCGCCGATGTCGAGGCCCGCAACGGGCCGGCAGAGCTGCGCCGCCTGCCCGGCTGAGCGTCGCGCCGCGTGCGGCACGGCGGCGCGGCCATGCGAAAGAGGGTTGAAGGCAAACGCCTTGGCTTGTCTCGGCCGGCCGGTTTCGCCTATGCGCGACCCCGCAGTCGGGATAGGGGAGGCGGCACTCGCGGCAGGGTCAATCGCGGGAGCGAGTCGGTATGGAAGCGATGTCGAAGCGGGATCTGTCTGACATCATCGAGGCCGGGCAGCTCGAGGCCGAGCTCGCGCGGCTGGAGGTTCCGGCAGGCTACCGGCCGAGCGAGGACGAGCCGTTCATGAACGAGCGACAGCTCGCCTATTTCAAGGCGCGGCTGGTCCGCTGGAAGGCCGAAATCCTCGCCGAGGCGCGATCCACCCTCGGCCAGCTGCAGGGCGGCGGCCTGCAGGAGCCCGACCAGGCCGACCGTGCCGCAAGCGAGACCGACTGGGCCCTCGAGCTGCGCACCCGCGACCGGCAGCGCAAGCTGATCGCGAAGATCGATGCCGCCCTGCGCCGGATCGAGACGGGCGACTATGGCTATTGCGAGATCACCGGCGAGCCCATCTCGCTCCAGCGGCTGGAAGCCCGCCCGATCGCGACCATGACCCTCGAGGCGCAGGAGCGCCACGAGCGGGAGGAAAAGGTCAGCCGCGACGACTGAGCCTTCGCGGCTGCAGGCGGCGACACCGCCGCCCGCGCCGCCAGCTGCCCGTGCCACCAGCCCTGCGCCCGCGCACCCCGGGGGTGCTACCGCTGCGCGCCGGCCGTGCCGGCTGCCAACGGCCTGCGCCCGCGCGCCCCGGGGGTGCTGCAGGGGTCGCCGCCGCGCCGGGGCGCGGGGCTGCGCTCAGTTGAGCGGGCCGCCTTCGCGCTCGAGCTCGTCCTTCAGCCTCAGCTTCTCGCGCTTCAGCCGCGACAGCGTGGCGCTATCCGGGGCAGGGCGGCGCATCTCGGCGGCGATCTGGCCTTCAAGGAGCTTCTTCCGGAAGGCAAGTGCTTCGAGATGCGGATTGGCCATGGACAGTCTCCAGCGACTGGCCCGGCCCGATTGCCGGGCGATGGATAGGTAGTGAAGCACGGCCGGCGGCCCGTGCAAAGCCGCGAGATCTGGAGTTGCAGGCTGCCTCCACATCCCAGATCTTGTGGGTGAGCTGCCACCCCGCCGCAACGATTCGCACCGCCATTGACGCCGGCCGGCGGCTGCGCCACGGGGCGGCCCGGAACCGTGCCCGAACGGGCACAGCGGGGCAGGTGAAGGGCACCGGCGCATGACGACTGACGTCGACGAGGCGGAACTGCGCGCCCGGCTCGGGCGCCTGCGCGAGGAGCATCGCGATCTCGACGCGGCCATCTCCGCGCTCGCTGCCGTGGCCGCGCCCGACATGCTCCAGCTCGCCCGGCTGAAGAAGCGCAAGCTCCGCCTGAAAGACGAGATCGCCACGATTGAGGACCTGCTGATCCCCGACATCATCGCCTGACCCGGGCGGCCCGCCGCCCGGCTGCGGGGTCAGGCCGCAATCGCGGCGTCCACCGCCGCGTGGAACTGGGCGATCCCCTGCTCGAGCGCACCAAGCAGGATTTCGGGCACGGCGCCCGTGGCAAGGCCGCGCTGGCAGGCCTCGGCAGCCGCGAAATCCTCCTCGCCGAACACCCGCCCGTCGAGCAGCGCCCAGCTCCTCGCCCAGTGCGCCGCCTCGTCCGCGCTTGCCGGCGGGCGCGGGATCAGCATGAAATCCTCCACCAGCGTCCGCCCCACCGCCTGCGGCATCAGCACCAACAGGTTCACATAGTCCGGGCTTGCCACCAGCACGGCGGCGGGCAGCAGCTGGTAGGTGAAGGTCAGCACCCGCCGCAGCGCCGCCCAGTCGTCGAGATCCACATCCTCGAGCGCCCCCACCCGGGCAACCGCCGCGCGCATGTGCGGGCCAAGCATGTCCCCCGCGGTCACCCCGTCGCGGAAGAAGCGGGCAATCGAGTTCGCATGCAGCCGCTGCACATGATAGCTTTCGAGGAAGGCATCCATGATGAGCTTCCAGTTGGCCGCAACATCGTGGGTCCGCCGCGCGTGGAGATGCATGGCATCGAGGCCAAGCGCCGTGAAGTCCTCCGCGAGCGCCCCTTCGGACAGGGCGAAATCGGCCGTCGAAAAGGGTGCTGCCCAGATGAGCCCGCCCGCCTCGGCATGCGGCACACGGCCAAGCCCCATCGAGGCCCGGTCGAGCCCGGGGAAGGTCTCGTCCCGCGGCACCGCCACAAGCGCGCCATCAAGGCCATAGGCCCAGGCGTGATAGGGGCAGACAATCCGCGCCAGCGCCACCGGTTCGGGCGCATCGACGAGCCGGGCGCCCCGGTGGCGGCAGGCGTTGCGGAAGATCCCGAGCCCGCCGTCCCGGTCGCGCAGCAGCAGGAGGTCGGCACCGAAGCCGTCGTGCGTCATTGCCGTGCCCGGCGCGGGCAGCATGGCGGACGGGCCGAGGAGCAGCGGCAGGGCCTCGAACAGCGCCGCGCGCTCGCGCGCGAACCGCTCCGGGCACAGGTAGCGCGCCGAGTCCAGCCGGCTGGTGGCCGCCGGGCGCGGCCCGGCCGGCGCACGGCAGCGCTCGGCGAGCGCACGCTGTGCCACCGTCGGCCGGCGGGAAGGCCCACAAGTGTCCATCTGCACGTCTGCCCTTTCCCTTCGCGGAGGATGCGGGCAGAGGCAAGACCATGCACGCGCCCGATCCCGAACACGGCACGGACGCGCCACCGGCACGCGATCCCGTGGCCGCGCGGCTCGCCCGGGCGCTCCGGCCCTATGCCGAGCGCGCGCCGGTCGGCGCCCTCCTGCTCGGCCTGTCCTCCGGCTTTCCCATTGCGATGATTGCCGCCACCCTGTCCACCCGGCTGGCCGAGGCCGGCATGGCCCGCCCCGCCGTCACGGCGTTCGGCGTCTTCATCCTCGTCTACAACTTCAAGTTCCTCTGGGCCCCGCTCATCGACCGGTTCAGCCCCCCATTCCTCGGCCGCCTGATCGGCCAGCGCCGCGCCTGGCTGGTCCTCGTTGCGCCGTGCGTGGCGGCGGGCGTCGTCTGGCTGGGCGCGGTCGATCCCGCACGCGCGCTCGACCAGCTGGTGATGGCCGTCTTTGCCGTCGCCTTCTTCGGCGCCACCTTCGACATCATCATCGATGCCTACCGCACCGAGAGCCTGGAGCCGCGCCAGTTCGGGCCGGGCGCGGGCATGAGCCAGTATGGCTGGCGGCTCGGCAACGCCGGGGCCGCAGCGCTCGCCCTCGTGGTCGCAGAGCGCGCCGGCTGGCCGATGGCCTATGCCGCCGCCACCCTCTTCGCCACGCCCGCGCTCCTTGCCGCCGTGCTGCTTGGCGAACCGCGGCGCCGGCTCGAGGCGCTGGCCACGAGACAGGCGCGCGCAGGCGGGTTCCGCGACACCTTCGTGGCACCGCTCGCCGATTTCCTCACCCGCCCCAACGCCTTTCTGGTGCTCGCCTTCATCCTCCTCCACAAGCTCGGCGACACCATGGCGAACCTCACGCTTCGCCTGCTGTTCAACGATCTCGGCTTCTCGAAGGACGAGGTGGCCGCCTTCGACGTCGGCCTCGGCCTTGTCGCAACGCTTGCCGGCGTGCTCGCCGGCGGCGTCATCTACACCCGCATCGGCATGATGCGCACCATGTGGATCGCGCTCATCCTCATGGCCATCACCAACCTCGGCTTTGCCGCGCTCGCGGTCACCGGCCACAGCAACTGGGCCATGGCGGCCGCCATCGGCTTCGAGAACTTCGCCTCCGGCATCGGCGGCGTGGCTATCGTTGCCTATCTCTCCTTCCTGTGCGACCTGCGCTTCACCGCCACCCAGTTCGCACTGCTTTCGGCCATGGCCTCGATCATGGGCCGCGCGGTCTCGGCGCTCGGTGCCGGCGCGCTCATCGACCTCATGGGCTATCCCGCCTATTACGCGCTCACGACGCTGCTTGCGCTCCCGGGCATCCTCATCTTCCGCGAGCTCATGCGGCGCGACCGGGAGCTCCTCTCCGCAGCCGGGCCTGCGCCCGGCGCAGGGGCGGGCCCCGGGAGCGCACGCGGAGCCCAAACCAACTTGTCACAATCGGCCGCTAATCGGGCCGCGCATGACAGGCCCGTTGCGGCCGATTGACCAAGGAGTGACAGATGGTCCGATCCGTCGCCGCGACCGCCCTCGCGCCCGACCTGCTGGCCAGCCAGCCCTTCATCCACCGCCAGGGCCGCCTCGACGTGCGCATTGCCGCATCGGAGGCGGAAATCGCCGCCGCCCAGGCGCTTCGCTACCACATCTTCATGGGCGAGATGGGCGCTGTCCCGACGCCCGAAATGATCGCCTGCCAGCGCGACATCGACCCCTACGACAGTGTCTGCGACCATCTCCTCGTCATCGATCACGGGATCGATGGCGCGCCGCATGTGGTCGGCACCTACCGCCTGCTGCGCCAGGTCGTCGCCGAACAGCACCAGGGCTTCTACTCGGCGGGCGAATATGATCTCACCCCCCTCCTCGAGACCGCGCGCGAGGGCGGGCAGCTGCTCGAGCTCGGCCGCTCGTGCGTCTCGCCGGAATATCGCAACAGCACGACGATCTCGCTCCTCTGGCGCGGCATCGCCGCCTATCTCGAGGCGCACAACATCGGCTACATGTTCGGCTGCGCCTCGCTTCCGGGCACCAACCCCGATGCCCACGCCGCCGAGCTCTCGTGGCTGTGGCACCACCATCTGGCCCCGCCGCCGCTGCGCGCCCGCGCGCTTCCCGGCCACCATGTGCCAATGGAGCGCATCCCCGCCGGGCGCTACGATCCGCGCGCGGCGTCCCGCGCGCTGCCGCCGCTGCTCAAGGGCTATCTGCGGGTGGGCGCCATGGTCGGAGACGGTGCCTTCGTGGACCGGCAGTTCAACACGGTCGACGTGTTCGTGGTCATGCCTGTCGCCGGCATCACCCGCCGCTACCTCGACCGGTTCTCGGCCAACGACATCTCGTGAGGCCGGCCTCGCTGGTGCGGCTGCCGGGCGCCCTCCACCTCGGCGGGCGCTGGGTGCCGCTCAGGGTCGTGCGCCATCCGCGCGCGCGGCGCATGCTTCTGCGCGTGTGCGCGCAGTCGGGCGAAATCCGCCTCACCCTGCCGCGCCATGCCGGCAGCCGCGAGGGCCTTGCGTTTCTCGAGGCCCAGGGCAGCTGGCTTGAGGCGACGCTGGCGCGCCTCGTTCCAGAGCCGCAGCCCTTCCGCCCGGGCAGCACGCTGAGCGTCGCCGACGAGAGGCTGACGGTTGCAGCCGGCGCGGGCCGCGCCGTGCTGCGCCAGGGCGCCGTGCTGCACGTGCCCGGGCCGGAATGGCGGGTGAACGCGCGCGTTGCAGCCTGGCTCCGGCACGAGGCGCAGCGCCTGCTCGAGGCGGAGACACGCGCGCTTGCGGCCCGCCTCGGCCGGCCGGTGGCTGCTGTCGCCGTGCGCGATCCGCGCACCCGCTGGGGCAGCTGCTCGGCGGCAGGCCGCATCGCCTACAGCTGGCGGCTCATCCTCGCGCCCGGCTTCGTGCGTCGCACGGTGGTGGCGCACGAAGTCGCGCATCTTGCCGAGCCGCACCACGGGCCGGCCTTCTGGCGCCTGGCCGAGGATCTGCTGGGCGAGTCCCACGCCCCGGCCCGGCAGTGGCTGCGCGGCCACGGGCCGGCCCTCCACGCCCTGGGCCGCGCACCGGCGGAAAGCGGCAGGGCCAGCCTTCCAGAGGCCGCACCCCTCGGCTAGGCGTGCGGGCCATGGATGCCGTACTGGCGCTGCGCGCGCTCACCGCGATTCTCGCCGACGATGCCCTGCGCGACCGCTTCCTTACGCTGACAGGCCTCGATGCGGCCACCCTGCGCGCGCGCGCCGGCGCGCCCGATGTTGCCGATGCCGTTGCCACCTTCCTCGCCGGCCACGAACCGGATCTCCTCGCGGTTGCCGCCCGGCTCGGCGTGCCGCCGGCAAGCCTTGCGCCATGAGCCGCCGCCCGCTCCTCATCCTCGATTGCGACGAGGTGATCCTGCGGTTCGCTGCCCCGTTCCGGCAATGGCTCGCCGCGCACCGCGGAGTGGAGCTGCGCCTCGACAGCTTCGCCCTTGTTGGCAACATGCGCCACATTGCCGATGGCCGGCCGGTCGACCCGGCCGATTTTCCTGCCCTCATCGACGGCTTCTTCGCCGAGGGCCAGCATCTGCAGACACCAGCCGAAGGCGCCGTCGAGATGCTGGGCCGCCTCGCCGAAACGATGGACATCGTCTGCCTGTCGAATGTGCCCGAGGCCTTCGCCGGGATCCGCGCCGAGGTGCTGCGCGGCCACGGCCTTCCCATTCCGGTCCACGCCAACCAGGGCCCCAAGGGGCAGATGGTGCGCGGGCTTGCCGAAGGCCGGCGCGCGGTGTTCGTCGACGATCTGCCGCCCCACCACGCGAGCGTGGCCCGGCACGCCGGCCACGTCGGGCGCCTGCACATGGTGGCAGACGAGCTGCTCCGCCCGCTCATCCCGGCCGCGCCCGATGCGCATGCGCGAATCGACAGCTGGGCCGAGGCGGCCGAGTGGATCGGCAACTGGATGGAAGGGGATTGAGATGATCGAAGAACGGCTGAGGGAACTGGGCCTCGCACTGCCCGCGGCAACCGCGCCCGTTGCCAACTATGTGCCCTATGTGAAGCATGGCGCGATGCTGCACATCTCCGGCCAGGTCTCGATCGATGCCCACGGCCAGCCCATCACCGGCCGGCTGGGCGACGAGCTGTCGGTGGAGGAAGGCGCGGCTGCGGCCCGGCGCTGCGCGCTCGCGCTCGTCGCCCAGCTCGGCGCTGCCGACCCGGGCTTCGCCCGCCTCGAGCGCTGGATGAAGCTCAACGTGTTCGTAGCCTCCGCCCCCGGCTTCACCATGCAGCCGCAGGTGGCCAATGGCGCCTCCGATCTCCTCGTCGCGCTGTTCGGCGATCGTGGCCGCCATGCACGCTCGGCCGTGGGCGTGGCCATGCTGCCGCTTGGCGTGGCGGTGGAAATCGACGCGCTGGTGGCGCTTCGGTGAAACACCGGCGGCGATGAACGCGCCCGGCACCATCGCCCGCGTGCTCGCGCGCGCGGCCGATGTGCCCCAGGGGGCGTGGGATTCCTGCGCCGGTGCCGCCAGCCCCTTTGCACGCCACGCCTTCCTTACCAGCCTCGAGGATTCCGGCTCGGCCACCGCCCGCGCAGGCTGGCAGCCGGCGCACATCCTCATCGAGGGCGCAAACCGGCAGCCGGCCGGGATTCTCCCCGGCTATGTGAAGGCCCACAGCCGCGGCGAATATGTGTTCGACCACGCCTGGGCCGATGCCTTCGCGCGCGCCGGCGGCCGCTACTATCCCAAGCTGCAGCACGCAACGCCGTTCACGCCGGCCACCGCGCCGCGGCTGCTGGTGGCGCCCGGATCGCCGCCGGGCACCGCCGAAGCCCTCGTCGGGGCCGCCATGACCCTCACGGTCGAGCACGGGCTCTCGTCCGCCCACGCCACCTTCCTCACCCCGGGCGACCGCGACCGCTTCACCGCCGCAGGCTGGCTCGAGCGCTACGATCTCCAGTTCCACTTCCTCGACGTGCCGCCCGGCGGTTTCGAAGGCCTGCTTGCCGCCTGCTCCTCCCGCCGCCGCAAGACCCTGCGCCGCGAGCGCGAGCAGGCGCTCGCCGGGGTGGACGAGATCCTGTGGCTCACCGGCTCCGACCTTACCGAGACGGTGTGGGACTCCTTCTGGGCCTTCTACCTCGACACCTCCAGCCGCAAGTGGGGCCAGCCCTATCTCACCCGCGCCTTCTTCTCGCTGGTGGGCGAGCGGATGGGCAGCGACGTGATGCTGGTGATGGCAAGGCGGGCCGGCCGCTTCGTCGCCGGCGCGCTCAACTTCCTGGGCGCCGACTGCCTCTACGGGCGCAACTGGGGCTGCATCGAGGATATTCCCTTCCTCCATTTCGAGCTCTGCTACCACCAGGCGCTCGATATTGCCGCCCATCTCGGGCTGAAGCGGGTGGAAGCCGGCGCGCAGGGGCAGCACAAGGCCCAGCGCGGCTACCGCCCGGTCATCACCCGCTCGGCCCACTTCCTGCCCGATCCGGGCTTCCGGCAGGCGGTCGCGCGGTTTCTCGAAAGCGAACGCGCAGCCGTGCTGCGCGAGGCGATCCACTTTCAGGACCTGCTGCCCTTCCGCGCCGCCGCGCCGGGCTAGGGCATCAGCCCCTCGGCGCGCAGGCTCACATGGCCCGTGCGGCCGACCACCACATGGTCATGCACGACGATGCCAAGCGGCCGCGCCGCCTCCACGATGGCGCGCGTCATCTGCACGTCGTCGCGGCTCGGCGTCGGGTCGCCCGAGGGGTGGTTGTGCACGAGGATGAGCGCCGTCGCATCCAGCTCCAGCGCCCGCTTGACCACCTCGCGCGGATAGACGGGCGCCTGGTTGGTCGTGCCCTCGCCCATCCGCTCGTCGCGGATCAGCATGTTGCGGTTGTCGAGAAACAGCACGCGGAACTCCTCGGTCAGCTCGTGCGCCAGCCGCCCGTGCAGATAGTCGACCGCCTCCTCGGCCACCTGCCCGCCGGGATGGGCGGCCAGATAGTCGGCCACCGCCCGCATGGTGCGGAAGACCGGCCGCGAGGCCGCCTTGCGCATCAGCGCGCGCACTGCGCAGGCGTGCACGAACTTCAGCGCCATCACCGCCGTCTCGCCGAGGCCCGGCACCCGCGCCATCTCCTCCGGGCGCGCGGCAAGGAGGGTGGACAGGTCGCCAAACTCGGCAAGGAGTGTCTTGGCAAGCGGCTTGGTGTCGCGCCGCGGAATGGCCAGCGCAAGCACATATTCGAGGAGCTCATAGTCGAGTAACCCGTCGGCCCCGCCCTCGCGAAAGCGCTGGCGCAGCCGCTCGCGGTGGCCGGCCTTCTGCGCGTCGTAGCCGGGCGCCGGCCCGGCCCTGCAGCGCGCCATCGCCTCAGCCGCCATAGGGCGGCCGGTCGAGCCCGGCGGGCGAGGTGGTGAAGATCTCGCAGCCGTCATCGGTGATGCCGATCGAATGCTCGAACTGGGCAGACAGCGAGCGGTCGCGCGTCACCGCCGTCCACCCGTCGGGCAGGATCTTGCTCTCCGGGCGGCCGAGGTTGATCATCGGCTCGATGGTGAAGAACATGCCCGGCACCAGCTCCGGCCCCTCGTTCGGCTTGCCGACGTGCACAACATTGGGCGCCATGTGAAACCGCCGCCCCAGCCCGTGGCCGCAGAAATCGCGCACCACCGACATGCGGTTGCGCTCGGCATGGGTCTGGATCGCGTGCCCGATTGCGCCCAGCCGGTTGCCAGGCCGCGCCTGCGCAATCCCTTTCATCAGGCACTCCCAGGTCACGTCGACCAGCCGCCGCGCCTTCAGCGGCACCTCGCCCACGAAGAACATGCGGCTTGTGTCGCCGTGCCAGCCGTCGAGCACCACGGTCACGTCAATGTTCAAGATGTCGCCCTCGCGCAGCGGCTTCTCCGAGGGGATCCCGTGGCAGACCACATGGTTTACCGAGGTGCACAGGCTGTGGCTGTAGCCGCGATAGAAGATGGTCGCAGGCACCGCCCCGCGCGACAGGATGAACGCATAGGCCAGCTGGTCGAGCGCCAGCGTCGAAACCCCGGGCACCACGTGCGGCACCAGCATGTCGAGGCATTCGGCCGCCAAGCGCCCGGCCGCGCGCATGCCCGCAAAGCCCGTGGCGTCGTGGAGCTCGATCCGCGTGTCAAGGTCGGCGGCTGTCATTGTCCCATGGATTTAGGCGCCCGGGCGGACTAGGGCAATGCCATGGCCGACGACGCAGACCGGGCAGACACGCGTATCTGGACAGCCGCGCTCGTGGTGATTGGCGACGAGATCCTTACCGGCCGTACGCAGGAGGCCAATCTGGCAACGCTTGCCCGCTGGCTCAACCTGCAGGGCATCCGCCTGCGCCGCGCCGAGATCGTGCCCGACGAGGCGGAGCCGATCCGCAACGCCGTCGTCGCCGCGCTCGCCGCGCACGACTATGTGTTCACCACCGGCGGCATCGGCCCCACGCACGACGACATCACGGTCGATGCCATCGCCGGGGCCCTCGGCCTTCCGGTTGTCGTCCATCCCGAGGCCGAGGCCCGGCTGCGTGCCCATTATGGCGACCGCCTCACGCCTGCGCGCCTGCGCATGGCGCGCGTGCCCCAGGGCGCCGAGCTCATCGACAATCCCGAGACCGGCGCGCCCGGCATCCGGCTCGGCCGGCTGTTCATCCTCGCCGGCGTGCCGAAGATCATGGCCGGCATGCTCGCCGGGCTCGATGGCAAGCTGGAAGGCGGGCGGCCCGTCATCTCGGCCACCATCGGCGCCTGGTGCCCCGAAAGCGCGGTGGCAGACCTGCTCGGCCGCGTGCAGGCGCAGTTCTCCGCAGTCCAGATCGGCTCCTACCCATTCTGGCGCCAGCGCGAGCGCGGGGTCGAGATCGGGGCCAACTTCGTGGTCCGCGCGGTCGACCCTCAGGATCTTGCCGCTGCGCTCGACGCCCTCCGCGCGGCGCTTGCCGAGGCGAACATCACCGCCGTGGAAGGGGAGATATGACCAGCCTGCGCATCATCCTCGTCGCCCTCCTTGCCGTGGGGCTCACCGTGCTCGCCGTGCTCAACTGGCAGACGATCTCGCTCAACCTCGGTGGCGGCACCTCGGTCGACATCATGCTGCCGGTGTTCGCCGCTGGCCTTCTTGCCCTCGTTGCCGTGCCCATCTCGCTCGTCGGCCTTGCCCGCCGCAAGCTCCTCGAGCGCAAGGTCGCCAAGCTCTCCGCCCAGCTTGAGAAGGCCGAAGCCGATCTCGCCCAGGCGCGGATCGAGCTCCTGCGCCCGCCAGCTGCCGCCCCGGCGAAGGCCGCCGCCGGGGCGGACACACGGCCGGCCGCCGCCGGCCCCGGCGCGCCGCTGCCGCCGCAGGCCATCCCGCAGGCGGCGCCGCCGCCCGGCATCTGAGCCGCGGCGCAGCTCGTGGCAAACCCGCCCCCCGCACGCCCGACCGCGGCAAAGCCGCCGCTTGCAAACCCGCTGTGCGTCGCACTCGATGTCGCCTCGGTGGATGCCGGGCTCGCGCTCGGCCGCGCGGTTGCGCCCCATGCCGGCGCGCTCAAGCTCGGGCTCGAGTTCGTCATGGCCTGCGGGCCCCAGGGCGTTGCTGCCGTGGCGGGCCTCGGCCTGCCGCTGTTCCTCGACGTGAAGCTGCACGACATTCCGAACACCGTGGCCGGCGCCATCCGCGCGCTCGCGCCGCTTGCGCCCGCGGTCCTCAACGTGCATGCCGCCGGCGGGCCGGCGATGCTCACCGCGGCGCGCGCGGCGTGTCCGCCCGCCACGCGGCTGGTCGCCGTCACCGTGCTCACCAGCCTCGATAATGCCGATCTCGCCGCAACCGGCGTGTCCGGCGGCGCCGCGCCCCAGGTCCGCCGCCTCGCGGGGCTGGCCCGCGCCTGCGGGCTCGACGGCGTGGTCTGCTCGGCCGGCGAGGTCGCAGCCCTCGCATCGGACTGGCCCGACGGCCTGTTCGTGGTGCCCGGCATCCGCCCGCGGGGCGCACCGGCCCGAGACCAGAAGCGGGTGACGGGCCCGGCCGAGGCGCTGGCGGCCGGTGCGGGCCTCCTTGTGGTCGGCCGGCCCATCACGGCAGCGCCCGACCCGAGCGCAGCCGCCCGCGCGATCGCGGCCGAAATCGCAGCCGCACGCCCGCAGGCCGGCTGATGGCGGCCGCCAAGATCTGCGGGCTGACCAGCCCCGAGGCCGTCTCGGCTGCCGCGATGGGGCGCGCGGCTGCGGTTGGCTTCGTCATCTTCCCGCCCTCCCCGCGCCACCTCGAGCCAGCCGGGGTCGCCCGGCTCGTGGCCGGTGCGCCGGCAGAGCTTTTGACCGTGGCCGTCCTCGTCGATCCCGACGATGCCCTCGTTGCAGCGGCGGCGGCCACAGGCGTCGGCGCGCTCCAGCTCCACGGGCGCGAGAGCCCCGAACGGGTGGCAACCGTCAGAGCAATGACCGGCCTTGCCGTCTGGAAGGGCGCAGGTGTTGCAACCGCCGCAGATGTCGAGGCGGCGGTTGCGGCCTATGGCGGCGTGGCAGACCGGCTGCTGCTCGATGCGCGGGCGCCGGCCGGCGCACCGCTTCCCGGCGGCAACGGCCTCGCCTTCGATCCCGCCATCCTCGCCGGCGCGGCGCTTCCGCCCGGCTGGGTGCTCTCCGGCGGCCTCCGGGCCGAGACGGTCGCCTCTGCCGTGCGTGGCACGGGCGCCACGATGGTCGATGTCTCGTCGGGGGTGGAGGTCGCGCCGGGCGTGAAATCGCTTGAAATGATCGCAGCCTTCCTCGAAGCGGCGAACCGTGCCTGAAACGCTGCCGATGACACGTCCGCAAAGCCTGCGCACCGGGCCCGACGCGGGGGGCCATTTCGGGCCCTTCGGCGGCCGCTATGTCGCCGAAACCCTGATGCCGCTCCTCCTCGAGCTCGAGGCGGAATATGCCCGCGCGAAGGACGATCCGGCCTTCCGCGCCGAGTTCGACGATCTCCTCGCCCACTATGTCGGCCGGCCGAGCCCGCTCTACTTCGCCAGCCGCCTGACCGAGCATTTCGCCGATGGCGACAAGGGCGCCAAGATCTATTTCAAGCGCGACGAGCTGAACCACACCGGCGCGCACAAGATCAACAACTGCCTGGGCCAGATCCTGCTCGCCAAGCGCATGGGCAAGACCCGGATCATCGCCGAGACCGGCGCCGGCCAGCACGGCGTGGCGGCGGCCACGGTCTGCGCCCTGTTCGACCTGCCCTGCATAGTCTACATGGGCGAGACCGATATCGAGCGCCAAGCGCCCAACGTGTTCCGC
>CALKJZ010000015.1 GCA_937995515.1 uncultured Sphingomonadaceae bacterium | reverse complement strand
GCCCTACCCGCTGAAGCAATGGATCGATGCCGTCACCCATCCGGGGCTGCTGTTCACCGTCGATCCTGCCGGCACGACGCGCGGCCTTGCGACCGGGCAGCGCCTCGTCATCGTCGCCGCAAGCGCCATGCCCTTCCTGCGCGACCCGGCCATCGCCGGCCTCGATTTCCAGGTGGCCTACCTGCGGGCCTGGGCCGGCTTCATCGGCATCGCGGAGGTGGAGGTCATCCGCATCGCACCCACCTTCGGACCGGCTGCCGAGGTGGACGCGGCCATGATGCAGGCACGCACCAAGGCAGGGATGCTGGCAGAAAGGCTCATTCTGGCGGCGGGCGGCGATGCACGAGATTGATCGACCTGAAGGTGACGATCTCCTCGCCGGCCTCGGCAAGAAGCGCATAGGCGAAGATCGCGGTGCCCCGATCCGGGCGGCTGGACGAGGGGCGAAGTGCGACAATCTCCGAGCGGGCGAACACCCGGTCGCCGGCCCGGAGCGCCCGCTTCAGGCGCAGTTCGTCGAAGCCGACGCCGCAGACGAAGTCGATGTCGCCATTGATCTGGTGATCGAGCTGCCGCCAGATGGCGAGCACATGGATGCCGCTTGCCACAAGTTCGCCGAACACCGATTCCCGTGCTGCCCCGGCATCGGCATGAAACCATTGCGGATCCCATTTGCGGGCAAAGTCGAGGATTTCCTCGGCAGAGACCTCGCGAACCGCCGACTGGCGACGCTCGCCAACGACGAGATCCTCAAACGCGCGGGGCGGGCGCATGCGCCAAGCCATGGCGCGTCTGTGCCGCCATCGCAAGACACATAAGGAGGGAGCTGACACATGACCCGAGACCTCGACGGCCGGACCGCCCTCGTCACCGGGGCAGCCAGCGGGATCGGAGAGGCGATCGCGCGCCTCTTCGCCGAAGCCGGCGCCCGGGTCCTCGCTGTGGACAAGGACCCTGTGCCCGCCAACCTCGGCACGGCGGCACAGCTGCAGATCGACGTGTCGGCAGTCGAGGCGGCCCAGCGGATCGCGGATTGCGCCCTAGCGAAGCTCGGCGGGCTCGACATTCTTGTCAACAACGCCGGGGTCTGCCTGCCGGGGACAGCCGAGACCCAGAGCGACGAGAGCTGGGAGCTGACGATGGCGGTCAACGTGACGGCGCCGTTCCGGATCACGCGCGCCTGCCTGCCGCTTCTGAAACGCAGCAGCCAGCCGCGCATCATCAACATCGGCTCCCTCATGTCGGATTTCGGAGGGCCCGGGCTCTGTGCCTACGGCACCTCGAAGCACGCGATTGCCGGGCTTACCAAGGCCATGGCGGCAGATCTCGGCCCGTTTGGGATCACGGCCAACTTCATCCAGCCAGGCGCCATCCGGTCGGCGATCACGCGCCCGTTCCTCGAGGATGCGGAATTCCGCCGCTACTGGGAGGAAAAGGCACCGCTTGGCCGCATCGGAGACCCGGAGGATGTGGCGGAGGCGGCCCTTTTCCTCGCCTCGGAGGGCGCACGGTTCGTGTCCGGCGCCGGGATCCGCGTGTGCGGGGGCGCGATGGCGCGCTTCTGAGCGGCCCGGCTGGGCCTTCGGGGCTCAGGCAAGCAGCAGTCGGAAGCCTGCCGTCTCAGCCAGGAACGCAACGAGGCCGAGAGCCTCGGCCGCCGGCGGCAGGTCCGCCATCTGCAGCCCGGCGGCCGCCATCGAGCCCTGACAGACGGCAATCCGCGCGCCAAGCTCGCCAAGGGTCAGAAGCGCAGCGCCATCATCGGCAAGCAGGGCAAGGCCCTCGCGCGCCAGAAACAGGCGGACGGGCGCACCGAGCGCTGCTGCGGCGGCGGCCGTCTCGAGCGCGAGCTCGACCCGCGCGCCGCCCGCCTCGGCCACGATCAGCGCAAGGCCCGTCATTGCGCGCACACCGGGCAGGCCGGGTCCTTCGGCAGCCTGAGGGTGCGGCCGCCGAAGCCGATGGCATCGAAGACGAGGAGCCGGCCCACCGTCTCGGGCCCGAACCCGGTGACGATCCGGAGTGCCTCCAGCGCGGCGAGCGCGCCGAGCACGCCGGCAAGCGCGCCGAGCACGCCCGCATCGGCGCACGATGCCCCGGGCCGATCTTCTGCGGCGCCGACGAGGCAGGCCCAGCACGGCGCGTCGGGACGGTGCCCGGCAAATGTGCCCACATGGCCCTCGAAACTGCCGATGGCGGCCGAAACCAGCGGGATGCCAAGCCGCACGCACGCCCGGTTGACCGTGGCGCGGGCCGCAAAACTGTCGGTTCCGTCGAGCACGAGATCGTGGCCGGCAAGCAGCGCCTCGGCATTGGCCGGCCCGAGCCGCTCAACCCGCGGCACCACCCGGCAATCCGGGTTCAGCGCAAAAAGGCGCAGGGCCGCCACCTCGGCCTTGGGGCGCCCTTCGTCCTCTTCGGTGTAGAGCGTCTGGCGCTGGAGGTTGGAGCGCGCGACCCGGTCGTCGTCGACGAGGGTCACCTGCCCCACCCCGGCGGCCGCGAGATACTGGAGCGCGGGGCAGCCGATCCCGCCGGCGCCGACAACGGCCACTCGTGCCGCCAGCAGCCGCTTCTGCCCCGCGCCGCCGATGTCCTTCAGCACGATGTGGCGCGCGTAGCGCTCGAGCTGGGCGTCGGTCAGTTCCAAGGTTCAGCCTGTGCCCGTGGAGCCGAAGCCCTGCACGCCGCGCGCAGTGGCATCGAGCGCGTCCACCTCCACCCAGGATGCGCGGATGACCGGCGCGAGCACCAGCTGCGCAATGCGCATCCCCCGCACGATCGAAATGTTCTGCTCGCCGAGGTTGGCAAGGATGACCTGCACCTCGCCGCGATAGTCGGAGTCGATGGTGCCCGGGCCATTGAGAACCGCAAGGCCCTGCCGGAGCGCAAGGCCCGAGCGCGCGCGCACCTGCAGCTCGAAGCCTTCCGGCACCGCCACGCACAGCCCGGTCGGCACGGCCGCGCGCTCGCCCGGCGCCAGCACGAGCTCGGCATCGACTGCCGCCACCACATCCATGCCGGCCGCGCCTGCCGTCCTGTAGGCGGGAAGCGGCAGGCCGGAGGCGTGCGGCAGGCGGACGACATGGACCGCGACGTCCGCCGGGTCAGACACCGAGCCGCTCCGCGAACAGCTCGACGAGACGGGCAGCCACCTCCGCCTTGGGGCCGCGCGGCAGCGCCGTCTCGCCCTCGGCCGACACCAGCAGCACCTCGTTCTCGCTGCCGCCCATCACGTCGCCCGAGACATCGTTGGCAACGATGAGGTCGCAGCCCTTGCGCGCAAGCTTGGCGCGGGCGTGGGCCGCAAGATTGTCGGTTTCGGCTGCAAAGCCGACCACGAGGCGCGGGCGGCGCGGGCCGGGCTGCGCGACATGCGCCAGAATGTCGGGGTTGGCGGCGAGGTGAAGCGTCGGCGGGCCGCTGTCCTTCTTGAGCTTTGCGGCCGAAGGCCGAACATGCCAGTCGGCCACTGCTGCCACCATCACGGCAAGGTCTGCCGGGAGCGCCTGATCGACGGCCTCGAGCATTTCGCGCGCCGTCCCGACATCGACCCGGCAGACCCCGGCGGGTGTGGCAAGGGCGACGGGGCCTGCGACCAGTGTCACCCTTGCGCCGAGCGTGGCGAGCGCGCCGGCAATCGCAAATCCCTGCCGGCCCGAGGAGCGGTTGGCGAGGTAGCGTACCGGGTCGATCGGTTCGTGGGTGGGCCCCGCGGTGACCAGCGCGTGGAGCCCGGCCAGCCGCCCGCCGCGGCCGAGCACGGTGCGGAGCGCCTGCATGATCGCCGGCACCTCGGGCAGCCGGCCGGGGCCGTGCTCCCCGCAGGCCATCGGGCCGACATCGGGCTCGAGGATGGTCACTCCGCGCGCGCGCAGTGTGTCGACATTGGCGCGGGTGGCAGGATGGTCCCACATGTGCACGTTCATGGCCGGCACGGCCACAACCGGCGTGCCGGTTGCAAGGAGCAGGGTGGTGGCGAGATCGTCGGCAAGGCCGGCTGCCATCCGCGCAAGAAGATCGGCCGTTGCCGGGCACACGACGACCAGATCCGCTGCGCGCGCAAGGCCGATATGGCCGATTTCCGCCTCCGTCGTCAGGTCCCAGAGGCTGGTGTGGACATGGGCTCCGGCAAGCGCAGACACGCTCATCGGGGTCACGAACGCAGCGCCGCCGGCCGTGAGCACCGGGGTGACCGCGCCGCCTTCGGCGCGGATGGCGCGGATGAGCTCGAGCGACTTGTAGGCGGCAATCCCGCCGCCGATGATGAGGAGGATTCGCCGCCCGCAGAGCATTGGCGCGGCTCTAGGCGCTCTTGCCGGCAATGGCAAAGGAAGCAGCGGCAGGACACCCTTGACGACCCTCGCCGGGCGCCCCTGCCCCGGGGTCTGCCACCAGGCGCCTTGCCAAGGCCGGCCGGGCGTGATGCTGGCGATGCGTGCAGCCAGACGCATCGCCCGCCTCGCCCTTTGCCTATGCCCCGTGGCGCGCCTTCTTCGTCTCGCGCCTTGCCTCGACGCTGGCCTTCATGATGCTCGTCGTCGTCATCGCATGGCAGGTCTACGACATCGCGCGCGCGACCCGCAGCGTCTCCGACTCCGCGTTCATCCTCGGCCTTGTCGGCCTCGTGCAGTTCATCCCGGCCTTCGCGCTTGCCCCGCTCGTCGGCAATGTCGCCGACAGCCGGGACCGCCGCCATGTCGCCCGCGCGGCAATCGGGCTCGAGATCATCTGCGCGCTGGCGCTGGGCGGGCTTGCCGCCGCCGGGGTCGATGCGCTGTGGCCCTGGTTTCTCGTTGCCTTCCTGATCGGTGTCGGGCGGGCGTTTGCCGCGCCGGCCGTGGCCGCACTCGCGCCCAGTCTCGTGCCCGCGGCCGTCCTTCCCAGCGCCATTGCCTGGAGCTCGATCGCCTGGCAGTCGGGCGCGGTGCTCGGCCCGGTGGCCGGCGGGCTCCTATACGATCTCGCCGCCCCCCTCCCCCACTGGGCTGCGGCCGGGCTCCTCGTGGTTGCGCTTGCCGCCCTGTTCTGCATTCCACCCGTGCCGAGGCCCGGGCAGACGCGTCGCGGCCTTGCCGCGGTCCGGGAGGGGCTTGCCTTCGTGCGCAAAAACCCGATCGTCTTCGGCGCCATCTCGCTCGATCTTGCCGCCGTGGTGCTCGGCGGGGCGACGGCGATGCTGCCCATCTACGCGCGCGACATTCTGGAGGCCGGGCCGCAGGCGCTTGGCTGGCTGCGCGCCGCACCCGCAATCGGCGCCGCCGTGGTGGCGCTCGCGCTGGCGCGCCGCCCGCTGCAGCGCGCGGTGGGCCGCGCGATGTTCGCAGGCGTTGCCATCTTCTCGGTGATGACAATCGTCTTTGCCGTCTCCACCACGCTCTGGCTCTCGCTCGTCGCGCTTGTGCTCATGGGCGGGGCCGACATGGTCTCGGTCTATGTCCGTGCCTCGCTCATCCAGCTGCACACGCCCGACGCGATGCGCGGGCGCGTCTCGGCGGTCTCGATGATGTTCATCTCCGCCTCCAACGAGCTGGGCGAGTTCCGCTCGGGGATGGTGGCGGCGGCCATCGGGCCGGTGGCGGCCACCGCGCTTGGCGGGGCGCTAGCGCTTCTTGTCACCCTGCTTTGGGCGCGCCTGTTTCCGGCGCTGCGCGAAGCGGACCGGTTCGAGGTGCCCGGGCAGCGGCACACGGGGGCTTGACCGCTGCGCGCGCCCTGCCACGAGAGGGCGCCATGCGCGCAGCAAACATTCTCGAGACCATCGGCAACACGCCGCACATCCGCATGGGCCGCCTGTTTCCCGGAGCGGAAGTCTGGGTGAAATCCGAGCGGGCAAACCCCGGCGGCTCGATCAAGGACCGGATTGCGCTCTCCATGATCGAAAGCGCCGAGGCCTCGGGCGCGCTGGCCCCCGGGGGCACCATCGTCGAGCCCACCTCGGGCAACACGGGAATCGGGCTTGCCATGGTGGCCGCCGTGAAGGGCTACCGCCTGATCCTCGTGATGCCGGAATCAATGTCGCTCGAACGGCGGCGGCTGATGCTCGCCTATGGCGCCACCTTCGATCTCACCCCGCGCGAGCTGGGCATGCGTGGCGCAATCGCCCGCGCGCAGGAGCTGGTTGCCACCATTCCCGGCGCGTGGATGCCGCAGCAGTTCGAGAACCCGGCCAATGTCGCCGTGCACGTCCGCACGACCGCGGCCGAAATCCTTGCCGACTTTGCCGATGCGCCGATCGACATCCTCGTCACCGGGGTCGGCACCGGCGGCCACATCTCGGGCTGCGCCAAGCGGCTGAAGGCGGCTTGGCCGGGGCTTCGCGTCTATGCGGTCGAGCCGGAGCTCTCGCCGGTCATCTCGGGCGGCCAGCCGGGGCCGCACCCGATCCAGGGGATCGGCGCCGGGTTCATCCCCGGCAACCTGCACACGCAGTGGCTGGATGGCGTGATCGCGGTCTCCGCCGACGAGGCCAAGGCCTGGGCCCTGCGCGCCGCGCGCGAGGAAGGCATGCTGGTGGGCATTTCGTCGGGCGCCACGCTCGCCGCCATCGCCTCGCGCCTGCCGGCAGAGGCTGAATGCCGGATCCTCGGCTTCAACTATGACACCGGCGAGCGCTATCTGTCCGTGCCCGATTTCCTGCCCGAGGAAGGCTGGACATGACCCGAAGGATTCTCGCGCTCGCGCTCCTCCTGCTCGCCCTTCCGGCCCGCGCCGGAGACGGGCTCGATGCCCGCACGATTGTCGCGCGTGCCTTCGAGGCCATGGGCGGCGACCATTGGGCAAATGCGCGCACGCTGCTGCTCGAAGGCCGCATCATCTGGTATGCCCCGGACCGGGCCGAGCCGCGGGCCACCGCCGATGACTACCGCATGTGGCGGATCTTCGAGGACACGCGGCACGACGCGCACGAGGCCGCCGGCATGGTCCGGATCGTTGCGCGCAACGGCGGGGTCACCATCTTCGAGATCGCGTCCAATGGCACGGTCAGCTGGTCGGACAGGGGCGTGATCCCGCCGGAGCAGGCCGCCGAGACATGGGCCAACAATTTCGGCTTTGGCGTAATCCGCCACGCGCTGAAAGACGGCTTCAGGCTCGAACGCCTGCCCGACGACTGGGTGATGGGAAGCCCAGTCCACATGGTGCGGGTGATCGACCCTTCGGGCAAGGAAACCCTGTTCGGGATCGACAAGGCCGACTTCCGCGTGCGCATGGCCGGCTTCCTCACCCCCCGGGGCTGGCACGTGCGCACCTACGACCGCTTCTTCACCGCCGACGGCGGGCGCTGGGTGCAGCCCGGCCGCGTCACTCTCTACTACAACGGCGTGAAGCAGAACGAGGTCATCTGGGAACAGGCGCATGTGAACGCGGCGATTTCGCCCGAGCTGTTCGAGGTTGGCGCGACGCTTCCGCCCCGCTAAGCCCTGTTGCAGGTCTGCAACAACCGAAAGGAAGGCCCCATGCGCCTGTGCCTCGTCCTCGCTGCCGCCCTTCTTTCAGCTGCATCGCCGGGCGCGCCCGCCGCGGCGCAGACCGCCTCGCCGCCGGGCGCGCCCGGCACGCTGGTGGCCCCGTCGGCGCTCGCCAACTCCGCGCCGCGCCCCATCCGCTTTGCAGCGGCACCGGCTGCCGGTGGCACGCTCGTCCTCCTCCTCTCGGGCGACATCGCGACAGCCGTGGCCGACCTGCCGCCCGCCGTGGCAGAGGCCGTGCGCGCGGGTGCTGCAGCGTCGGGCTTCGAGGCGAAGGAGGGCGAGGCGCTCACGCTCGTCAACAGCGGCGGCTACGCGCGGATCCGCATCCATGGCGCCCCGCCGCGCGCCAACGGGCCGAGGCTCCACGAGCTGGGCGGCCGGGTCGGGCAGGAGACGCTGATGGACCAGGGCCCGGTCTCGATCGTGGCGGCGGGCCTGAGCGCCGAAGGCGCCGATCTTGCCGCGGAGCTCGCAGTCGGCTTCGGGCTCGGCGCCTACCGGTTCGACAAGTACCAGACCCGGGCCCGGCGGACCCCGCCGACCGACCCTGTGACGCTGGTCTCGGCGGACCCTGCCGGATCCGAGGCGCGCTGGGTGGCCGAGGGGCGCCACCTCGTCGAGGCTGTCACCTTCGCGCGCGATCTCGTGACCGAGCCGGCCAACATCATCTACCCAGAAAGCTTCGTGGAGCGGACCCGGGCGGCGTTCCGCGGCATTCCCAATGTTGCGATCGAGGTGCTCGATGTGCCGGCGATGCAGCGCCTCGGCATGGGCGGGATCCTGTCGGTCGGCCAGGGCTCGGCGCGGCCGGCGCGCATCATGTTGGTGCGCTACCGGGGCGCGCCCGGCCAGCCCATCGCCCTGGTCGGCAAGGGCATCACGTTCGATTCGGGCGGGATTTCGATCAAGCCCTCGGCCGGGCTGTGGCGCATGAAATATGATATGTCGGGCGCGGCGCGGGTGATGGGCGCAGCGCTGGCCACCGCCCGGCGCGGCGCGCCCGTCCACCTCGTGGCCGCCGTCGGGCTGGCGGAGAACATGGTCGACGCCAATGCCACCCGGCCGGGCGACATCGTGCGAACGCTCGACGGACAGACGATCGAGGTCATCAACACCGATGCCGAGGGGCGCGTGGTGCTCGCCGATGTGAACCAGTATGTGGCACGGCAGGATCGCCCCGTGGCCATCGTGAACATGGCAACGCTGACAGGCGCGGCAGCGGCGGCCTTCGGCCCCGAGTTTGCAGCCATGTTCGCGCGCGACGAGGATCTGGCCGCGCGCCTTTCGGCTGCAAGCGCAGCCAGCGGCGACGCCATCTGGCGCATGCCGCTCCACCCCAACTATGCGGCCCGCATCCGCTCGAAGATCGCCGACGTGATGAACGCGGTGGAGGGCGGGCAGGCCGGTGCCAGCACGGCTGCGCACTTCATCGAATTCTTCACGCCCGCCGGCATCGCCTGGGCGCACCTTGATATCGCGGGCGTCGCATGGCGGGCGAGCCCGACCCCCGTCGACCCCGAGGGCGCCTCGGCTTTCGGCGTGCGGCTGCTGCACGAGCTCGTGCGCGGCTACGAGGCGCGCTGATCAGTCGGGCCCGGCTCCGGGCCCCGGCCGCTCGCCCAGCGCGAGCCCATGGCGTTTCAGCATCGGGAACTGGGCGAGCACGAAGAGGAATGTCAGCAGGCTGTCGCCCCAGACCTTGAAGTGCACCCACAGCGCCTCGGTGGTGAAGCGCCAGACGACCTCGTTGAGGAGCGCGAGCAGGGCAAAGAAGATCGCCGCGCGCACGGCAAGGATCCGCCAGCCCTCGGCAGACACGCCCGGCATGGCGCTGCCGAGGATCGCCGCTACATAGTTGCGCCCGCGCAGGAGCCCGAAGGCAAGCACGCCCGAGAAGACGAGGAAGACAAGCGTCGGCTTCATCTTGATGAAGGTCTCGTCGTGCAGCCACAGGGTGAGCCCGCCCATCACCGCGATGAGGATGCCGGAAAACCACAGCATCGCGGGAATGTGGCGCACGAGGATCCACGAGGCCGCCATGGCAAGCGCGGTGGCGAGCATGAAGGCCGCCGTGGCGATGAACAGGTCGCCGCGGTTCCAGGCGACGAAAAAGACGATGAGCGGGCCGAAATCGACAAGGAGCTTGCGCCAGCCGGCAAGCTCGCCTCGGGTCTTGGGCGCGGTTCCGCCGCCGGGCATCAGTCCTCCACGCCTGCCAGCGCGCGGGCAAAGGCGCGCGGGTTGAACGGCCGCAGGTCGCCCAGCTGCTCTCCCACCCCGATGGCATGGACGGGCAGGCCGAACCGCTCGGCCGCAGCCACCAGCACGCCGCCGCGCGCCGTGCCGTCGAGCTTGGTCATGACGATCCCCGTCACCCCGGCCACCTCGCGGAACACCTCGATCTGGGACAGCGCATTCTGGCCCGTCGTCGCGTCGAGCACCAGCACCACATCGTGCGGCGCGCCCGGGTGATGCCGGCCCAGCACGCGCTTCACCTTGGCAAGTTCGTCCATGAGCGCGGTCTTGTTCTGCAGCCGGCCGGCCGTGTCCACCAGCAGCACGTCGCGCCCCGACTGCCAGCTCTGGGTGACCGCATCATGCGCAAGGCCCGCCGCATCGCAGCCGATGCGGCCGGAGACCAGCGGCACGTCCAGCCGTTCGGCCCATACCCGCAGCTGCTCGACGGCGGCGGCGCGGAAGGTATCGCCCGCAGCGAGGATCACCGCATAATCCTCCTCCTGGAACAGGTGGGCAAGCTTGGCGATGCTGGTCGTCTTGCCAGTGCCGTTCACGCCGACGACGAGGATCACGTGCGGGCGGGGGAAGGCCGTTACCAGCAACGGGCGGGCCAGCGGGGCAAGGATCGCCTCGATCTCCTCGGCGGCGGCCGCGCGCACGTGCGCGATGTCCACCGGGCCCGACATCCGCATCTCGCCCAGCCGCGCCACGATGCGCGCGGCAACCGAAGGGCCGAGGTCGGCTGCGATCAGCGCGTCTTCGACCTGTTCGAGATCGGCCTCCTCGATCCGCCCGCCGCCCACCAGCAGCGCGAGGTTCTCGCCCAGACGCTCGGTGGACTTGCGCAGACCCGCCTGCATCCGCCCAAGCCAGCCGGCCCTGCTGGTGACACCGGCCGTCATGCGGCGAGCTCGCCGCCCACGACGGTGCGCGGCGCCAGCCGCACGATGCGCCCGCGCGGGTGGGGCGCGGCCAGCCGCACCATGTGCCCGTGCGGAGCAATGCCCTTCAGCCCCTCGCTCACCACCTCGACCGGCTTTCCCACCAGCGTCTGGAGCCAGCGGGCACGCCGCCGGGCGGCCGCCTGGCGGAGGTCCGCCGCGCGCCTCGCTGCAACACCGGGCGGCTGCTGCGGCATGCGCGCGGCCGCCGTGCCCGGGCGGGGCGAGAAGGGAAAGACATGGGCGTGCACGATGTCGCATGCCTCCAGCAGCAGCTGGCTTTCGCGGTGCGCGGCCTCGCTCTCGGTCGGAAAGCCGGCGATGAAATCGGCGCCGACGGCAAGATCCGGGCGGATCCGGCGCAGGCGCGCAACAAGCCGGACGGCATCGCCGGGCGCGTGGCGTCGGCGCATCCGCTTCAGCACGAGCGCATCCCCCGACTGCAGCGAAAGATGGAGCTGCGGCATCAGCCGCGGCTCGGCAAAGGCCTCGACGAGCGCATCGTCCACCTCCGCGCAATCGAGCGAGGACAGCCGCAGCCGGGCAAGGCGCGGCACGCGCGCAAGGATCGCCTGGACAAGATCGCCAAGGCGCTGCCCGCCATCGGCATAGGCCGTGGCATCGATCCCGGTCAGCACCACCTCGACCGCGCCTGCCTCGGCCAGCGCGTGGACCTCGGCAACCACCCCGGCCACGGGGCGCGAGCGCGACGGCCCGCGCGCGAGCCGCGTGATGCAGAAGGTGCAGGCATGGTCGCAGCCATCCTGCACGGCAAGGAACGCGCGCGACCGCATGGTGGTGCCCCAGGCCTCGCCGCCGAGCTTTCTCGCATTGGGCACAACTGTCACCCCGAGGTCGGCGAAGCGGTCGGGCATCATGGTGGCAGCACAGCCGGTCAGCACCACCGGGCCACCGCGCGCGGCGGCCGCACGCGCGGCCGCACGGGCATCGCGCACGGCCGCTGCGGTCACCGCGCAGCTGTTGATGACCGTGCACCCGGTGCCCCAATGCCGCGCCAGCGCCTGTGCCTCGGCGAGATTGCTGCGGCAGCCGTGCGAGATCACCTGCGCCCGACCGCTCACAGCGCGATTTCCCCGCGAAAGACGAGGTCCACCGGACCGCCCATCAGGATCTGCCCGTCGCTTCGCTCGGCCACCTCGAGGACCCCCCCCGGCATCTCCACCCGCGCCGAAGGGCCGATGAGCCCCTTGCGCCGCGCGGCGACAAAGGCCGCGCAGGCGCCAGAGCCGCAGGCAAGCGTCAGCCCCGCGCCGCGCTCCCACACGCGCACGCGCAGCCGGGCGCGGCCAAGCACTTCCACCACCTCGACGTTCACCCGCTCCGGGAACAGCGGGTCGCCCTCGATCTGCGGGCCCAGCGTCTCGAGCGGCACGCCGGCCGTATCGGTCACGAAGAACACCGCGTGCGGGTTGCCCATCGACAGCGCCACAGGCCGCGCAAGCTCACCCCACGCCACCGGCATGTCGGAGGTGTCCATCGCATAGGCAAGCGGCACCTCCTCCCACGCAAGGCGCGGCACCCCCATGGCCACCATGTGCGCCTCGCCGCCCACCACCTCGAGCACGCCGGCGAGCGTCTCGATGGTGCGCGCACCCGTGAGCACGGCAACGCAGCGCGTGCCATTGCCGCACGCGCCGCTCTCCCGTCCATCCGGGTTCCAGATGCGCAGGAACAGGTCTGCCCGGCTGCTCGGCTCCAGCCGGAACAGCTGGTCGCAGCCGATGCCGCGGTGCCTGTCTGCCAGTCGCCGGACCGTGGCCGGATCCAGCGGCACGTCAGCGGTGCGGGCGTCGAAGATGACAAAGTCATTCCCCGCCCCGTGCATCTTGACGAATGGCGTGGGCACCGGCCGGACATAGGCAGCGGGCCGCGTGCTGTCCACAGGCAGCTGCGCTTGCCGCACGCCGGCCAAGCGGCTATGCGCGCCGCCCAACACACCAAAGACGGCATGGGATCGGGGAGGCGCATGGCCACAGCACGGCCTGAGGCAGGGCAGGACATCATCGCCGACGTGATTGCAGCGCTTGCCGACTCGCTCCTCCTTTCGCCCGAGACCCGCGCATCGCTTGCGGCAACCAGCCGCCTGTTCGGCCACCTGCCCGAGCTCGACAGTATGGCGGTGGCAGCCGTGCTGACCGCGCTCGAGGACCGGTTCGGGATCGTGATCGACGACGAGGATGTGACCGTCGAGCTGTTCGAGACGGTCGGCGCACTGGCGGATTTCGTCGCAGACCGGCTCCGCTAAGCCGCATCCCGGCCAAAAGCCTTTGACAAGCGGGGGGCGCCACACCATATGCGCGCACCGCTGCCCCATGGGACTTCCACCGCAAGGCAGCCTGTTCGCCAACTGCTTCGTGGAGGTCCCTTGAGTTGTACGCGCATCATAACGCGCTGGGGGTAGCGCTCTCGCTCCGTCCCTCGGAGCCTGTCACCCTCGTTCGCCCGCACGCTGCCACGGCCGCCGCGCGCTTCTTCGTGGAGCGCTTCCCGGGCCGCAGCTTCTACGCGGTGAAGGCCAACCCTTCGCCCGACCTGCTGCGCGCGCTCTGGGCGGGCGGCATCCGCGCCTTCGATGTCGCCTCGATTGCCGAGGTGCGGCTCGTGCGCGCGACGCTCGGGCCGCAGGCCGAGCTGGCCTTCATGCACCCGGTGAAGGCCGCCGAAGCCGTCGCCGAGGCCTATTTCGCCCATGGCGTGCGCACCTTCGCGCTCGACAGCCATGCCGAGCTGGCCAAGATCGTGGCCGCCTGCGCGCGCGATGGCGTGCCGGCGGGCGATCTCCAGCTGTGCGTGCGCCTGCGGGTGTCGTCTGCCCATTCGAAGCTCAGCCTGGCCTCGAAGTTTGGCGTGTCGGTGGCCGAAGCGCCGGCGCTGCTCTCGGCCGCGCGCCAGGCCGCCGATGCGCTCGGCGTGTGCTTCCACGTCGGCAGCCAGGCGATGAGCCCGCAGGCCTATGCCGATGCGCTCGCCTTCGTGCGCGCGGCGATCGTCGAGGCCGGGGTCACCGTCGATATCATCGATGTGGGCGGCGGCTTCCCGTCGCGCTATCCCGGCATGGAGCCGCCGCCGCTCGAGGCCTATTTCGAGCTCATCCACCGCCATTTCGAGGCGCTGCCCGTCTCCTATTCCGCAGAGCTCTGGTGCGAGCCGGGCCGCGCGCTGGCGGCAGACTATGCCTCGCTTCTCGTGCGCGTGGAAAAGCGGCGCGGCAATGAGCTCTACATCAACGATGGAGCCTATGGCGCGCTGTTCGATGCCGCGCACGTCGACTGGCGCTTCCCCGTCGCGCTGGTGCGGCGGCACCTGTCGCGCGCAAGCGAGATGGGCTTTGCCTTCTACGGGCCCACCTGCGACGACATGGATCACATGAAGGGCCCCTTCGTGCTCCCGGCCGATGTCCAACCAGGCGACTATCTCGAGATCGGCCAGCTCGGCGCCTATGGCCAGGCCATGCGCACCGCGTTCAACGGCTTCGGCGCGAGCGCCATCGCCGAAGTGCACGATGCGCCGATGCTCTCGCTCATCCCCGGCGAGGACGAGCGGGCCGAAGCGCTGCCGCCGAACGTGACCCCGCTGTTCGCACGCCGGACCGGCTGACCGCCGGGCGGCAGACACACGTCCCTCAACCGGCCGACAGCTGGCCGAACGCCGGCTGACAGCCCGCTGTCACGGGGGCATCACATTTCTGGCTCAGGCATCTGCCGCCGGGCGGGCGGCAGTTGCCCGTCATTCCGGAGGACCCATGGACGACACCCGCATCAACGACCGCCGCAAGCGCGAGCTTCTTTCCAAGACTGTCGAGCACATCGACATCAGGAGTTTCGATGCCAGGCCGATCATCGACCAGATGGCGCACATGAGCTTCACCAGCCGCGACCTCGCGCGGGCGACCGGCATCTACAACCAGATGCTGTCAGACCCGGACTGCACCATCTTCCTCGTGATCGCCGGCTCCACCTCGGCGGGCGGGTGCATGGATCTCTATGCCGAGCTGGTGCGCTCCAACATGGTCGATTGCGTGGTGGCAACCGGGGCCACCATCGTCGACATGGATTTCTTCGAGGGGCTGGGCCACAAGCATTACCAGGCGCTCGAGGTGCCCGACGACGACACGCTGCGCTCGCTCTACATCGACCGCATCTACGACACCTACATCGACGAGGAGGAACTCCAGGACTGCGACCTGACGATCGGCCGGATCGCCGATTCGCTCGAACCCCAAGCCTATTCGAGCCGCGCCTTCATCCGCGAGATGGGCCGCTATCTCGCCGCGCACGGGAAGAAGGAGAACAGCCTCGTCAAGCTGGCCTTCGAGCATGACGTGCCGATCTTCTGCCCGGCGTTTGTCGATTCCTCCGCCGGCTTCGGCCTGGTGAAGCACCAGGTCGAGCGGATGAAGGAAGGCAAGCCCTACTTGGTGCTCGATGCCATCGCCGACTTCCGCGAGCTCACCGACATCAAGGTGAAAGCCGGCGCCTCGGGGCTCCTCATGATCGGCGGCGGGGTGCCCAAGAACTTCGTGCAGGATAC
>CALKJZ010000014.1 GCA_937995515.1 uncultured Sphingomonadaceae bacterium | reverse complement strand
CGAGCAGGCCCGGGCGCGCCTCGATAGCGCGGGGAGCCTGCGCTTCATCGAACTGGTCAGGGCACCCGGGCACCGCGCCGCGCTCCAGCAACTGATGGCTAAGACCAGCGGCACCTGACCGCGCCGGTTCCCGGCGCCCGGGCAAGGGCGCACGACCACATGGCCAGACCCCACCCGGCCTCATCCACATGATCCGAAAATGAATGGCGCGCCCGGCAGGATTCGAACCTGCGACATCCCGCTTAGAAGGCGGGTGCTCTATCCGGCTGAGCTACGGACGCCCGTGCCCGCCTTAGGGGAGAGAGGCGGTTCGTGAAAGATTGCGCGCCCGCGTCGGCGCCCGGCCGGCTGCGCCGGTCAGCGGAAATTCTCCGCGTAGCTCTTCACGATCATCCGGTGCGGCGGCGGCGGCAGGACCTCCGCCTCGATGCCGTTGCGCGCTGCATAGGCAAGCGCGGCCTCGCGGCTGCTGAAGGTGAGGCGCACCTGCTGCGCCGTGTCGCCGCTTCCCGCCCAGCCCATCAGCGGATCTGGCCGCTTGGCCTCGCGCGGCTCGAACTCGAGCACCCACTGGCTGGCACCCCGCCGGCCCGACTGCGTGGCGGAGGTGCCGTGACGGAAGATTCGCGCGCGTGCCATCACCCTGCCTGTGCCAGAGGCCCGGCCAAAATCAACCGCCGCCTTCCGCCCTCCGGTCAGCCCTTGAGCTCGCGCGCAAGCGTCGCCTCGGTCGTCCGGCCATAGGGGGGCTTGAAGCCGGCAAGGCCCGCAATGTCGATGCGCGGCTGCTTGTAGATGCTCTTGGCGTGGCTGAAGGTGCGGAAGCCGTCCTCGCCATGGTAGGCGCCCATGCCGGAGGGGCCGATGCCGCCGAACGGCAGATCCTCCGCCGAGACATGGAACACCACGTCGTTGAGCGTCACCCCGCCCGAGATCGTGCGGTCGAGCACCATGCGCGCCTCCTTCTCGTCCTCACCGAACCAGTAGAGGCCGAGCGGGCGGGGCCTGCTGTTCACGTAGGCGATCGCATCCTCCACCTGCTCGTAGGTGCGGATGGGCAGGACAGGTCCGAAGATTTCCTCCTGCATCACCTTCATCTCGTCGGTCGGGTTGCGGATGAGGGTGAGCGGCATCTTGTGCGTGTTCTGCTGGCTGAAATCCTCGCGCGCGGGGTTCACCTCGACAATCTCTGCGCCCTTGCTTGCGGCATCGTCGATAAGGCCCTGCAGCCGGTCCCGGTGGCGGCCGGAAATCACGCTCGTGTAATCATCGTTGGCGAGCATGGTGGGGTAGAGCTTCGCCGTTGCCAGCTCGATGCCGGCAATGACCGCATGCTCGGCCTCGCGCGGCACGAGGAGATAATCGGGCGCGAGGCAGATCTGCCCGGCGTTCATCAGCTTTCCAAGCACCACCCGCTCGGTTGCCATCAGCACGTCGGCCGAGCGGCTGATGATGGTCGGCGACTTGCCGCCGAGCTCGAGCGTGACCGGCACGAGGTTGCGCGCAGCCGCCGCCATCACGTGCCGGCCGACCGCGGTGCTGCCGGTGAAGATCAGATGGTCGAAGGCGAGGCCGGAGAAGGCCTCGCCCACCTCGGGGCCGCCGGGAAACACGGCCACCTCGCTCGGGTCGAAATGGGCCGCGATCGCCTGCCTCAGCACCTCGGAGGTGGCCGGCGTGTATTCCGAGGGCTTGATCATTGCCCGGTTGCCTGCAGCCAGCACGCCGGCGAGCGGGCCGAAGGTGAGGTTCACGGGGAAATTCCAGGGCGAGATGATGCCAACGACGCCCTTGGGCTGCCATTCGATCCGGGCCTTGGCGCCGAGCAGGCCGAGCGGCGCCTCGAGCGGTCGCCGCTCGGGCGCCATCCAGCGCGCCACATTCCGGCGCGCATGGCGAAGCGGCTTTACCGAGGCCACGATGTCGGTCATCATCGACTGCTGGCGCGAGCGGTGGCCGAAATCTTCGGAGAGCGCCTCCACAAACCGGTCCTTCCAGGCGAGCACGCAGGCGATCGCACGGTCGAGCCGGTCGCGCCGGGCCTCGAGGCTGACCGGGAGCTCGGCCTCGAAGGCGAGCCGCTGGCGGCGCAGCATCGCCTCCAGTTCTTCCGAGGGATCGGGCGTCTGCGGCATCTTGGCAGCCGGCGTGGCCATGGGCACTCCTCCTCTTATTCGCGGGCCCGACATAGGGCCTGACGGCGCGGGTTCAACACCGAGTCGGCTGCTCAGACGACCAGCAGCCGGTTGGGCAGCTCGTTGGGTTTGGGGCCGGCCCGCGGGAAATGCCGGGCCAGCACCGTCCCCGCAAGGGCGATGGCATCGCAGAACCCCTGGGCCGGATCGTCGCGGCGAAGCCCGGCGAGCAGCGCCTCGACCGTCTCTACCCAGGGCTCCTCGCCCACCTTCGCGTGGATGCCCTCGTCGGCCAACACCTCGGCCACATGGTCTTCGACCGAAACGAACAGGAGCACGCCCGTGCGCGCCTCGGTGAGGTGCAGGCCCTGGGCGAGGAAGTGGAACCCGGCCAGCTCGTGCACGTGCCGCTGGCGCAGCCACAGCGGCGCGCGGCGCTGGGCAAGGGGGCTCCACCACAGGGCGGAGAGAATGAGGAGGAACAGCACAAGCTGCACGAGCGCATAGGCCTCGACCAGCAACTGTTCGGACAGGGGCGGCAGCGCGTCGCGCCAGCTGCCCGCCTCGGCCAGCGCCAGCCACGCCCCGGGCCCGAAGCCGAGGAGCGTCGCGGCAAGGGGGACGAGGAAGGCAAGGCTTGTGGCAAGCGCCAGCAGCCATTCCACATAGCGGTGCGGCACGCGCGCATAGATGCAGAAGATCTCGCCCGAGGTCTCGCGCTCGGCGGCCTCGATGGCCGCGGCCACCCGTGCCCTGTCGGCCTCGGTGAACGGCATTACCAGCCGCCGCTCGCGCCGCCGCCGCCGAAGCTGCCGCCGCCGCCGCTGAAGCCGCCACCGCCGAAGCTGCCGCCGCCGCCGAAGCCGCCGCCGCGCCCGGCGCCCCAGCTGCCCGGCGGCGGGCCCCAGATGATGATGGGGCCGGCCGTGCCGGCGGCCGTGCCGCGTCGCGCAGCCTTGCGCGCCTGCCGCGAGCCAAGGCGCAGCAGCAGGAACAGCACGGCAAGGAAGAGGAGGAAGGGCACCACCGAGCCCTCCTCGTCGCCGGCCGGGCCCCTCGCCTCGCTCGCCCGTGCGGCGGCCTCGGCTTCGGGAAGCGAAAGCTGGGCGATGATGGCATCGGCCGCCGCGACCAGCCCGCCGGCGAGGTCGCCCGCGCGCGCACGCGGGATCACCTCCTGCTGGATGATCCGCCGCGAGAGCGCGTCGGTCATGATCGGCTCGAGCCCGTAGCCAACCTCGATCCGCACCCGGCGCTCGGCGGGTGCGGCGATCAGGAGGAGCCCCGTGTCCCGGCCCTTTTCGCCGATGCCCCACGCGCGGCCGAGCTGGTAGCCATAGTCCGCAATGTCCCGCCCCTGGAGGTCGGGGATGGTCACCACCACGAACTGCCGGCCGGTGGCTGCCTCGAGCGCCTCGGACTTGCGCTCGAGATCGGCCACCTGCGCCGGCGTGAAGACGCCCGCGGCATCGACCACCCGCCCGGTGAGCTCTGGAAACGTCTGCGCCTGCGCGAGGCCGGCCAGCAGCACAAGCCAGAGCAGGAGCAGCGCGCGCATGCCGGCGGGGGCCCGGCGGATCAGAAGGCGACCTGGGGGGCCTGGGCGGCGTTGGGCGCGGTGGCCTCGAAATAGGCCAGCGGCTGTGCGCCATAGACGATCTGCGCCGTGATGCGCGAGGGGAAGGTGCGGATCTCGGTGTTGTAGGCGCGCGCCGCCTCGTTGTAGTCGCGCCGTGCGATCGCGATCCGGTTTTCTGTGCCCTCGAGCTGGCTCTGGAGCTCGAGGAAGTTCTGGCTGGACTTGAGCTCGGGGTAGCGCTCGACGGTCACCAGGAGGCGGCCGAGCGACTGTCCGAGCTGGTCCTGCGCGGCCTGGAACCGGGCGACCTTCGCCGGGTCCGAAAGATCCTCGGCCGAGAGCTGCACGGAACTGGCCCGCGCGCGCGCCTCGGTCACCGCGGTCAGCACCTCCTGCTCCTGGGCTGCGAACCCCTTCACCGTGGCAACAAGGTTGGGCACGAGGTCCGCGCGGCGCTGGTACTGGTTCTCGACATCCGCCCACTTGGCCTTGGCTGCCTCCTCCTTGGCGGGAATGGTGTTGATGCCGCAGGCGGCAAGGGCAAGGAGCAGGAGGCCGAGAGCGGGCATGCGCAGGAGGCGGGTCATCGGGTGTCCTGACGATCGGGTGGCAACACGGCCCTGCCTCTAGGCCGGAGCGGCGCTGCGCGCCAGAGCCTGTCACTTGGCAGGGGCCGAAGGACGCCCTAAGCGGTCCGCCGAAGGGCAGCAGGGAGACGAGGGGCATGTGGCAGGAGTTCAAGGCCTTCATCGCGCGCGGCAATGTGCTCGACCTTGCGGTTGCGGTGGTGATCGGGGCGGCGTTCGGAGCAATCGTGTCCTCCTTCACGGAGGATCTGCTGATGCCGCTCGTTGCCGCGGTCTTCGGCCAGCCCGACTTTTCCAACCTGTTCGTCCGCCTCGGGCCCGTGCCCGAGGGCGTCGATGCGGGTGACTATGCAGCGCTCAAGGCCGCCGGCGTCCCGATGTTCGGATGGGGGGCGTTCCTGACCGCGCTCATCAACTTCCTGATCCTGGCGTTTGCGATCTTCCTCGTGGTGAAGGCCGCCAATGCCGCGGCCCGCCGCAAGCAGGAAGCCCCGGCCGACCCGGCCGAGGAGATCGTGCTCCTGCGCGAGATCCGCGATTCGCTGAAACAGCGCTGAGCCGCCTTCCGGCACCCCGGCCGATCGGCTAAGCCGGCCGCATGCGTCACGCGCATGATCGCATAAGCGAGGAGAAAAGATGGACAAGGGTTTCGTGCAACGGGCAGGTCTTGCCGCCCCGGTGGTGGCCGCCCTCCTGATGGCAGCAGGCTGCGCACCGGCGGAAGGGCCTGCCGGCACCTCGGCCTCCCGGCCGGCGCCGGCTGCCGTGCTGGGCGGCGGCCAGTGGGATGTGACGGCGCTCAACGGCACCGCCGTGCTTCCCAAGGTGCCGATCAACATCACCTTCGAGGACGGGCGCGTCTATGGCGCGGGCAGCTGCAACCGCTTCATGGGCAACTACAAGTCCGGGGAGACGTTCACGATCGAGATGAGCCCGATTGCCAGCACGATGATGGCCTGCCCGGATCCGCAGATGCAGCAGGAGACGACCTTCCTCTCCATTCTCGGTGACGTGACGAGCTATGCCGTGGATTCTGCGGGCATGCTGACGCTGAAGACGTCGGACGGCCGGACGATCACTGCCAAGCGCGCGCCTGCGTGAACTCCGGCCCCTGCGGCTTGCGGAGGGTCCGGGCCGGAGTCCTGCTGCTTTGCGCGGCAGCCGCCGGTGCGGCGGCCCAACAGCCGCCTTCGGCCCCGGAACCCGCGCCGGTCGGGCCCGGTTCGCTCGAGGCGCTCCTTGACGAGCCGCTGCCCCCGCTCGACCTCGGGGCGCGGCTTCCCGCACCGGCGGCTGTTCCCCCCGACCCGGAGGTGCTGGCGCCGTTGCCGCCGCTTCCCACCTTCGACCCGGCGCCCATCCCGGGCTTTGAGATTGCCGCCATCACCGAGGACGGGATCCGTTACGAGGTCCGGCTTTCGGGCCTTGCGGAGGTCGGGCTCGAGCGGCCCTGGAAGTCGCTCTCGTTCCTCTGGCGGGAACGCAACCGGGAGACCACGCCCACCCGGCTTGCAAGCCGGGTGCGAACCGACGAGGCCATGACCGTGCGCCTCCTTCATTCCGAGGGCTATTACGCCGGGCGGGCCGAGGGCCAGGTGCTGGCGAACCCGGACGGCGACGCGCGCCGTCAGGCCGTGGCCGAGATCCGCGTTGAGGCCGGGCCGCGCTACAGCTGGTCGGAAATCGCGCTGGAAGCCGTCCCTGCCGACCAGCCCGAGCTTGCGTCGAAGTTCCTGCTGTCGCCGGGCATGCCGATCCGCGCGGCGGATGTGGAGGAGGCGGAGGGCGCGCATCTGCTCGCGCTCGCCGATGCGGGCTATCCCTTCGCCGAGCTCGGCGCGCGCGACATCGTCCTCGACGACAGGACGGCAAGCGGCACCTATTTCCTTGCCGGCACGCCGGGCCCGCGCGCCGTCATCGGCGCCATCAAGATGGGCGGCTTTCGCCCGTTCGACGAGCGGCACGCCTCGCGCCTTGCCCGCTTCCGGCCGGGAGACCCTTTCTCCGGACGGCTGATCGACGATTTTCGCCGCACCATCATTGCCACCCAGCTGTTCGGCGGGGTCACCGTAACCCCGGTCGACACCGGCGAGCGCACGGCCGAAGGCGATGCGGTGACCGACATCCGGGTGAGCGGCCAGGAAGGCGCGCTGCGCCGCGTTGTCGGCCAGGTGGGCTATTCCTCGGGGGAGGGCTTCCGGGCGGAGGTGGCATGGCTCAACCGCAACTTCTGGGCGCCCGAAGGCGCGCTGCTGCTGCGCGGGGTGGTCGGCACCGAGGAGCAGAGCGCGCGCGCGGAAATCGTGAAGAGCAATTTCCGCCGCCGGGACCAGCGGCTCAGCCTGTTCGCCAATGTCGCCAACGAGCGCCGGCTGGCCTTCGAGGCGCAATCGCTCACGCTTGCCGCAACGCTGGCCTATGAATCGACGCCACTGTGGCAGAAGCCGCTCACCTGGTCGATCGGGGCCGAGATGATCGGCTCCTTCGAGCGGGACCGCGGCATCCCCCGGCTTCGCGATCCGGATGGGGGGAATGACGAGGAAGGCGCCGGCCGGCTCTTCTACTACATCGGTGCGCTTCCCGCCTCGGTCCTGTGGGACCGCAGCGACGATCTCCTCAACCCCACGTCCGGCTTCCGGCTCGGGCTACGCGCAAGCCCCGAGTTCTCCCGGCGCAACCTCGATGGGCTCGAGGCGGCCTATGTGCGCCTCGTGGCCGATACCTCGGCCTACCGCGAGGTGCGCGAAAATCTGGTGATTGCGGCGCGCACGCGCGTGGGCACCATCCTTGGCGCCGATCTCCTCTCGATCGCGCCCTCGCGCCGGCTTTACGCAGGCGGGGGCGGATCGGTGCGCGGCTTCGAGTTCCAGGGGATCGGCCCCATCGGCAGCACCGGCCGGCCGCTCGGCGGGCGCGGCCTTGTCGAGGGGTCGCTCGAGGCGCGCTACCGCTTCGGCGATCTCGGTGTCGTCGGCTTCATCGATGCCGGCCAGCTGGTCGAGTCCTCCGCTCCGAGCCTTCGGGACCTGCGCGTGGCCTATGGCGTTGGGGTGCGCTACTTCACCGGCCTCGGCCCGTTCCGGCTCGATGTGGCGCGGCCGTTCGCCCGCCGGCCCGGCGAGCCGCAGGTCGCCGTCTACATCTCGATCGGCCAAGCCTTCTGATGGGCACGGAAGCCGAGCTGCCGCAACACGGTCCGCCTGCGGTGCGGCGCCGGCTGCGCTGGTGGCATCTGGCCGTCGGCCTTGTCGTCCTCGTCCTCCTCGCCGTGCCGGCAGCCATCTGGTGGCTTTCGGAAACCGCGCCCGGGCGCGCCTTTGCCGCCAGGCAGATCAGCGCCCTCACGCTCGAAAGCGGGCTGCGCGTCGAGATCGGCGGCATCGACGGCAGCCTCCTGCGCGAGGCCACGCTGCGGCAGGTGACGTTCCACGATCTCGACGGGCCGTTCGCCCGTGCGGAGACGATCGCGCTTGCCTGGCGGCCGCTCGCCTTCCTCGGCAACCGTCTCGAGATCGAGCGGCTGGCCATTCCGCAAGCCGAGGTGGCGCGCATGTGGCGGCTCGACAGCGATCCGGAGGCGCCGCTCCTTCCCGATTTCGATATCCGGATCGGCCGGTTCGAGGTGGGCCGGCTGATGCTGGACGAGAAGGTGGCCGGCGCGCGCGAGGCGCTGGCGCTCTCGGGCACGGTGGACATCCGCTCGGGCCGGGCGCTCGTCGATCTGGCCGCCGATGCCACCGCCGGCGACCGGCTGATCCTGCGTCTCGATGCCGAGCCGGATGGCGACCGGTTCGAGCTAGCCGCACGGCTCGATGCGCCGGCCGGCGGGCTGGTGGCCCGGCTCGCGGGGATCGAGGTTCCGCTGCAAGGCGAGGTTTCGGGCCGGGGCACCTGGGGCGACTGGCGCGGCCGGCTGCGCCTTGCCGCCGGCGAGGCGGACAGCGCCGGGGATGTGGCTGTCCTTGCCATCACCGGTCGCGCCGGGCGCTTTGGCGTCTCGGGCGCGCTCGATGCCGCGCCCCTGTTCGGGCCGATGCCCGAGGCCCTGCAGCCGCTCATCCGGATCGAGGCCACCGCCGCGCGGGAGGGCAAGACGATCGAGGCGCGGGTGGTGGCCAGCACGGATTCGCTTGCGCTCGCCGGCGGCGGCGGCATCGACCCCGGGGCCGGCCGCATCACCGCCGCAGAGGCGGAACTGCGCGTGCTGCGCCCGGCTGCGCTCGCGCCGGGGCTTTCCGCGCAGGACCTGCGCGCGGGCCTCCGCCTCTCCGGCCCGCTCCGCCGGCCCGAGATCGGGTGGGATCTCTCGGCGGCCGAAATCGGCCTTGCAGGCGAGCGCGGGCCCCTTGGCCTCCAAGGCCTTGCCGCGCGCGGTACGGTGCGGCCGCCCGAGGGCGAGGCGCCGCTGCGCGTGCCCTTCGAGGCGGCTGCGGCCCGGGTCGTCGGGCTCGACCCGCAACTGGCTGCGCTCCTTGCCGCCCCGCGCGTGGCCGGCACGGTGATGCTGGACGAAAGGGCCATCAGCGCACCCGACCTCCGCTTCGCCTCCGCCGGCCTTGCCGCGCGCGCGGATGCGGCTGCCGACCGGCAGGGCGGCGCATGGCGTGCAGATGTTGCGGCCGAAGCGCCGCGCCTTGCCATCGACGGGATTGGCACCGCAGCCGTCAGCCTCGCGGTGCGCGTGGAGCCCGGGCCTCGGGCATCCGGCCGGGCAGAGGTGCGCGCAACCGCGCTCGAGAGCGCCTCCGCCCGCCAGGCTTTCGGTGGACTCCCGCGGGCGGGCCTTGCGTTCCAGCTGGGTCGCGATGGCGTCGTCAGCATCTCCGACGCCCGGCTCGAGAGCCCCGGGCTGCAGCTGGCCGGCGGCTCGGGCCGGTTCGATCCGGCCGAGGGGCGTTTTGCCTTCCGCGTGGCCGGCCGCTCGGCCGCCTACGGGCCGCTCGACCTTGCAGCTTCCGGCACGCTTGCAGCGCCGAGCGCCACGCTCAGCATGCCGGCCCCGGGCTTCGGCGTCGGGCTGACCGATCTCGTGGCCGAGCTCGCGCCGACTGCCGGCAACAATCTCGTCGTCTCCGCGCGTGCCGGGAGCCCCGCCGGGCCGCTCGATGCTCGCGTGCTGCTGCGCGTGGCGGGCAGCCAGCCGCTCGGGCTCGATATCGAGCGCTTCAACTTCGCCGGCGTGTCGGCCAGCGGCAGCCTCGTCCAGACCCCGGCCGGGCCGTTTGCCGGCGGTCTTCTCATCTCGGGCCTCGGGATTGACGGCTCGGTCGATCTTTCGGCCGGCGGTCCCGGCGGCGCGTTCCAGCGCGCAAGCGGCGAGCTGCGGTTCCTGAACGCCCGGCTGCCGCTGGCGCCGCCTGTTACCATCGCCCGGGGCGAGGCGCGCATCGGCTTGCTCCTCCTGCCCGGGAGGCCGCAGGTCGCCGCCGAGATCTCGGCGGCCACCGTGCGGCGCGAGACGCTGCTGCTCACGTCGGTCTCCGGCCGGGGCCGGCTTGCCGACGGCACGCTCGCCGCCTCCGCGTCGGTCTCCGGCCGCGTCGCACGCCGCGACCCGTTCGCGTTCCGGGCCGAGGCGCGGAGCATCGAGCCCGGCTATGCCGTTGCGCTCGAGGGCAATGTCGGCACGCTCCCGATCCGGCTGGCCCAGCCGGCGCAGCTCCATCGGCGGCCCGGCGGCTACGAGCTTCTGCCCACGCGGCTGGTTCTTGCGCGCGGCGCGCTCGACCTCGCGGGCGCCTGGGGCGATTCGCGCTTCGTTGCGGTCGGCGCGCGTGGGATCGACCTCGGCGTGGTCGAGGCGTTCGTGCCCGGCCTGCGGCTTGGCGGCACGCTGAACGGCGAGGCCCGGTTCGAGCTCCCGCGCGGAACCGATGGCTTCGGCACCGGCAGCGGCATGTTCCGGGTCGACCGGCTGGTGCGGACCGACTCCGCAGCGCTCGTGCCGGTCGATGTGGCTCTTGGGCTGCGCAGCCGGCCCGAGCTGTTCGAGGTGGGGGCAAGGCTTGCCACCAACGGTCGGGAACTCGGCCGCGCGGTGGCGCGCATCTCGGCCGGTCAGCCGGGCGATCTTCCCGACCGGCTGCTTGGCGGCGCGATCGCAGGCGGGCTCAGGTTCAACGGCCCGGTGGAGGCGCTCTGGGCGCTCGCAGCGATCGAGGGGCAGGAGCTCAAGGGCCCGGTTGCGCTTGCAGCCGACCTTTCCGGGTCGCTGCGCCAGCCGAACCTCACCGGCCTCGCCCGCGGGCAGGATCTCGTCTACACCAATGTCGCGCTCGGCACGGTCGTCGACCGGCTGGGCTTCGAGGGCCGGTTCCAGGGTCCGAGCCTCGTGATCGACCGGCTGTCCGGCAATGCGCGCGGCGGCACGCTTGCCGCCAGCGGCCGGATCGGCTTCGGCGCCGGGGAGGGCGAGACGATCAACCTCGCCGTCGAGCTCGACAAGGCCCGGCTGGCAGCCACCGACGTTGCGGATGTGAAGCTGAGCGGCTCCCTGCGCTGGCGCGGCAATGCGGGCGGCTCGCAGCTGTCCGGCCGGCTGGTGGTGGATGAGGGCCGCTTCATGCTCACCCAGCTCGAGGCGTCCGATGTGCCGACCGTGCCGGTCCGGCGGGCAGACGAGCTTCCAGTTGCGCCCGAACGGCCCGGCTTCGGAGCCGCCACGCTCGGCCTCGACCTGCAGATCACCTCCGGCGACGTGCTCGTGATCGAGGGCATGGGCCTCGAGAGCCGGTGGCGCGGCGACGTGCGTGTCGGCGGCACGGCGGCCGAGCCGCGGCTCGTGGGAACCGCGAACCTCGTCGAGGGCAGCTACAGCTTTGCCGGAAGCGACTTCCAGATCGGCCAGGGCCGAATCACCTTCAACGGTGCCCCGCTCGACTCCAGCCTGCGGCTGGAGGCCTCCACCACAACCAGCGATGGCGTGACGGCGTTCATCACCATCTCCGGCACGGCGAGGCGGCCGGAAATCGCTTTCCGCTCCAACCCGGCGCTGCCTGATGACGAGATCCTGTCGCGGCTGCTGTTCGGCAGCTCGGTTGCCGATCTCTCGCTGCCCGAGGCCGTGCAGCTGGCCTCGGCGCTCGCCACGCTCCAGGGCGGCGGTTCGGGCGGGCTCGACCCGATCGGCCGGGTGCGTCGCGCTGCGGGGGTCGACCGGCTGCGCATCGTCGGCGAGGGGATGACCCCGGGCATGGGCACCTCGCTGGTCGTCGGCCAGCGCCTGTCGCGCAACATCTATGTCGAGGTGCAGACCGATACCGAGGGCAATGTCGTGACGGTCGTGAAGTTCGCGCTCACCTCGGCGCTCGATCTCCTCGCGCAGGTCTCCTCGATGAGCCGGGCCAGCAGCATCAACCTGCGCTACCAGCGCGACCGCTGAGCGCCGCTCAGGGGCGCGCGAGCCCCTGCGGGTTGAGGCGCAGGATCACGCGCTCGGCCGTGCGCGCCGGGTCGAGTGTGGCGGCGCTGACGGCGAGCGCCTGCCCGCCAGGCAGTGTTGGCGCGGGTGGCAGGAGGCGGCTGCGCGCGACCGTTTCGCCGGCGGCGGAGACGAGCACGACCTCGACCGGCGGGACGCGGAGCGGCCGGTCCGTCGGGTTCCGCAGGGTGGCCTCGACGTCCCACACGGTGCCGCCCGAAGCGGCCAGCCGCCGCGCCGAGGCCGCCTCGATGGCAAGCGGGGTCGCAGGCGGCGGCAGCGCAACGAGCGGCTGCCGGGGCCATGGCAGCCCTTCGCCGGCCGCGGCGATGGCCGCCCCGGCCCACGCCGAGGCCGTGGCGGCGAGCCCGGCAGCGCGGGCTGCAGCCCCGGCCCGGATTTCCCTCGGGGCAAGCATTGCCCCGGCCGCGCCGACGCTGGCCAGAAGCAGGACAGCCGCCACGGCTCCGGCGCGCGCAAGGTTCCGCTGCGTCCTTCTGCGTGGCGGGGCGGCCTCGGGCGGCACATCCGGCGGGCCGGCGCACGGCCGCCACGTCGTTGCGCAGCTGCGGCAGCAGACTGGCCGCCCGCTTTCCCGCACGCGCGTGGCAAGGGCCTCGTCGAGCACGTAGCGGGCGCCACATGTGGGGCAGGCGAGCTGCATTCCGGCCTGTTGATTACCAGATCTTGCGCGCAAGGGAATCCGGGCGCCGGTTCGGCCCACCGCCAGGGAGACTCGCCCCGGCGCGCCGGCAGCGGCCGCGGCGGCGATTGCCGAGGGGCCCCGCGGCAGGTAAGCCCGCTGCGTGCCTCCCTCGTCCCGACGTGCCAGCATGCCGGTCGGCCCCGGCGGGATCGCGGCCCGGATTGCCGCTGCCGGGCTTTTGGCATGGGCGCTCGGCTTTGTCTGGTACCTCCTCGCGCTTCCCGGCCCGGCGCCGCTGGCGCGCGCAACCGATGGCGTCGTGGTGCTCACCGGCGGGTCGGGCCGGCTCGCCCGCGGGGTCGAGGTGATGCAGGCCGGCTCGGCCAAGCGCATGCTCGTGTCGGGGGTCGACAAGTCCGTCCGCCCGCGGGATCTCGGCTCGGCGGCAGGGGTGCCGGCGACGCTCCTCGCCTGCTGCATCGATCTCGGCTTCGCCGCCGAGAACACCCGTGCCAATGCCGAGGAAGTGGCCGAGTGGGTGGCGCGGCAGGGGCACCGGTCGGTGCGGCTGGTGACCGCCAACCACCACCTGCCGCGCGCCATGGGCGAGGTGCGCGCCCGGCTCGCGCCGGAGGTGGTGGTGGTGGGCGATGGCGTGCCCGACCGCAAGCCACTTGCCCATCTTGCGGCCGAATATTCAAAGCTCCTCGCCTCGCGCATCCGGCTGCTCGCGCCGGTCGGGGCAGCGGGCGCATGACGGCGCCTGTCCGCTCGCTCCTGTTCGCACTTGTCTTCTACGGGCTGACGGTGCCGCTCGCCCTTGTCGCAGCCGTGGCCGCCCTTCTTTCGCAGCGGGCGGTCATCCGCGTGTCCCGGTTGTGGGGCCTCTGGTTCCTCTGGTGTTCGGAGGCGCTCCTCGGCGTGCGGCTGGAGGTGCGCGGCACCGTCCCCCAGGCTGGCGCGCTGGTGGCCATCAAGCACAGCTCGGCGTTCGAGACGCTGGTTCTCCTTGCCCTGTTCGAGCGGCCCGCCACGATCATGAAGATCGAGCTGCTGCGCATCCCGGTCTGGGGGTTCGTGGCCCGGCGGCAGGGCAGCATTGGCATCGACCGCAGCGCGGGCGGCACGGCGCTGCGCGCGATGCTGCGCGAGGCCCGGCAGGCCGCCGATGCCGGCCGCCCCATCATCCTCTTTCCCGAAGGCACGCGCGTGCCCCACGGCAGCGCACCGCCGCTGAGAGCCGGGCTTGCGGCGCTTGCGGCCGGGCTCGGCCTGCCGGTGGTGCCGGTTGCCCACGATGCGGGCCGCCTGTGGCCCCGGGGCCTCGTGAAACGGCCCGGCATCGTCACCATGGCCTTCCAGGAGCCGATCGCGCCGTCCGGCCTCGGCCGGGACGGGCTCGAACGCGCCGTTCACGCCGCCATCAACCGCGACCCGCGGAGCGTGGCGCTGCCTGTCACCCGCAAAGCGCGCGCCCGGCGCGTGCCGCTGGCGGCCGCGCTCCTGCCGCTGCTGCTGTTCGGCATCGGCTGGTGGTGGGTGTGGGACGGCTACCGCGACCGGCTTGTGGCCGACCTCGCCCGCGTCGTGCCGGAGGGCACCGGGATCGCCAGCGGCGGCTGGCCCTACCGGCTCGAGGTCCGGCTTGCGCCTGTCGATGCCCGCTACCGCGATGTCGCGCTCGAGGCGGCGCTCGCCGCCGGGGCCGTCACCATCCACCAGGTGCCGTGGAAGCCGGAGGTGCAGGTGCTGACCCTCGATGCGCCCCGGGGCCGGATTTCGCTGCCGCTGGCCGGTCTGTGGCTCGAGGTCGGCGGGCCTGCGGCCCGGGCGAGCCTGCGGCGCGACGGCAGCCGGATCCGCCGGCTTTCCGGCGTGTGGGACCGCGCCGAGATCGAGACCGGGCTCATCGATGCGCCGATCCGGGCAGAGCGGTTCGAGACCCACCTGCGCGAGACGCCCGCGCCCGCGCTGGATGCGGGGCCGGCTTCGCCGCGCGGCCCGGCCCAGGCCGCGCTGGTCCTGCGCGGGGAGGATCTGCGGATCGGCGACGGCGATCCGCTGCGGGTGCTCCTCGAATCCGAGCTGACGTCGGCCCGGCCGATCACCAGCCTTGCCGGGTGGGCACGCGACGGAACGGTCGAGGTCGGCCGGCTGACCATCGCTGATCCGCACGGCGAGGTGGCCGCCGTCGAGGCTACGCTGGTGCCGGCAGAGGGCGGCCGGCTGCGCGTGGCGGGCACCATCACCACCGTCTGCCCGGCGAGCGTGCGCGCAGCGCTTGCGGCCGCGCCGCCCGTTTCCGAGCTGCGCCTGCGCCGGCCGGTGCGGTTCTCCGTCTCCGGCACGCTCCCCGGTGGGCTTGTGCCCGCGCCAGACGCCGCGCCCGCAAGACCCGCCGCGGTGCGGGGGCAGGAGCCGCCCTGCCCGCGGCTGCGCTGAGGCGATTGCACCGCCGCGCAACTGCGCCCATATACCGGGTCGGGAGCCGGGGCGGGCAGGCCGCTCGCCAACCCGGTCAGGTCCGGAAGGAAGCAGCCGCAACGATTCCGGCCTGGGTCGCCCCGGTTCCCACCCCTCTGGCGGGCGCGGCTTTCCGGGCCCGGCCCGGGGGCGGCCTTGATTGCCGCGCCGTTCGCAGCCACGGGATGCGCATGGACCTGTTCGCAGACGCGCCGGCCGCAGGCGATGCGCCGCACTACCGCGTTCTTGCGCGCAAGTATCGCCCGGCGGATTTCTCCGGCCTCATCGGCCAGGAACCGGTGGTGCAGACCCTTTCGAACGCCATCCGCCAGAACCGGCTTGCACATGCCTGGCTGCTCACCGGCGTGCGCGGCGTGGGCAAGACCTCGACCGCGCGGATCATCGCCAAGGCCATCAACTGCACCGGCCCCGACGGCACCGGCGGCCCGACCATCCATCCCTGCGGCCGCTGCGAAAGCTGCCGCGGCATTGCCGCCGGCACCCATCTCGATGTGGTGGAGATGGACGCCGCCTCCAACACCGGGGTCGACGACGTGCGCGAGATCATCGAGGCGGTGCGCTACAAGCCGGCCTCGGCGCGCTTCAAGGTCTACATCATCGACGAAGTGCACATGCTCTCGAAAAACGCGTGGAACGCGCTCCTGAAAACCCTCGAGGAGCCGCCGCCGCACGTCAAGTTCGTGTTTGCGACCACCGAGGTCGACAAGGTGCCCCCCACCATCCTCTCGCGCTGCCAGCGGTTCGACCTGAAGCGCGTGCCGCACGCCCGGCTGCAGGCCCATTTTGCCGAGGTGGCGGCCGCCGAGGGCGCGGTGGCCGAGCCGGAGGCGCTCGACCTCATTGCCGCGGCCGCCGACGGCAGCGTGCGCGACGGGCTTTCGATCCTCGACCAGGCGATCGCCCTGGGCGGCGGCCAGGTGACGGCCGATGCGGTGCGGGCCATGCTCGGTCTTGCAGACCGCCGCGCGGTCGTGTTGCTGCTCGATGCCGTGCTGGCGGCCGACGCCCGCGCAGCGCTTGCGGCCTTTGCCGAGGCCCACGCGGCCGGGGCCGAGCCCTTGGCCCTGTTCGAGGGGCTGCTCGCGCTCATCCATGCCACCACCCGCCGGGCGATCTCCGGCGCGACAGACCCGGGCCTCGGCGAGGGTGAGCGCGGGGCGGTGGAGCGCTGGGCGGAAACCCTCGATCTCGGCCTCCTGCACCGGCTCTGGCAGCTGGCGCTGAAGGGCCACGGCGAGATCCGCGAGGCGCCGCGCGCCGACCATGCCGCCGAAATGGCCCTGCTGCGCATGGCGCATGGTGCCGGCATGCCCGATCCCGTGGCGCTGCTCGGCCGCCTGTCCGGGGAGGACGGGGGCGCGCGCGAACCGGCCCCGGGCGCCCAGCAGCCGGCGGTGGGCCCGTCCGCGCCCAGCGCAGATGCCCCGCCCGCCGATGCCGCGCCCGGGCGCGCCCCGCCTGCTGCGCGCGCAGATGCTCCACCCGCCGATACCGCGCGCGCGGCTGGCGCGGCCCCGGCGCGCGCGCTCGCCCACCCGGTGGTCGATGCGCTGATGGCGAGCTTTCCAGGGGCCGATCTTGTCGCGCTGTTCCCCGACCACGTGGCGCACGGCCAGCAGCAGAGGATGGCAGGATGAAGAACCTCGAGGATATCATGAAGATGGCCGCAAACATGCAGGCCGAGATCGAAAAGGCGCAGGCCGCGCTCGAGGCGATCGAGGTGGAAGGTGTCTCGGGCGGCGGGCTGGTGAAGGTGCGTGCAAGCGCGCGCGGGCGGGTGACGGGCGTCGAGATCGACGACTCGCTGCTTGCGCCCGACAGCAAGGAGATCACCGAGGATCTCGTCGTGGCCGCCTTCAACGATGCGCGCGCCAAAGCCGAGGAAGCGGCCGGCCGGCACATGCAGGGGCTGACAGCCAGCCTGCCGCTGCCGCCCGGCCTTCGGCCCTGATCAGCCCGCGCCGGATGCGCGCCCGCGCCGCAGGCGGAAGCCGGCGGCAAGCAGCAGGTAGAGAAGCAGCCCGGCCGGCCCCGCGAGCAGGGCAAGCAGGATGGCGGGCAGCATCACGAGGTGGGGCACGCCGGCCCTGGGCGCATCTTCCACCATCCAGCTGGCCACGAACAGGTCGAACGCGAGAAAGTGGATCCAGCCGCCGAGGATCGCAGCCCGGGTCGAAAGCAGCGCCTCCACGCCGGTAAGGGAGGTAAAGCCCGCGCCCTCGGGCAGCCCCGGACCGAGGGCGAGCCCGCGCGCGACCAGCGTCACGTAGATGCCGGCCACCAGCGCTGCGGCCAGCCGCGCGGCGCGCACGGCAGCGGTGCGGCGCAGCGGGGCCACAAGCAGCGCCGCCCAGCCTGCAAGCACGATGCCGTTGGCGATCGCGAAGACGAGCTCGGCCTGTTCCATCAGTCCTGCCCGCCGTCGATCTGCCGCACGCGCGCGCGCATGTAGAGGAGCACGGCGACGAACACCGGCACGACGAGGAGGCCGGTGAGCAGTTCCGGCGGGCCGAGGAAGGGTGGGGCCACCCCCTTCAGCAGGTAGAAGAGCAGCCCGACGGTGTAATAGCTGACCGCCATCACCGAGAAGCCTTCCACCAGCCGCTGCAGCTTCACCTGCCGGGCGGCGTTCTCCGTCATCGAGGAGAGGAGGGCGAGGTTGGTATCCTGGACCGCCATTTCCACCCGCGTGCGCAGGAGCGAGGTCGCGCGCTCGATGCGCTGGGCGAGCGCCTCGAGCCGCCGGGAAAAGCTCTCGCACGTCCGGGCCGCCGGCAGCAGCCGCCGCTCGGTGAATTCCTCGAGCGTCGGGTAGCCCTCGATCGCCTCCTGCGGCAGCGAGCGCAGCCGGTCGAGCGCGATCGAGGTATAGGCGGCGGTCGCGCTCATCCGGAAGGCGGTTGCGGCGTTGATCGAGGCAACCTCGGACGACAGTTCGCACAGCTCGTCGAGCAGCGCGCGGTCGCCCTCGCCTTCGGCCATGCGCGCAGCGATCGTCACCAGCCGCTCTTCCGCCTCGGCTACCAGCCGCGATTTCTCCTGCGCGATCGGAAGCCCGAGGAGCGCCATGTTGCGGTAGTTGCCCACCTCCTGGATGCGCTGGACGATCCGGCCGAGATCGGCGGGCGGCGTGCCGTTCGCGGCCACCAGCAGACGGCCATAGCCATCGCCGTGCAGTAGGAAGTCCGACCAGATGCGGATCCGTCCGATCCGGCACGACACGAGGTCGGGCTCGGAAAAGCCGATCCGCTCGGCCAGCGCCTCGGCCTCGGCATCGGTTGCCACAATCCCCACCTTGATCGCCCGGATGACCCCGCCCGGCGCGGTGCCGAGCCAGCCGAGCGCCTCGGCATCTTCCGGCCGCAGGGCAAACACGTCGCTGTCGGGCCGCGGCAGGAAGACGGTGGCGGTCGTCGCCTCGCTGTGCCGTTCCCATGCATATTCGATGTCGCCCGCAGCGCGGCCTGCGAGGTGGCGGGCGGTGGGCGAGGCCTCCTGCCGGGGCACGCCGGGCATGGCCGCGCCATGGGCCCGCTCGCGGCCGAGGTCCTGCGGCTCGATCAGCCGCACCACCTGCGCCATCAGCATGGGCGGCCTCAGCGCCGGCATGCGCCGCATGTGCATTTCCGAGACCACCCGGTCGCGCAGCGGATGATTGACGAGCGCCGTGGGCGGCGGCAGCAGCAGCCCCTCGGTCGGGGGCGCGGGTGGCGTGGCGGTCGCGTCGGCCTGCGGCTGGCTGGTCATGCCCTCGTCATTCCACATCCGCGTTGATGGCGGCCTGGAACTCCCGCGCAAGGGGGAAGGTCTGCGCGGGCAGGAACTGGATCATCAGCACGACGGCCACCTGCCGGACCGGATCGACCTGGAAGAGCGTGCCGGCGATCCCGCCCCAGCCGAACACGCCGGGCGGCTGCGCTTCCCGGCCCATGCCGCGCGTGTCGGCAAGCGAGACCGCGCCGCCAGCGCCATAGCCGTGCACCCGGTCGTACCACAGGCCCTCCGGCAGCAGGTTCGACATGGCAAGCCGCGCGACGCCCGCCGGCAGGATCCGCCGCCCCTCGAACAGCCCCCCGTTCAGCAGCATCTGCGCGAAGCGCGCGTAATCGGCAGCAGACGAGACGAGGCCGGCTCCGCCGGCCGGAAGCGGCGGCGGGGTCGCCCAGACCGTCTGCGGCGGGGCATCGGCAACGACGGGCCTGCCCGTCGGCCTGCCGCTGGCCGGGTCGATCCATGCATAGAGGGTTGCAAGGCGCCCATTGGCCGACGGGGGAACGACAAAGCCTGTCTCTCCCATCCCGAGAGGGCGAAAGAGCCTCGCCTCGAGCAGCTGGTCGAACGGCCGCCGATGGAGCCGTTGCAGCAGGCCGCCAGCGAGGTCGAGCGACACCGAATAGCGCCAGGCCGCCCCGGGCTCGGTGCGCAGCGGCAGGCTGGCCAGCCGCTGGGTGAAGGTCTCGAGGTCGGGCACCGGCCCGTCGAGCGGCGAGAGGCCGAGCCCGAGATTGCCGATGGGCAGGAGCCCGTGGCGGCGATAGGCCTGCTCCAGCGGCCCGTCGCCGGCCGTGTGGTAGGTAAAGCCCCCGCTGTGGGTCAGCAGGTGGCGCACGAGGAGGGGCTTTTCCGCAGGCCGGGCGTCGAGGCTCCGGTCCGGGTCGCGCAGCACCTGCATCCGCCGGTATTCGGGCAGGATGTCGCCGACCGGCGTGTCGATCGAGAGCAGACCCTCGGCAACCGCCTGCATGACCGCCATCCCGGTGACCGGCTTGGTCATCGAATAGATGCGCCAGAGCGTGTGTGGCGAGACCGGCGCGCCGCCTTCGAAGGCCGTGCGGCCGGAGAGCACATAGTCTGGCCGGAACCGGCCCGGACGCACCACCGCCACCACCGCGCCCGGCGCCCGGCCGGCAGCGACGCACGAATCGAGCAGGGCTTCGAGCGCGCGGTAGCGGGTGGCAGTGCGCGCGAAGCCATGGCCTGCCCCTGCTGCCACGGCGCCGGCCATGGCCGCGCGCAGGGCCTGCCGCATCAGCTCCCGCCGGCTTGCCGTCTGCATGCGCCCCGTCATCGCCTCCGGCGCTCCCCTGCACGAATCAGACAGGCTTTCCTTGGCGCTTTGGCCGCCCGACACAAGCATCGCCGTGCGCGGGGGCCCGTGCCCGCCGGCGCGCGCCAGACGGCTGGCGCTCCGGCCGGGTCGCCGCCGCGCGCCCGCGTGCCGGCGGCCAGCCGGGGCAGGGCCGCTGCGACTTGACCTTTGCCCGGCTGCCCGGAAAGGCTGGCGCCCATGGAAGGGGCACAGGCCGGGCCGGGCGTGAGAGGGGCCGATCCCGGCAGCACGGGCATCGCGGTTGTCATCGTCAGCTTCCAGTCGGCCGATGTGCTGGGGGCCTGCCTCGAAAGCCTTGCCTGCTCGGCACATCCGCTGGCGCGGATCGTGGTGTGCGACAACCAGTCCGCCGACGGCAGCGCCGACGCCGTGCGCCAGTGGGCCAACCGGCATGCCCTTGCGCTTGCAGAGATATCGCCGGATGCCCCGCTGCCCGGTGCGCGGGCTGTCCTCGTGCACATGGGGGCCAACCGCGGCTATGCCGGCGCCGTCAACGCCGGCCTTGCGCTTCTTGCGACGGACCCCGCCATCGGGCTGTTCTGGGTCCTCAACCCCGATTGCATGGTGCTGCCGGAGACGGCCGGCGCCTTCTGCCGCGCCGCGGCCGAGGCGCCGGGCTTCGGCCTGATGGGCGGCCGCCTGTGCTACATCGACCCGCCCGGCATCATCCAGTCCGATGGCGGGCAGGTGTCCCGCTGGACGGGGATCTGCCGGAACGTGAACCAGGGCCTGCGGGCCGCCGTGACGGCCATGCCCGACCCGCGAACGCTCGATTTCATCTCCGGGGCGAGCCTCGTTGTCTCGCGCGCCTTTCTCGAACAGGTCGGGCCGATGGCCGAGGACTATTTCCTCTACTACGAGGAGGTGGACTGGGCGGCGCGGCGCGGCAGCCTGCCGATCCGGCTTGCGCCCGGCGCCACCACCCTGCATCACGGCGGCACCGTGATCGGGAGTGGCGCGGTCAACCGGCGCGCGCAGCCGTTTGCGCTGTGGTTCAACAACCGCAACCGGATGCGGTTTGTGCGCCGCTTCCGGCCCGGTGCGCTGCCGGTTGCCTGGGCGGCCTCGATGGCGCGGGCGGCAAGGCTGGTGCTGGAGGGCGACCTGGCCGGCGCGACAGCCGCCTTCCGCGGCCTCCTCGGCCTGCCGCCGCCCGCTGCAGTCGCCAAGCGCCTTCCCGAGGGGTTCGGCCGCAGCCGTTGACCCCGTCCGGGGCATCCCGCAAAGGTCGTGCCCGTGGCCATCATCCTCAACTTCCACGGAGTGGGCGCACCCAACCCCGAGGTGCCGCCCGACGAGAGGCCCTACTGGCTTTCCGCCGGTCGGTTTCGCGACATTCTCGACCAGGTTGCGGCGCTCCGCGAGGCCGGCCGGGACATCCGCATCACCTTCGACGACGGCAACCGCTCGGACGTCGAGGTGGCGGTGCCCGAACTTTCCGCGCGCGGGCTCTCGGCCACCTTCTTCGTGCTCACCGGCCGGTTCGGGCGCGAGGATTCCGTGTCTGAGCGCGATGTGCGAACCCTCCTTGACATGGGGTTTGCGGTCGGCCTTCATGGCAGGGCGCACGTGGACTGGCGGCGGCTCGACGATGCCGGCCTCGCCGAGGAAACGGTCGTCGCCCGCTTGCATCTGGCAGAGGTTGCCGGCCGCCCGATCGGCGAGGTGGCGATTCCCTTCGGCTGCTACAACCGGCGGGTGATCGCGCACCTCGAGCGGCAGGGGTTCCAGCGGATCTTCACGAGCGATGGCGGCCACGCATCGCCGGCAGCCCGGATCCAGCCGCGGACATCGCTTCGCGCCGACATGGACGATGCCCGCGTTCTGGCGATTCTGTCCGACCGCGCGGGGGTGTTCACGCGCGCGCGACGGGCGGTTTCCGCCTTCGTGCGCCAGCGGCTGGTCTGAAGGCGGGATGCGTCTCGGCGACAGGCTTGCCGGGCTGTGGAAGCGCGCCCTGCTGCGTGGGGCGGCCTTCCGCGACGCCGGCCGTCGGCTCGACCTGCTCTATGCGCTCGAGGATCCGTGGGAGATGGCATCCGAGCGCGAACAGCATCGGTTCCGCGAAACCAGCGCCCGCCTGCGGGAGATCGCACCCCACTTCCAGTCGGTGCTGGAGGTCGGCTGCGGGGAGGGGCACCAGAGCGTCGAGCTGCTCCGCCTGACCGACGCGCTCGCGGGCATCGACATCAGCGCGAGGGCCGTCGCCCGTGCCCGCGCCCGCTGCCCTGAAGGACGGTTCGAGGTCGGCGGCACGGCCGATGTCGCACGGCTGTTTCCCGGCCGGCGGTTCGACCTCGTGGTCGCCTGCGAGGTGCTCTATTACGTCGGGGACGTCGCGGCTGCTGTCGCCCAGCTACAGGCAGCGGGTGACCGCCTGTTTGTGACCGCCTACAGGCAGCGGGCGGAGATGATGCGCGCCCATTTCGAGGGCGAAGGCTGGCAGGAAATGGCGCCCATCCACCACGGGGAGACCAGCTGGGACTGTTTCGTCTGGCGCAGCGGCGGGCCGTAGCTACCAGACGCGTTCAGAGCCACAAGCGTGCGGCGGCAGGCAACCGGGGATCACCGGATTCCCTCGGCCGGGAATGGCGGGACTCCCTCGGCCGGGAATGGCGGGGATGGGGCCTTGCGCCTCGAGCCTTGCCCGCAGCCTTTTGGCGGCAACCCCGCGGTCGGCAACCCCGCGGTCGGCAACCCCAAGGTCGGCAACCCCGCGGTCGGCGACCCTCCGCTTCATTCTGGCAGCATCGGCCACCGGCAGGTCAGCGCCCCGGATCTTGGAGGTGGTGCCCGGCGTCAGGACAAGGCGAGGCGACCGCCCGACGACATCGACGAGCGCGTGGAATGCGCTTTGCGACCCTGGTTGTCCCACCACCCCGAAAGATGCCAATGGCCCGCGCTCGAGCCCCGCTCCCGGGGCACGCCGTCCACCGGGAGCCTTGGCCCATCCCTCGAACTGCCCCGCCGGCTCCACCGCTTCCAGCAACAGGAGACCGTGGTCGGCGGGCCATGTGCGGGCGGCGCATCGGCCCGGCGCCTGCTCCATGTCGGCATGTGGATGGCGCCTGGGATTACCCGTCGATCATCGACCCGGCGCGCCTGGCTGATTGGGTTTGGACCCTGGCAATCGACCCGCCCGCCTTGCGGGCAGTTCAGCCGCCGACGGTCACGCGCGCGATCTCGGCATTGCGAGTGCCGGCCGGAGCGTCGAGGAGCTCGCGCAGGAACGCGCCCTTGTCCACGCCGATCGTCGACGTCTCGCGCTTCAGCTCGCCGGCATTGTTGCGGATCATCGGGTCCACCTGCCCGGTGCGCGCCGCGCCTTCGAGCAGCCGGTTCTCGATCTCCGAGCGGGGCGGAAGCTGCACACCGGGTCCGAACAAGGCCTCGAGCGCGCGCACGCGCGCGTCGACCTCGACGGGCCGCGGCGAGCCGGGCCGCGGCGGCACCAGCGCGAAATCCGGCGGGATCACCAGCGGCTGCGCGCGGCCGACGGCGAACTCGTCTGGCCGGTCGCGGCTGGCGATGTTGCTGCTGCCGCAGGCGACAAGCAGCCCAAGGGCGAGGAGGGGAAGAAGCGCGCGAAACATTCGGTCAGGATCCACTTTCCTTGGGCATGCGCCCGGGCTGGCTGCCGCCCAGGAACGCCCGCAGCAGCAGCACGCCAACGCCCAGGGTGATTGCTGCGTCTGCCACATTGAACACATAGAATGACCAGCGACCGACATGCAAATGCACGAAGTCGACCACATAGCCGAAGCGGACGCGGTCGACGATGTTGCCGAGCGCGCCGCCGAGGACGAGGCCGAGCGCGGCCTGCTCAAGCCAGCCCGTCGCGCGCCGGATCCACAGCGCCACGCCGGCGGCAATGATGGCCGTGACGGCCACCAGCGCCCAGCGCGCGGTGTCGCTGCCGGCCGTGAGCAGGCCCATCGAGACGCCACGGTTCTCGACCCAGGTGAGCGAGAAGACGGGCAGGACAGCGATGCTGCCGCGCGAGGCGAGCTCGACCACATGGATGATCCACCATTTGCTCAGCTGGTCGAGGACGAGGATCATCCCGGCAAGCGCATAGGCGTGGCGGGCCATCAGGCCGCCTCGGCAGCCCGGCGCGCCACGACATCCGTGCAGCGCGCGCACAGGCCGGTTGCGGCCGCGACATCCGGCAGGTGGCGCCAGCAGCGGGCGCAGCGCGGGTGGGCAGACCTCTCGACCATCACCCGCTCCTCGCCTGCAGCAGCCTGAACCCGCACTGAAGCAACAAGGCAGAGCTCGGCAAAGGCGCCGCAGTCGAGCATCTGGGCGGTCTGCGCATCGGTTTCGATGGTGACGGCAGCCTCCAGCGACGAGCCGATCAGCTTGTCGCGGCGCAGCGGCTCGATGGCCGCGGTCACGAGCCCGCGCAGCGCCCGCAGCCGCTCGAAGCGCCGCTCCAGCTCCGGGTCGCGCCAGGCCGGATCGGCGCGCGCGAAGGTTGCGTGGTGCACCGATCCCCCGTGGCCGCGGTGCTCCCAGGCCTCCTCGGCGGTGAACACGAGAATCGGCGCAAGCCGCGTCGCAAGCCAGTCGAACAGCCGTGCAAGAAGCGTGCGGTAGCTGCGCCGGCGCAGGCTTTCGGGCCCATCGCAATAGAGGCTGTCCTTGCGGATGTCGAACAGGAAGGCCGACAGATCGCGGACGGTGAAATCGAGGATCGCCTGGACATAGCGGGCATAGGCGTGCTCCTCGAGGTGAAGGTCGAGCTCCGCATCAAGAGCTGCCAGCCGCGAAAGCACATAGCGCTCGAGCTCGGGCATGGCGGCCGGCGCCACCGTTTCGGCTTCGGCAAAGCCCCTGAGCGCGCCGAGCAGGTAGCGCAGCGTGTTGCGCAGCTTGCGGTAGCTGTCGGTTGCCGTCTGCATCGCCAGCCTGCCGAAGCGCTGGTCCTCGGTGGTGTCGGCCGAGGCGACCCACAGGCGCAGCACGTCGACGCCCGTGTCCGCGATCAGCTTCTGCGGATCGACAACATTGCCGAGCGACTTCGACATCTTGCGCCCCCTGTCGTCGAGCGTCATCCCATGGGTGTAGACGGCCCGGTAGGGCGCGCGGCCGCGGGTGGCGGCGGCCGTCAGCAGCGAGGACTGGAACCAGCCGCGGTGCTGGTCGGAGCCCTCGAGGTAGAGGTCGGCCTGCTCCGCGCCGAGGCGCGCCTCGGTCACGAAGGCGTGCGTCGTCCCGCTGTCGAACCAGACATCGAGGATGTCGCTCACCTGCTCGTAATCGGCGGCCGCGTGGGCCTCGCCCAGGAACCATTGCGGGTCGCGCGCCCACCAGGCATCGGCCCCCTCCTCGCGGAAGGCGGCAAGGATGCGCGCGTTCACCTGCGGGTCGACAAGGATCGCGCCCGTCTCCCGGTGCACGAAGAGCGGCAGGGGCACGCCCCAGGCGCGCTGGCGGGAGAGCACCCAGTCCGGCCGCCCCTCGACCATCGCGCGGATGCGGTTCTCGGAGCCGGCGGGGATCCAGCGCGTCGCGCCGATGGCGACAAGGGCCCGCTGCCTCAGCGTCGACCCGTCGCCGAGGTCGCGGTCCATCGCCACGAACCACTGCGGCGTGCAGCGGTAGATGAGCTTCTTCTTCGAGCGCCACGAATGGGGGTAGGAATGGCGATAGTCGGCGGAAGCGCCAAGGAGCGCACCCGCGCGGTCGAGCGCGGTGCAGATCGGCCCGTCGGGCCCATTCACCCGTTCGACATGGTGGCCGCCGACGAGCGGCCAGTCGGCGCGATAGGTGCCATCCGGCCCCACCGCGGACAGCGGGCCGATGCCGTGGGCCCGGCAGAGGTGGAAATCCTCCTCGCCATGGTCGGGGGCCATGTGGACGATGCCCGTGCCCTGGTCGGTGGTGACGAACGCGCCGGGAAGGAGCGGGCGCGGATCGGCGAAGAAGGGGTGGAGGGCGTGCAGCGGGTGGCGGGCCACGGCGCCTGCAAGCGCCGCGGCGCCGACCGGGCCGATCGGTGTGGCCGCACGACCAGTCCGCGCCGCCCATGGCGCGGCCAGGTCCGCGGCGAGCACAACCCGCCGCCCGTCGGCAAGGCGATAGAGACGATAGGCGACCTCCGGCCCGAAGGCGAGCGCCCGGTTGACCGGGAGCGTCCAGGGCGTCGTCGTCCAGATGACGGCATGGGCACCGACCAGCTCCGGCGCGCCCGGCGCCGCCACGATCTCGAAGGCGACATCGACCTGGGTCGAGACGATCTCCTCATACTCGATCTCGGCCTCGGCAAGCGCGGTCTGTTCCACGGGCGACCACATGACCGGCTTGGCGCCGCGATAGACCTGCCCCTTCTCCACGAACTTCAGGAGCTCGGCGGCAATCGCCGCCTCGGCTTCGAAATCCATGGTGAGATAGGGCTTCTCCCACTCTCCCCACATGCCCAGCCGCCTGAGCTCGGCGCGCTGGATGCCGACCCAGTGGGCCGCATAGTCGCGGCACTGGCGGCGGAACTCCCGGGCCGGAATCGAATCCTTGGCAACGCCCTTCGCGCGGTTCAGCTCCTCCACCCGCCATTCGATCGGCAGGCCATGGCAGTCCCACCCGGGCACATAGGGCGCATCAAGCCCCATCATGCTGCGCGAGCGGACGACAAAGTCCTTGAGAATATGGTTCATCGCATGGCCGAGATGCATGTGCCCGTTCGCATAGGGCGGGCCGTCGTGCAGGATGTAGCGCGGCGCGCCGGCGCGCGCGCGGCGCAGGACGCCGTGCGCATCCTCGGCCTCCCAGCGCGCGAGGATCCTGGGCTCGGTGGCCGCAAGCCCGGCCTTCATGGGAAAGCCCGTCTCGGGCAGGAACACGGTCTGGCGGTAATCTGCCGCCGCTGGATGCTCGGTCATGGGCGGCGGGTCTAGCCGTTTCGGGCGCTGCCGCAAAGCATTCCCGAGAGCCCGGAGAGCGCATGCTAATGCACATGCCTTTCAGTTAAAAACATGTTTTTCTTGAACAGGTTAGGTTGACCAGACAAAATTTGTCCGATATCTGGCGGGGGAAAGGAGCCAGCCGATGAAGGGCGACCCCAGGGTCATCGAATATCTGAACGCGGTGCTGAAGGGCGAGTTGACCGCGATCAACCAGTATTTCCTCCACGCCCGCATGCTCGACAACTGGGGCGTCAAGCGCCTCGGCGCCTATGAGTACAAGGAATCGATCGAGGAGATGAAGCACGCCGATGACCTCATCGCGCGCATCCTGTTCCTCGACGGCCTGCCAAACCTGCAGGCGCTCAACCGTCTCAGAATCGGCGAGAATGTGAAGGAGGTGCTGGAGGCCGACCTTGCGCTCGAGCAGGATGCGCTCGCGCTTCTGAAGGAGGCGGTTGCCCATTGCGAGAGCGTCCGCGATTTCGTCTCGCGCGCGCTTCTTGCCCGCATCCTCGAGGCCGAGGAGGAGCATGTCGACTTCATCGAGACCCAGCTCGACATGATCGGCTCGATGGGGCTCGAGAACTACGTCCAGCTGCAGTCGGCGCCGGCGGGCGAATAGGGCCGCCCGCCGGCCCCGTGGCTTCAGGCGGCCAGCCGCCCGCGCGTGCCGGCGGCCGGGCCGGCACTGGCGCCGAGGGCGGGCGCGGGCGGCGCCTTTGCCGGATAGGGCGCAATCCGCTCGGGGTCGAACGGCCGGCCATCGAGAGCGCAGGCGCGGCCATGGTTCACGTCGCGGTGGTGCGCCTCGTCGGCGCGCACCATCAGCACCACGTCGCGTAGCGTCGCATCCTCCGGCAGCTGCCAGTAGGCGCGCGCAAGCGCCGGCGCCGGCCCGTTTGCCACCCGGCCGGCGTCGATCTCGGCGAGATAGGCGGTGTAGCTCGCCACCGCCTCCTCCTCGAAATAGCCAACCACCCGGTGCGCGGTGCGCGGGCTCACCGCATAAAGGGCGAAGAAGCCGAGATAGAACATCCACTGCACGCCGATCACCAGCGCACGCTCGAGCACGGAGGGCTTCGCCACCTCGATGAAGGTCATGAGGTGCATGCGCTCGTTCTCGGCTTCCTCCATCAGGGTGCGGATCCAGCCGCCGTCATCCTCCATGCGCCTGAGGCAGCGCAGGTGGGTCATCGTGGCGCCGACCATGCCGGGGACGGCGGCCACCGTCTCGAGCACGATCGCCCGGTGCCCGTAGCGGCGGGCGAAAAACCGGTCTGCCACGAACCGGAGGGCCCTGGTGAAGGCCAGCGCAATCCGGTCGCTGATGCCCTGCGGTGCAAAATGCGCCCGGGTGTCGACAAGGGGTACGATGCCCATGACCTGCTCCTTTCGCACCCGAGATTGGGCACCCGGGCGCGCCTGCAAGACCTCGATGTTGTCGCAGGGCGCCCTCGGCGGGCGCAGCCGGCAGGGCTCAGCGGTTCTCGCCGAACCCCCTTTCGACGAGTTGGGAAAGCGCCTCGAGCGCGGCCTCGCAATCCGGCCCCTCGGCTGCCACCTCGATCGAATCCCCCTTGGCCGCGCACAGCATCATCAGCCCCATGATCGAGGTGCCGAGCACGCTGTTGCCATCCTTGGAGACGGTGACGGCGGCTGCAAAGCCGCTTGCCACCGTCACGAAGCGGGCGCTCGCGCGCGCATGAAGGCCGCGCTCGTTCACGATGCGCAGCCGCACCGGGCCGGCGACGCGCTTCTCAGGCGGCTTCACCAAGCAGCTTCGATGCAACGGAGATATATTTCCGGCCCGCCTCCTGCGCGCCCTCGGCGGCCTCGCGCACGCTTTTTCCCGTCCGCAGGCTTGCCAGCTTGATGAGCATCGGCAGGTTCACACCGGCGATCACCTCCGTCTCGGGGCGGCCGAGCAGCGAGATGGCGAGGTTGGAAGGCGTGCCGCCGAACATGTCGGTCAGAAGGATCACGCCGCGCCCGCTGTCCACCGCCTCGGCGGCCGCGGCAATCTCGGCGCGCTTGGCTTCCATGTCGTCGCTGGCCTCGATGCACACGGGCACACACGCCGGCTGCGGGCCGACCACATGTTCCATTGCGGCAAGAAACTCCACCGCCAGACGCCCGTGGGTCACCAGCACCAGTCCGATCATGTCTGCCCTTCCGCCGGGTCGGGCGCGGCTGCGCCACCTTCCGTCTCGCCGATATCGCGATGCGCGACGCTGTTTGTCCAGCCTTGGGCATCGAGCCGGCGCGCCAGCGCCTCGGCAGCGGCGACCGACCGGTGCCGCCCGCCCGTGCAGCCGAACGCGATCGTCAGATAGCTGCGGCCCTCCCGCTGGTAGGCGGGCAGGAGGCCGAGCACCAGGTCGGCGATGGCGCCAAAGCGCGGCGCCCATTCCGGATCGGCCGCCACATGCGCCGCCACGCGCGGGTCGAGCCCGGTCAGCGGCCGCAGACCGGCCTGCCAGTGCGGGTTGCGCAGAAAGCGCATGTCGAACACCATGTCGGCATCGCGCGGCAGCCCGCGGGCATAGCCGAAGCTCAGGATCGAAATCGCAATCCCCCGGTGGCCGGGCTCCCCGAAGCGCTGGGCGATCAGCCGGCGCAGGTCGTTGGGGGTTCGCTCGGTGGTGTCGATCACCATGTCGGCATGCCGGCGCAGTTCGGCCACGAGCTCGCGCTCGAGCGCAATGCCGTCGGCCACCGCCCGGTCGCCGGCCAGCGGGTGCCGGCGGCGGGTCTCGGAAAAGCGGGTCTGCAGCTCCTCGTCGGTGCAGTCGAGAAACAGGATCCTGACCGGCCTGCCGGCCTCGCCCCACATGCCGGCAAGCCGCAGGACCGCCGAGGTGTCGAAGGCGCGGGTGCGCACGTCGATCCCGATGGCGAGCGGCCGGTCGCGCGCCGCGCCGAGCAGGGGCCCCAGCAGCGACAGCGGCAGATTGTCGACCGCCTCGAAGCCGAGGTCCTCGAGGGCCTTGAGCGCGGTCGACTTGCCAGCCCCCGAAAGCCCGGTGACAAGAAAGACCGGGGGGCCGTCGCCCGGGCCGAGCGCCTCGTCCATGGCCGCTCAGGCACCCGTTGCGGGATCGTGCCGGAACAGCAGCCCGGCGGCGAGCAGCCGCACGGCGGCTTCGACCTTGAGCGGAGTCGAGGCCTCGAACGCCTGCAGGAACAGGATGGGGAGATCGACCTCGAGCCAGGCGCTGGTGCGCGCGCGCGGCAGCCGCTCGGGATCCTGCCCGAGCCGCACGGCCAGCACGAGCCGCGCGGATGGCCGCCACGGCCGCGCGACAATGCCGACACCGCGCAACTCGATCCGCCCGGCGAGCGCGGCAGGCGGGCGCGCAACGAGCGCGCCTTCCTCGGCCGCAAGATCCACCCGGTCGTCGGCCACCAGTTCCCAGCCCCGGTCGATCAGCCGGAGCGCGAGATCGGACTTGCCGCTGCCGGGCGCCCCGAGCAGCAGCACGCCCGCGCCCTGCCGCGCCACCACCGTGCCGTGCACCTGGTCTGCCGCCATGTCTGCCGCCATGTCTGCTGCCATGTCTGCCGCCATGGTCCTAGTCTGCCGCCGGGAAGCCGACGCGGAAGCAGGCGCCCGGCCGGCCGTCCGGGCGATCGTCCACCTCGATATGGCCGTCGAGCGCCTCGACGATCGCGCGCGCGATCGAAAGCCCAAGGCCGCTGTGCTCGCCATAGCCCTCCGTGTCGGGGCGTTCGGAATAGAAGCGCTCGAAGATCATGTCGCGCGCGACATGGGGCACGCCGGGCCCCTCGTCCAGCACCGCAAGGCGCACCTCGTCGCCCTCGCGCGCCACGGCAAGGGTCACCGCCCCGCCGTCGGGCGAGAAGCTGATTGCATTGTCGAGGAGATTGCGCAGCACCTGCCCGAGCCGGTCCGGGTCGGCCATGACCCGGGCCGTGCCGGGCGCGGCCAGCTGCAGCTCCAGCCGCACCCCGCGCGGAAGCTGGCCTGTCGCCTCCATCGAGCCGGCCATGGACCGGACCATGTCCGCCACGTCCACTGTCTGCAGCCGCGCGCGCGCGAGTTCGGCATCGATCCGCGAGGCGGCCGAGATGTCGGAGATCAGCCGGTCGAGCCGGCGCACATCGGCATTGATGAGCTCGAACAGCTGCTGGCGCCCGGCCTCGTCGGTCACGCGGCCCAGCGCCTCGACCGCGCTCCTGAGGCTTGCCAGCGGATTCTTGAGCTCGTGGGCCACGTCGGCCGCAAAGGATTCGGTGGCGTCCACCCGGTGCCGGAGCGTTGCCGTCATCTCCGCAAGCGCCCGCGCAAGCCGGCCGATCTCGTCGCTGCGGCCGGGCAGGCGCGGCATCACCACGTCGCGCCCGCGGCCGAGCCGCACCCGGTGGGTGGCGCGGGCGAGCTGGCGCAGCGGCTGCACGATGGTGCGGGCGAGAAAGGCCGAGAGCATCAGCCCGAACAGCAGCGCGACAAGGAAGATGGTGAAGCTCGTTTCCCGCTCGCGGCGCACGGTTTCGGTGATGGCGGCCGCATCCACGCCGAGCAGCAGCACGGCGCGCGACCCGTCGGCGAGGGTGACCGGGACAGCCGCCTGCAGCACGAGAATGCCGCCCGGCGCGCGCCGGGTGGCAAGCTGCGGCTGGCCTAAGACGTGCGCGGCCCGGGCCTCGGGCCAGGCGTCGCGCCGGTCCTCCTCCGGCTCGGCGAACCGGGGCACCCGGCGCGCGCCGGTCAGAAGATCGATCATCCGGTCGATGGCGATCGCGCTCTGCCGCCGCCAGCCCTCGCGGGCCGGGTCGGTGGCGTCGAAGCGGCGCACCGCAGGATCGGCCCAGTTGTCGACAATCCGCCGGCCCGCGGCATCATAGACCCTGACCCGGACCCCTTGCGACAGCGAAAGCCGCCCCGCCGCTGCCACATTCGCCGCGTCGGCCCCGAGGAAGTGGGCAATGGTCTCCGCCTGGGCCAGGAGCTCGGCCTGGCGCGCCTCGATGAGCCGCGCGCGGTAGCTGTCGAGATAGAGGATGCCGCCGGCCAGCACCATCAGCGCGAAGATGTTGACGGCAAGGATCCGGGCCGAAAGCGACTGCCAGATGCGGAATCGCAGCAGCGGGGCGCGCGCCCGGGGTGCCGGGCCGGCCTCCGGGGCCGGGGCCTCGGCCCGCGGCGACACCCGGGCCGAAGGCGCGTTCATCCCGCCTCCTCCACGTCGAACCGGTAGCCGACGCCATAGAGGGTCTCGATGGCGGCAAATTCCGGGTCGACGGTGCGGAACTTCTTGCGCAGCCGCTTGATGTGGCTGTCGATCGTGCGGTCGTCGACGTAAGAATCGTGCGCATAGGCAACATCCATCAGCTGGTCGCGCGTCTTCACCACGCCCGGCCGCTGCGCCAGCGCCTCGAGGATCAGGAATTCGGTCACCGTCAGCTGCACATCGGCATGGCCCCAGCGCACGCGGTGCCGTTCCGGGTCCATCTCGAGGGGCCCCCGCACCATCACCCGGCGCTCCGCGGCCGGCTCCTCCGGCTCGCCGCGCCGCGCCGTGCGCCTGAGCACGGCACGGATCCGCTCGATCAGCAGCCGCTGCGAGAAGGGCTTGCCGATATAGTCGTCAGCGCCCATCGCAAGGCCAAGCGCCTCGTCGATCTCGGTGTCCTTGGAGGTGAGAAAGATCACCGGCAGGTCGGATTTCTCGCGCAGGCGCCGCAGCATCTCCATGCCGTCCATGCGCGGCATCTTGATGTCGACCACGGCGAGATCGGGCCGGTTGTCCACCAGCCCGCGCAGCGCTGTGGCGCCATCGGAATAGACGCGCGTGACAAAGCCCTCGGCCTGCAGCGCGAGGCTGACCGAGGTGAGGATGTTGCGGTCGTCATCGACCAGCGCGATCACGACCGGCGCGGGCTCCGCATCCTCCTTCCATTCCGCAGACACATGCACTCCACCGCGTTTCCATGCATTCCCAGCATGGCTGTTGCCCAAAGGAGACGCTTGCCCCCGCGCCGCCGGCCGATTTATAGCCGTTGCGCACAAAAGCGCCACCTGACCCGGCCCATGCCCCGCACACGGCGTGCATGATGGCGCCATCGATGGTGTGACGAACAGTCCCCGCGGCGTCCTCGCCCCGGGCGGAGGGAAAGGACCAAGGCATGAGCGGTTTGCCTTCGGCCGGGAAGGGCCCGGCGATGTTGGTACCGGGGCACGATCTTGCAGCCCAGGGGATCAGCACGTCGGCCCGGCTCTTCTGGAACCTGACCACAGCGCCGCTGGTCGAGCACGCCATCGCCCGCGGCGAGGGGCGGCTGGCCAAGGACGGGCCGCTTGTTGTGGCAACTGGCCGGCACACCGGCCGCTCGGCGAGAGACAAGTACACCGTCTGCGATGATCTCACCCGCGATGCCGTGTGGTGGAACGCCGGCAACCAGCCGATGGAGCCGCAGCATTTCGAAGCGCTGAAGGCCGATTTTTTGGCCGCGCTCGGCCGCAAGGACAGGCTGTTCGTGCAGGACCTCTATGGCGGTTCGCAGAGCGAGCACCAGGTCCGTGTCCGGGTTGTCAACGAGATGGCGTGGCACTCGCTCTTCATCCGCACCATGCTCGTCAGGCCCGAACGCGCCGCGCTCGCCGGCTTCGTGCCCGATTTCACGATCATCGACCTGCCGAGCTTCCGCGCCGAGCCCGCGCGGCACGGCTGCCGCTCGGAAACGGTGATTGCCGTCAATCTTTCCGAACGTCTGATCCTGATCGGCGGCACGCTCTATGGCGGCGAGATGAAGAAGTCGGTCTTCGGGCTGCTCAACTGGCTGCTGCCCGAGCGGGGCGTCATGCCGATGCACTGCTCGGCCAATGTGGGGCCAGCCGGCGACACGGCGATCTTCTTCGGCCTCTCGGGCACCGGCAAGACCACCCTTTCCGCCGACTCCAGCCGCAGCCTCATCGGTGACGACGAGCATGGCTGGTCAGATACCGCCGTCTTCAACTTCGAGGGCGGATGCTATGCGAAGATGATCCGCCTCTCGGCCGAGGCGGAGCCGGAGATTTTTGCAACCACGCGCCGCTTCGGGACCCTGCTTGAAAATGTGGTGATGGACGAGGAGAGCCGGACGCTCGATCTCGACGACGCCTCGCTCGCCGAGAATACCCGCGGCGCCTACCCGCTTGAGTTCATCCCCAATGTCGTGCCCGAGGCCATGGGGCCGCCGCCGCGCAACATCATCATGCTGACGGCCGACGCCTTCGGCATCCTGCCGCCGATTGCCCGGCTGACCCCGGAGCAGGCCATGTATCACTTCCTTTCGGGCTATACCGCGCGGGTCGCCGGCACCGAGATCGGCGTGGTCGAACCCGAGGCGACCTTTTCCACCTGCTTTGGCGCGCCGTTCATGCCGCGCCACCCGTCGGTCTACGGCAATCTCCTGAAAGAGCGCATCGCGCGCGGCGGGGTGGACTGCTGGCTGGTCAACACCGGCTGGACAGGCGGGCAATATGGCACCGGCCGGCGGATGCCCATCCAGGTCACGCGCGCGCTTCTCAATGCCGCGCTCGATGGCAGCCTGCGCAACGTGTCGTTCCGTCGCGACCCCTTCTTCGGCTTCCAAGTGCCGGTGGTCGTGCCCGGAGTCGACGGCACCATCCTCGATCCGCGCGCAACCTGGGCCGACGGTGCGGCCTACGACGCCCAGGCGCGCAGACTCGTGGCCATGTTTGTCAAGAACTTCGAGCAGTTCGAGGCGCATGTGGAGCCTGGCGTGCGCGAGGCGGCGCCCCGCGCCGCCTGACAGGCGCAAAGGGGGTGAACGGCCCCTCTGCGCGCGCCATCTGGCCGCGCCCCCCATCGCCCGCGCTTTTCCGGCTGGACGAAAGCCGCCGGCTGGTGGACCCTTGGCTGATGTGCATGCCGGGCAGAGCCGGATGAGCCGCCGCAGCAACGACTGGGGCTTCCCGCGCTGGCGCGCCTATGACGGGAGCGGGCGCGAGGCGGCGCGCTTGCGCCCATGCGACCGGCACGGCTGTGACCGGCCCGGCACCTGCCCGGCCCCCAAGGCCCCCGACAGCCCCGAGCGCTGGTGGTTCTGCGAGGCGCACGCCGCCGAGTACAACCGCGGGTGGAACTATTTTGCCCAGATGTCGGCCGCGGACGCCGAGGCGGCGCGCGCGCACGCCGGGCAGGAGTCCCGCGCCTATGGCAAGGCCCGCCACTGGGCTTGGGGAGCGCCGGGAGACGGGAGCCGCAGCCGCGCCGAGATGGACGCACTGAGGCTCTTCAACCTGCCGCCGGATGCCGATGCGGACGCCGTCAAGGCCGCCTTCCGCCGCGTCGCCAAGGAGAGCCACCCCGACCTGAACCCTGGCGACGCAGCCGCTGCCGATCGGTTCCGCGCGGCCCAGGCGGCCTATCGCGTGCTCTCCGGCACGGACGCGCGCAAGCCGGATGCCTGACGCCGCCCCCGCCAGCCGGCGCGCGCAGCATGGCCGCAATCGGCGAGGTGGCCGCGTTCAGCCCTTTCCGCACGAAGGCCCACGCAGCCGGGCGCCCTGCCACGGCTGCCACGAGCGCTGCAGGAAACAACGGACGGGTCGGGCAAAGCCTGTGGCAGAACCCGGTGCGCGCCAAGCCATTGCGCGCCAAGCCATTGCGCGCTGCTTTCGCCAGGGCAGTCGATGCGCAACCTTGACCGCGCGCACTGGCCATTCCTATCCGCCGCCCGGGCGCGCGGCCGCGCGCCGGAAAGACCGCCCCTGCCATGACCGAGACGCCCGCCTTCGCCCATGTCGTGATGACCCGGTTCAACCTCGCCACGCCGGGCCGCGAGGCGAGACTGCGCAACCAGCCGGGATGGCTTGCCGACCGCTTCGCCCTGTTCGAGCGGGTGTGCCTGCCGTCGGTGGCCGCACAGACCTCGCGCGCCTTTGCATGGATGGTCTATTTCGACCATGAGACGCCGGCCGAGTTCCGCGAACGGATCGCCGCCTGCCAGACGCTATTTCCCTTCCACGCCTATTTCACCGGCCTGTTTCCAGCGAGTGGCTGGCCGCGCTCGATCCGTGAGACACTTGCGCCCGAAGCCCCGCTGCTGCTCACGACCGGCCTCGACAATGACGACGCGATAGCAGCCGATTTCGTGGAGCGGATCCAGGCCGCCGTGGCGGCAAACGGTGCCCGGATCGGCTCCTACAACTTCCGCAATGGCTTCGTCGCAGGCGCCGGGCGGCTCTATGCGCTCCGCCATCCAGCCAATCCCTTCTTCAGCCGCCTCGAGGCTTGGGCCGATGGCGAGCCAAAAACCGCACTTGGCACCATCCACACCGAGATTGCCCGTCACGGCCCCGTGGTGCAGATCGATGGGTCTGCAGCCTGGGTGCAGGTCGTCCACGGCGCCAATGTCTCGAACAAGCTGCGTGGGCGCCTCACCGATCCGGCGCTTCTGGCGGACCGGTTTCCGGCGGCGGTCGCCGATGGAATCCGGGCGCCCAGCCGCGGCGCGGTCTTGCTCGACCGGCTCGTGCTCGCACCGGTGCGCCGACTGCGCGACCGGATCTCGGCGTGGCGCCACGGCGGCGTTCCGGCGCCGGAATAGCGCTCCGTCGCCGTCGGGGTTCAGGCCCGGCGGTGCCGCTTCAGCTCGTCGCCCACAAGGCGCGTCACATGCACGACATTGGTGGAACCGGGCACGCCGAAGGGCACGCCGGCCATCACCACCAGCCGGTCGCCGGCGCTCGCCACGCCGTGCCTGAGCGCCATGCGCCGGGTCTTGGCCACCATCTCCTCAAAGCCGCTCACGTCGCGCGTGTGGACGGCGTGCACACCCCAGGTGAGGCCCAGCCGGCGCGCCGTCTCAAGCCGTGGCGTGAGCACGAGGAGGCTTGCCGGGATCCGCTCGCGCGCCACGCGCTTGGCCGTGGAGCCGGACGTGGTGAAGCAGACCACCGCGCGCGCGCCAACGGTTGCCTGGATCGCGCGGGCCGCCGCGCACATCGCATCTGCCGTGGTTGGCTCGGGCCGGGTCTTCAGCAGCCCGAGCTGGTCTGCATAGGCCCAGTCGCGCTCCACCTCGCGGGCGATCGAGTCCATCATGGCAACGGCTTCGACCGGATATTGCCCGGCTGCGCTCTCGGCCGAGAGCATGATCGCATCCGCGCCGTCGTAGATGGCGTTGGCGACATCGGAGACCTCGGCCCGGGTGGGCGTGGGCGAGGCGACCATCGATTCGAGCATCTGTGTTGCCACCACCACCGGCTTGCCGGCGGCCCGGGCCAGGGCGACCAGCCGTTTCTGCCAGCCCGGCACCTCCTGCGGCGGCAGCTCGACGCCGAGATCGCCGCGGGCGACCATGATGGCATCTGCCAGCTCGAGGATGCCGGCGATGCTGGCCAGCGCCTGCGGCTTCTCGATCTTCGCCATCAGCGCTGCCCGGCCGCCGATGAGCTTGCGGGCCTCGGCCACATCTTCCGGCCGCTGGACGAAACTGAGCGCGATCCAGTCCGCACCCGCATCGAGCGCAAGGGCAAGATCGCTCCGGTCCTTGTCGGTGAGCGCGGCCATCGGCACCACTGCGTCGGGGACATTGAGCCCCTTGTTGTCCGACAGGAGGCCGCCGACCAGCACCTCGCAGTCGGCCCGCGCGTCTGCGACCTCCCGGACGCCGAGCACGATCCGGCCATCGTCGAGCAGCAGCCGGTGGCCCGGCTCGAGCACCGCGAGAATCTCCGCGTGCGGCAGGTGCACACGGTGCGCATCGCCCGGCTCGGGCACGGAGTCGAGCCGGAAGCGGGCGCCTTTCTCCAGGCGCACGGAACCGGCTGCAAAGCGGCCGATCCGGAGCTTTGGGCCCTGCAGGTCGGCAAGCGCGGTCATCGGCCGGCCGAGGGCCGCCTCGAGCCCGCGCACGGCCGAGATGAGCCCGGCACGCTGCTCGGGCGTTCCGTGGCTCATGTTGACCCGGAAGGCATCCGCCCCGGCCTCCCACAGCTGCCGGATCCGCTCGGGCGTGCTGCTGGCCGGGCCCAGCGTCGCCAGGATCTTCACATGCCGCTGCCGCGGCGGTCTCGGGTCCGTCAATGTCCGTCCTCTGCCGTGGCCGGGATGCGCCGGCCGTCGCCATCGGGGCCTTGCCTCCGATGCCGATGCCCGTGCAACATTGCACGGCTGCGACAGAGAGCCCGGCATGCGCGCCGGCGACGGGAAGGCCTTGGCGATGGACATGGGCGATGGACGATAGGGCACCGCAGGAGACGGCGCCGCAGCCGGACATGACGGCGGCCGAGGCAGGGGCCTTCCGGCGCCTGCTCGAGCATCTGCGCCTGCGCGAGGATGCCGCCAATGTGGACCTGATGGGCCTCGCCGGCTTCTGCCGCAACTGCCTTGCCGACTGGCTGGTCGAGGCGAGCATCGAAAGCGGCCGGCCGCTCACCCGCGAGGACGCGCGGCTCCACGTCTATGGCGAGCCCTATGCCGACTGGAAGGCCCGCCAGGCCGAAGCCAGTGCCGAGCAGATGCGGCGGATGGAGGCGAGCATCGCCGAGACCGCGCGGCGCCGCGCGGCCCGCGACCGCGCCTCGGCCCGGCTCGACCAGCAGCTCGCACGGGGCTTTCCCGCAGGCGATCCCCCGGGCGCAACCCAGCCCTGAGGCGCCGGGGCACTGGGGGCGCCCTTCGGCCGGGCCGCAGCCGCCGTGCCTCCCCTCGTTTGTGCGTCCTTCGTCTGTGCCGCCCTTAATCCGGGCGCGTTCCGGCCGTCTCAGTCGGCGGTTGAGGAGGCGGTGTTCCATGGCAGATCTCGATCAGCGGGCCGGCCAGCAGGCGGGCGGACGGGACGGACCGGCCGGCCAGTGGTCGGGCGAGCGGGCTGGCGAGGCTTTGGCCTTGGCCGAAGAGGCTGATCGTGCGTGTGGCGCGCCCGCAACCGCGCGCGCTGATCGGCCGCAGCATCTTCGGCTGCGTGCCTGCGCCGATCTCCTTGTTGCGCTTGGTGTCACCTCGCTGCCGCTGTTCGTGCTGGCCGAGCCCTATGAAGCGCTCCTCGTGGCGCTGGTGATCGGCTCGGTCGCCATCGTGTGGTTTGTCGCGCGGCGGGAGCGGGACATGGCCCGCCGGAGCGAATCGACAAGCTGGCGCGCCGAGGCGCTCGAGGGCCGCGGGGTCAGCCTTGCCGCCTGGCACGCGGGCGCAAGCCCGCCCCGGCACTGCGACCAGCCGCGCTGACCGCATCGGCTCGCCCGCACACCCCGAAGGCGCAAGCCGGATCCGCAAGCCGAAGGCGCAATGCGGACGCACACCCCGAAATCGCAACCAGACCCCGAGCCGCAGGCGAAACCCGAAGGCGAGGCAGATACCGCCCACACCGGCAGGCACTCCGGTGCGCGCGGCGCGCGCCATCGCCGGGCCGACATTCACCCTATCGCTCCCCGCGCAGATCGGCTATAGAGCATCACGGAGATCGTTTTTCGCCACGCCTCGCTCGATTGAAGCCTCGCCCGATTGAACTCGCCAGACCGACATCGCATGTTTCTTTTGTCCGCGACGCGTGTTGCCCCGAAACAGCCCGATCTTCTGGCGGCCGGAGGACCTGCGGTCGGCCGGTGCGGCATGCGCGGATCGCGGAGCCGGTTTGCGGGCGAGGACCTCCGCGGGCGGAACGTTCCACGGGCCCGGGTGCCCGCGGGTGCAACCATGGAAAGATGACAGTCGAATGAGCTATGACGACAAGCGCCGCGGCGGCCGCGGGCGGGGTGACAGGCGCGGGTCGCGCGAAAGCGCGTGGGATGAACCGGGCGGCTTTTCGGACTTCGGGGGCGGGTTCGGCCGGCCCTATGGCGGCGGGGGCGGCGGCAGCCGGTTCGGAGACCGGCCGGGAGGATTCGGCGGCGGCTCCGGCGGCGGGCGCTTCGGCCCGCCGCGCGGGCCGCGCGGGCCGGTGATCGAAACCGTCATCGGCCACGCCTCTGGCGTCGTGAAATTCTTCAACCGGGAAAAGGGCTTCGGCTTCATCGTGCGCGACGACGGCGGAGACGATGTGTTCCTGCACATCTCCGCTGTCGAGGCCGCCGGCCTTTCGGACATCGCCGAAGGCCAGCCGCTCGACTTCGCGCTGACAGACCGCAACGGCCGGATCTCGGCGACCGAGATCAAGATCACCGGCGAGCCCGTCGCCGTGCCGCAGCGGACGCCCCGGCCGCCGCGTGAAGGCGGCGTCCAGGATCGCGGCGGCTTCGGCGAGCGCCGCCACCGCACCCCGCAGACCGACGGCGTCCGCTATGAGGGAACGGTCAAGTTCTTCAATGGCGTCAAGGGGTTCGGCTTCATTGCCCGCGATGATGGCGGGGAAGATGCGTTCGTGCACATCTCTGCTGTCGAGCGGGCCGGCCTTGCCGGGCTGGAACCCAACCAGCGGGTGAGCTTCGAGCTCGAACTCGACCGGCGCGGCAAGCAGGCAGCGGTGAACCTCCAGGCCAGCTGACCGGCCGCGCCGCCCCCCGGCCAGAGCACCAAGCATCGCGCCGCGCGTCGCGCCGCTTGACGGCAGCGCGTTCAGGCCTAAATGAGACCCGAGCGGTCTGATATCGAGGTCGCTTGTGGGAGCCCGTGCATGCTGCGCCTGTCCAACCTCGCCGATTATGGCGTGATCGTCATGGTGGCGGTCGCCCGGTCTGCGCCCGATGTGCCCATGTCGGCGGCGCAGGTCGCAGCCCAGTCGGGCGTGCCCTTGCCGACGGTCGCCAAGCTCCTCGGCCAGCTGGCCCGGTGCGGGCTCCTTGCATCGGCAAGGGGGGTGTCCGGTGGATTCAGTCTCGCGCGCCCGGCCGCCGCGATCAGCCTTGCCGACATTGTCGAGTCGATCGACGGGCCTATCGCGCTCACCCACTGCGCCCAGCCGCACGGCGAATGCGATCGCGCCGAGGGCTGCCCCGCGCGGCCGCACTGGGAACCTGTCAACCGGGCCGTCCGCGCCGCGCTTTCGGCCGTGACGCTTGCCGAGCTGGCGCCGGCCGCAGCCCCCTCGCGCGAACAGGTGCACGCATGAGCGACGGAACCGAAACGCTCTCCCGCAACGCCGAGGCGGAGGCCACCCTTGCCGGGCTCGGCAGCTACAGGTGGGGCTTCAGCTCCGACATCGAGCAGGAGCTGGCGCCCAGGGGCCTGAACGAGGACACGGTCCGCTACATTTCGGCCAAGAAGAACGAGCCGGGGTGGATGCTGGAATGGCGGCTTGCCGCGTTTCGCGCGTGGCTGAAGATGGAATCGCCCGGCTGGGCGAAGCTTGCCATTCCCCCGATCGACTACCAGGACGCGCATTACTACGCCGCGCCCCGGAAGAAGCCCGCGCTCGCCTCGCTGGACGAGCTCGACCCGGAAATCCGCCGCACCTACGAGAAGCTCGGCATCCCGATCGAGGAGCAGAAGGTGCTCGCCGGCGTCGAGGGCGCGCGCAAGGTCGCAGTCGATGCCGTGTTCGATTCGGTCTCGGTTGCAACCACCTTTCGCGAAGAGCTGAAGAAGGCGGGGGTCATCTTCCTCTCGATCTCCGAGGCGATTCGGGAATATCCTGATCTTGTCCGCAGGCATATTGGCTCCGTCGTGCCGGTTCGCGACAATTTTTTCGCCTGCCTCAACAGCGCTGTCTTCTCCGATGGCACGTTCGTCTATGTGCCAAAGGGGGTACGCTGCCCGATGGAGCTGTCCACCTATTTCCGCATCAATGCCGAGAACACGGGCCAGTTCGAACGCACCCTCATCATTGCCGACGAAGGCGCCTATGTCTCCTATCTTGAGGGCTGCACGGCTCCCATGCGCGACGAGCACCAGCTGCACGCGGCCGTTGTCGAGCTGATCGCCGAGACGGATGCCGAGATCAAATATTCGACCGTGCAGAACTGGTATCCGGGGGACGCGCAGGGCCGCGGCGGCATCTTCAACTTCGTCACCAAGCGCGCGCTCTGCCGGGGAGACCGCTCGCGGGTGAGCTGGACCCAGGTCGAGACCGGTTCGGCGATTACCTGGAAATATCCCTCCTGCGTGCTTGCGGGCGCGGATTCGGTCGGCGAGTTCTATTCGGTCGCCGTCACCAACAACTTGCAGCAGGCCGACACCGGCACCAAGATGATCCATCTGGGGCCCCGCACCCGCTCGCGAATCATCTCCAAGGGGATTTCCGCCGGCCGCTCGTCCAACACCTATCGCGGCCTTGTCCGGGTCGGCCCCTCGGCCGAGGGCGCACGCAATTTCACCCAGTGCGATTCGCTGCTGCTCGGGGATCGCTGCGCGGCCCACACCGTTCCCTACATCGAGGTGAAACACCCCATCGCCCAGATCGAGCATGAGGCGACGACCTCCAAGGTCTCAGACGACCAGAAGTTCTACGCCATGCAGCGCGGGCTGCCCGAAGAGGAGGCGGTTGCCCTCATCGTCAACGGCTTCTGCCGGGAGGTGCTGCAGACGCTGCCGATGGAGTTTGCGGTCGAGGCGCAGAAGCTGCTTGGCATTTCGCTCGAAGGGAGTGTCGGCTGATGCTCGCGATCACGGATCTTCACGCCAGCGTCGGGGGCACTCCGATCCTGAAGGGGCTCACCCTCTCGGTCGGGGCGGGCGAGGTGCACGCCATCATGGGGCCCAATGGCGCGGGCAAGTCCACGCTCGCCCATGTGCTCGCCGGCCGCGAGGGCTATGAGGTGACGGGCGGGACGGCCGTTTTCCTCGGGCAGGATCTTCTTGCCATGGCGCCGCACGAGCGCGCAGCCGCCGGCCTGTTCCTCGGCTTCCAGTATCCGGTCGAGATTCCCGGTGTCTCCAATCTCCTGTTCCTGCGCACCGCCCTGAACGCGCAGCGCAAGCTGCGCGGCGAGCCCGAGGTTTCGGGCGCAGAGTTCCTGAAGCGGGTGCGCGCCGAGGCGCAGGCGCTCGGGCTCGACATGGAGATGCTGAAGCGGCCGGTGAACATGGGCTTCTCCGGTGGGGAGAAGAAGCGCAACGAGGCCTTCCAGATGGGCATCCTGCAGCCGAGGTTCGCGCTTCTCGACGAAACCGACTCCGGCCTCGACATCGACGCCCTGAAGGTGGTGGCCGACAGCATCAACCGATTCCGTGGCCCGGATCGCGGCGTGCTCCTCATCACCCACTACCAGCGGCTGCTCGACCATGTGCGGCCGGACCGGGTGCACATCCTCGCAGCCGGCCGGATCGTCGAGAGCGGCGGCCCGGAGCTTGCCCTGCGTCTCGAGGCGCAAGGCTATGGGGCGATCGCGGCATGAGGGAGCTGCCGAGCCGTCGCGAGGAGGCATGGCGCTGGGCGGACCTGCGCCTGGCCGAGCGCCTGCGCGCGGTGCCGGCGCCAGCCAATGACGCCCTGCCCGATCTCGATTCGCTCGCGCTTGTCCGTCCGGCGGCGCGCGCAGTTCTCGCCGGCGGCCACGCCATCGAGAGCGCCGGCCGCCCCACCCACCCCGCACCCGACCGGTCGATCGCCCCGCACCCGCTTGCCGATATTGCCGCCGCCGAGGCGCTCGCGGGGCTGGTGGTGGACGTGGGCGAGGGGGAAGACGGCGGGCTTCTCGAATGCGTCCACCTCGGCACCTCGGGCGCGGCGCACAGCGTGCTGCGGGTCGAGCTTGCAGCAGGGGCGCGGCTGACGCTCGTTGAGACCATTGCCGATGCCGAGGCCGATCACTGGTCGAACATCCGCCTGGATGCGCGGCTGGGCGAGGGGGCGGAGCTTGTTCGGATCCTCAGGATCGAGACCGTCCACGGCCTTGCCTCCACCCGCGCCCACGTGGCGCTCGCGCGCGCGGCGCGGCTTGCCGAGGTGAGCATGATTGCCTCGCCGGCTGCGGTGCGCGCCGAAACCCATGTGCGGCTCGAGGGCGAGGGGGCCGAGGCAGTGGTGAACGGCGTGCTGCTTGCCAGCGGCTCGGCCGCGCTCGACGTCGTCACCCGCCTGCAGCACGAGGTTCCCCACACCGTCTCGCGCCAGCTGTGGCGGCTGGTGGCGGCCGGGATGGGCCAGGCCTCGATCGCAGGCGGGGTCGCAGTGGCGCGCCACGCGCAGAAAACCGATGCCGCCCAGTCGCTTCGCGGCCTGCTCCTGAACCGCACCGCGGCCGTGAACCTGAAGCCGGAGCTGGAGATCTTCGCCGACGACGTGGCCTGTGCGCATGGCTGCGCGGTCGGCGAGATCGACCCGCTGCAGCGCTTCTACCTCGAATCGCGCGGCCTGCCGCGGCCGGAGGCCCGGGCGCTTCTGATGCAGGCCTTCGCGGCCGAGGCGCTCCACGCGCTGGCCGACCCTGAGCTCTCGCAGCCGCTGGCAGACCGGCTTGCCGGGCACCTCGGGGCACTGGCATGATCGGCCTGCCGCGCGCCGCCCATCATCTTGCCTCGGGCCTCCTCGACCTCCGGGGCGAGTTTCCCGCCGTTCCGGCCGACTGGGCCTATCTCGATGCCGCAGCGACGGCGCAGAAGCCGCGCGCGGTGATCGAGGCGATCCACCGCGCCTATGCCGAGGATTATGCAACCGTGCACCGCGGGGTCTATGCCCGCTCCGCGCGGATGACGGAGGCCTATGAGGCTGCGCGCGCGCGCACGGCACGCTTCCTGCGGGTGAAGCCGCAGGAGATCCTGTTCGTGCGCGGGGCAACCGAGGGCATCAACCTCGTGGCGCAGGCGTGGGGACCGGCAAACGTCGGCCCGGGCGACCGGATCCTCCTTTCCGCGCTCGAACATCATTCCAATATCGTGCCGTGGCGCATGCTGGCCGACCGCGTGGGCGCCGAGATCGACGTGGCACCGCTCACGGCCGACCACCGGATCGACGAGGACGCGCTCGTCGGCATGATCCGGCCCGAAACGAAGCTCGTTGCCATCGCCCATCTCTCGAATGTGACGGGCGCGCTTTCCGACCTGCGCCGCATTGCGGATGCCGCCCACATCCACGGCGCCCTGCTGCTCGCCGATGGCTGCCAGGCGGCCCCCCGCCTCGCGCTCGACCTCCCCGCTCTGGGCTGCGACTTCTACGTGTTTTCCGGCCACAAGCTCTATGGCCCGACCGGCATCGGCGTGCTGTGGGCGCGCTCGGAGATCCTCGAGGCCATGCCGCCATGGCAGGGCGGCGGCGCGATGATCGAATCGGTCGCCTTCGACCATGTGACCTACGCCCCGCCGCCGGGCCGCTTCGAGGCCGGAACGCCGCACATCGCCGGCGCCATCGGCCTGCACGCGGCGATCGACTGGGTGGAACAGGTCGGCCTCTATGCCATCGAGGCGCACGAGCGGGCGCTCACCGCCCAGGCGCGCGACGCGCTCGCTGCGATCCCCGGCGTGCGCATCTTCGGGCCAGCCAACCCACTCGGGATCCTGAGCTTCAACATCGGCTCCGTCCACCCGCACGATGTCGCAACCATCCTCGACGAGGCCGGCGTTGCCATCCGCGCCGGGCACCACTGCGCGCAGCCGCTGATGGCACGGCTCGGCGAGGCGGCGACCGCGCGGGCCAGCATCTGCGCGCATGTGACCGAGGCGGATATCGGCCGGCTGGTGGACGGGCTGCAACGGGTCCGGAGGATCTTCGGATGAACGACCAGGCATCGCAGCGCATCTTCGAGACCGAGATCGTCGACAGCGTGGAGCCGCCCCCCAAGGCGCCGCCGCTTGCCGGCCCGCCCGCCGGCGCCGCCCCGCGCCAGCGGGACTATCTCGAAGGATTTCTCTCGCGGCAGCCGGAACCGGCGGCCGAGGGGGACGAGGCGCTGCGCGACGCCGTGATCGCAGCGCTGCGCGAGATCTTCGACCCCGAAATCCCGGTGAACATCTACGATCTCGGCCTTGTCTACGGAGTAGGGATAAAGGACGGTCATGTGACCATCACCATGACCTTGACCACCCCGCACTGCCCGGTGGCCGAATCGATGCCGGCGGAAGTGGAAATCCGCACCATGGCGGTGCCCGGGGTCGCCTCGGCCGAGGTCCAGCTGGTCTGGGATCCGCCGTGGGATCCCTCGATGATGTCGGACGAGGCCCGGCTTGAGCTCGGGATGCTGTAGCGGGGGCGAGAGGAGGACGGGATGACGAGCGAAACCCTGGCCCGCGCGCGCCCGCGCCCGGCGGCGATCACCCTCACGCCGGCAGCCGAGGCACGGATCGCGCAGCTGCTGGCAAGCGCCCCCGGCCCGGTCGCCGGCGTGCGGCTTTCAACCCCGCGGCGCGGATGCTCGGGCCTTGCCTACGCGCTCGACTACGCAACCGAGCCAAGGCCGGGCGACGAGGCGATCGTCACGCCATCGGGCACGCTGTTCGTCGATGGCGCCTCGCTTCTCTATCTCATCGGCTCGGTGATGGACTGGCGGGAGGATGATTTTTCCGCGGGCTTCGTGTTCGAGAACCCCAACGCCAAAGGCAGCTGCGGGTGCGGCGAGAGCTTCACCGTCTAGCCGCCCCTGCCGCAGCGCCTCGCACTGGCGCAGGGCCAACCGGCGCCATTGACGCGCGCCGGCCGCTCGGCTTCACCTCGTGGCATGCCAAGCCTTGCCAGCATGCGCGCGTCGCTCAGGCACCTGCGCGCGGAGCTCTTGCTTGCCTTTGCCGACCGCCGGCAGGCCTTCCAGCGCATCCACGACCACAATCTCTGGGGCGCGGCGGAAAGCGTCTCGGGCCCCGGCTCGCACCTTGCGGCAACCGAGACGATCCGCCGCGAGCTGCCCGCCCTCGTCCGCGCGCTGGGCGTGAAGACCCTGCTCGATGCACCGTGCGGCGATCTCAACTGGATGCGGCACATCCTGCCGGAGATGGGCATTGCCTATATAGGTGCCGACCTCGTGCCGGCGGTGGTGGAAAGGGCCCGCGCGGCCACCGACTGGCCGCAGGCCCGCTTCGTGGTGCTCGACATCGTGGAAGACCCGCTGCCAGCTGCCGAACTGTGGCTGTGCCGGGACTGCCTGTTTCACCTTTCCAATGCCGACGTGTTTGCAGCCCTTGCGAACTTCGCCCGCTCGGCCATCCCGCTCATGCTCACCACCATCCACACCGGCCCCGAGGTCAAGAACCGCGACATCCGCTCGGGCAGCTTCCGCTGGTTCGACCTGTTCCAGCCGCCGTTCAACGTGCCGCGCGCGCCGGTGGCCGTGTTCGACGACTACCAGCCGGGCTGGCCGCCGAGGCAGATGGTGTGCATCACGCGCGAGCAGGTGGCCGACGCGCTTCTCCGCCGTGGCTGAGCCCGGATTTGCGCGCACGCGGGCCGAGGCCTGCGCCCGCCTTGCGGCCTTTGTTCCGCGCGCGGGCCGGGCCTATGCCGCGCGCCGCAATCTCGACGAGGGGCCGGGCCGCCGCACCACCGTGTCGGAACTGTCGCCCGCCATCCGTCGCCGGCTCATCACCGAGGAAGAAGTCGCCCGCGCGGCGGTCGCCGCGCACGGGCTTGCCAGCTCGGAGAAGTTCGTCGCCGAGGTCTGCTGGCGCAGCTACTGGCGCGGATGGCTGGAGCAGCGGCCGCAGGCGTGGCAGCGCTTTGTGTCGGGCGTGGCCCAGGCCGAACAGCGCCTCGCCCGCGAGCCCGCGCTTGCCGCAACCTATGCCGACGCCATCTCCTCGCGCACCGGCATCGACTGTTTCGATGCATGGGTGGGCGAGCTGGAAGCCACGGGCTACCTCCACAACCACGCCCGCATGAGCTTCGCCTCGATCTGGATCTTCACGCTTCGGCTGCCCTGGGAGCTGGGAGCGGCCTTCTTCTTCCGCCACCTCCTCGATGCCTGCCCGGCCTCCAACACGCTCTCGTGGCGCTGGGTGGCCGGGCTGCAGACCGTCGGCAAGACCTATCTCGCCAGCGCCGAGACGATCCGGCGGGTCTCGGGCGGGCGGTTCCGGGTGGAGGCACCGCTCGCCACGCAGGCACCCCCGCTGCCGGCCGAGCCGCCGGTGCCGCTGGTGCCGCTGCCGGCCCCGCCGGCGCCAGACCCGGAGCTTGCAACCGGGCTGTGGATCACCACCGAGGATCTTTCGCCCGAGACGATCGGCCTGCCGCCGATTGCGGCGATTGCAGCAGTGGACGGCATCGGCGGCGATCCGGCCCCGCTGAAACGCGCCCATGCCGATGCCGGGCTGGCAGATGCCTGCGCGCGTGCCAGCGCCCACTGGCAGGCGCCCGTCACCCGCCTTCCCGAGCCCGATGTCGAGGCTGGGCTCGTCGCATGGGCCACCGCCAGCCGGCTGCGCCAGGTGGTGACGCCGCATGCGCCCGTGGGGCCCGTGGCAGACCGGGTGGCCACCGCAGCACGCGCGCTCGCTGAGGCCGGCATCGCGCTCGTGCCGGTGATGCGGCAGTGGGACAGGGCCGCGTGGCCGCACGCGCGCAAGGGCTTCTTCGCCTTCCGCCCGCAGATCGCACGGCTCGTGGCATGACCCCCTGGGTCGCCTCGGGCCCGGCTGCAGCCGGCTATCCGGTGCTTCTCGCCTCGCCGCACAGCGGCACGCACATGCCGGCTGCGTTTCTTGCAGGCGCCAGGCTTTCGAGGGCCGAGCTGCGCCAGTTCGAGGATGCGCATGTCGACGCGCTGCTCGGGCCGGCGGCACAGGCGGGCCTGCCGCTCGTGGCCGCCCGGTTCGCACGCAGCTATCTCGACCTCAACCGCGCCGAGACCGAGCTCGACCGGACGATGTTCGATGGGCCGATCGACCTGCCCATCCGGCTGACGGACCGGGTGCGCGCGGGCTATGGCGTGATCCCGCGCATGATTGCGCCCGACAGGCCGATCTACCGCGACCTTCTCGATCCGGCCGAGGCCCCGATGCGCCTTTCGCGCGTGCACCGCCCCTATCATGCCGAGCTGGCCCGGCGGCTTCGCGCCATCCGCGCCGCCCACGGTGCGGCCGTGCTGGTCGACTGCCACTCGATGCCCGGCCTGCCCGCGCTCGCAGGGCCGCCGGCACAGATCGTGATCGGCGATCTCCATGGCCGCAGCGCGGCCGGCCCGCTCGTCGACTCGCTCCTTGGCCTGTTTGCCGCCCGCGGGCTGCGGGTGGCCCGCAACCAGCCCTATGCGGGCGGCCACACCACACGGCGGCACGCCGCCCCGGCCGCGGGCCTCCACGTGCTGCAGCTGGAAATCGACCGCGGGCTCTACATGAACCCGGCAACCCTCGAGCCGGGGCCGGACTTCGGACCTCTCGCCGGCCTGCTGGCCGAGGTGCTCGGGGCTTTTGCCAGGACGGCGCAGGCGATGCTGTCGCTGCTGGCCGGCGATGCAGGGGGCGACCTGCCGCTTGCGGCCGAATAGCCCGAGGCCGGGGTGCGGCTAGAGGATGAACTTCGACAGGTCGGTGTTGCGGGCAATGTCGGCCAGCTGCCGCTCGACATGGGCGGCATCGACTGTCAGCGCCGTCCCCGGCGCCATGTCGGAGGCCTCGAAGCTCCAGTCCTCGAGCAACTTTTCCATGATGGTCGAAAGCCGCCGCGCGCCGATGTTCTCCACCTGCTCGTTCACCAGCGCCGCAAAGCGCGCAATGGCCTCGATCCCGTCGTCGGTGAAGGACAGGGCGACATTTTCCGTCGCCAGAAGCGCGGCATATTGCCGGGTGAGCGAGGCCTCGGTCTCGGTCAGGATCCGGCGGAAATCCTCGGCGGTCAGGCCCTTGAGCTCCACGCGGATCGGCAGGCGCCCCTGGAGTTCGGGCAGCAGGTCGGAGGGCTTGGCGACATGGAAAGCCCCCGAGGCGATGAAGAGAATGTGGTCCGTCTTCACCGGCCCATATTTGGTGGCAACCGTCGTCCCCTCGATCAGCGGCAGGAGGTCGCGCTGGACGCCCTCGCGCGAGACGGAGCCGCCGCGGATGTCGGAGACCGCGATCTTGTCGACCTCGTCGAGAAACACGATCCCATTGGCTTCGGCCGCGCGCACCGCCTCGCGGGTGATCTCCTCGTCGTCGAGCCGCCGGTCGCTTTCCTCGGCGACGAGGAGCTCGAGCGCGGCCGGAACCGGCATCTTGCGCCGCTTGGTGCGCCGGGGGGCCAGCTTGCCCATGATGTCGGACAGGCTGATCATGCCCACCGAGCCGGGCGGCATGCCGGGGATTTCGAACGGCAGGCCGCCGCCTGAGTCCTCCACCTCGATCTCCACCTCGCGGGACGCAAGCGAGCCGTCGCGCACCCGGTCGCGGAAGGCGAGCCGGGTCGCCTCAGAGGCATCCTTGCCCACCAGCGCATCGAGCAGGCGGTCCATGGCGGCCGCCTCGGCGGCCTCGCGCACGGTGGCGCGTCGGTTCTCGCGCACGATCCGGATCGCATCCTCGACAAGGTCGCGGATGATCGAATCCACGTCGCGGCCCACATAGCCGACCTCGGTGAACTTGGTCGCCTCCACCTTGATGAAGGGGGCATCGGCCAGCCTCGCCAGCCGGCGGGCGATCTCGGTCTTGCCGCACCCCGTCGGCCCGATCATCAGGATGTTCTTGGGCGTGACCTCCTCGCGGAGATCGGGATCGAGCTGCTGGCGCCGCCAGCGGTTGCGGAGCGCGACGGCAACCGCCTTCTTTGCCTCGGCCTGCCCGACGATGTGGCGGTCGAGCGCGGCCACGATGGCCCTGGGGGTGAGCGCCTGCGGCGCCTCGAAGGCCGATGCCTCAGGCAGGATGTTCACAGCTTTTCCACCGTCAGATGGGCGTTGGTATAGACACAGATCTCGGCCGCGATCGCCATGGCACGGCGGGCGATGGTTTCGGCATCGTGGCCGGAATCGGCCAGCGCGCGCGCGGCGGCAAGCGCATAGTTGCCGCCCGAGCCGATCGCCGCGATCCCGTCGTTCGGCTCCAGCACGTCGCCCATGCCGGTGACGATCAGGGTCGCCGTGCGGTCGGCAACGATCATCATCGCTTCCAGCCGGCGCAGGTAGCGGTCCTGCCGCCAGTCGCGCGCCAGCTCCACCGCCGCACGGGTAAGCTGGCCGGAATGGCGCTCGAGCTTGGCCTCGAGCCGCTCGAAGAGGGTGAAGGCATCAGCCGTCGAGCCGGCAAAGCCGCCGATCACGCCATCGCCGGCACCGATGCGGCGCACCTTGCGGGCATTGGGCTTGATGACCGTCTGGCCGAGGCTCACCTGGCCGTCGCCTGCGACCACCACCTCGCCGCCCTTGCGCACCGAAAGGATGGTGGTGCCGTGCCACTGATTGCCCGATGTCGTCACGAAAGGCCAGGATCCTGCGCGCGGTCGCCCAATGCGGCCGCGGATGTCTTTCGGCCATGTAGGAAGCCGGGGCCGTTCGTGGAAGCCCCTGCCCCGGCGCGGTATCCGGGGCGGCTGGGGCGGGCCTAGGGCACCAGCACCAGCTTGCCGAAGTTCCTCGACGTGTAGAGCATGTTCAGCACCTCGGGAAAGCGGTCGATCCCGTGCTGCACATCCTCCTTCGCCGTCACCCGGCCCGCGCGCAGCCATTCGGCGATCTGGCGCTTCGCCTCCGGGTAGCGCCCGGCATAGTCGAACACGATGAACCCCTCCATGCGCGCGCGCTGCACCAGCAGGTTCAGATAGTTGCGCGGGCCCGTGATCTTGGTGAAATCATTGTAGCCCGAGATCGCGCCGCAGATCACCACGCGCGCACCCCGGCGCAGCAGGCTGATCGCCGCCTCGAGCGTCTCGCCGCCCACGTTGTCGAAATAAATGTCGAGGCCGTCGGGCACGGCTGCTGCGAGCCGCCGCACGAGATCGCCCTTTCGATAGTCGATGCAGGCATCGAAGCCCAGGGTCTCCACGACATGGCGGCACTTGTCCGGCCCGCCGGCGATGCCCACCACCCGGCAACCGTGGATTTTCGCAATCTGGCCGACCAGCCCACCGACCGCGCCTGCTGCCGCGCTCACCACCACCGTCTCGCCGTCCTTCAGCGCGCCCACGTCGAGGAGGCCGAAATAGGCGGTCATGCCGGGCATTCCGAGCACGCCGAGCCAGGTCGGCCAGTCGGCCACGCGAAGGTCGATCCGCTCGAGATCCAACGCCCGTGCCACGGCAAAACGCTGCACGCCAAAGCCGCCGGCAACCGCATCACCGGGCGCAAAATCGGGGTGCCGGCTTTCCGCCACCTCGCCCACGGCGCCCGCGCGCATCACCTCGCCGATCGCAACCGGCGGGATGTAGCTCCGCCCCTCGTTGATCCAGCCGCGCATGGCCGGGTCGAGCGAGATCGCCTTCACCCTGACCAGCACCTCGCCCTCGCCCGGCTGCGGCACCGGCTCATCGGCGATCGCCCATGTGTCGGCCGGGGGCAGGCCCTGCGGCCGCCTTGCAAGCCGGACCGTCCGGTTCATGGTCATTGTCCCTCCTCCATGGTCTTCTGCCGCGCGCGTGCGGCCTGAAACAGCATCCGGTCCGCCTGCCTATAGCCGAACCGCCAGATCACCACTCCATAAGCGAGGAGGATGGCCGGGATCCCCAGTGCCATCATCCACAGTTCGGGAAGCTGCCGCGCGGCAAGGCCCACGCCGGCTGCCGGTGCCGCGGCTCCGATGAGCGACCAGCGCCACACCGGCGCCGGCTGGCCGAGCGCGCGGGCAAGAAGCCGGGCGCGTCCCAGCGAGGCGAAGCCGAGGGCGACCAGCAGGCCGAGTGCGGCCCCTGCGCCGCCAAGGCGGGGCACGGCAAGCCAGGCCACCACCGCCACCAGACCGATCGCCACTGCCGAAAGCACAAGGTTCTCGCGCGGGCGGGAATAGACGAGGCCCGTCTCGGTAACCGCCCCGGGCGTGCCCAGCAGTTCTGCCACCAGCAGAAGGGCAAGCACGGCGGCGCCGGCTGCGAACTCCGGGCCGAACAGGCCCATCGTGCCCTCGGCCGTGAGCCCGAGCGCAAGGACGACGGGAAACTGCACGCTCATCACCCAGAAGCCGACCTGCGAAATGTCGTGCGCGGCATCGCTCCGGCGGCCCTGAGCCATCGCCATGGAGAGCATCGGCGCCAGGATCGGATCGAAGGAGGAGCGCAGGCGGCCCGCCAGCGAGGCGACCTGCTGCGCGACATAGTAGATGCCCACGACCTCGGCTGGCGCCAGCCGGCCGAGGATCACCACATCGACACGCCGGATCGACCATTCGATCGCATCCGCGCCGGCAAGCGGCAGATTGGCCCGCGCAAGGGCGAGGAGCCGCGCAGCCGATGGGCGCCAGCCAGTGGGCAGTCCGAACTGCCGCACGCAGGGCCCGACGGAGGCAAGCGCCGCTGCGGCCAGCGACACCGCATAGGCAATCATCAGCCCGTTCGAGGCCCAGGCCGTGAACGCGATCCCCGTGGCCGCAAGCGTGAGCACCCAGGGCTCGATGATCGCGCGCGCGCGCACCTGCGCGTCGATCCGGTGGCGGAAGGCGAGCGCTGTCAGGGTGAGGTCGGAGGTGACGATGAACAGGATGACGAGCGGCAGGAGCCGCATGGCCGGCGTGATGGGCCCATCGGGAAACAGGAGGACCGGCAGCGCCACCAGCAGCGCTGCGACGGCACCGCCTGCAAGCAGCACGAGCAGGAGACCGTCCATGACGATGTGCGTCTCGGGCCGCTGGCGGTTGTTGGCGAGCGCCGCCGCCAGCCCGCGTTTGAGGCCAAGCATGGCAAGCGCCGCTGCAAACTCGACGATTGCAACGGCATAGGCAAAGCGGCCAAGCTCCTCGGCTCCGTAAAGGCGGCCGGCGATGAACAGGAAGGGGATGCGCGCCCCCAGCCGCAGGACATAGCCGAGCACATTGTGCCGTCCGCCGCGGGCAAGGGCGCTGGTATCGGTGGGCGGCGCGGCCATGGCGGCGAGGGGCTAGCCGAGGCGCAAAGCGCTGGCCAGAGCCGCCCGGCTCTGGCAGTCTCGAATGCCATGCAGCCCGCAGGCCACAGGGTGCGCACGACGACGCTTTTCGCCTGGTGCGGGCCCTGCCTCCCGGCCGCCGCCGTCGGGCTGCCGCTCGTCGTCTACCTGCCCCCGCATTATGCTGGCACCCTCGGTCTGCCGCTGGCCACCGTCGGCTTCCTGTTCGCCATCGTGCGCCTGCTCGATATGCCCCTCGATCCGCTGCTCGGCGCGCTGATGGACAACAGCCGCACGCGGATCGGCCAGTTCCGCCCGTGGCTGCTCGGCGGCGGGCTGGTGATGATGGCCGGTGTCGCCGCGATCTTCTTCGCGCCTCCCGGTGTCTCGGCGACGCAGGCGTTCCTTGCGCTCATGCTCTTCTACTTCGGGTTTTCATGCGTCTATCTCTCGCAGACCAGCTGGGGCGCGCGCCTGTCGTCCGACTATGGGGAGCGCGCGCGGATCTTCGGCTGGTGGACGGCAATGAACGTGGTGGGCACAATCCTCATCCTGTTCGTGCCCCCGCTGGTCGGCTGGCTGGCCCCCGGCGCCGGGCCGTCGGCTGCCGTCCACGCCATGGGGCTTGCCGTGGTCGTCGCGCTGCCGCTCACCATCGTGCCGGCCGCCCTTGTGGTGCCCGAAGGCCGCGCGGCCGTCTCGACCGAGCGGGTGCGGTTTGCCGACGTGCCGCGCGTGCTGGCCGACCGGCGGATGGTCCGCCTGCTGGCGGTGGACCTGCTGCTGGCCGTGGTGCCGGGCATGGTGGGCGCGCTGTTCCTGTTCTTCTTCACCGCCGCACGCGGCTTCACCGCCGGCGAGGCCTCGAGCCTCCTCCTGTTCTACTTCGTTGCCGGGCTCGCGGCTGCGCCGCTGTGGATCCGGCTGGCACAGCGGCTGGGCAAGCATCGGGCGGCGGCCCTCTCGGCGCTCTGGATCGGCCTCGCCCAGCTCGGCGTCGTCGCCATTCCGGCCGCCCATTATCCGCTGATGGCAGCCGGCATGGTGGTGGCTGGCATTCCCTTTGCCGCGCCCACCTTCCTGCTGCGGGCAATGCTTGCCGATCTCGTCGATGCCCAGACGCTCGACCAGCAGATGGAGGGTGGTGCGGGCATCACCGAGACAACCGGTCTCAGCTACGCGCTGCTCACGGCAACCGCCAAGCTCGGCTATGCCATCCCGGTCGGGCTCACCTACCCGCTCCTTGGCCTGTTCGGCTTCGATCCCGCGCCGGGCGCAGCCAACGGGCCGGAGGCTCTCTCCGGCCTCCTGTTCCTCTTTGTCGCCCCGCCCATCGTGCTCGGCCTGGCTGCGGCGGCCCTCGCGCGCGGGTGGCCGATCACCGCCGACGTGCACGCGCGGATCATCTCGGAGCTGGCAGCCTCGGCGCCTCGCCCGCTGCCGGAGTCGGCGCCGGATTCCGCACCTCGAGGGGAAGCCCGAGCGATCTGAGCTGCGGCTCGATGGCCTTGCGGTCTCCCACCACGATGAAGACGAGCTCGTCCGGCCGCGGCAGCGGCGCTGCGCGCACCTCGGCGAGCGTGACGGCCTCCGCACGACCCGGCAGCGTCTCCAGCCAGTCGTCGGGGCGAGCCAGCACCACCGCCCGCTCCATTGCGCCAAGGAAGGCGCCGCCGGTCTCGAGATCGCCGGGAAGCGAGCGGATGAAGGCCTGGCGTGCCCGTTCGAGCTCGTCGGCCTCGGCAGGCCTTGCCCCGTGCAGCTCGGCAAGCAGGCCCCGGATCGCGGCAATGCTGTCGGCGGTGCGCCCCGTCTCGACCGGTGCGGAAATGAGGAAGGGCATGTTTCGCGCTGCCACCGTCACCCGCGAGAAGGCGCCGTAGGTCCAGTTTTTCTCCTCGCGCAGCAGCCGGTTGAGCCGGGCGGTTGCCATGCCGCCGAACAGGTCGTTGGCAAGGCTGAGCGGGAGCGTGTCGTCGCGGCCGGTGAGCGGCAGTGGCGCGCCGGCCAGAATGAGCGACTGCGGCGCATCCGGCCGGTCGAAGAGGATGACGCGCCCTGGCGCTTGGGGTGCGGCGGGGGGTGCGGCGGGGGGCGCGGCCGGGGGCGCCGGGCGCGGGGCGGGGCCCGACCAGTCGCCCAGGGCGCGCTCGAGCAGCGGCAGCACGGCGGCAGGCTCGAGATCGCTCACCACGAGCAGTGTGGCCTCTGCCGGCCGCAGCTCCTCGGCGTGAAACCGGACGAGATCGGCGCGGGTGACGGCGCGCACGCCTTCGGGCGTGCCCGAGCCGCTGAAGCTTCGGCCATAGGGGTGGGCAGGGCCGAACATCAGCCCGGGCGCAGCCCGCATGGCGATGCCGGAGGGGTTGACGGCCTCGGCGGCAAGGCTTGCCAGCACCTGGCCGCGCACGCGCTCGAGCTGGTCGGGCGGGAAGGCGGGCGCGCGCACGAGATCGGCAAACAGCGCAAGCGCGGGCGCAAGATTGGGCGTGAGCACGCTGAGGCTCACGCGCGTGCTGTCGAGCCCGGCACTTGCACCGACGGCTGCGCCCAGCCGTTCGGCCGCGCGGGCGATCTCCGGCCCGTCGAGCGGGCCGAGCCGGCCCGCGCTGCCCTCGGGCAACAGCGCAAGCAGCATGCGCTGCGTGCCCGGCCTGTCGGCGCTGTCGCCTGCCACGCCGACGGGAAAGCTGAGCTGCACGCGGGTGACCGGCACGGCGGTGTTGCGGGCAAAGCGGACGGCAAGCCCGTTGGCCAGTCGCGCATGTTCGATTGCAGGCGCAACAAGCCGCGTGGCAGGCCCACCGGGCGGCGGCCCTGCGGTTCGGTCGAACGGCGCGCCCTGAGGCCGGAACCGGCCCGGCGCTGGCCGCGCGCGCGATGCCAGCGGCCGCACCTCCTGCGCCACGGCGATCTCGGCAGGCGCACGCGGCCCCGGAAGCAAGGTGATGCGATGGTCTCCCGGCCCCAGCCAGCGCGCAACGGCCGCGCGCACGCTTTCGGGGCTTGCATCGGCAATCTCGGCAAGCTCGCGCTTCCACGCCGCCGGGTCGCCCTCGAGAAGAAGCCCCTCGGCGAGCACCGCGCCCTTGCCGCCAAAGCCGCCAATCCGCTCGAGCCCGCGGATCGTGGCGGCGGCCGTGCGCATCGCCACGCGCGCCACGGCATCGGGTTCGGGCCCGGTCGCGCGGAACGCATCGAGAACCGCATCGATCGCCGCCTCGGCTTCGGCCGGATCGACCCCGGGGCGCACCTCGGCGCTGATCGTGGCCATGCCCACCCCCTCGAACGTCTGCAGCCCGGCCGAGACCGAGACCAGAAGCCGCCGGTCGCGCACCAGGGCCTCGTGGAGGAGCGAAGTGGGCCCATTGCCAAGGATTGCAAGCCCCACGTCGAGGCTGCCGAGGCCCGGCGTGCCGCGGCCGGGCACGGCCCAGGCACGAACCAGCCGGGGCTGCGCCACCTGGTCGGCCAGCGTCTCGCGTGTCGTCTGGGGCCGGTCGGGCACCCACACGGCCGGGCGCGCGGGCACGGGCCCGGGCGGGATCTGGCCAAACCAGCGCTCGACGATCGGCCTTGCCGTCGTGGCATCGATGTCGCCGGCCAGCACGAGGACGGCATTGTTGGGCCCGTAATGGCTGCGGAACCAGTCGCGCGCGTCGTCGAGGGTTGCGGCCTCGAGATCGGGCACGAGGCCGATGGCCGAGACGCTGAAGGGATGGCTGGGCGGAAAGAGGCCGCGCAGCAGCGCCGCGCGGACAAGCCCGCCCGGCGCATTTTCGCCCTGCCGCTTCTCGTTGATCACGATTGCCCGCTCCTGGTCGAGCACCTCCTGCGAAAGGGCCGGCAGCAGCCATCCCATCCGGTCGGATTCGAGGAACAGCGCAAGCTCCAAAGCCGGCGTCGGCACGGTCTGAAAGTAATTCGTTCGCTCGAAGCTGGTTGTACCGTTGAAATCGGTTGCGCCCACATCTTCGAGCGTTCGGAAATGATCCTGACGGCTGTGCTTCGAGCCACGGAACATGATATGCTCGAACAGGTGAGCAAAGCCCGAGCGACCGAGCGGCTCGTCCCGCGAGCCCACATGATACCAGACCCCGACATGCACCAGCGGCGCCTTGCGGTCGGTGTGGACGACGACGCGCAGGCCGTTGTTGAGCCGGAACTGGGTGCTTGGAATGTCGATGGCCTCGACGAGCTGGCGGAGCGGCACGGCCGGTGCCAGTGCTGCCCCGGCCGGGGGCTGGGGAGGCCCGGCAGCCGCACGTGCGGCCGGCACCCCCGGCGGCAAGGCGAGCGCCGCCGCACAGGCCGCCACCAGCATCACCAGCGTTCGCATCGCAACAGCCTTTCCACCTCGCGCGCAAGCTCCCGCGGCAGGCCCGGCCGCCGGCCGAGGCGGGCAAGCTCCCGCTGCACCATCTGCCCAAGCGGCGGCGCGAACTGCGGCCATGCCCGAAGCGGCCGCACAAGGCCGGCGGCGAGCAGCGGCTGGTCTGCCGCGTGGCGGGCGGCCTCGTCCAGCAGCAGCCGCACGCCTGCGCCATCCGCCCGGAACAGCGCCGGCAGGTTCTGCGCGAAGGCGCTGAAGAGGGCGTGAACGGAATCGGCGCCGGCGCCGCAGTCGGCCAGCTCGCCGGCGAGGGCGGCCACCTCCTCCACCGCCCCGGGCCGCCGCGCCGCAGCCAGCACCGCGCGCAGCTGGTCGAGCGCGTGCGGCGCATCGGCGTGGCGCCTGCGAAACGCGGCGATCGCCTCTGCGCGCTGCCCGCTCTCGCGATGCGAAAGTGCGGCAAGCGCGCCCAGCTGCCCGGTGAGCCCGGCGGCGCACGCATGCTGGACCATGGCCGCCCGAAGGGCCTCGGCGCCGCCCGTCTCGACCAGCCAGGCAAGCGCGGCATTGCCGAGCGCGCGGCGCCCGGCATCGGCCGGGTCGAGCGATTGCTGCGCGGAGAGGCACGCGCGCCAGACCTCGGCCGCGCGCCCGGCGAGCGGGGAAGCGAGCGCCTCGCCGAGGCCATTGCGGGCGTCGAGCAGCGCCTCCGGGTCGAGCGCCGGCACGCCGGCCGCAAGCCGCCGGAGCGGCGGCAGCGCCACAAGACGGGCGACGACCGCCGGATCGGCCGCGCCGTCGGCAAGGAGATCGGTGAGCAGCGCGCCGAGCCCGGCCTCCTCTGCGGCCAAGCCGCCCCCCAGCCGGGCGCGAATGCAGCCGGCCGCAAGCGCGCCGAGGGCCTGCCAGCGGATCACGGCATCGCGCTCGAACCGCGCGAGGACGAGGAGCGCGTCTGCCCCGGTGTCAGCCACCACGCGCACCGGGGCAGACAGGCCGCGGTTGACCGCGGCGACCGGCTCGGCATCGACGCCGGGAAAGCGCAGCGTCTCCGCGCGCCCGCGCATCAGGTGCAGCACGGGGCCGGCGAGCAGCCGGCCATCGGGGCTCCACAGCGCGATGTCGAGCGGGATGGGCAACGGCGGCACCTTTCGGCCGGCGCGCGGCATTGCCTGCCGCAGGTGGAGCGTGGCTTCGCCCCGGGCCTTGTCCCACCGGGTGTGCACGACGACGAACGGGGTGCCCGGCACGCCGTACCAGCGCGCGAGGCCGGCCGGGTCGAGCCCATCTGCAGCCATGCAGCCGAGAAAATCCTCGATCGTGACCGGCCGCCCGTCGAACCGGTCGAAAAAGCGCGCGAGCGCGCGGCGGAAGCGCGCCTCGCCGACCGTCCGGGCAATCATGCCGACAATCTCGGCACCCCGGCCATAGACCGCCGGCGCATGCAGCTCGCGCGCATCGGCAAAGGTTTCGGGCCGGGCGGGCAGGGCCTCCTCGCCCTCCGCGCCGGCGGGCTGCAGCTCGTCCAGCTGTTCCACCTCGCGCAGCCGCGCGACCGGGCCCTCGCCGAGGCTCTCGGCGAAGCGCTGCTCGCGCCACACCGTAAGGCCCTCCTTCAGCGCCAGCTGGAACCAGTCCCGGATCGGGACCCGGGCTCCCGACCAATTGTGCAGGATCTCGTGCGCCACGACCGAGCTCACGCGTGCAAGATCGGCATCGGTCGACGTCTGCGGCTCGGCAAGAACATGCCGGGCATTGAGAATGGTGAGGCCCTTGTTCTCCATCGCGCCGAAGGCAAAGCCGGGGACGGCCACCAGATTGTGGCAATCAAGGTCCGGCTCGCGGCCGAACGCCGCCTCGTCGAACGCGAGAGCGCGCCGCAGCGATTCCAGCGCGTGCCGGCCGCGGCCGACCTCGCGTTCCCCGGCCCAGAGCCGCAGCGCGACAGCCCGCCCGGAGCGGGCGACGAACCGGTCCTCGAGGCAGGCGAGGCGGCCGGCCACCAGCGCGAACAGGTAGCAGGGCTTCGGCCATGGGTCGTGCCATTCGGCGAAATGCCAGCCGCCCCCGAGGTCGCCTGAGGCGCCCGGGTTGCCGTTGGAGAGCAGCACGGGAAAGCGCGCACGCAGCGCCTCGAGCCGCACATGGGTGCGCACGAGGATATCCGGACGGTCCGGGAACCAGGTGATCCGGCGGAACCCTTCCGGCTCGCACTGGCTGAGGAGGATGCTGCCGCACAGGTGGAGGCCGAGCCCGGCGGGATTGCGTGCGGGCGCGATCTCGACCCGCGATTCGAGAAGGGCCCTGGCGCCGGCAGGGGCAAGCTCCACCCGCGTCGCCCCGGGGGGCGGCAGGGGTGCTGCCACGCCGTCGAGCCGCAGGCTTCGGGTGACGAGGCCGCCGCCGTCGAGCCGCAGCAGGGAACCGGGCGGGCCGGCGCGGCGCAGCGCGAGCCGGGCCTCCACCTCGGTCCGCTCCGGGTCGAGGCGCAGGCGCAGCCACGCCTCGTCGACGAGCCAGACCGGCGGCGTCCAGTCGCAGCGCGCGACCTGCCGCGCGGGAGGCGCGCTGCCGGGCATGGCGGGGCCGGCGCACCCGTCCACCGGCTCAGCCCTCCCGCCGGCTCATCAGATTCCCGGCCGCAAGGCCGGAGCCGACTGCAAGACCCACGGCGAGCAGGCCATAGAGGAGGCCATGTTGGTGCGCGAACAGCCACATCCCGCGCTCGAAGCCGGACTTGTCGACGATCAGCGGCGCGGTGGCACGGGCGAGCACCTGCTCGTCGCGGATGAGGTAGATTTCGGCCTGGTAGGGCCCGACGGGCACGGCCGAGGGAAAGGGGATCCGCGCGCGGAACAGGACGTCGTCGGTGATCCGCACGCCATAGGGCTGCTCGACGAACAGGCCGCGCCGGGCGCGCACGCCCACCAGCCCATCCTCGAAGTGGCGCACCTTGTCCGGCCCGGCGCTGGTGACAGGCGAAAGCTGCAGATGGCGCACGCCGATCTCGTAGATGGCGGCGTTGCGCTCATCGAGCAGGTCGCGCGGCGGGGCGGTAGTGGCCACCGCATAGAAGCCGGGCACGGTCTCGAACCGCATCGACTCGCGGTTGACCCAGATGCCGGCCACCCGGGCCTTCTCGCGCACGATCACGGCCTCTGTCGGACCGCGCACCACGATGGCGATGCCGGGCGCCTCGCGCGGGGTGCGGCCGCCGGGATACTGGATCGCGCCGAAGACGAGGAGCTCGGCCCCGGCGAAGCGATAGGAAATGTCGATCCGGCTCTGGGAGAGCTCGGTCACCAGCCGCGGCGCCGCGGGCGCGGGAATTGCGAGGCAGAGGAAGAGCAACAGGGCGAGACCGCGCATCAGCCGGCTGCCGACTGGATGGAAAAGAGCTCGGCCGGCGTGACGGTCAGCGTCAGCAGCAGGCGGACAGCCACGCCGAGGAGCAAGAGCGCGAGAAACAGGCGCAGCCGCTCGGCTGGCAGGCGTGCGGCGGTGCGCGCGCCAAGCTGGGCGCCCACCACCCCGCCGACCAGCAGCAGGGCTGCAAGCAGGATGTCGACGGTCTGCGACTGGGTGGCGTGCAGCAGCGTTGCGGCAGCCGAGACAAACACGATCTGGAACAGGCTGGTGCCCACCACGACCGAGGCCGGCATACCGAGCAGATAGATCATCGCCGGCACCATCACGAAGCCGCCGCCAATGCCCATGATGAGCGTGAGCACGCCAACGAACAGGCCGAGGAGGAAGGGCGCAACCGGCGAGAGCACGAGACCCGAGCGGGGAAACGGCATCCGCCACGGCAGGCGATCGAGCCCGCGCACCGGGCGCCGTGCCCGCCGCGCCGGCGGCTCGCCGCGCGCGGCCGCGCGGATGGCGGCGACGGATTCGCGCAGCATCAGCCCGCCCACGGAGGCAAGGAACAGCACGTAGATGATGCCGATCGTCACATCGACCTGCCCCTGCTTCTGCAGCCAGCGGAACAGCAGCGAGCCGAGCACGGCTCCAACAAGCCCGCCTGCCACCAGAAAGCCGCCCATCTTCACGTCCACCGCGTGCCGCCGGTAGTGCCCGACCGCGCCCGACACGCTGGACCCGGTGATCTGCGTGGCCGACGAGGCAACGGCCACCGCCGCCGGAATGCCGGTAAACACGAGGAGCGGTGTGGTGAGAAACCCGCCGCCCACGCCGAACATGCCCGACATGAACCCGACGAGGAGCCCGAGTGCGACAATGAGCGCCCAGTTGACCGACATTTCCGCGATCGGGAGGTAGATCTCCATGCCGCCGGTCTTAGGCGAGAGGGGGGCCACGCTCCAACCGGAAAGAACCCGGAAAGGCACGCGGAACGGACCGGGGGACGGGCCGCGGAAGGGACTGCGGCAAAGGCCGCGGAAGGGACTGCGGCAAAGGCCGCGGAAGGGATTGCGGCAACGGCCGCGGAAAGCCGCGCGGCACGGGCCACGCAAAGCCCCCTGGCCTGCGTCGGCCGCGCGCGAGGCCGGCACGGCCGGCGGAGCAATCCGCCGGCCCTCCGCCGACCCTGCCCGGGCCAGCCTTCCAGCCCGGCACGCGAAGAACCCCGCCGCCCCCGGGGGCGAGCCTCGCCGCAGGGGTGCGCGTCTTGCCCGACCCTGCTAGCCTCGGCCCGCCCGTCGCGGCCCGGGCTCGCCCGGCCCCGTTGCGCCGGAGTTCCTGCACGCCGACCCAAAGCCCGAAAGGCCGCGGAAGGCAAGCGCGTCTGGAACCATATTGTAAAACAAGGTCAAGGAGTTAAGGGTGTTTCACAGTTCCGGGGCCGAGCCCGCCAGTCGCCCCGTCCACATCATCGGCGGCGGCCTTGCCGGCTCCGAGGCGGCCTTCCAACTCGCCGCCCGCGGCATTCCGGTGGTGCTGCACGAGATGCGCCCGGTCACCACCACGCCCGCGCACCAGACCGACAGACTGGCCGAACTGGTCTGCTCCAACAGCTTCCGTTCCGACGATGCGGAGCGCAACGCCGTCGGCCTCCTGCACCAGGAGATGCGCGCGGCGGGCTCCCTCGTCATGGCCGCGGGCGAGCGCGCCCGCGTGCCGGCCGGCTCGGCCATGGCGGTCGACCGGGAGGTGTTCGCCCGGCACGTGACCGAAACGCTTGCCGGCCATCCCTTGGTCTTCCTCGTGCGCGAGGAGGTGACAGCGCCCTCGCCCGACTGGGCAGACGTGCTGATCGCCACCGGCCCGCTGACTGCGGCGGGCCTTGCCGAATGGATCGCCGCGCGCACGGGCGAGGCGCATCTTGCCTTCTTCGACGCGATTGCCCCCATCGTCCATGCCGAGACGATCGACATGGGGATCGCGTGGCGCCAGTCCCGCTACGACAGGGGCTCGGATCCGGGAGGCGGGGGCGACTATATCAACTGCCCGCTCGACGCCGACCAGTATGCGGCGTTCGTTTCCGCCTTGCGCGAAGGCGAGACGATCTCGTTCCGCGAGTGGGAGGGAACACCCTATTTCGAGGGCTGCATGCCGATCGAGGTGATGGCCGCGCGGGGGCTCGACACGTTGCGGTTCGGCCCGATGAAGCCGGTGGGCCTCAGCGACCCGCGAACGGGCCGGCGCCCGCACGCCGTGGTCCAGCTGCGGCAGGACAATCTGCAGGGCACATTGTGGAACATGGTCGGCTTCCAGACCAAGCTGCGCCACGCCGAGCAGGTGCGGATCTTCCGCACCATCCCCGGGCTCGAGGGGGCGGTCTTCGCGCGCCTCGGTGGCCTTCACCGCAACAGCTTCATCCGCTCGCCTGTGCTGCTTTCCCCCGATCTGCGCCTGAAGGCCGAGCCGCGCATCCGTTTTGCAGGCCAGATCACCGGCTGCGAGGGCTATGTGGAATCGGCGGCGATCGGCCTGCTTGCCGGGCGGTTCATCGCCGAGTCGCGGGCAGGGCGACCGGCGCGGATCCCCCCGCCCGAGACGGCGCTGGGCGCGCTTCTCGCCCACATCACCGGGAACGCCTGCCCCGAGACCTTCCAGCCGATGAACATCAACTTCGGCCTCTTCCCGCCGCTCGAGACGGCCGCGCGCAGGGACGACCGCAAGCGCGCCATCACCGCGCGCGCCCGAAGGGCCTTGCACGCCTGGCTGGAAGGGGAGAAGGTGCCGGCTGCGGCCTGACCGCGCGGGAACCGGGGCCGGGCGCGAGGCGCCGGGGCGGCAGGAAGAGGGCCGGCCGAACAGCGCCGGGCGAGACAGTCCGGCCGAGGGGCCGGGCGAGAGGCGAGGAGGGAGAGGAGAGAATGACCGAGCTGCCCCAGCGCGCGAGGTTCCGCGCCATGACCGAGGGGACCGCCGAGGACTGGGCGATCATCGCCGCCCATGCGGCGCCCTACAGCCGCGGGCTTGCCGCGCGCGTCGTCGATCACCTGCGGCTTCTCGACGGCGATTTCGGCGGCTTCCCGGTCGACCGGCTCACCCACAGCCTGCAGACGGCAACCCGCGCCCACCGCGCGGGCGAGAGCGAGCCCTACGTGGTCATGGCGCTCCTGCACGACATCGGCGACACGCTCGGCAGCTACAACCACCCCGACATTGCAGCAGCGATCCTGAAGCCCTTCCTCGCCGACGACCTGCTGTGGATCGTCGCCAACCACGGCATCTTCCAGGGGTATTACTTCTTCCACCACCTCGGGCTCGACCGCGACATGCGCGAACAGTTCCGCGGCCACCCGCAGTTCGAGGCCTGCGCCGCCTTCTGCGAGAAATACGACCAGGCCGCCTTCGACCCGGACTATGAGACGATGCCGCTCGAGGCCTTCGTGCCCATGGTCGAGCGCGTGTTCGAACGGCCGCTGCGCAGCCTCTACCTGCGTGCCGACGGCACGCTCCGCGGGGAGTGACCGAGCGCCCGGAGCCGGGGCCGAAAGAGCCGCCTCATTCCCACTCGATGGTGCCGGGCGGCTTGGAGGTATAGTCGTAGACCACCCTGTTGATGCCCCTGACCTCGTTCACGATGCGGGTCGCCACCCGCTGCAGGAAGGCCGGCTCGAAGGGGAAGACATCCGCCGTCATCCCGTCGACCGAGGTGACAGCGCGCAGCGCGCACACCCGATCATAGGTGCGCCCGTCACCCATCACGCCCACGGTGCGCACCGGCAGCAGCACGGCAAAGGCCTGCCAGATGCTGTCATAAAGGCCGGCCGCGCGGATCTCCTCAAGCCAGATCGCATCTGCGTGGCGCAGGATGTCGCAGGCCTCGCGCGTGACCTCGCCGGGAATGCGGATCGCAAGCCCGGGGCCCGGAAAGGGATGCCGGCCGACAAAGGCTTCCGGCAGGCCGAGCTCGCGCCCGAGCGCGCGCACCTCGTCCTTGAACAGCTCGCGCAGCGGCTCGACAAGCGCCATCTGCATCCGCTCGGGCAGGCCGCCCACATTGTGATGGCTCTTGATCGTCACCGAAGGCCCGCCGGCAAAGGAGACGCTCTCGATCACGTCCGGGTAGAGCGTGCCCTGGGCGAGGAAATCGGCACCGCCGATCCGCCCGGCCTCCTCCTCGAACACGTCGATGAAGGTCTTGCCGATGAACTTCCGCTTGGCCTCCGGGTCGGTCACGCCGGCAAGGCCTGAAAGGAAGCGCTCGGATGCATCGACCGCAACCAGCGGGATGTTGTAATGGTCGCGGAACAGCCGGGTCACCTGTTCGGCCTCGTGCAGCCGCATCAGGCCATGGTCGACAAACACGCAGGTCAGCTGCGCCCCCACCGCTTCGTGGACGAGCACGGCCGCAACGGCGGAATCGACGCCACCCGAAAGGCCGCAGATGACCCGGCCCGCGCCCACCTGGGCGCGGATGGCCTCGATCCTTGTCTGCCGGAAGCTCGCCATCGACCAGTCGGCCGGCGCGCGCGCGATATCGCGCACAAAGGCCTCGATCAGCCGCGCGCCATCGGGCGTGTGCGCCACCTCGGGGTGGAACTGCACGCCATAGATCTGCCGCGCCGGGTCGGCGATGAAGGCGTGCGGGGCCCCCTCCGAGCGGGCGATGACGGCAAAGCCCTCCGGCAGGCGCTCCACCCGGTCGCCATGGCTCATCCACACCACATGGCGCTCGCCCGGCGCCCAGATGCCCTCAAGAATGGGCACCTCGGCCACCACCTCCACCTCCGCGCGGCCGAACTCGCGCGCCGGCCCGGCCTGCACCTCGCCGCCAAGCGCCTGCACCAGCGCCTGCTGGCCGTAGCAGATGCCAAGCACCGGCACGCCGGCCTCGAGAACCGCGGGCGGCAGAGCGGGTGCCGCCGCCTCGGTCACGCTTGCCGGCCCGCCGGAGAGGAGGATGCCGTGCGGGCGGAGGCGGGCGATCGCCTCGGCCGCGCGGAAGAAGGGCACCACCTCGCAGTAGACATGGGCCTCGCGCACGCGCCGCGCGATCAGCTGGGTGACCTGGCTTCCGAAATCGACGATCAGGATCATGGCGCCCCGCCTACACGGGCGGGCGCATTTGGGAAGGCGCGCCCACCGCCCGACCAAACATGCGCGCCGCCCGCATTCCGCATCAGCCAGCGCCCGGGGCGCCGGCCGGCAGCGGCGCGGGCACGCGCACCAGCCGGGCAAGGCCCGCCCGCCATGCCCCGGGAAGCGGCACCGGCCTGCGCTGCACCCGCTCCACGCAGACATGCACGAAATGCCCCTGGGCTGCGGGCCGCTCCCGGCCTTCGGCAAACAAACCCACCTCGTAGCGGACCGACGAGGTGCCAAGATGCGAAACCGCAATCCCGGCCTCGACCGCAGCTGGGAAGGCCAGCGGCTCGAAATAGGTGCAGCCGGTCGAGACCACGAGGCCGATGACGCGCCCGCCAGCAAGGTCGAGCAACCCCGCCTCGATCAGCCAGGCGTTCACCGCCGTGTCGAACCAGCTGTAGTAGACCACGTTGTTCACATGGCCGTAGACGTCGTTGTCCATCCATCGGGTGGGGATCGTCCGCCATGCGGCATAGGCGCTGCGCGGCCGGGGCTCGTCCCGCCCCGTCATGGGGAACGACTCCACGCCTGTTCATAGAGGCGCAACGCATCCGCCTCGGAGACGGGGGCGGGATTGTTGACGAGCAGCCGCTCCTGCCGCATCGCGTCGGCGGCAAGCAGCGGCAGCTGGTTGTGGCTGATTCCAAGCTCGGAGAGCGAAAGCGGCAGCCGGGTTGCCGCGCACAGCCGGGTTATGGCTGCAACGAACCCCTCGGCCCCGCCCGCCCCGAACATGGGGGCAAGCTCGGCATAGAGCGGCGCGGCGGCCGCCAGATTGTGCCTGAGCACCGGGCCCAGCATCAGCGCGTTGGCGTGGCCGTGCGAAATGTGGAAGTGCCCGCCGAGCGGATAGGCAAGCGCGTGGACCGCTGCCACGGGCGCATTGGCAAAGGCGACGCCTGCAAGATGGCTGCCCAGCAGCATGGCCGCTCGCGCCCTGCGATCCTCCGGATGGTCGCAGGCCGCAAGCAGATGGCCCGCGATCAGGCGCAGCGCCTCGCGCGCCAGCGCGTCAGACAGCGGGTTCTTGCGCCGCGCCGAGGTATAGGCCTCGATCGCGTGCACCATTGCGTCGATGCCGGTCGCAGCCGTCACGTGCCGCGGCAGGCCGAGCGTGAGCTCGGGATCGAGCACGGCCACGTCGGCGCAGAGCGGCGCGGCGACCACGCCCTGTTTCTCGCTGCCGCCGGTGGTCACGATGGCAATGGGCGTTGCCTCCGAGCCGGTGCCGGCCGTGGTTGGCACGAGCACGAGCGGAAGGCGTGCCCCGATGGCCCGGTCGATCCCGAACATCGCCTCGAGCGGCTGACCTGAGGCAATGAGGCAGGCGGCGAGCTTTGCCACGTCCATCGGGCTGCCGCCGCCGAAACCCACGACCGCCACGGCGCCTGCGGCCCGTCCTGCCGCTGCGGCGGCGAGCACCGTGCCGGACGACGGGTCGGCCTCGACATCCGCGAACACTTCAACCTCATGCCCGGCCCGGCGCAGGCCGGCAAGGGCGTGGCGCGCCACTCCCAGCGCAAGGAGGGTCGCGTCGGTCACGAACAGGACGGGGCCTGCCGGCAGGTGCCGGGCGAGATCTGCCGAGGCACCCGCCCCCGCAACAAGGCGGGGGCCATAGCGGAACGCGAAGGCGTGCATGCAGGCAAGGGCCGTGCCAGACGCCGCAGGCGCGCGCAATGGGTGCGCGGCGGTCCCGGTCAGGCCTCGGCGGCGCCTTCCGTTCCGGCCGGGCCGGAATCCCGGCCCCGGGCCGAGACGTCGCGGTCGACGAACTCGATCACCGCCATGGGCGCCTGGTCCGACGCGCGGAATCCGGCCTTGAGCACGCGGGTGTAACCGCCCGGCCGGTCGGCGTAGCGCGGCGCCAGCTCGTCGAACAGCTTGGCCAGCTGCACCTCGTCCATCAGCCGGGCATGGGCCAACCGGCGGTTGGAAAGGCCGCCGCGCTTGGCCAGTGTCACCAGCTTCTCGACATAGGGGCGCAGCTCCTTCGCCTTGGGCAGCGTGGTGATGATCTGCTCGTGCTTGATGAGGGCTGCCGCCATGTTGCGGAACATCGCCTCGCGATGCGCCGCGGTGCGGCCGAGCTTGCGGTGGGCAACCTTGTGCTTCATGTCCTCTCCGTTCGTCAGGGCGCCGCGGGATGCCCCGGGTACGCCGTGCCACGCCCGCATCGCCTCCCGGCAGGCGCATCGGGGCCGGACCCGGCCGGCTGGCGGGCCCTAGAACTCCTGCTCGAGCTTCTTGGCCAGTTCCTCGATGTTCTCCGGCGGCCAGCCGGGGATGTCCATGCCGAGGCGCAGCCCCATGGAGGACAGCACCTCCTTGATCTCGTTCAGCGACTTGCGGCCGAAGTTGGGGGTGCGCAGCATCTCGGGCTCGGTCTTCTGGACGAGGTCGCCGATGTAGATGATATTGTCGTTCTTGAGGCAGTTGGCCGACCGCACCGAGAGCTCGAGCTCGTCCACCTTCTTCAGAAGGTTGCGGTTCATCAGGATGTCGGTGGGCTCCTCGACGGGCACGCCCGTGACGACCTGCGGCACCGCCTGCACCGCGCGCGGCTCGTCGAAGTTCACGAACAGCTGCAGCTGGTCCTGCAGGATCCGGGCGGCGTAGCCGACCGCATCCTCCGGGCTGACCGAGCCGTCTGTCTCGACCGTGAGCGTCAGCCTGTCATAGTCGAGATCCTGCCCCACCCGGGTCGGCTCCACCTTGTAGGCCACCTGGCGCACGGGCGAATAGAGGGCATCGACCGGAATGAGGCCGATGGGCGCATCCGCCGGCCGGTTCTGCGCGGCCGGGACATAGCCCTTGCCCGCCTGCACCGTCAGCTCCATGTTGAAGGTGGCGCCGGCATCGAGCGTGCACAGCACGAGACCGGGGTTCATGATCTCGATGTCGCCGGAAAGCTGGATCCTGCCGGCGGTCACCTCGCCCGGCCCCGTGGCCGACAGGCTGAGCCGCTTGGGCTGGTCGCCCTGCATCTTCACCACCAGCTGCTTCACGTTGAGAACGATATCGGTCACATCCTCCCGCACGCCCGGCAGCGAGGAGAACTCGTGCAGCGCGCCATCGATCCGGATCGCGGTCACCGCCGCGCCCTGCAGGCTCGAGAGCAGCACGCGGCGCAGCGCGTTGCCAAGTGTCAGCCCGAAGCCGCGCTCCAGCGGCTCGGCCACGAACTGGTTGCGGTTGGGCGCCGCGCCCGGCACGATCCGCAGCTCGTTGGGCTTCTTCAGGTCCTGCCAATTCTTTGCAAATGCTGATGCCACGCTCGTTCACCCTTGGTTCGGCCGGGCCGCCACGCGCCTGGCCCGGAAATGTCTCGTCTGCCCCGGCCTCCGCGGCCGCGGCCGGGCGGTCAGACCCGGCGACGCTTCGGCGGGCGGCACCCGTTGTGCGGGATCGGGGTCACGTCGCGGATCGAGGTGATCTGGAAGCCGACCGCCTGCAGGGCCCGAAGCGCCGATTCCCGGCCCGACCCGGGGCCCTTGACCTCGACCTCCAGCGTGCGGACGCCATGTTCGGCCGCCTTCTTGCCGGCATCCTCGGCTGCAACCTGCGCAGCATAGGGCGTGGACTTGCGGCTTCCCTTGAACCCCATCGTGCCCGCGCTCGACCAAGCAATGGTGTTGCCCTGGGCATCGGTGATGGTGATCATCGTGTTGTTGAAGCTGGCGTTCACATGGGCAACACCAGCCGAGATGTTCTTGCGCTCGCGGCGCTTCAGGCGTTCGGGTGCGCGGGCCATTACTTTTTCTTCCCAGCAATCGGCTTGGCCTTGCCCTTGCGGGTCCGGGCGTTGGTGTGGGTGCGCTGGCCGCGTACCGGCAGGCCCTTGCGGTGCCGGAGTCCGCGGTAGCAGGCGAGGTCCATCAGCCGCTTGATGTTCATCGCCACCTCGCGGCGCAGGTCGCCCTCGACGAGATGGTCGCGGTCGATGGTCTCGCGGATGGCGAGGATTTCGGCATCGGTCAGGTCCTGCACCCGGCGCTCCGGCGGGATGCCAAGCTGGTGCGTGATCTGCCGCGCCTTGGTGCGGCCGATGCCGTGGATATAGGTCAGCGAAATCTCGACGCGCTTGTTGGTGGGGATGTTGACCCCGGCAATACGTGCCACCGAATGCTCCTGCTCCACAGGGGCCCGGGCGAGGCTCCCTATCTCGATGCATGCCGGTTCCCCGGGGCGCGACCCGCGCCGGGGCAGGCGGACGGGCGCCAGACCGGGGCGGGAGCGATGCCGAGGGAATCGGAAGCGAGGCTGCTAGGCCTCCGGCCTGCCACTGTCAAGCGGCTTTGGCTGCAAAAGGGCTAGGCGGCCGGCGGCCGGGCTTCCGCCGGCCCCGGCTCCACGCGCCGCCCGGCGGGGCGCAGGAGACGCCGGATCTCGGCCCGCACCTGCGCCATCTCGGCCATCCCGTCAACGCGGCGAACAAGCCCGCGCGCGGCATAAATGGGAAGAATCGGCGCGGTCTTGGCACGATATTCCGCAAGGCGCGTGCGCACCGTTTCCTCATTGTCGTCGGGCCGGCGGCGAAACTCGGTGCCGCCGCAGCGGTCGCACACGCCCGGCTGCACCGGCAGCTTGTGGCGGTCGTGATAGCCCTCGCCACAGGTGGCGCAGGTGAACCGGCCGGTGATCCGGTCGACGAGCGCGTCCTCGTCGACGGCCAGCTCGATCACATGGTCGAGCGTCCGGCCATGCCGGGCCAGGATCTCATCGAGAAGCGCGGCCTGGGCGGCCGTGCGCGGATAGCCATCGAAGATCACGCCCGTCTCGGGCGAAAGCCCGCCGAGCGCTTCGTCGATGAGGCCCGAGACGATCGAGTCGGAGACGAGTTCGCCGCGATCCATCACGGCCTTCGCCTCGCGGCCGAGGGGAGTGCCCGCCCTGACCGCCGCCCGCAGCATGTCGCCTGTCGACAGCTGCACCATGCCGAGATCGTCCATCAGGAAGCCGGCCTGGGTGCCCTTGCCGGCACCGGGCGGGCCGAGGAGAATGATGTTGACGCCCCGTGCGGGCGAGGGTCCATCAGCGTGCATCCCGGTCTCTCCCCCCGGCGGCCCCGTCAGCGCCGGCCGCCTCTCAGCTTGGACTTGCGGATCAGGCCTTCATACTGGTGCGCGAGCATGTGGCCCTGGATCTGCGCCACCGTGTCCATCGTCACGTTGACGACGATGAGGAGCGACGTGCCGCCGAAATAGAAGGGCACCGCAAGCTCGGAGATGAGAAACTCCGGCATCAGGCAAATGACGGCGAGATAGGCTGCGCCCACCACCGTGATGCGGGTGAGCACATAGTCGAGATAGTCCGCGGTGCGCTCGCCGGGCCGGATCCCTGGCACGAAGCCGCCATATTTCTTGAGGTTCTCGGCCGTTTCCTCAGGATTGAACACGACCGCGGTGTAGAAGAAGCTGAAGAAGACGATGCCGAGCGCATAGAGCCCCATGTAGAGCGGCGCGCCGTGCTGGAGCGAGGTGGTCACCGCAAGCAGCCAGTCCGGCCCTGAGCCTTCCGCGCCGAGGAACTGGGCGATGGTGAGCGGCAGCAGCAGGAGCGACGAGGCGAAGATCGGCGGGATCACCCCGGCGGTGTTGATCTTGAGCGGCAAGTGCGAGCTTTCGCCGCCGAACATGCGGTTGCCCACCTGGCGCTTGGGATACTGGATGAGAATGCGCCGCTGCGCGCGTTCCATAAAGCAGATGAAGGCGACAACCGCGAGGGCGAGGACCACGATCAGCACCACCAGCCCGCCCGAGATGGCGCCGGTGCGGCCCTGCTCGAACAGCTGGCCGATGGCAATCGGCAGATGCGCGACGATGCCGGCCATGATGATGAGCGAAATGCCGTTGCCGACACCCCGGCTGGTGATCTGTTCGCCCAGCCACATGAGGAACATGGTGCCGCCAAGGAGCGTGATGACGGTCGTCACGCGGAAGAACCAGCCCGGCTCCATCACCGCGCTCATCCCCTGCGAGGCGCCCCAATTCTCCAGCCCCACGGCGATGCCATAGCCCTGGAAGATGACGAGGGCGACCGTGCCTATCCGCGTATACTGGTTGAGCTTCTTGCGCCCCGCCTCGCCTTCCTTCTTGAGCGCCTTCCACGGCTCGTAGATCGAGGCCATCAGCTGCACCACGATCGAGGCGGTAATATAGGGCATGATGCCCAGTGCCACGATCGACATGCGCTCGAGCGCGCCGCCCGAGAACATGTTGAAGAAATCCATCACCCCGCCCGCGGTCTGGCTGAAGAGCTGCGCGAGCGCCACCGGGTCGATGCCGGGCAGCGGGACGAAGGAGCACAGCCGGAACACCACCAGCGCACCGAGCGTGAACCAGAGGCGCTTCTTCAGGTCGGTCGCCTTGGCGAAGCTGGAAAAGCTCAGCGAGGCTGCGAGATTGTCGGCTGCCGAGGCCATTCAGAATCCTTGCATCAGCGGGGCCCGGCCCCGCAATCGCCAGCGGTCCTGCCCGCGTCAACCCTGGCCATGTGGGAAGCCCGCGCCGGCGCGCAACCCGCAGCGGCGCCGCCCCTCAGCGCGGGGCGCTGCACCGCTCATTGCGCCTCTGCCCGCCCGCGCAGGCTGACGATCGTGAGGGTTCCGCCCGCTGCTTCCACGGCCTTGCGCGCCGAGGCGGATGCGCCGGCCACCGTCAGGTGGAGCGGGACCCTGAGCTCGCCCTTGCCGAGCAGGCGGACGCCGTCGCGGCCGTGGGTGAGCACGCCCTTGTCCACCAGCGCCGCAACGTCGAGCGTGTCGCCGGCGGCTATCCGTCCCGAGTCGACCGCCGCCTGCAACGTCCCGAGGTTGAGTTCCGACCATTCCCTGCGGTTGGGCTTGTTGAAACCGCGCTTGGGCAGCCGCATGTGCAGCGGCATCTGCCCGCCCTCGAATCCGTTGATGGAAACCCCCGAGCGGCTCTTCTGGCCCTTCTGGCCGCGCCCGGCGGTCTTGCCGAGGCCCGAGCCGATGCCGCGGCCCACCCGCGTGCGGCCGCGACGGGCGCCGGGATTGTCCTTGATCTCGTTCAGTTTCATCGTTCGCACTCGCTTTCGCTGGGGTCGCGCGGGGATCGGGGCCTGGTCAGGCGCCCGCGTCTTCCACCTTCACCATGTGCTGCACGCGCGCGATCATGCCGCGCACCTCCGGCGTGTCCGGAAGCTCGCGCGTCCGGTGCATCTTGTTGAGCCCAAGGCCGATCAGCGTCGCACGCTGGTCCTTGGTGCGGCGGATGGGCGAGCCCACCTGCGTGACCTTCAGCCTCCGGGGCGCCCCGGCCGTGTTCGAAGTCTTGCCCGTTGCCATCTGCCCGCTCCTCAAACGACCTGGGCGTCGGCATCGGCCACGGCCTCAGCCGGGCTGATGTCGCCGCGGCGCGCGAGAAGGTCGGCCACCTTGCGCCCGCGGCGCTGGGCCACCGACTTGGGGCTCGACTGGTCGGTCAGCGCCGCAAAGGTCGCGCGCACCATGTTGTAGGGGTTGTTGGTGCCAACCGACTTGGCAACCACGTCTGCCACGCCCAGCGACTCGAACACGGCGCGCATGGGCCCGCCGGCGATGATCCCGGTGCCCGCCGGCGCGGTGCGCACATAGACCCGGCCGGCCCCGAAATGGCCCTGCCCGTCGTGGTGCAGCGTGCGGCCCTCGCGCAGCGGCACCCGCATCATGCCCTTGCGCGCTGCGGCGGTCGCCTTGCTGATGGCCTCGGGCACCTCGCGGGCCTTGCCGTGGCCGAAGCCCACCCGGCCCTTGCCGTCGCCGACCACCACCAGCGCTGCAAAGCCGAACCGCTTGCCGCCCTTGACCGTCTTGGAGACGCGATTGATGTGGACCAGCTTCTCGATGTATTCCTGACCCTCGTCGGCGGCCTGGCCCGGCTCGCGCCGCCGCCGGTCGCCGCGATCCGGCCCGCCGCCCCGGCTGCGGCCGCCGCCGCGCGCACCGCGGCCGCGCCGCTGCTCGTCTGCCGCGGCATCGGGCATCTGCATGTCCGTCTCGTTTGCCATCCTCAGAACTCCAGTCCGCCCGCACGGGCAGCTTCGGCCAGCGCCTTCACGCGGCCATGAAACAGGAAGCCGCCGCGGTCGAACACCACTGCGGTCACGCCGGCGGCCCTTGCGCGCTCGGCAAGCCGCCTGCCCACCTCGCTTGCCGCATCGATCGTCGCCCCGGTCCGGCCGGCGAAGTCCTTCTCCACGCTCGAGGCCGCAGCCAAGGTGCGGCCCGCGGCATCATCGATCACCTGCGCATAGATGTGCTGGTTCGATCGGTGGACGCTGAGGCGCGGACGGCCGCCCGCCTTCCGTGAGATCTGCGAGCGGGTGCGCCGCCTGCGCCGCTCGAAGGGGGAAAGCTTCTGCTTCATTACTTCTTCTTCCCTTCCTTGCGGAAGATGAACTCGCCGCGATAGCGGATGCCCTTGCCCTTGTAGGGCTCGGGCCGGCGCCAGCGGCGGATCTCGGCGGCCACCTGGCCCACCTTCTGCTTGTCCGTGCCGGAAATCTCGACCGTGGTCTGGTCCGGCGTTCTGATGGTGATGCCGTCGGGCACCTCGAAGTGGACATCATGGCTGTAGCCGAGCTGCAGCCGCAGGGTGGAGCCCTGCATGCTGGCCCGATAGCCCACGCCCGTCATCTCGAGCGTCTTGCTGAACCCCTCCGTCACCCCCGTCACGAGGTTGGAGACGAGCGTACGCTGCATGCCCCAGAAGGCGCGCGCGCGCTTGCCGTCATTGGCGGGCTTCACCGAGATCCGGCCCTCCTCGAGGGCATAGACCACCTCGTCGGCCACGGGCATGGACAGCTCGCCCCGGGGCCCCTTCACCCGCAGCGTTCCGTCCTCCACGGCCACCGTCACGCCGGCCGGGATCGCAATGGGTTTCTTGCCGATGCGCGACATGATCAGAACACCTGACAGAGAACTTCGCCGCCGACATTCTGCGCGCGGGCTTCCGCATCCGACAGAACGCCCTTGGGCGTCGAGACGATGGTGATGCCAAGCCCGTTGCGCACCCGCGGCAGGGTGGCAACGCCCGAATAAACCCGGCGGCCCGGCTTCGACACGCGCCGCAGCTCGCGGATCGCCGGCTGGCCCTCGAAATATTTGAGCTCGATGCGCACCGATGGATGGCGCTCGCCGGTGTCGTTCGACCAGCCGCGGATATAGCCCTCGCGCTGCAGCACCTCGAGCACGCTGATGCGCAGCTTCGAGGCCGGTGTCACCACGCTGTCCTTGCGGGCAGCCTGGCCGTTCTTGATGCGGGTGAGCATGTCACCCAGGGGATCGGTCATGGTCATGCTCGGCTCACCAGCTCGATTTTGTCACACCCGGGATGAGGCCCTTGTTGGCCAGTTCCCGGAGCTTGATCCGCGACAGCTTGAACTTGCGGTAATAGGCCCGGCTGCGCCCGGTCAGCTCGCAGCGGTTGCGCACCCGCGTGGGGTTGGCGTTGCGCGGCAGCTCGGCCAGCTTCAGCCGCGCGAGCAGGCGCTCGGTCTCGTCGCGGCTTTCGTCGTCGGCAATCGCCTTCAGCTTCTCGAAGCGGTGCGCATGGCGCTTCACCAGCGCCTTGCGGCGCTCGTTCTTGTTGATGGAACTCAGCTTTGCCATCCCGTGTCTCCCGTCGTCGCTCAGGCGGCCTGCTGCCGCAGGGCGGCATCGCCGGCGAACGGCATCCCGAAGTGGCGCAGGAGCGCGCGCGCCTCGGCATCGGTCTTCGCCGTCGTGGTGATGATGATGTCCATGCCGCGGATCCTGTCGATCCGGTCGTAGGAAATCTCGGGGAACACCAGCTGTTCCTTGAGGCCCATGGCAAAATTGCCGCGGCCGTCGAAGCTCGCCGGGTTCAGCCCGCGGAAATCCTTCACCCGCGGCAGGGCAATCGTGACCAGCCGGTCGAGGAACTCGTACATCCGCTCGCGCCGCAGGGTCACCTTCACGCCGATCGGCATGCCCTCGCGCAGCTTAAACGAGGCCACCGACTTCTTGGCGCGGGTGATCACCGGCTTCTGCCCGGCAATCGCCTCCATCTCGGCTGCGGCTACCTCGACCTTCTTGCGGTCCTGGGTTGCCTCGCCGACGCCCATGTTGATGACGATCTTCTCCAGCCTCGGCACCTGCATCACGTTCCGGTAGCCGAACTCGGCCTGCATCGCCTTCACGATCTGCGCCTCGTAGAGCGCCTCGAGCCGGGCCTTCCTGCGCGCCTCAGCCATGGATCACCTCACCCGACTTCACCGCCACGCGCACCTTGCGGCCATCGCGCACCTCGAAGCGGACGCGCGTGGCCGCGCCCGACTGCGGATCCTTGAGCGCCACGTTGGAGACGTGGATGGGCGCCTCCTCGCGCCGGATGCCGCCCTGCGGGTCGGCCTGGCTCGGCTTGACATGCCGCGTGCGCATGTTGACCCCGGAGACGACCACCCGGCCCTCCTTCGGGAGCGCGCGGATCACCTCGCCCTCGCGGCCCTTGTCCTTGCCGGCGAGCACGATGACGCGGTCGCCCTTCCTGATCCGTGCCGCCATGGTCAGAGCACCTCCGGGGCAAGGCTGATAATCTTCATGTGGCCGCGGGCGCGCAGCTCGCGCACCACGGGCCCGAAGATCCGGGTGCCGATCGGCTCCTGGTTCTTGTTGATGAGCACGGCGGCATTGCTGTCGAAGCGGATGACGGAGCCATCCGGCCGGCGCACGTCCTTGGCGGTGCGCACCACCACCGCGCGGTGCACGTCGCCCTTCTTCACCCGGCCCTTCGGCTGGGCTTCCTTCACCGAAACGACAATCGTGTCGCCCACGCGCGCGAACCGACGCTTGGAGCCGCCAAGCACCTTGATGCACATCACGCGCTTGGCGCCCGAATTGTCGGCCACGTCGAGATTGGTCTGCATCTGGATCATCGTGCGGCCACCCCTTCCGCGGCGCCAGCCGGCGCCAGCGCCTCGATCGCGCCCTGCGGCGTCACCCGTTCCACCACGCGCCACGTCTTCAGCTTGGAGACGGGGGCGCACTCCTCGATGCGCACAACATCGCCTTCCTGCACGAGGTTTGCCTCGTCGTGGGCATGATACTTCTTCGAGCGGCGGATGATCTTGCCATAGAGCGGGTGCGGCACGCGGCGCTCGACCAGCACCACCACCGTCTTGTCGCCCTTGGTGGAGACCGCCGTCCCCTGGAGGATTCGCCTGGGCATGTCAGTTCCGTCCTGCCTCGGCCGCCGCCTTCGCGCGGGCCGTCTGTTCCGTCCTGATGCGCGCAATGGTGCGCCGCACCTCCTTCACCCGGCTCGGCTTTTCCAGCTGGCCGGTCGCCGCCTGGAAGCGCAGGTTCAGCTGCTCGCGCTTCAGCGCAGCGAGCTCGCGGGCAAGGTCGTCGTCGGTCTTGGCGCGGATCTCGGCATAGTCTGCCATCTCAGGCCTCCTTCGCCGCGTCGATGCGGGTGACCATCCGGGTCTTGATCGGCAGCTTTGCGGCCGCCCGCTCGAACGCGCCGGCTGCAAGCTCTTCCGACACCCCGTCGAGCTCGAACATGATGCGCCCCGGCTTTACGCGCGCCACCCAATATTCGGGCGAGCCCTTGCCCGAGCCCATCCGCACCTCGGCCGGCTTTGCCGAGACCGGCACATCGGGAAAGATGCGGATCCACAGCCGGCCCTGGCGCTTGATGTGGCGCGTGATCGCGCGCCGCGCGCTCTCGATCTGGCGCGCGGTAATCCGCTCGGGCTCCAGCGCCTTCAGGCCGAAGGCGCCGAAGTTGAGCGCGGTGCCGCCCTTGGCGGTGCCGTGGATGCGGCCCTTGAAGGCCTTGCGGAACTTGGTCCGTTTGGGTTGCAGCATCTGTCTCGCCTTCAGTCGAGGGAGGAGCCCTCCGATAAGGCGACGGGGTTCTGCCGTCGCTTACCGGGCCGGGCGCACTCCCGAAGTCTGGGATTCCATCATCAGCCGGTCCTGCGCCATCGGGTCGTGGCCCAGGATCTCGCCCTTGAAGATCCACACCTTCACGCCGCACACGCCATAGGCGGTGTGCGCCTCGGCCTCGGCATAGTCCACGTTGGCGCGCAGCGTGTGCAGCGGCACGCGGCCCTCGCGATACCATTCGGTGCGCGCGATCTCCGCACCGCCCAGCCGGCCGGAGCAGGTGATCCGGATCCCTTCCGCACCCAGCCTGAGCGCCGACTGAACAGCCCGCTTCATCGCCCGGCGGAACGCGACCCGCCGCTCCAGCTGGTCGGCCACCCCCTGGGCGACCAGCCTCGCGTCGATCTCGGGCTTGCGGATCTCCACGATGTTGAGCGACACATCGCTCTTGGTCATCGCGGCAAGCTGCTTTCTCAGCTTGTCGATGTCGGCACCCTTCTTGCCGATGATGACCCCGGGCCGCGCCGCAAACACCGAGATGCGCGCAAGCTTCGCCGGGCGCTCGATCACCACCTTGGAGATCGCGGCCTGCGGGTGGGCCTTCATGATGAACTGGCGGATCTTCAGGTCCTCGAGCAGCAGCCGCCCGTAATCATCGCCCTCCGCATACCAGCGGCTGTCCCAGGTGCGGTTGATCTGCAGCCGGAGCCCGATCGGAGACGTCTTCTGACCCATCTCAGGCCTCCTCGCTGTCGCGCTCGCGCACCACGATCCGGATGCGCGAGAAGGGCTTCACGATCCGGCTCGAGCGGCCGCGCGCGCGGGTTGCAAAGCGCTTCATCGAAAGGCTCTTGCCAACGCTCGCCTCGGCCACGACCAGCCGGTCCACGTCGAGATTGTGGTTGTTCTCGGCATTGGCGATCGCAGATTGCAGGCACTTCTTCACGTCGACCGCCATCGCCTTCCTCGAGAAGGTGAGGATCGTCACCGCCTCCTCGGCCGGCCGGCCGCGGATCAGCCCCGCCACCAGGTTCAGCTTGTACGGGCTGCCGCGCACCGTCGTGGCAACCGCCATCGCCTCGCGCTCGCCGACCCGCCGCGGATTTGCTGCCTTGCCCATCTTACCTCTTCTTCGCCTTCTTGTCCGCAGCGTGACCGTGGAAGGTGCGCGTGGGCGCAAACTCGCCGAGCTTCATGCCCACCATGTCCTCGTTCACGGCAACGGGCACGAACTTGCGGCCGTTGTAGACCGCAAATGTGTGGCCCACGAACTCGGGCAGGATGGTGGACCGGCGCGACCAGGTCTTGATCGGCCCCTTGGGGCCAGCCTGCACCTTCCGCACCAGGTGCAGGTCCACAAACGGGCCCTTCCAGACGGAGCGTGCCATCGCCTACCTCTTCTTCTTCGCGTGGCGCGAACGGATGATCATCTTGTCCGTCGCCTTGTTGTGCCGGGTGCGCGCGCCCTTGGTCGGCTTGCCCCAGGGCGTCACCGGGTGCCGGCCGCCCGAGGTCTTGCCCTCGCCGCCGCCGTGCGGGTGGTCGACCGGGTTCTTGGCCACCCCGCGCGTGAGCGGCCGCCGGCCCATCCAGCGCACCCGGCCCGCCTTGGCGAGCGTCACGTTGGCATTGTCGGGGTTCGAGACAGCGCCCACCGTCGCCATGCAGTCCGAGCGGATGTAGCGCTGCTCGCCGGAGTTCATCCGCACGATCACCATCCCGCGGTCGCGGCCCACGATCTGCATGTAGGTGCCCGCCGCGCGCGCGAGCTGGCCGCCCTTGCCGGGCTTCAGCTCCACATTGTGCACGATCGTGCCCACCGGCATCTGGCCGATTTCCATCGCATTGCCCGGCTTCACGTCGACCTTGCGGCCAGCCACCACCTGGTCGCCCGGCGCGAGCCGCTGCGGGGCGAGGATGTAGGCCTGCGTCCCGTCGGCATAGCCGACAAGGGCAATGAAGGCCGAGCGGTTGGGATCATATTCGATCCGCTCGACGGTTGCCGGATCGTCCCAGCGGCGCCGCTTGAAGTCGATCACCCGGTAGAGCCGCTTGTGCCCGCCCCCGCGCCCGCGCGCGGTGGCATGGCCCTGGTTGTTGCGCCCGCCGGTCTTGCGCAGCCCCTCGGTCAGCGCCTTGACCGGCCGGCCCCTGTAGAGCGCAGACCGGTCGACGAGGATCAGGCCGCGCTGGCCCGGGCTTGTCGGGTTGTAGGTCTTGAGTGCCATGGCCTCAGATTCCCGTCGTCACGTCGATCGTGTCACCCGGCGCGAGCGTGACGATCGCCTTCTTGAAGTCCGACCGCCGATAGGGCCTGCCGCGCCAGCGCTTGGTCTTGCCCTTGCTGATGAGCGTGTTCACACGCAGCACCCGGACCTCGAACAGCGCTTCCACGGCCGCCTTGATCTCGGGCTTCGAGGCTCCGAGCGCAACCTCGAACACCACCTGGTTGTGCTCGCCGGCAAGCGTCGACTTCTCGGTGACGACCGGCCGGCGCACCACGTCGAAGTGGCGCAGATCGATCGCGGCGGCTTCAGCCTTCGCCATGGCTCGGCTCCTTCGTCTCCCGGCCGCCTGCGCCGGCAAGGCGCGCCTCGAGCGCCTCGACCGCCGCGCGCGTCAGCACCAGATGGTCGTGGTTCAGGATGTCATAGACATTGGCGCCAACCGCCGGCAGCACGTCGACCTTGTAGAGATTGCGGCTGGCCAGCGCGAAGTTGAGGTCGACCGCCGCGCCATCGACGAACAGCCCGTTCTCGATGCCAAGCGCCGCCAGCCGCTCCTTCAGCGCCTTCGTGCGCGCGGCCTCAAGCGCCAGATTGTCGACCACCATCAGCCGGCCCTCGCGCGCCTTGACCGAAAGCGCGGTCATGAGCCCGAGCGCGCGGACCTTCTTGTTGAGCGAGGGGTTGAACACGCGCGCGCGCGGGCCGTGCGCCTTGCCGCCGCCGATGAACTGCGGCGCTGCGCGGTTGCCGTGCCGGGCCGTGCCCCCGCCCTTCTGACGGCCATATTTCTTGCCCGTCCGGTCGACGCCCGACCGCTCGCGCGCGGCGCGCGCCGTGCCGCGGCGCTTTTCCAGCTGCCACGTCACCACCCGGTGCAGGATGTCCGGCCGAGGCTCGAGGCCGAAGACCTTGTCGCTCAGCTCGATCATCCCCTGCGCGGTGCCATCCAGGCTCCTGACCTCGACCCTCATTGCCCATTCTCCCCGGCGGCAGGCGCAGGAGGCGCAACGCCCGCCGCCGATGCCACGAGGCCGGCCGGAAAGGGCGCCGCCTCGGGCCGCGGGGCCTTCACCGCATCGCGCACGAGAAGCCAGCCACCCTTCGCGCCCGGAACCGAACCCCTGACGAACAGGAGGCCCCGCGCGGCATCGGTTGTCACGATCTCGAGGTTCTGCTGGGTCCGCCGGCGCGCGCCCATGTGCCCGGCCATCTTCTTGTTCTTGAACACCCGGCCGGGATCCTGCCGGTTGCCGGTGCTGCCGTGGGACCGGTGCGAGACCGAGACGCCGTGGCTTGCGCGAAGCCCGCCGAAGCCCCAGCGCTTCATCGCCCCGGCAAAGCCCTTGCCCTGGGTCACGCCCGTCACGTCGACAAGCTGGCCGGGGACGAAATGGTCGGCCGAAATGGTTGCACCCACCTCGACCAGCGCATCCTCGTCGACCCGGAACTCGACCAGACGCGCCTTGGGCGCCACCTCGGCCTTGCCGAAATGGCCGCGCTCGGGCTTGGTCAGGTTCTTGGCCTTGGCGGTGCCGGCACCGAGCTGGAGGGCGGTATAGCCATCCACCGCGGCGGTGCGCTGCGCCACCACCTGGCAGCCCTCCAGGGCCAGCACGGTCACGGGCACATGCACCCCCTCCTCGGAGAAGAGGCGGGTCATCCCGACTTTCCTGGCGATCACGCCGGTTCGCATTCCATCTTCCTCTCAGAGGCCCCAGGGCATCGCCCGGGGGCTTGACCTTCACGCCTGCAGCAGGACTCAGCCCTGCAGCTTGATCTCCACATCCACACCCGCTGCAAGATCGAGCTTCATCAGCGCATCGACCGTCTGCGGGGTCGGCTTCACGATATCGAGCAGCCGCTTGTGGGTGCGCACCTCGAACTGCTCGCGCGACTTCTTGTCGATGTGCGGCGAGCGGTTCACGGTGAACTTCTCGATCCGGGTCGGCAGGGGAATCGGGCCCCGCACATCGGCCCCGGTCCGCTTGGCGGTGTCGGCGATCTCGTTGGTGGCGAGATCGAGCACCCGGTGATCGAAGGCCTTCAGCCTGATGCGGATGTTCTGCGTTTCCATGGCCGTTCCGGTCTCTGTCGCTTTCGCGCCTGTCGCTTCCGCAGGGGCCCGCCCGGCAGACCGCCAAGCGAGGCCCCGCATCGAAAAGGAAACCGCCCGGCCACCCCGAGAATCGGCAGCCGAGCGGTTACAGTTTCATTACTACTTCACGATCTCCGAGACAACCCCGGCGCCAACCGTTCGGCCGCCCTCGCGGATCGCAAAGCGCAGGCCCTGGTCCATGGCGATCGGGGCGATCAGCTTCACGCCAAGCGTCACATTGTCGCCCGGCATCACCATTTCCGTGCCCTCGGGCAGCTCGACGGTGCCGGTCACGTCGGTGGTGCGGAAGTAGAACTGCGGGCGGTAGTTGGCGAAGAACGGCGTGTGCCGCCCGCCCTCGTCCTTGGAGAGCACATAGACCTCGGCCTTGAAATCCGTGTGCGGCTTGATCGAGCCGGGCTTGCAGAGCACCTGGCCGCGCTCGACATCCTCGCGCTTGGTGCCGCGCAGCAGCGCCCCGATGTTGTCGCCCGCGCGGCCCTCGTCGAGCAGCTTGCGGAACATCTCGACCCCGGTCACCACCGTCTTCTGCGTGTCGCGCAGGCCGACGATCTCGACTTCCTCGCCCACCTTGATGACGCCCGTCTCGACCCGGCCGGTCACCACCGTGCCGCGGCCGGAGATCGAGAACACATCCTCGATCGGCATCAGGAAGGGCTTGTCGAGCGGGCGCTCGGGCTGCGGGATATATTCGTCGACCGCCGCCATCAGCTTCAGCACGGCCTCCTTGCCGATCTCGGGCCGCTTGTCCTCGAGCGCCATCAGCGCCGAGCCCTGGATGATCGGGATGTCGTCGCCCGGGAAGTCGTACTTCGAGAGCAGCTCGCGGATCTCGAGCTCGACGAGCTCGAGGATTTCCGGGTCGTCGACCTGGTCCACCTTGTTCATGAACACGACAAGCGCCGGCACGCCCACCTGGCGGGCGAGCAGGATGTGCTCGCGGGTCTGCGGCATCGGGCCGTCGGTGGCCGAGACCACGAGGATCGCGCCGTCCATCTGCGCGGCACCCGTGATCATGTTCTTCACATAGTCGGCGTGGCCGGGGCAGTCGACGTGCGCATAATGGCGGTTGGTCGTCTCGTACTCGACGTGCGCGGTCGAGATGGTGATGCCGCGCTCGCGCTCCTCGGGCGCCTTGTCGATCTGGTCATAGGCCGTGTAGGTGGCGCCGCCGGTTTCGGCCAGCACCTTGGTAATCGCCGCGGTGAGCGAGGTCTTGCCATGGTCCACGTGACCGATGGTGCCGATGTTCACGTGCGGCTTTGTCCGCTCGAATTTCGCCTTCGCCATTGTCGTTCCTCTTTGGCTTCAAGTCGTTGATGCTAAACCGCGGCGCCGCTCAGGCGAGCTTCGCCTTGACCTCCTCGGCGACATTGGCCGGGACTTCCTCATAGTGCGAGAACTGCATCGTGTACTGCGCCCGGCCCTGGGTCATGGAGCGGAGCTGGTTCACATAGCCGAACATGTTGGCCAGCGGCACCAGCGCCTCGATCACCTGCGCATTGCCGCGCGTGTCGGTGCCCTGGATCTGCCCGCGCCGGCTGTTGAGGTCGCCGATCACGTCGCCCATGAAATCCTCGGGCGTGACCACCTCGACCCGCATCATCGGCTCGAGCAGCTTGATGCCCGCCTTCTGCGCCGCCTCGCGCATCGCGCCGCGGCCGGTGATCTCGAAGGCGAGCGCCGAGCTGTCGACGTCGTGATACGCGCCGTCGACCAGCGTCGCCTTGAAGTCGATGATCGGAAAGCCGATGAGCGCGCCCGATTCCGCCACCTCGCGGATGCCCTTCTCCACCGCGGGAATATATTCCTTCGGAACGTTGCCGCCCTTCACCTCGTCCACGAACTGCACGCCCGAGCCGCGCTCGCCGGGCTCGACCACGATCTTCACCCGGCCGAACTGGCCGGAGCCGCCCGTCTGCTTCTTGTGCGTGTAGTCCACCTCGACACGGCGGGCGAGCGACTCGCGGTAGGCAACCTGCGGCGCACCCACATTCGCCTCCACCTTGAACTCGCGCTTCATGCGGTCGACGATGATCTCGAGGTGCAGCTCGCCCATGCCCTTGATGATCGTCTGACCGCTCTCGTGGTCGGAGGTCACGCGAAAGCTCGGATCCTCCTGCGCCAGCCGGTTGAGCGCGATGCCCATCTTCTCCTGGTCAGCCTTGGTCTTGGGCTCGACCGCCACTTCGATGACCGGCTCGGGAAACTCCATCCGCTCGAGGATGATGGGCGCACCGGGGGCGCACAGCGTATCGCCGGTCGTCACCTCCTTCAGCCCGACGAGCGCCACGATGTCGCCGGCGTGGGCCTCCTTGATGTCCTCGCGGTTGTTGGCGTGCATGAGCAGCATGCGGCCGATCTTCTCGCGCCGGTCCTTGGTCGAGTTGAGAACGGTCGATGCGCTCTCGAGCGTGCCCGAGTAGATGCGCGCGAAGGTGAGCGTGCCCACGAACGGGTCCGACATGATCTTGAACGCCAGCGCCGAAAAGGGCGCCTTGTCGTCGGCCGGCCGCTCGTCGGGCGTGCCGTCGGGCTTCACACCCTGAACGGGCGGAATGTCGAGCGGGCTTGGCAGATAGTCGACGACCGCATCGAGGAGCGGCTGCACACCCTTGTTCTTGAACGCCGAGCCGGTGAGCACGGGCACGAAGGCAAAGGCGAGCGTGCCCTTGCGGATGAGCGCCTTCAGCGTCGCCACATCCGGCTCCTGGCCCTCGAGATAGGCCTCCATCACTGCATCGTCCTGCTCGACGGCCGTCTCGATGAGCTCGGCCCGGGCAGCCGCGGCCGCCTCCTTCAGCTCGGCAGGGATCTCCTGATATTCATATTTGGCGCCGAGCGATTCCTCGAGCCACACGATCGCCCGCTGCTCGACGAGATCGACGAGCCCCCTGAAATCGCTCTCGATCCCGATCGGGAGATAGAGCACGAGCGGGCGCGCGCCGAGCCGGTCGCGGATCATCTGCACGCAGCGCTCGAAGCTCGCTCCCGTGCGGTCCAGCTTGTTGATGAAGCACATCCGCGGCACGCGATACTTGTCCGCCTGGCGCCACACGGTCTCCGACTGCGGCTCCACGCCGGCAACGCCGTCGAAGACCGCCACCGCCCCGTCGAGCACGCGCAGCGAACGCTCCACCTCGATCGTGAAGTCGACATGGCCCGGCGTGTCGATGATGTTGATCCGGTGGTCGTTCCAGAAACAGGTGGTCGCAGCCGAGGTGATGGTGATCCCCCGCTCCTGCTCCTGCTCCATCCAGTCCATCGTGGCCGTGCCCTCGTGCACTTCCCCGATCTTGTAGGACTTGCCGGTGTAATAGAGGATTCGCTCGGTCGTCGTGGTCTTTCCGGCATCGATGTGGGCCATGATGCCGATGTTGCGGTAACGCGCGAGCGGATGGGTGCGGGGCATGGGGAAACCTTCGGCTGCAGGACGGGGTTACCAGCGATAGTGCGAGAAGGCGCGGTTGGCTTCCGCCATCTTGTGCGTGTCCTCCCGCTTCTTCACCGCCGACCCGCGGTTGTTGGAGGCCTCGATGAGCTCGGCCGAAAGCCGCGCCGACATGGTCTTCTCGGGCCGCTTGCGCGCCGCCGCGATCAGCCAGCGAATGGCCAGCGCCTGCGCGCGGTCGGGCCGCACCTCGACCGGCACCTGGTAGGTCGCACCGCCCACCCGGCGCGAACGGACCTCGACCATCGGCTTCACATTGTCGAGCGCCTCGTGGAAGACGGGCAAGGGATCGCGCTTGAGGCGGGTCTCGATCGTATCGAGCGCGGAGTAGACAATCCCTTCCGCTGTCGACTTCTTGCCCTGGAGCATCACCAGGTTCATGAACTTCGACAGCACCTCGTCCCCGTAACGGGGATCGGGCAGGACTTCGCGCTTCTCAGGGCGACGACGACGGGGCATCCCTCTTCCTCTTACTTCGGCCGCTTGGCGCCATACTTGGACCGGCTCTGCTTGCGGTCCTTGACGCCCTGGGTGTCGAGCACGCCGCGCAGCACATGGTAGCGCACGCCCGGCAGGTCCTTCACGCGGCCGCCGCGAATCAGCACCACCGAATGCTCCTGCAGGTTGTGGCCCTCGCCGGGAATGTAGCCGATCACCTCGAACCCGTTGGTCAGCCGGATCTTCGCCACCTTGCGCAGCGCCGAGTTCGGCTTCTTGGGTGTGGTGGTGTAGACGCGCGTGCACACCCCCCGCTTCTGCGGGCAGGCCTCCATGGCAGGCACCGTGTTGCGCGCCCTCTGCGGTTCCCGGCCATGGCGCACCAGCTGATTGATCGTCGGCATGCTTCTCTTTCAAAATCGGTTGCCCGAAGACCGCGCCACAAGGCGACGTCCGGCCCCGCCGCAACGGGGAGGCCAGCCAGCCGGACAAACCGGCTCGGTCCTCGCGCTCATGGGGCCGGGCGGGGGCGCCCGGATGCAACACAGACCACCGGCAGGCAGGGGCCTGCCGATGGCATGGCAGCGTTCCACGAAGTCTGTGTTTAGAGCGGCAAAGCCCTACGACCAGCCCGTGAGCGAGGCGTGCGCATAGCGCCGCACACCCCCCCCGTCAACAGAGGGGCAGGCCGATTTCGCCTCCGGCAGGCCGGTTACCCTGTCGCTGCCCTCAGTCCGCCGGCACGCCGGCCCGGGCGAGGAGGGCGGAGACGGCTGGATGCGGCCGGAGCGCCGCGCGGCGCCCGAGCACGGCGGGGATGGCGGCATCGGCCGCTCTGATCACCGTGTCGATGTCGGCCTCGGTCATCGCCGCGTTCAGGAACATGTTGTGCCAGGGGTGCCACCACACGCCGCGCGCGAGCATCTCCTCGGCGAGCGCGAAGCCGATGCGGAAATCCTCGTCGCCGGCCACCAGCATCTGCGGCATCACGACAGGCCCCGTCTGGTCGAGCGGCAGGCCGTGGCGGGCGGCGACCTCGGCAAGCCCGGCGCGCAGCCGGCCGCCGAGCGCCTCCAGCCGCTCCAGATAGTCGCTGCCCTCGACAAGATCGAGCGTGGCAAGCGCGGCGGCCATGGGCGCGGCCTGGAACCAGAAGGAGCCGGAGACATAGATGCGGGCCGCACCCGCGCGCGCCCGCTCGCTGCCGGCGAGAAAGGACAGTGGATGGCCGTTGGCCACGCACTTGCCCCAGCAGGACAGATCGGGCGCGATGCCGAGCCGCGACCAGGAGCAGTCCCGCGCGATCCGGAACCCGGCGCGCACATCGTCGACCACCAGCAGCGCGCCCAGCCGGTCCGCAAGCGCCCGGACACCCTGTGCATAGGTTGCCGAGGGCGCCTCCTGCGGCGCGAAGGCATCGTGGCGGAAGGGGGCCGCGAAGATCGCGGCGACGTCTCCGCCGGCCGCCTGCGCTGCCCGCTCGAGGTCGACCGGGTCGTTGAACCTGAAGGAAACGACATGCGCCCGGTCCTCGGGCAGGGTTCCCGCCGGCACCGGCGTGCACCACGGCGCGGCGCCATGATAGGCGCCCCGGGCCACCAGCACCGCGCGCCGGCCCGTCGAGGCGCGCGCCACCATCAGCGCCATGGTGGTCACATCGGTGCCGTTCTTGGCAAACATCACCCAGTCCGCGTGCGAAATCCGGGCCACCAGCCGCTCGGCGAGCTCCACCATCAGCGGCGAGGGCGCGGTCATGGTATCGCCGCGCGCGAGCTGCGCCGTGAATGCCGCATCGATGCCGGCGTGGCCATAGCCAAAGAGATTTGGCCCGAAGGCGCACATCAGGTCGAGATAGCAGCGACCGTCGGCATCCCACACATGGGCGCCCCGCGCCCGTGCGAGGAACTGCGGGAAGCAATCCGGCAGGAGATGGTTCGCCTGGTGGCCATACATGCCGCCGGGGATCACCGCAGCCGCACGCGCCCGCAGCGCCGTATCGGCCACCCCGCTCATGCCGCCCCGCTCATGCCCCCTGGGTGCGCCCGCGCGCCTGCACCGCGGCCCTGCGCGCGGCAACGGCCTCCGGCGTCACCGCGGCATTGGCCGCCGTCGACCGCTCGGTCTCGAGTGCGAGCGCTGCGCCGAAGGGCAGCGCGAACCCATCGTCGATGAGACGCTTGTAGGCAGCCGCAAAGGCCGGGTCGACCGAGGCGATGTCGGCCGCGAGCCGGCGCGCGGCCGGCAGCAGTTCCCCGGCCGGGACGACCCGGTTCACAAGGCCCCAGCGTTCGGCGGTTGCCGCGTCGAGGAAGTTGCCGGTGAGCGAGAGCTCCTTGGCGCGGAAGATGCCAATCAGCCGGGAGAGCTTCTGCGACAGGCCCCAGCCCGGCATGATGCCCACCCGGGCATGGGTATCGGCGAAGCGGGCGTTTTCGGATGCAATGAGGATATCGCAGGCAAGGGCCAGCTCGAAGCCGCCGGTGATGGCCACCCCGTTGATCGCGCCGATGACGGGCCTCGCGCATTGCTCGATGGCGCGGCACGGGTTGGCGTCGGCCGCGGTTGCCGTGGTGTCGGCCATGGCCGAGGAATCGGAGGCAAGCTCCTTCAGATCAAGCCCGGCCGAGAAGGCGCGCGTGCCGGCGCCGGTCAGGATGAGCACCCGGATGGACGGGTCGGCATCGAGGCGGCGGACGGTTTCGGCAAGCTCCAGCCGCAGCGCGCGGTTGAGCGCGTTCATGGCCTCGGGGCGATCGAGCGTCACAGTCGCCACGCCCTCGGTCACATCCACCTGCACCAGTGCCATGCCATCCTCCCGTCCGGCCCGGAACCCTGCCCGCGCGGCGTCCTTCAGGCAAGGCCGAGGCCAAGGCCCGCAACCAGCGCCACGAGCCCGGCGGCAAGGCTTGCGCCGAGCGGCACGGCGGCGCGGAAGCCGGCCCCGCCCGGCGCGACGGCAAGCACGAGCCCGGCTTTCAGCGCCGTGTTGGCAGGCACCGGACGCGCAAGGAGGAGGCAAGGAAGAGGCCGGCCTGGCCCGGCTCGACGGCACCCGGCGGCAGGCTTGCCAGCGTGATGAGGGCCGCATCCACATCGAGAAGGCCCGAGATCAGCAGCAGCGCGCCAAGACCGGCATCGCCAAACCGCGCGAGAAGCCAGCGCGAGGCAACCGCGAGCAGGCCGACGAGGGCCGCAAGCACGAGCGCAGGGCGGAAATCGAGCGGATTGCCAAGCCTGACCCGCGCTCCCTCGGGCGCATGGCCGTGCGCGCGAAGCGCGCGTGCGGCAAATGCGCCCTGCACCAGCCCGGCCGGGAGGACGACGCCCACAAGCCCGGCCAGCGCGAAAGGGGCAAGAAGACCTGTCATCAGGAGGAGCCGCGCGAACATCACCGTGTTGGCAACGGCAATGCCCGCCACCAGCGCAGCCGCGGGCGCCTGCGGGTCGCGCAGCCGTCGGGCATGGGCGGCTGTCACCCGTGTCGAGGAGACCAGCGCGGCGGCAGCAGCCGGTGCAATGAGGAAGCGCCCGGGCCCGAGGCTGCGGGGCGCCACATAGCCGAGGAAGCTGATGGCCGAGACGACAACCACCGCGAACCACAGACGGCGCGGGTTCCACGCCCCGAGCGGGCCCATGTCGGCATCCGGCATCAGCGGCAGGATCACGAGCGCAACGATGGCAGAGCGGGCGACCGCCTCCACCTCCGCTTCGGAAAGACCGCGCAGCAGCCGGTGCGACCTGTGGCGCAGCGCGAGGAGCAGCATCATGACGGCAGCAGCAGAAGGCGCCTCCACCCGGTGCCCGGCGGCTGCAAAGTGGCCAAGCCCGATGGGGATGAGCGCCGCAAGCGCCGACGTGGCGGAGCGGGAGTCCGTCCCGGCCGAAACGCGGGCACAGCCGACGACGCCGAAACGCGGGCACAGCCGACGACGACGAGCGCCGCCGCGCCGCCGGGCAACAGCCACGCAAGCGGCGCGGCAACAAGCGCGGAAAGCCCCCGCCAAGGCCGAGGAGCCCGAAGGTGCGCAAGCCCGCGACCCGGGTTCCGGCTGCCGCCTCGCGGGTGGACCAGCCCCGCTCGAGGCCCACGAGCAGCCCGATGGCCAGCGCAAGCGCCAGCGACTTGAGGGCAGCGGTTGGCTCCATGGCCGAGCCCCTCGCAGACGACGCCGCACGGGATGACGTTTTTGTGACAAGCTCGGGTCCACAGCCCGTGGATGGCAGCCGGTCGATCACGACCGGCCGGAGGACATAGCCCGGCTCACGACGGGCTGGTGCGGAAGGACCCGGGCAGTTCAGGAATGCCGCAGCGCGCAAGAGCGGCGTCGATTGCGGCATAGGCCGCAGGCGGCCGGGTCGGGTCGTCGGGATCGCCCTGCGGCACGAAGATCACCATGCCCTGCCGGGCACGGGTGAGGAGCACGCGGTGGGCGTTCACGATGAAGGCCTGCCGCTCCGGCTGCCTTGCCCGCTGCCACGCGCTGCCGCGGAACGCCCAGGGCTCCCACCCCCTGCGCGCCCGCCTGAGCCCGAGGTCCCATGCCACGCACGTCCAGTCGAGCTCGAGGCCCTGCACGTCGAACTCGGTTGCAACATCCTCCAGCATGTCGCAGGCGCGGATGTCGGGCGGCGGTTCCAGGAACCAGTGGGCGACGTCCACCCGCGCCCTGACGTGCAGGCCCTCTGGCCGGAGGCGCAGCGCGTTCGAGGCGGCAAGGAGTCCGGCGCGCTCCGTGCCGCGGCGCCTGGCACGAAGCCAGGCGCGCGCGGCCGGAAGGCTGCGCGTGCGGAAGATGGGAAACTGCTCCGGGACGGGCAGCAGCGCGCGGGCGCTTTCCGGCTGATCGGCAAGAAGGGCGGCCACAAAGTCCGAGACCCTGCCGGCGCGGAAGGAACGCATCGATGTCGCAAGGTGGAGATCGGGCTCCTCGGCGGCCTGCCCGCGCGCGGCGAGGATGGCGAGCGCCCGGCGCGATTGCTCGTCTGCACGCGCGAGATGGGGGGAATGGTGCACCCGCCAGCCCTGCTGCGGGCCGGCGGCCACCGCCTCGAGCCAGGCGCCGATCCCCGCCTCGCCGGTGTTGATCTCCTGCCCTTCGCCGACGAGGCAGACGACCGCGCACCAGTCTGGCCGGCGGTCCATCACCGAGAGGAGGAATGCGGGCTCCGACATGGTCCACTCCGGGTGGCCGCGCTTGCGCATGAAGCGCGCGGTCTGCGCGGCATCCCACGCCCGCTGCGCCTCGTCGAACACCACGACATGCTCCGGTGGCGGCCTGTCGGTGGCGACATGCTCGTCGCGGAAATGGTGCACGTTCTGGATGAACGCGTCGGGCGAACGCGCAGCGACGCGGCGGGCGTCCGGATCGCCTGGCTCGGGCGCCCGGGCGCGGCGCCGGTGGTCGCGCCGCAGGGCCTCGCGCAGCACGGCAACGAGCGGGCCGTTGCCGGTGAGAAAGGCCGAGTCCACGCCCGGTGCAGCCATGCGGGCACAGGCGATGTTGAGGCCGGCCAGCGTCTTGCCGGCGCCCGGCACGCCGGTGATGAACACCAGCGCCTTCGTGCCGGTCGCGCGCGCCCCGGCAATGGCGCGGGCTACCGCATCGGCTGTCCGGGTGAGATTTGCGGCCCCCGCCCCCGAGCGGGAGATCTCCTCGACCCCATGCCCGCGGAAGAGCGCCTCCGCGGCCTCGATGATGGTCGGGGTGGGCCGGTAGGCACCGGCCGCCCACTGCGCGGCATCGAGCGGCGGGCGCGGATCTGCCGTCAGCACCTGCCGGATCGCAGGCTCGACATCGCAGGCAGCAAGGCGCATCGGCGGACTGATGCCGTCGGCCGGAAGGCCGAGCCCGATCGGCTGCGGCGGGGCGTGCGTGGCCACCAGCATCGGCACGAGCGGCACATCGTGGCTTGTCTCGTGGAAGTGCCGCAGGTCGAGCGCATAGCCCTCCACCTGCGCGAGGGCGTGCCGGGCAAAGTCCCTGGTCCCCACCTTGTACTCAAGCACGAACACATGGCCGCCCGCCACGACCACCGCATCAGCCCGGCGCCCCATGCGCGGAATGGCAAACTCGAGGAAGACATGCGCCTCGGGCATGGCGTGCCCAAGCGCGGCGAGATGGCCGATGGTAAAGCGCCACGCCTCGGTCTGCCTGGGCTCGGCAGGAAAGGGAAGCTGCTGCACGAGCCGACCGAGGACCGCATCCGGCCCGGCTTTAAGAAGCTCGGCCGCCGACCCCTGCCACCACGCCCGTGCCATCGCAGGACCAGGGCCGGGAACCCGGCCGTCTGTCAAGCCCGCCGGAAGCGGACAGCAGGGGCCTCGCGGCGCGGGCGGCTGACGGCGGGCGCGGGTGCGGCGGCGCAGCCGCATCGGCTGTGCCGAAGGGGAGGGCCTCAGGAGCGGGGGCTTCGCCTCAGGCGAACAGGCCGTGGCAATGCTTGAACTTCCTGCCCGAGCCGCAGGGGCATGGCGCGTTGCGCGGCACGGTGCGCTGCCAGGTTTCCGGGTCGTCGGGATTGAAGGCAGGGCCATAAAGATGGGCGACGGCGCGGGCCGATGCCTTCTCCTCGTCGGAGAGCGGGTCTCCCAGCGCGAACACGCCCGGAGCGGCCACCGGTGCCGCCGCGCGCGCGCGCGCCCCCACATTGGTGCCAAAGAGGCCGGCCGGTTCGGGGTGGATGCCGCTGCCCTGCCCGCTGCCCAGAAAGTCGGGAAGGGTCGGCAGCGGCGGCGGCTCGGGCATGCGGAACTCCGCATGGGCGAGCCACCTTGTCACGTCTTCGCGCACCTTCGCCAGCATCAGCTCGAAGAGCTGGAAGGCCTCGCGCTTGTATTCGTTGATTGGTTGCTTCTGCGCATAGGCCCTCAGATGGATCACCTGCCGGAGCGCATCGAGCGTTGCCAGATGCTCCTTCCAGTGATGATCGATCGACTGGATCAGGAAGTTCTTCTCGATCGACTTCCAGGTCGCCTCGGGCACGGCCGCGGCCTTTTCCGCCATGCGGGCATCGAGCGCCTCGCGGATCCGGGCGATGAACATCTCTTGGTCCACCGAGTCTTCGCGCACCCAGTCGGCAATCGGCAGGTCGAGCGCGAGGTTTTCGGACACGGCCCTTGCAAGGCCGTCGACGTCCCACGTCTCGGGATAGGTGCCCGGAGGCGCGTGGGTGTTGACGATCGACTCGACCGTCTCAAGGCGCATGTCGAGGATCGTCTCCGAGACATCCTCGGAGTCCATGATCTCGCCGCGCTGCTCGTAGACGACCTTGCGCTGGTCGTTCATCACATCGTCGTACTGCAGCAGCTGCTTCCTGATCTCGTAGTTGCGCGCCTCCACCTTCTTCTGCGCGGTCTCGATCGCCTTCGAGATCCACGGATGGACGATCGCCTCGCCCTCCTCGAGGCCCGAGTTCATCACCCGCGCGAGCAGGTTCTGCTGGCCGAAGATGCGCAACAGGTCGTCATCGAGGCTGAGATAGAAGCGGGACAGGCCCGGATCCCCCTGCCGGCCCGAGCGGCCGCGCAGCTGGTTGTCGATCCGCCGGCTCTCGTGCCGCTCGGTGCCGAGCACGAAGAGCCCGCCCGCCTCCCGCACCCGCTCGCGCTCGGCGGCCACCTCGGCGCGAATCTCGGCGATGCGGGCCTCGCGCTCGGGCCCCTCGGGCAGACCCCTCAGCTCGTCCTCGATCCGGAACTCGACATTGCCGCCGAGCTGGATGTCGGTGCCGCGGCCGGCCATGTTGGTCGCGATGGTGACCGCGCCGAGCCGGCCGGCCTGCGCCACGATATGCGCCTCCTGTTCGTGGAAGCGGGCATTGAGCACGCTGTGCTCGACGCCCTCGGCCTTCAGGAAGCCCGAGAGCCGCTCGGATTTCTCGATCGAGACGGTGCCGACCAGCACCGGCTGGCCGCGGGTGCTGGCCTCCTTGATGGCGGCAACGATGGCCCGGAACTTGTCGGCCTCGGTCTTGAAGAACTGGTCGTCCTCGTCCACCCTCCGGACGGGCACGTTGGTGGGGATCTCCACCACGTTCAGCTTGTAGATGTCGTAGAACTCGCCGGCCTCGGTGGCTGCCGTGCCCGTCATCCCCGCAAGCTTGGGATACATGCGGAAATAGTTCTGGAAGGTAATCGAGGCGAGCGTCTGGTTCTCGGGCTGGATCTCCACGCCCTCCTTGGCCTCGACGGCCTGGTGGAGGCCTTCCGACCAGCGCCGGCCCTCCATCATGCGGCCGGTGAACTCGTCGATGATGACGATCTTGCCGTCCTTGACGATATAATCGGTGTCGCGGCGGAACATCACGACCGCGCGCAACGCCTGGTTCAGGTGATGGACCACCTGGGTGTTCTCGAAATCGTAGAGGTTGGCTCCCTGCAGCAGCCCCTCGGCCTCGAGCGCCCGCTCGGCAACTTCCGTGCCCTCCTCGGTCAGGATCACGGACTTCTGCTTCTCGTCCTTCTCGTAATGATGCGGCTGGAGCGACTTCACGATCCGGTCGACAGCGATGTAGAGCTCGCTCTTGTCGTCGGTGGGGCCGGAGATGATGAGGGGGGTGCGCGCCTCGTCGATCAGGATCGAGTCCACCTCGTCGACAATCGCATAGTGGAACGGCCGCTGGACCATCTGGTCGCGGGAATATTTCATGTTGTCGCGCAGATAGTCGAAGCCATATTCGTTGTTGGTGCCGTAGGTGATGTCGGCCGCATAGGCGGCGCGCCGCTCCGGGTCGCTCATGTTGGGCACGATCACGCCCACCGTCATGCCGAGAAAGCGGTAGATCTGGCCCATCCACTCCGCGTCGCGGCGGGCGAGATAGTCGTTCACCGTCACCACATGGACGCCCTTGCCCGCAAGGGCGTTCAGATAGACGGGCAGCGTCGCCACCAGTGTCTTGCCCTCGCCGGTCCGCATCTCGGCAATCTCGCCGCGGTGCAACACGATGCCGCCGATCAGCTGCACATCGAAGTGGCGCAGCCCAAGCGTCCGCCTCGAGGCCTCGCGCACGGTTGCAAACGCATCCGGCAGCAGCTGGTCGAGCTTCGCGCCGCCGGCCAGTGCCTCGCGGAACACGCGGGTGCGGTCGCGCAGCTCATCGTCCGTCATCGCCTCGTATCGGGGCTCGAGCGCGTTCACCTGGCGCACGATTGCGCCCATCGACTTCACGTAACGGTCGTTCGACGAGCCGAAGAGGGCCTTGGCGACCTTGTTCAATCCGAGCATCGAGGGCCTTCGCAGCAAAACGGGCGCCGGGCCCCGGGGGGCCGCGCCCAAGTCAGTGACATAGGAAGGGGCCCGCCGGGCGTCAACGCGGGCACCGCCGGGCGGCATGCTTGTCTGCCAGGGGCCGATCAGGCTCGCGCAGGACAACGCCCCGCCATTCAGGCCTGGGCGGCCTGCGGCCGACGCAGCGGCATGCCGACAGGGCCGAAGCCGACGATCGGCATTGCCCGGGCCGAGGCGCTGCAGCGGCCGGAACCCGAGACCAACCACTTGAGAGCCGGCAAGGGGCAGGATCGTCACGCCCGGAACAAGCGGGTCGGCGATGGCCCGCCCGGGATCGGCGAGCCTGCGGATGGTGGACCGCCCCCGCGAGGCCTCGCCGTCGATCAGGCCCGCGCCCGTTTCTATGACAACATGCCGGCCACCATCACCGCAGCACCGGCCGGCAGACCGGCGAGACAGGCGATTGCAACCGCGGCCGCAGCCCGAAGCCTCCGCATGAGGCCCATCCCTGTTCCAGCGCCGTCCATCCTGCGCTAGCGGACGCCGATGACAACTGCCGTCTCGCCGCTTTCCCGCCCCTTCCCCGAGCTTCCCGTGCCGGCCGGGGTCCGCATCGGCGTGGCAAGGGCGGGCTACAAGGCGTGGGACCGGGCGGATCTCGCGCTCATGGCCTTTGCCCCCGGCACGGCCGTTGCCGGCCTTACGACCCGTTCGCAGTGCCCCTCCCCCGAGGTGGAGCTCTGCCGCCTGCGCCTGCCGGCCGGCCGGGCGCGGGCGCTGGTCGTGAACGCGGGCAACGCCAACGCCTTCACCGGTGCAGCCGGCCGGGCGGCGGCCGAGGCGCAGTCGGCCGAGGTGGCCCGCCTGCTCGGCTGCCCGGCCGGCGAGGTCTTCCCGGCCTCCACCGGTGTCATCGGCGTGCCCCTTCCCACCGGGAAGGCGCTGGCGGGCGTGGCGGCCGCGCACGCCGCGCTGGGAGAGGCGACGCTCCGCGATGCCGCGCAGGCCATCATGACGACCGACACCTTCCCGAAGGGCGCATCGGCTGATGCCATGCTGGGCGAACGCCGGGTCAGGATCGCAGGCATCGCCAAGGGCTCGGGAATGATCGCGCCCGACATGGCGACGATGCTCGCCTTCCTGTTCCTCGATGCCGCTGTTGCGCCCGGGTTCCTGCACGAGCTGCTCGCCAGCGCAAACGCGCGGTCGTTCGCCGCGATCACCGTGGATGGCGATACCTCCACCTCGGATACCCTCCTCGCCTTTGCGACCGGCACGGCCGGGAACGCCGTGGTCGACGGCTGGGAGAGCCCCGGCGCCGATGCGCTGGCCGCAGCCGTCGAGGATGTGTGTCGGAAGCTTGCCCAGCTCGTAGTGCGCGATGGCGAAGGCGCGCGGAAGATGATCGAGGTGCGGGTCTCGGGCGCGGTCTCCGATGCGAGCGCGCACCGCGTGGCGATGACGATTGCCAACTCGCCACTGGTGAAGACGGCCGTGGCAGGTGGCGATGCGAACTGGGGCCGGGTGGTGATGGCGGTCGGCAAGGCCGGCGAACCGGCGGAGCGGGACCGGCTTTCGATCCGCTTCGGCGGGGTGGAGGTGGCCGCGCGCGGCGCGGTGGTGCCGGACTTTTGCGAGGCGCCGGTTGCCGCCCACCTCGCCGGCGACGAGGTGGAAATCGCCGTCAACCTCGGGCTAGGCAACGGCCGTGCGACCGTCTGGACCTGCGATCTCACCCACGGCTACATCGCCATCAACGCCGACTATCGAAGCTGAACGGGCAACGCCGGCACGCCGGGCTGATCACCCCGGGCCGGGCGGCTGCCCCCGGGCGACATCCCGGGCAACATGGGGTGACGGCGGACGGGCCGGCAGCGACGCCCCTTAAAGCCCCTTCTGCCCCCTCCCGGCACGCCGGGCGGGGCGCCCGCCCGCGGCGGCTCCGGCCGGGGCCCCACCTGCCCGGCCGGGAATGTGGACCGCGCTGGCCATCCGTGCGCCCCAGGGCGCAAGCCAAGGCTCAAGGAGGTCCGCGGGCTCGGCATGCGCGAGATCGGCCGGGGGCTCCTCCCTGCAGGCCCGGCCGAGACCAGGGGCGGGGCACAGGAGGCGCCGGAGCCGGCCGGTGCCGCACGCGCCTATCTGCATCGGGTGCGGGGGAAGGCGAAGGACCCGCACCGTGACGACCCCCAGCCTTTCGATCGCTGCCGCCTTCGACCGCCCCCTCTTCGCGCAGGAAGGCTCCTGCTGCGACCTCGCCGTCCGGCTCAAGGCGGCATGGCTCGCATGGCCGCGCGCCGCCCGGCCGCAAGCGCAACCTTGCGCGTGCCATCGACGCCAGCAGCTCGATGGAAGGGGCGAGGCGTGCAGCCGCGAGGGACGCAGCGCTCGGCCTTGTCGCGCGGCTGAACGAGGCCGACCACCTGTCGACTGTCTCCTTCGCCTCCGACATGGCCTCCGACATCCACGTGCACCGTGATGGCGAGGCCCTCTTGGCCGCAAGCCGCCACCAGATCGGCTCCGTCATCGGCGAGAGGCAAACGCGCGGGTGAACCTGGCTGTCGGAGGGCTGGTCACCGGGGCCGACCGGACGGCCGCCGTCGCCGAAGCCCAGGCGCAGATGACGACGCGGGGGATGCTGCTGAGCGACAGCCTCGCCAATCTGGGCATGGCAGCGCGTGGCGAGCTGGCCCCCATGCCGAAGCCCTGCGCGCGCGGCGTCCTCACCTTCACCTCCGGCATCGGCGACGACCCTGGCGCGCAGCTGCCGAGCGAGCGTGCGGCGGCCGGTTTTACGACCCCGAGCTGGAAGCGGAAATGCGCTCCGTCCTCCCCGGCGAACTCGAGGATGCCGACACGACGCCCCTCGAAGGCCTCGACCTCACCCTCGACGTGCCCAAGGGCGTCCGGCTCGGCCGGCGTGGCGCGGGCGCCAGCGACAGCACCGGCCGGGCGTGCGGCGGCCGCATGGGCTTCGCCATCGGGCCGCTCGCGGAGGGGGTGCCGCGCACCATGGTCTTCCGGGTGATCTGCCCGCCGGCGGCGCCCGGAGCCGAGCTTCACATCTCGATCCGATTTATCCGGGCGCGCGCAAGGGCCGCCGGCGAGGGGGCCCCTCCTGCTGCCGAGGCCGGACCGACCGGCGCGGCCCGGGCAAGGTCCGCCGGGCAGACCGGATCCTGCGCGGGAACCAGGGGCTGCGACGCCGCCGGCAGCGGGGATATGCCTTCCTTCCGGGAGCAATCCCGCCCGGCTGGCACCCAAGACAGGGGCGGGCCGCAGCAGCCCGGAGCGAACAGGACGCGAGGCTGGCATCGCCCGCCACCGCAGCAGCCGTTGCGGGAACGCCGGGGCCGGGCGCGCCATGGCGGCGCGCGCGGTGCATGCCCCGGGGCTGGCCGTGCCCCCGTTTCGCCTCGCAGGGCGGCCCCCCTGCCCGCTGCCCTGCCCGCCGCACGCAGCAGAAGCCGCAGCGCCGGGCCTCGCGCAGGGCCGGCCCTTGACCGTGACCCATTCTCCGGCAAGGGGTTCGTTCGGGAGAAACCGGGAGAAAGGGGAGGGCGCGCCGATGCCGGCTGGCCTCCTGCCTGCGCTTGTCGTGCTGGCCTACGGGATGGTGCTCGTTGTCATCGCGCGGCGGGTCGACCGCTCGGGCCTCCCGCCGCGCGCAAGGGGGCTTGTCTACCCGCTCTCGCTGGCGGTCTACTTCACCTCCTGGTCGTTCTTCGGCGCGGTGGGCACGGCCGCCTCCGACGGCTGGCCCTATCTTGCGATCTATCTCGGCCCCGCGCTCGTCTTCCTGCTCGCACCGCGCCTTCTTGAACGCCTCGCCAGCCAGGTGCGCGAGGCGCGCGCGGTCTCGATCGGCGACTTCCTCGCGCAAATGCACGGGCGCAGCCGGGAGGTGGCCATGCTCGTCTGCAGCATCGCGCTCGTGGCCTCCATCCCCTATATCGCGCTGCAGCTGCGCGCCGTCGCCTCCACCTTCGCGGTTCTCGCCGGGATCGAACGCTCGGGCGCCGTCACCCTCGTCACGGCGGCCGCGCTTGCCGCATTCGCAATCCTGTTCGGCGCCCGCTCGGTGGAGGTTGCGCGGCAGAACCGCGGCCTCGTGGCCGCGGTCGCCTTCGAATCGCTGGTGAAGCTCGCCGCGCTGATGACGCTCGGCCTGTTTGCCCTCACGCTGCTGGCCGGCGAGCCAGGCCATGCCGCGGCCGCCACGGGCGCGCTTGCCGAACGCTTCGCAGCGGGGCCGGGCGTCGGGTTCTTTGCGGCAACCGTCGCGGCGGGCCTCGCCATCCTCTGCCTGCCGCGGCAGTTCTATCTCGGTTTTGTCGAGGCGCCCTCGCCCGAGGCCGTCCGGGCCGGACGCTGGCCCTTTCTTGCCTATCTCGCCGCCGTCTCGCTCGTGGTGCTGCCGCTGGCCGCCGCCGGGCTCACAGGCCTCGGCGACGCGGTGCCGCCGGATCTCTACGTGCTGGCGCTGCCGCTGGCCTCGGGGGCGACCGGTCTTGCCCATCTCGCCTTTCTTGGCGGCTTCTCGGCCGCCACCGCCATGATCATCGCCGAAACGCTGGCGCTTGCCACCATGGCGACCAACGATCTCCTCGCGCCGGCCCTCGTGCGCGAGGGCCTCGGCCGGGCCACCGATCTCGGCCGGCGCATGCGGCTGGCCAGGCGGATGGTGATCGTGGCCATCATGGCCATTGCGCTCATCTATGCCGAAATGCTCGACAGCAGCCGCTCGCTCGCCACCATCGGGCTGGTGGCCTTTGCCGGCGTCGCCCAGTTCGCGCCGCCGCTCCTTGCCGCGACGCTCTTCGGCATCGCGAGCCCGGCCGCCGTCCGCGCGGGGCTGATGGCCGGCGGGCTCACCTGGCTTTTCACCCTGTTCCTGCCGTCGCTTGCCGGGCCGGGCTTCGGCGCCGTGCTGGCGGCCTCAACCGGCGGGCTCCTCCATCCGCAGGCGCTCCTCGGGTTCGACCTGGGCGACCCGCTGGCCCATGGGCTGTTCTGGAGCCTTGCGCTCAACACCGGCGCGCTGGCCGGCACGCTGGCGCTCGACAGGGCGCGGCTTGCCCGTTCGGTCTGGCGCGCCCCGGTTGCGAAATCGGGCATCCGCACCATGGCGGAGCTGAAGGCGCTTGCGGCCCGCTTTGTTGGCGAGGCGGAGGCCGAGGCGGCGCTCGGGCCCGAGGCGGGCGCCCCGGAAGGGCCGGTGACACCGGCTGCGGCGCGGCGGGCCGAACAGCTCGTGGCGCGGGTGATCGGTGCGCCGTCTGCACGGATGGTCATCGGTTCGGCGCTGGAGGGCGGCCGGCTCGACATGGAAGCGGTCGTCCGGCTCCTCGACATGAGCGGCCAGTCCGTCACCCTGTCGCGGTCGCTCCTTGCCGCAACGCTTGAGGCCATCGACCAGGGGGTCTCGGTGATCGACCCGAACCTGCGCCTTGTGGCGTGGAACCGGCGCTATCTCGAGCTGTTCGACTATCCGCCCGGCATGGTCGCGATCGGCCGGCCGGTCGCCGACCTCATCCGCTTCAATGCCGAGCGCGGCGAATGCGGCCCCGGCGAGGTGGACGACCATGTGGCGCGCAGGCTCTGGCACCTCTCGCGCGGGCTGCCGCACAGCTTCGAGCGCAGGCGGCCCTCCGGCCGCTGGATCCGCACCGCGGGCGCGCCCATCCCGGGCGGCGGCTATGTGATGAGCTTTACCGACATCACGGCCGAGAAACAGGCCCAGGCCGAACTCGAGCGGCAGGTGGCCGAGCGCACCGCCGATCTCGCGGCTGCGAACCGCGCGCTCGCCGAGGCCAAGGCCGCCGCCGAGGCCGCAACCCGAGACAAGACCCGCTTTCTCGCCGCGGCAAGCCACGACCTGCAGCAGCCGCTGCACGCCGCCCGCCTGTTCGCCGCCGCGCTCGAGCGCGAGGTCCCCCCCGGTGCGCGGCCGCTGGTCGGGAACATCAGCGCCGCCCTCGTCTCGGCACAGCAGCTTCTGCGCGCGCTCCTCGATGTCTCGCGCCTCGATGCCGGCGGCATCCAGCCCCAGCCGGTCCCCTTCGATGCGGCCGGCCTGATGGAGGAGCTGGCGCGCGAGTTTGGCCCGCTGGCAGCGGAAAAGGGCCTCGAGCTGGTGGTGCGACCGCGTGCGCTCGCCATCGAGACCGACCGGGGCCTCCTCGCCTCGGTGCTGCGCAACCTGCTTTCGAACGCCGTGCGCTACACGCCCCGCGGGCGGGTGATGCTCTGCGCCCGGCGCGAGGCGGGGCAGCTCCGCTTCGAGGTGCGCGACAGCGGCCCGGGCATCGACCCGAGGGACCATGCGCGCATCTTCCGCGAGTTCGAGCGCCTCGGGCAGGGCCGCAACGCCGCCGGCGCGGGCCTTGGCCTTGCCATCGTCGACCGGATTGCAAGGCTCCTCGGCACGCCGGTGACGCTGCGCTCGGCGCCCGGCCGCGGCTCCACCTTCGCGATTGCAGTGCCCCTTGCCGAGGCGGCGGAACGCCCGCCCGAGACCGCGCAGCGGGCCAGCCAGGCGCCGCTTGCAAGCGGGCGGATCCTCTGCGTCGACGACGATGCAGCGGCGCTTGCCGCGCTCGGCGCGCTGCTCGAGGGCGTGGGGCTGGCGCCGGTTCCGGCCGCAGGCGCCGCCGAGGCCCTCGCTGCCGCCGCAGCCGGCGGGCTTGCCGGTGCCGTGCTGGATCTCGACCTGGGGCCGGGCCCAAGCGGGCTCGATCTGGCCGCACGGCTGCGGGCCCGGTTCGGCGACATTCCGCTGGTGCTGGTAACGGCAAGCCCCGGCCGGGTGGACCGGCGGCGCGTCGAGGCGCTGGGCGTCGTGCTCATCCCCAAGCCGGCAGACCCGGACGCGCTTCTTGCCGCGCTTGCGCGCCCGCGCCTTAGCGCTGCAGCCGAATAAGAGGCGGCACGGCTCAGCCAGGCCCCGCCTCGAGGCGCAGCGCGCGCGCGGCAAGCACCGCCTGCGTCCGGTTGTGCACCCCGAGCTTTTTCATAAGCGATGTCATGTGGCCCTTGACCGTGGCCTCGCTGATCGCGAGCTCGTGGGCAATCTGCTTGTTGAGCTGGCCCCTCAGCACGCCGAGCAGCACCTTGAGCTCGGTGGGGGTGAGCGTCGCGATCGTGGCCGCCATGGGCGCCTCGGCATCGGGCCAGGCGAACGGCTCCGGGTCGCCGGCCAGCGCGCGGGCAATCGCGGCCTCGATTTCGGGCAGCTCGGCGCTTTTGGGAATGAAGCCGCGCGCGCCGAAGGCGCGGGCCGGGCGCGCGGCCTCCCGGTCGGCCGCCGAGACGACGAGGATCGGCACCTCCGGCCGCTCGCTGTGGAGGAGCGCAACGCCCGACACCCCTTCCGCGCCGGGCAGGTCGAGATCGAGGAGGATGAGCGCAAGATCCGCCGCCGCGCGCACGGCCTCGGCGGCCTCGGCAAGGGTTGCCGCCTCGATCAGCCGGGCCCCGGGCGCGGCCCCCTGCACCGCGAGCGCAAGCGCCGCGCGGAACGCCGGATGGTCGTCTGCAACGAGAACCGCGCCCGCCACCGCCGCTCAGGCAGCCCGCGGCGCAGCCTGGGCGCGGCCGGCCACCAGCTGGTCGACAACCGCCGGATCGGCAAGGGTCGAGGTGTCTCCGAGGCTGCCGAGATCGTTCTCGGCGATCTTGCGCAAAATCCGCCGCATGATCTTGCCCGAGCGGGTCTTGGGCAGGGCAGGGGCGAACTGGATGACATCGGGCGTTGCAATCGGGCCGATTTCCCTGCGCACCCACTGCACGAGCTCCTGGCGCAGCTCGGGCGTTGCCACCTCGTTGGCGTTGAGCGTCACATAGGCGTAGATGCCCTGGCCTTTCAGGTCGTGCGGGAAGCCCACCACGGCAGCCTCGGCCACCTTGGCATGCGCCACCAGCGCCGATTCCACCTCGGCCGTGCCCATGCGGTGGCCCGAGACGTTGATCACGTCGTCGACCCGGCCGGTGATCCAGTAGTAGCCGTCGGCATCGCGCCGGCAGCCATCGCCGGTGAAATACTTGCCGCGGAAGGTGGTGAAATAGGTTTCGAAGAAGCGGCGGTGATCGCCCCAGACGGTGCGCATCTGCCCGGGCCACGAGCGCAGGATGCACAGATTGCCCTCGCACGCGCCCTCGAGCGGCCGGCCCTCGGCATCGACGATCTGCGGCTCCACGCCGAACATCGGAAGCGTGGCCGAGCCGGGCTTCAGATCGGTCGCGCCCGGAAGGGGCGCGATCATCGCGCCGCCCGTCTCGGTCTGCCACCAGGTATCGACAATCGGGCAGCGCCGCTCGCCGACCACGCGATGATACCAGTCCCACGCCTCGGGATTGATCGGTTCGCCGACGGTGCCAAGAAGGCGAAGCGACGTGCGCGCATGCCGGGTCACCCAGTGGTCGCCCTCGCGCATCAGCGCGCGGATGGCCGTCGGCGCGGTGTAGAAGATCTCGACGCGGTGCCTGTCCACCACCTCCCAGAAGCGGCCATGATCGGGCCAGCTGGGCACGCCCTCGAACATCAGCGTGGTCGCGCCGTTGGCAAGCGGCCCGTAGACGACATAGGAATGGCCGGTCACCCAGCCGACATCCGCCGCGCACCAGTAGACCTGGCCGGGGCGATAGTCGAACACCGCCTCGTGCGTGAGCGAGGCCCACACCAGATAGCCGCCGCTGGTGTGGAGCACCCCCTTGGGCTTGCCGGTGCTGCCTGAGGTGTAGAGGATGAAGAGCGGATCCTCCGCACCCATCTCGGCCGGCTGGTGGGTGGCCGGCTGGGCGCCGACCAGCGCCTCATAGGCGACATCGCGGCCTTCCACCCATTGCACGGCCGCGCCTGTGCGCGCCACGACCACCACCGTCTTCACGCTTGGGCAGCGCTCGAGCGCGATGTCGACATTGGCCTTGAGCGGCACGGTGCGCCCGCCGCGCAGCCCTTCATCGGCAGTGATGACGATGCCCGAATCGCAATCCTGGATGCGGCCGGCGAGCGCCTCGGGCGAAAATCCGCCGAAGACCACCGAGTGGATGGCACCGATCCGCGCACAGGCCAGCATGGCAATCGCGGCCTCCGGGATCATCGGCAGGTAGATGGTCACCCGGTCCCCCCGGCGCACGCCGAGCGACTGAAGGCCATTGCTGAGGCGGCAGACGGCCTCGAGCAGCTCGGCATAGCTGAGCGTGCGGCCCGGGGTCTTGGGATCATCCGGCTCCCAGATGATGGCCGTGCGCGCTCCGTGGCCGGCCGCGACGTGCCGGTCGAGGCAGTTGGCCGCGACATTGAGGGTGCCGTCGTCGAACCAGCGGATGCCGAAATCCGCCTCCTCGAACGACCACTCTGAAACCCGGGTGAAGGGGCGGATCCAGTCGATCCGCTGCGCCTCGCGCCGCCAGAAGGCCTCCGGATCGTCAAGCGACTCGCGGTAGAGCCGCTGATAGCTCTCGCGCGTGTAGCGGGCCGTTGTGGCCCAGGCGTCCGGCACCCTGTGCAGTGTCTCGCTCATTGCTGTCCTCCGCCATCCGGTCTCCGGGCCGCAATCCCTCCCGCCCGTCGACCGGCACCTTATCCAACAGCCGCGCCCAGGCGAACCCCCGACGTTGGTCGTGCCCGACCATGGTCGGGGTAGGAAGCCCCTCGTGCGCCGGGGCATGTTCGCCGCAGCCCGAAAACCCGGAAAACGAGGGATGCCGGGGCGGGCTGGGGAGATAGACATGCGAGCAACGATCGGCCTTGCCTTCCTCCTTTGCAGTGCCGCGGCGCCGGCGCTGGCGCAGGGCGCGGGGTCGCTGGAGGCCCGGCTGGCGGCACTGGAGGCCGAGGTGGCGCGGCTGCGCGGTGAGCTTCAGGCCGCGCGCGCGGCAGCCCCCGCGGCAGCCGCCGCGCCGCAGGGCGCCGGCACCGGCGCGCAGGCGGCCAGCGCCGAGGAGATTGCAGCGCTCGAGAAGCGGGTGGCGGCAACCGAGGCGCGCGAGGGCTTCCGCGTCGGCGGCACCACCTTCCGGGCGGGCGGCTTCGTGAAGCTCTGGACCGCCTATTCGGTCTATGGCGACGGCAACCCGGCCCCGGGCGCCCTCGTGCGCGATTTCTGGCTGCCGCAGCAAGTGCCGGTGGGCGGCGTGCGCAGCACCCATTTTTCCGCGCACGCCAAGCAGACCCGGCTGTGGCTTTCCGGCACGGCCACTGTCGATGGCGCGCCGCTGACCGGCTATGTCGAGGTCGATTTCCAGACAGCGCCCGGCACCCAGGGCACCGCCCGCACCACCAATGGCTACAATCTTGCCCTGCGCCGGGCGACCATCAGCTGGCGCGGCTTCACCGCCGGGCAGGACTGGTCGACCTTCCAGAACGTCGGAGCCCTTCCCGAGACGACCGACTTCATCGGCCCGACCGAGGGCACCGTCTTCGTGCGCCAGCCGCTCGTGCGCTGGACAACGAAGCTCGGCAAGGCCGCCAACCTCGCGCTTGCCGCCGAGAACCCGATCACCTCGTCGATCTCGAGCCTTTCGCCGGCGCTGGCCGAAAGCGACGATGCCGCCTTCCCCGATCTCGTGCTGAAACTGTCGGGCCGGCTCGGGCCGGCCGAGGTGTCGCTCGCAGGCCTCGCGCACGACGTGACGGTCTCCGACGGCACCGCCAAGGACAGCGCCTTCGGCTGGGGCCTGTCGCTCGCCGGCCGGGTGCCGTTCGGCCCGTCCAGCCGCCACGACATGCGCTTCATGCTCACCGGCGGGGAGGGCATCGGCCACTATGTCGGCCTCAACTTCGCCCCGGATGGCGTGTTCACCAACGGGCGGGTCCACCCCGTCGGGCTTGTCGCGGGCTTCGCCGCCCTGAAACTCGGCTGGACCCCTGCGATCCGCTCGACCGTGATGGCCAGCTTCCAGGAGGTGGACTGGCCGGACGTGCAGCTGCCCGCAACGGCCAACAAGGCCGCCTGGAGCGTTGCCGGCAACATCTTCGCCACCCCGGTCAAGGGCCTCGATGTGGGCCTCGAGCTGCGCCACGGCGAGCGCGAGATCGTGAACGGCGCCCGCGGCCAGCTCGACCGGGTCGAGTTCGTCACCCGATACACCTTCTGACAGAAGAGGTGAAACTGAGAGAATGATCCACACCCAGATATGAAGAGGAGAAAGCCATGACACCGCCTGCCATCGGCGGCACGGTCGATGATATCGGCGCGCTGCCAAAACATCACACCCCAACCCAGAGCGAGAAGAAGGTCATTCTCGCCTCGTCTCTCGGGACGATCTTCGAATGGTATGACTTCTATCTCTACGGGCTTCTGGCCATCATCATCTCGGCGCAGTTCTTCTCGGGCGTGAACGAGACGACGGGCTTCATCCTGGCGCTCGGCGCCTTTGCAGCAGGCTTTGCCGTCCGCCCGTTCGGCGCGGTCGTGTTCGGGCGGCTGGGCGACCTTGTGGGCCGCAAATACACCTTCCTCATCACCATGGGTCTCATGGGCTTTGCGACCTTCATGGTGGGCGTGCTGCCCAGCTATGCGACCATCGGGGTTGCCGCACCGATCATCCTCGTGCTGCTGCGGATGCTGCAGGGCCTCGCGCTCGGCGGCGAATATGGCGGGGCGGCGACCTATGTCGCCGAGCATGCGCCCAACAACAAGCGCGGCTTCTTCACCAGCTTCATCCAGACCACCGCGACGCTCGGCCTGTTCGCAGCCCTGATCGTGGTGCTCGGCATCCGCACGCTGGTGGGCGAGGAGGCCTTCAAGGACTGGGGCTGGCGGCTGCCCTTCCTCGTGTCGGTGTTCCTGCTCGGCATCTCGCTGTGGATCCGCATGCAGCTCGAGGAGAGCCCCGTCTTCCAGCGCATGAAGGCCGAGGGCAAGCAGTCCAAGGCGCCGCTGAAGGAGGCCTTCGGCCACTGGACCAACCTCCGCCTCGTCCTCATCGCACTGTTCGGCGCGGTCGCGGGCCAGGCGGTCGTCTGGTACACGGGCCAGTTCTATGCACTGTTCTTCCTCGAGAAGATGATGAAGGTCGATGGCGCCACCACCAACATGCTGATCGCCATCGCGCTGGTGCTCGCCACGCCGTTCTTCGTCTTCTTCGGCTGGCTGTCGGACAAGGTGGGCCGCAAGCCCATCATCCTCGCCGGCTGCCTGCTCGCGGCGGTCACCTACTTCCCGCTGTTCGATGCGCTGCAGAAGGCCGCAAACCCCGCCCTCTACGCCGCGCAGCAGTCGGCGCCGGTCACCGTCTCGGCGGATCCGGCCACCTGCTCGACCCAGTTCGACCCCATCGGCAAGAACCGGTTTGACAGCAGCGCGTGCGACATTGCCAAGTCGTTCCTCGCCAAGTCGGGCGTGAACTATGCCAATGTGGCCGCAGCGCCGGGCGCGGGCACCACCGTGACGGTGGGCGACCGGGTGCTGAAGGTGGCAGACCCGGCGCCGCTCGACGCCGAGGCGCGCAAGGGCCTCGTCGCGGGCTTCCACGACGAGGCGAAGGAGGCCCTCGCCGCCGCCGGCTATCCCGCGAGCGCGGATCCTGCGGCCATCGACAAGCCGATGGTGGTGGCGATCCTGTTCCTCCTCGTCCTCTATGTGACGATGGTCTACGGCCCGATCGCGGCGCTGCTGGTGGAACTCTTCCCCACCAAGATCCGCTACACGGCCATGTCGCTGCCCTACCACATCGGCAATGGCTGGTTCGGCGGGTTCCTGCCCACCATCGCCTTTGCGCTGGTGGCGGCCACGGGGGACATCACCTACGGCCTCTGGTACCCGATCGTCGTGGCCGGGCTCACGGTGGCCGTCGGCCTCCTGTGCCTCCCCGAAACCTTCCGCCGCGACATCGACAGCTGAACGCCCGACCAGCACAGCCTGCGGAAGGCGGGGACGGGGCGGTGGGGCATCCCACCGCCCCGTTTCCCTTGCACGGAGGGCCGGGCCCGCGGTCGACCTTCATCGCGGGCCGCAGGCGCCCTCCCCCGTGAGCGGGACAAAGCGCACGTCGAGGATGGGCGTCTCCGTCACCTGCCCGTCTGCGCCCTTCTCCACCACTTTCAGCACCTGCACCCCGTCTCTTGGCCCCACCGGGATCACCATCCGCCCGCCCGGCTTCAGCTGTGCAACCAGCGGCGCCGGGATGGCGGGCGCGGCGGCGGTCACGATGATGCCGTCGAAGGGCGCCTCCTCCGGCCAGCCGGCCTGGCCATCGCCCGCCCGCACCTGCACATTGGCATGGCCAAGCCGCGCCAGCCGCTCGGCCGCGCCTGCCGCAAGCTCCGGCACGATCTCGATGCTGAACAGCTGCGCGACCAGCTTCGAGAGGACGGCCGCCTGGTAGCCGGAGCCGGTGCCCACCTCGAGCATCCGGTGGCCCGGCCTGGGGCGCAGGAGCTGGGTCATGAGCGCAACGATGGTCGGCTGCGAGATCGTCTGCCCGTGGCAAATCGGCAGCGCGCGATCCTGTGCGGCGGCATCGCGCCACTCGGGCAGCACGAAGGCCGCGCGCGGCACGGCCCCGATCGCCGCCACGACGCGCGGGTCGTCCGCCTCGCCGGCGAGCGTGGCGAAGCCGGCGATCGCCCGGATCAGGCGCGCCTCGTCGCTGCCGTCCACCCGATCTGCGCCCTTCCCGGCCGCACAGGCCGCCAGCAGCACGGCCAGCGCAAGCGGCCAGCGGGTGCCCAAGGCCCCGGGCTCATTCCGCCGGATCGATGGGCGTGTCGAGGCCAAGCCGCGCCTCGATGGCCTCGGCAGCATCGAGGCACTGGTCGTCGCGCATCCGCCGCCCGGTCAGCAGCACGCCGATGGGCAGGCCGGTCGCCCCGTCGCGGCCGGCGGGAACCGCGGCCGAAGGCAGGCCGAGAAGGTTCGCCGGCAGCACCGGCCGGATGGCGGCAATCACCTCGCGGGCCCGCTCCGGCCCGCCAAGGTCCCACCCCGGCGGGAAGGGCAGGATGGTCCACACCGGGGAAAGAATGAGCGGATAGCGGTCCATGAACGCCGACCAGGCCTGCGCGATCGAATCGCGCACGAGGAGCAGATGGCCGAAGTCTGCCGCCCGTTCGAGCGGCGGCCACAGCTGCAGCACCGAATCGAAGAAGGCGAGGCCATCGGCGCCCATGGTCGGCGCGAGGAGCGGCCGCATGGTGGAAAAGTCCGTCGTGAGCAGCTGCGCCCAGGTGTCGACCAGCTCGGCGAACCGCGGCGGCACGGCTTCCTCGACCGCATGGCCCGCCTCTTCGAGGGCGGCGGCTGCCGCGCGGACCGCGCTTGCAACCGCCGGGTCGGTGGGCGCGCCCGGCGGTTCGGCCATCACCGCAACCCGGACCGGCCCCTCGCCCGGCGGACCTTGCAAGGGCACATCGAGCGCCTGCGGATCGCGCGGGTGCGCGCCCGCCAGGATCCCGAGCGCCAGCCGCACATCGGCCACGCGGCGAGCCATGGGCCCCTGCACGGCCATGAGCTGGACCGCGAGCGGCCGCTCGGGCGCGGGCACGAGGGCGGCATCGGGCACCCGGCCGAGGCTCGGCCGGATGGAGGCGATGCCGCAGGCATTGGCCGGGTTGCGCAGCGAGCCGCCGAGATCGTTGCCGAGGCCCAGCGGGCTCATCCCGGTCGCAAGCGCGGCCGCCTCACCGCCGCTCGAGCCGCCCGGCGTGCGCCCGGCATTCCACGGGTTGCGGGTTGGACCGTGGAGCGAACTGTCGGTGTGCACGCGCAGCCCCATGTCGGGCAGGTTCGACCGCGCGATCGGGATGGCGCCGGCGGCCAGCATCCGTTCGACCACCGGCGCGTCGAGCGGCGGCACCGCCCCGGCCAGCGCCGGAACGCCCCAGGTCGTCGGCAGGCCGGCCATGTCGATGTTCGCCTTGACTGAGAAGGGCACGCCATGGAGGGGGCCGGTCGGCCGGCCCTCCGCGAGGTGCCGGTCGGCGGCCGCCGCCATGGCAAGCGCCCGGTCGGCCAGCACCTCGACGAAGGCCTGGACCCGGGGATTGATCGCCTCGATGCGCTCGAGATGCGCCTCCACCACGGCTGTCGCGCTGGTCGTTCCCGCAGCGATCGCCCTCGCAAGCTCGCCCGCGCCCATCTTCCACAAGGCCATCAGCCGCTCCCCCGCCCGCGCGCGTCCGCCGCACGGGCGCCAGCCTATCAGGTCACGGGCGCGCGCCAAGCCCCTCGCGCTCAGCCGGCAAGCGCCGAGAGGCGCTGGCGCGCGAAGGCCTCAAGCGTGCCGGCGGCAATGGCCGCGCGCAGGCCCTGCATCAGCTGCTGGTAGTGCCAGAGATTGTGCTCGGTGAGCAGCATGGCGCCGAGGATCTCGCCGGCCTTCACCAGATGGTGGATATAGGCGCGGCTGAACCGGGCACAGACGGGGCAGGGGCATCCCTCCTCCAGCGGGGCCTCGTCCTCGGCGAAGCGCGCGTTGCGGAGGTTGAGCGGGCCCGCCGCCGTCCACGCCTGGGCCGTCCGGCCGGAGCGGGTGGGAAGCACGCAGTCGAACATGTCGACCCCGCGCATGACCGCGCCGATGATGTCGGCGGGCTTGCCCACGCCCATCAGGTAGCGGGGCCGGTCGGCGGGCAGCATCTGCGGCGCCTCGTCGAGCACCTCGAACATTGCCGCCTGCCCCTCGCCAACGGCCAGCCCGCCGATGGCATAGCCCTCGAAGCCGATGGCCACGAGCGTTTCTGCCGATTCGCGCCGCAGGTCGGGATAGAGCCCGCCCTGCTGGATCCCGAACAGGGCGGCACGTCCGGGGTTCTCCTCAAAGGCCCTGCGCGAGCGCCGCGCCCAGCGCATCGAAAGGGCCATGGAGCGGGCGGCCTCGTCGCGGGTTGCAGGGTGTGGCGTGCATTCGTCGAACGCCATCACGATGTCTGCGCCGAGCTGCCGCTGGATGGCAACCGACCGCTCGGGAGTGAGCATGTGCTTCGAGCCATCGAGATGCGAGCGGAAGGCCACCCCCTCTTCCGATACGGCGGCGAGCGGGCCGAGGCTCATTACCTGGAAGCCGCCTGAGTCGGTCAGGATCGGGTGCGGCCAGGCCATGAAGCGGTGCAGCCCGCCCAGCCGCGCCACCCGCTCCGCGCCGGGCCTGAGCATCAGGTGATAGGTGTTGCCAAGCAGGATGTCGGCGCCGCTTGCGCGCACGTCGCCGGGCTTCATCGCCTTGACGGTGGCCGCCGTGCCGACCGGCATGAAGGCCGGCGTGCGGATTGCACCGCGCGGGGTTTCAAGAAGGCCCGTGCGCGCGCGGCCGTCGGTGGCAAGGATGGCAAACCTCATCGGCCGGCCGCCCGCGGGAAGCGGAGGCCGGCCGCGCGCGGCCGGCCAGTGCCGTCAGGGCAGGAGCAGCGAACTGTCGCCATAGGAATAGAAGCGGTAGCCGCGTTCGATGGCGTGGGCATAGGCCGCGCGCATCGTCTGAAGCCCCATCAGCGCCGAGACCAGCATGAAGAGGGTCGAGCGCGGGAGATGGAAGTTGGTCATCAGCCCGTCGACCGCGCGGAAGGTGTAGCCGGGCGTGATGAAGATGTCGGTCGTGCCCTCGAAGGGCTGGAGGTTGGAGGCTTCGAGGAGCCGGAGCGAGGTGGTGCCAACCGCGATGATCCGCCGGCCCTCGCGCCTTGCGGCCCGGAGGCGGGAGGCGACATCGGCGGGAAGCGAGCCCCATTCGGCGTGCATGCGGTGCTGCTCCACCGTCTCGGCCCTGACCGGGAGGAAGGTGCCGGCGCCCACGTGGAGCGTCACCGTCTCGCGCCGCACGCCTGCGGCATCGAGCGCCGCCAGCAGCCGCCCGGTGAAATGGAGCCCTGCCGTGGGGGCTGCGACGGCGCCGGGTTTGCGCGCATAGACGGTCTGATAGTCCTCCCGGTCTGCCGCATCGACCGGCCGGCGGCGGGCAATGTAGGGGGGAAGCGGCATGGTTCCGGCCTGCTCGAGCGCGGCGTCCAGCGGCCCCGCGCTCTCGAACCGCAGGTGCACCGCGCCTCCGGGCTGTTTTTCGATCACCGTGCCCAAAAGCCCGGGGCCGAAGGTCACCCGGTCGCCGGGCTTCAGCCGGCGGGCGTTGCGCACGAGCGCAAGCCATTCGGCCGGGCCGAGCCTCAGGTGGAGTGTCGCCTCGATCACGGCCGTGCCCCGCAGGCCCGCGAGCTGGGCCGGCAGGACGCGCGTGTCGTTGAACACCAGCACGTCGCCAGGGCGCAGCAGGCGCGGCAGGTCGCTGACCAGATGGTCGGCAAGGCCGAGGGGCGTCACCTCGAGGAGGCGCGCCGAGTCGCGCGGCCGCGCCGGGCGCAGCGCGATCCGGTCTTCGGGCAGCGCGAAATCGAAATCCGAAAGCCGCACGCGCTGGGGGTGGCGCCGGCGGGCGGCCCGGTCAGCGCTGCGGCTGGCCGCCGAGCAGCTTGGCCGCCTCCGCATCGATGAGCGCCTGGCCCGAGGCCGGGCGCGCGGGCGCGGCGAAGGCAGGCGGCGGCCGGTTGTCGGCTGCGATCGAGGCCTGCAGGATCCGGCTCGGGTTGGCCGGCGGCTCGCCGCGCTGGATCGCGTCCACCCATTCCATGCCGCCGATCACGCGGCCGAACACGGTATAGTTCCGGTCGAGCCGAAGCACCGGCTGGAAGGTAATGAAGAACTGGCTGTTGGCCGAGTTCGGATCGCTCGTGCGCGCCATCGAGACGGCGCCGCGCATGTGCGGCAGGCTGTTGAACTCGGCCTCGAGATCGGGAAGCGCCGAGCCGCCCGAGCCGGTCGCGGTCGGGTCGCCCGTCTGGGCCATGAACCCGTCGATCACGCGGTGGAACACGAGCCCGTCGTAGAACCCCTGCCGGACAAGCGTCTTCACCCGCTCGACATGGCGCGGCGCCTTGTCGGGCCTGAGGAGGATCGTCACCCGTCCGCCGGTCGAGAGGTCGAGGTAGAGGATGTTCTCCGCCAGCGTGGCAGCCGGGGCGGCCGGCGCCGCACCCCCCTGCGCGGCGGTGGGCCCGGCGACCAGCAACGGCACGAGCAGGGCGAACAGGCGGCGCATGACCGGCCTCATCGGCCTCGGCCGCTTTCGGCGGGCTGAACGGCCGCCCGGCTGCCAGAGATGCCGTTGCGCGCCACGCGCGCGCGCACGTCGGCGGCGATGGCCGGGGTCACGAACCGGTCGATTGCCCCGCCATATTGCGCAATCTCCTTCACCAGCCGCGAGGCGATGGGCTGGAGGGCGACATCGGCCATGAGGAACACCGTTTCGATCGCCGAGTTCAGCTGCTGGTTCATGCCCGCCATCTGGAACTCATATTCGAAGTCCGCGACCGCCCGCAGCCCGCGCAGGATCAGCGAGGCGCCCATTTCCTCGGCGAAGTGCATGAGCAGCGCATCGAAGGCCACCACGTCGACGTTGCGGATGCCCGCCGTCTCGCGGCGCACATGGCCCACACGCTCCTCGAGCGTGAACAGCGGCGACTTGGACGGGTTGGTCGCCACACCGATGATCAGCCGGTCCACCAGCTTGGAGCCGCGCCGGATGATGTCGAGATGCCCCAGGGTGATGGGGTCGAAGGTGCCCGGATAGACCCCGATGCGCGGCGTGCCCCGGCCCATCGTCAATGATCCCGCTCGATGGCGAACAGGGCGATCGCGCGCAGGAGATCCGCCTCGGGCCCGAAATCGTTCAGGTGGTGGATGGCCTGGTCGATCAGCATCGAGGCCTGGGCGCGCGCGCGATCAACCCCGAGCAGCGAGACAAAGGTCGACTTTCCGGCCGCGGCGTCCTTGTGCAGCGCCTTGCCCGCCGTCTCGGCATCGCCCTCGACATCGAGGAGATCGTCGGCGATCTGGAAGGCAAGCCCCAGGTCGCGCGCATAGCCGCGCACGCGCATGCGCACCCCGGGCGACACCTTGCCCATGATGGCCCCCGCCTCGCAGGCAAAGCCGATGAGCGCGCCGGTCTTCAGCTGCTGCAGGCGGGTGGTGGTTGCAAGATCGAAATCCGCGCCCTCGGCCTCGAGGTCCATCATCTGCCCGCCCGCCATGCCGTTGGGGCCGGAGGCGCGCGCGAGTTCGAGCACCAGCTCCGAGCGGACGAACGGATCCTCGTGCGTCAGCGGGTCGGCGAGCACCTCGAAGGCGAGCGCGAACAGGCTGTCGCCGGTCAGCACCGCGGTCGCCTCGTCGAACGCCTTGTGCACGGTCGGCTTGCCGCGGCGCAGGTCGTCATCGTCCATGCAGGGCAGGTCGTCGTGGACAAGGCTGTAGCTGTGCACCGCCTCGATCGCGAGCGCGACGCGCAGCGCCCGCTCGCGGTCGACATGGAAGAGATCGCACGCGGCAACCGCCAGCAGCGCGCGCATCTTCTTGCCGCCGCCGATCGTGGCGTGGCGCATGGCCCTGAACAGCCGCGCGCGCGGATCGTCGGGCACGTCGAGCAGCCGGTCGAAGCGGGCATCGACCGCGCGCGCCACGGCCTCGAGGGCCGGCCTCAGGCTGACGGCCGCAGGCGGGGTCATTGGGCGAACGGGACCTCTCCGGCGACCTGTCCGTCAGGGCCGATCTGCAGCTGCCGGATGCGGGCCTCGGCATCGTTGAGCCGCGCCTCGCACAGCGCGCGCAGCGCCTGCCCCTCCTCGTAGAGTGCGATGGCCTGCTCGAGCGGCGCCTCGCCGGTTTCGAGCTGGCGCACGATCGACTCGAGCCGGCGCAGGGCTTCCTCGAAGCTCAGCTCGTCGATCGGGGGCTGGCTGGCCAAATCGGGTGTCCTCGGGCCGCCCTTTGGACGGGGGGGGAAGGCCGGTCAAGCGGCCTGAACGGCCGCCTTCGCCGGAAAATCGCAGCCTCAGGCCCGTTCGAGCACCGACCGGCCGGCGGGCACCCGGAAGCTCATGTGGGTGGAAAGCCGCCCGCCGGGGGCGCGCACCGTGTCGACCACCTTGAAATCCGTCTGCCAGCCCGCCGGCGTCACCGTCATCAGGCTGTAGCCGCGCTCGTCGCGCACATAGCGCACCTGCGGGTTGCGCGCGAGGACGGCTGCATGCTCGGCCCGCTCGCCCGGCCCGTCGGAGCCCGAGGAAATGGAGGTCGTCACGAACTCGACCGCGCGCGCGGGCGATGCCGGGTCGGCGCCCGAGCGGCGGACCTCGCCGGCCCAGTGCTGGTGCTCGTCGCCTGTCAGCACCACGAGGTTGGCGCGCGCCTGCAGCCGGTCGAGCAGCCGGTCGCGCGGCACCAGATAGCCCGCCCAGCTGTCGGTGTTGATGCCGCGCTCGGGCCGGCGGGCCCGGTCGATGTCCATCATCATCACCTGCTGCAGCAGCGCGCCCCAGGTGGCGGGCGAGCGCAGGAGCCCCTGGACCAGCCAGTCCTCCTGCGGGCGGCCGAGCACCTCGGCGGTCGGGCTCCTCACGTCGGGGCAGGTCGTCCCGAACTGGTCGCCGCAGGGCTGCGGCGTGCGGTAGAGGCGCGTGTTCAGCATGCGCGCATCGAGCAGCCGGCCCCACCGATAGGCGCGCCATGGCCCGGAGATGCCGCCGGCGGGGAAGGCATCGGCGCGCACGGGCATGAACTCGTACCACGCCTGCATGGCCGCCGCCCGCCGCAACCGGAACACCTCCGGCGGCACGTCGCTGCGCGAGACATGGTCTCCCACCCAGTTGTTCACCACCTCATGGTCGTCGTAGCTGCACAGGAAGCAGGCCGAGGCGTGCGCGGCCTGGAGGTCGAGGTCGCTGCGCACGAGCGTGTAGCGGCGGCGGTAATCGTCGAGGCTCACCACCTCCGGGCCCTCGTGCCGGCGCACGACCGGCACAGTCTCGCCGAGCCCCCAGCTCCAGAGCGAGGCGCGCGGACCGCCCTCGTAGATATAGTCGCCGTAATGGAAGATGGCGTGGCAATCCTCGCGCGCGAGGTGCCGAAAGGCGGTGTAGAGCCCGCCCTGCCAGTCCTGGCAGCCGGCCACCCCCAGCCGGACCATGTCGACCGCCGCGCCCTCGGCCGGAAGGGTGCGCCCGCGGCCGGTGGGCGACCGCTCGCCGCCGGCGATGAAGCGGTAGTGATAGACCCTGTCCGGCTGCAGGCCGTCGAGCGTCACGTGCACGCTGTGGCCGAGCTCGGGCCGCGCGATCGCCTCGCCCTCGGCCACCAGCCGGTCGAACGACGGGCGCTCGGAGACTTCGTAGCGCACGGCAAGCGGCCGGGCCGGCAGGCGGCCAGCCGGGGCGGACGGCCCGGGCGTGAGGCGCGTCCAGATGACGAAGCCGCGCGGATCCGGGTCTCCGCTCGCCACCCCCAGCTGGAAGGGGCTGTCGCTGATGAACAGGTTGGCATCGGCACGGGCGCGGAAGAGGAGCGCGGGCGCGGCAAGGGTGCCGGCAAGGCCGGCGATGAGGTGGCGGCGGGCAATACCGGTCATGGCGGCCCACATGCCCTCTTCCCGTGACAGGCGAAAGACAGCAAAGCGCGTGCATGGACCAGCCCATGCCGATCGCGCGCACCGTGCCTTCCCCGTGCCGCAACATCTGCCGGCTCGGGCGGCGGGCCGGCGAGCGGATATGCCTCGGCTGCGGCCGCACGCCCGACGAGATCAAAGCCTGGCCGACGGCCGACGACGGCGCGCGCCGGGCGATCCGCTCCGCAGCCGGCCGGCGCCTTGCCGCGCGCCACCGCTGATGCGCGCGCCGGCCCGGCCGCGCTCGGGGCGCCCGACCAAGCCTTGTCGCCCGGGCGAGCGGCCGTCTATGTCGAGGCCGATGCGCCGCCCCTCGGAAGCCCGCCACACCAAGCCCGCCCGGGGCGCTGCCCGCGGCCGCGGCGGCGCGGCGGCCGGGCGCGGACGGGCGCGGTGACCATGGGCGGAAGCGCCGGCGGCGCTGGCGGCGACCTGCCGGCCGGCGAGCGGCTGCGCTTCACGCGCGAGCGCGGGCACCACGGCCCATCGCTTGCCGAGCGGCTGGCCGAGCAGCTGGACCGGCTGCACTTCCGCTCGCCGCTGCACCGCATGCGCCTTAAGGGCCGCTTCCCGCTGAAGCTCCTTGCCGTGCCGGAAGATCCGGTGCCGGGTGACCCGAAGTCGGGCGCGCGGATCCGCGCCGGCCGGCTGTTCCACGCCGGCTATGGCCAGGCGATTGCCGAGGCCCGGTTCGACGATCCTGCCGCACCGGCGGCGTGGCGGTCGTGGGTGCACGGCTGGGGCTGGCTGCGCGATGCCGCAGCCGTGGCGCCGCTTGCGCCGGCCGAGATCGCGCGGGTGGAATCGCTTGCACGCCGCTGGCTTGCCGCGCATGCCGACTATCACCCCGACGCCTGGGCCCCCGACATCACCGGGCGACGGCTGATGCTTGCGGTCGCCCATGCGCCACTCATCCTCTCCGGCCACGACCATGTGCACCGCTCGGCGGTCCTGAACGCGCTGGCGCGGTGGACGCGGCACCTCGAACGGGCGGCCCTGCGGATGGGGCCGGGGGTGGCACAGGTGGAAGCGCTCGCCGGGCTGGTGGCGGGGCACCTCATCCTGCCGGGCAACGAGCCGCGGATCGACCGCGCGCTCACCGCGCTCGGCGCAGCGCTCGATGACCTGCTCGGGCCCTGTGCGGCGATCCCGAGCCGGTGCCCCCGCGATCTCGCCACGATCGGCGACCTCATGCTGTTCCTCGCCGCCTTTCACCGCGCGCGCGGGCAGACGGTCTCGGCCGTGGTGGCCGACCATCTGGAGACGGTGCGCGCCGGGCTGGCAGCGCTGGCCGAGGGCGATGGCGTGCCGGCGGCGTGGCACGGCGGCCAGCCCTCGCCGGCGCAGATGGCCCGGCTCGGCGTGGGCGGGCCCGCAGGCGCACTGCCGGCATCCGCCTCCGGCTATCGCCGCCTCGTCGCGGGCGAAACCCGGGTGACGATTGATGCCGGCCCGCCACCCGCGGCGCGCGCCAACGATCTGCCCCATGCCTCGACGCTTGCGATCACCCTCTCCAACGGTCTGCGGCCGCTCCTCGTCCCGTGCGGCGCGGCGCGCGGCGCAGGGCCCGGCGGCGCGCACGCACGCCAGCTTGCCCCCGAGCTGGCACAGGGCCTGCAGACCACCGCCGCCCATTGCGCGCTGGTGCTTGCCGACACGAACAGCACGCGCGTGGCGGGCGACGGCCCGCGGCGGCGGGGCGGGGTTTCGGAAGTGGTGGTGGAAACCCGCGCGAGCCCCGAGGGGCAATGGCTCGAGGCCTCGCACGATGGCTGGCGCCGCCGCTTCGGGCTTGATCATGTGCGCCGGCTGTGGCTGTCTCCCGACGGCGCCGATTTCCGCGGCGAGGATCTGCTGGTTGCCGCCCCGCGTGGCCCGCTCCGCCTCGTGTCCACCGCGTGGCTGCCGGTCTCAATCCGCTTCCATCTTGCGCCCGGCTGCGAGGCCGTGCCGACCGAGGATCACCGGGGCGCCTTCATCCGCACCGGCGATGGCCGGGCCTGGTCGTTCCGCGCAAGCTTCCCGAGCCGGCCGGGCCGGCTGCGGATCGAGCCCAGCGTCCATGTCGATGCCGAGGGGCACGTCCACGCCATCCAGCAGATCCATCTCGAGACCGAAACCGGACCCGAACGCGAGACGCGGGTGGGCTGGAGCTTCCGCCGCGGCACCCGGAATCCCGCCCCCGCCCGCCGCCGCACCTGACCAGACCAGGGAGCCCTGCTCTTGCCCGACCGCCTGCCCGTCCGCCGCGCGCTGCTCTCCGTGTCCGACAAGTCGGGGCTCGAGGAGCTGGGCCGGGCGCTGGCCCGTCACGGTGCCGAGCTGGTCTCAACCGGCGGCACGGCTCGGGCCCTGCGCGCCGCGGGCCTTGCCGTCCGCGACATTGCGGAGCTGACCGGCCTTCCCGAGATGATGGACGGCCGGGTGAAGACCCTGCATCCGGCGGTGCACGGCGGCCTGCTGATGGTGCGCGGCGACCCGGCACACGAGGCCGCCGCCAGGGCCGCAGGCATCGGGCCAATCGATCTCGTGGTCGTCAATCTATACCCGTTCGAGGCGACCGTGGCAGCGGGCGCGCCTTCTGCCGAGGTGATCGAGAACATCGACATCGGCGGGCCGGCGCTGATCCGCTCGGCGGCCAAGAACCATGACTGCGTGGCAGTGCTGACCGACCCGGCGGACTATGCCGGCCTTGAAGCCGAGCTTGCCGCCGGCGGAATCACGGCCGAAATCCGCCGGCGGCTGGCCGCCAAGGCCTTCGCCCTGACCGCCGCCTACGACACCGCCATTGCATCCTGGTTTGCGCGGGCCCGGGGCGGGGATGCGGCCGACGACCCGTTTCCCGAACGGCTGCTGCTGGCGCCGCGCCGCGTGGCGCGGCTGCGCTACGGCGAGAACCCGCACCAGGAGGCTGCGCTCTATGCCGAGCCGGGTGAGCGCGAAAGCCTTGCGACGGCCCGGCCCGTGCAGGGCAAGCCGCTCAGCTACAACAATCTCGCCGATGCCGAGGCGGCGCTGGCGCTCATTGCCGAGTTTGCCGATGCGCCCGCGGCCATCGCCATCGTCAAGCACGCCAACCCCTGCGGCGTTGCCGTGGCCGAGACGCTTGCCGCAGCCCACGCCCGCGCGCTTGCAACCGATCCGGTCTCGGCCTTCGGCGGGATCGTGGCGGCCAGCCGCCCGCTCGATGCCGCCGCCGCCGAGGCCATTACGGCCGTTTTCACCGAGGTGGTGATCGCACCCGGCGCCGACGCGGGCGCGCGTGCCGTCTTCGCGCGCCGGCCCAATCTCCGCCTGCTGCTCCTGTCGCTCCCCGACCCGGCCCGCCCGGGCCTCGTGCTGCGCAGCATCTCGGGCGGCTTCCTCGTGCAGTCGCGCGATGCGCTGCTTTCGGCCGAGGAGCGGGTGGTGAGCGCGCGGCCACCCACGCCCTCGGAATGGGCGGACCTGCGCTTTGCCTGGAAGGTCGCCCGGCACGTCAAGTCCAATGCCATTGTCTATGCAAGAAATGGCGCGACCGCCGGGATCGGCGCAGGCCAGATGAGCCGGGTGGACAGCGCGCGGATCGCCGCCTGGAAGGCAACCGACGCCGCAAGGGCGGCCGGCTGGCCCGAACCGCCGACGGTCGGCAGCGCGGTTGCCTCGGATGCCTTCTTCCCCTTTGCAGACGGGCTGGAGGCGGCAGCCGCCGCCGGGGCGACAGCCGTGATCCAGCCCGGCGGGTCGGTGCGCGATGCCGAGGTGATCGCCGCAGCCGACCGGCTGGGCCTTGCCATGGTGTTCACCGGCACCCGCCACTTCGCCCACTGAATGCGGGCGCCGCCGGGCCCGCGCCTTGCCGCACATCTGCGCGGGCCGGCGTGGATGATCCTTGCCTGCATCGCCTTTGCAGGCCTTTGGGTGCTCATCCGCCTGCTCGCAGCCAGCCTCCACCCCTTTGCCATTGTGGTCTGGCGCAACGCGCTGGGGCTGCTGTGGCTGCTGCCCATGCTGCTGGCCACGCCCGGCCTCCTGCGCCGCGAGCGGCTGCGGGGCCATGCAGCGCGCGCCACTTCGGGCATCATCGCGACATTCGCCACCTTCTATGCCGTTGCCACCGCCCCGCTCGCCGAGGTGCTGGCAATCAACTATTCCGCGCCGCTGTTTGCCACCCTGGGCGCGATGCTGTTCCTAGGCGAGCGGGTGCGTCGCGTGCGCGGGCTCGCGCTTGCGGCCGGCTTTCTCGGCATGCTGCTCGTGCTCCAGCCCGGCACCCAGCCGATGACCCCGGGCCTGTGGGCGGCGGTCGTCTCCGCCCTTGCCACCGCCTTCTCGCTCGTTGCCATCAAGCAGCTGACCGGGTTCGAGGATCCGCGCGCGGTTGCAGCCTGGAGCTTCATCCTGACAACCCCCGTCTCGATCCTCGTCGCCCTGCCCTTCTGGTCGTGGCCGGGGCCGGGCGAGTGGCCGCTGCTGCTGGCGCTCGGGGCCTGCGCGGCCGCGGGCCAGATCGCGCTGTCCAACGCCTTTGCCGCGGCCGACGCAAGCGCGGTGATGCCCTACGACTTCGTGCGCTTCCTGCTCATCACGCTCGCCGGCATCCTCCTGTTCGGGGAACGCTACGGCCCGCTCACCCTCCTCGGCGGCGCCATCATCCTTTCGGCCACCATCGTGCTTGCGCTGCGCGAGCGCCAGCTGGCGCGCAGCCGGACGGCCGCAAGCCCGGATACCTGAGCGGGGCGCACCTCACAGGATTTTGAGGCTTGGCAGGTGCAGCCGGCATGGCCCACGGGGGCAGGCAGTCGAGACAGGCGCAGTGGATCAGACAAGCCATCGAAAGGGAGCCATGCAATGAAACTGGACGGACTGAGCGCAGTGGTCACCGGGGGCGCCTCGGGCCTTGGCGCGGCCACGGCGCGTGCGCTTGCCGCAGCAGGTGTCAAGGTCGCCATCTTCGACCGCGACGCCGACAAGGGCCCGGTGGTCGCCGCCGAGGTGGGGGGTGTCTTCTGCCGCGTCGACGTGACGGACGACGCCTCGGTCGATGCCGGGTTCGCGGCCGCGCGCGCGGCCATCGGCCAGGAGCGGATCCTCGTGAACTGCGCGGGCACGGGCAATGCCATCAAGACGGCAAGCCGCGACAAGCAAACGGGCGAGATCCGCCACTTCCCGCTCGATGCTTTCAACATGATCATTCAGATCAACCTCGTCGGCACCTTCCGCTGCATAGCAAAATCGGCCGCGGGCATGATGAGCCTGCCGCCGCTCGACGAAAGCGGTGAGCGCGGCGTGATCATCAACACCGCAAGCGTGGCCGCCGAGGACGGGCAGATCGGCCAGGCCGCCTATTCGGCCTCGAAGGGCGGCGTGGTGGGCATGACGCTTCCGATCGCGCGCGATCTTGCAAGCGAGGGGATCCGGGTGAACACGATCCTGCCGGGCATCTTCAACACGCCGCTGCTGCAGGCAGCACCGCAGAACGTGAAGGATGCGCTGGCGGCATCGGTGCCCTTCCCCCGGCGGCTGGGCGCGCCCGAGGAATATGCAAGCCTCGCGCTCGAGATGTGCCGCAACTCCTATTTCAACGGCGAGGACGTGCGGCTCGACGGCGCCATCCGCATGGCGCCCCGCTAGTCGGCCCGGGGCGCCGCAAGGAGGCCCGGCGGCGGCGCAACCGGCGCCGTGCCGGAAAGATAGGCCGCAAGCGCGCGGGGGTAGAGCTGGTGCTCCTCGGCGAGCACCCGAAGCCCCAGCGTCTCGGCCGTGTCGCCCGGGCGCACCGGCACGCGCGCCTGCGCGAGGATGGGCCCCGAATCGAGCTCGGCCGTCACGAGGTGGACAGTGGCGCCCGCCTCGCGGTCGCCGGCGGCGAGCGCCCGGGCGTGCGTCTCGAGCCCCGGGTAGCGCGGCAGCAGCGAGGGGTGGATGTTGAGCAGCCGCCCCTCCCAGCGCGCAACGAAGGCGGGGGTTAGCACGCGCATGAAGCCGGCAAGCGCCACAAGCTCCACGCGGTGCGCCTCGAGGCAGGCTCCGAGCTCGGCCTCGAAATCCGCCCGGCTGCGGCCGCGGCTTTCGACGACCGCCGTCTCCACCCCGAGCGCTGCAGCCCGTGCAAGGCCGGCCGCGTCGCCGCGGTTGGAGACGACGAGCACCGGCTCGGCGGGGAAGGCCCGGTCAGCCTGCGCGGCGCGCAACAGCGCCTCCATGTTCGAGCCCCGGCCCGAGATGAGGATGGCGAGCCGGACGCGCCGGTCGGCCTCAGCCATCGTGAACGGCAGACCATGCGGCTGCCGCGCCCCAGGCGCCGGCCGGGCCACAGACCTCGCAGCCGCGCGGCCCGGCCCCGATCCGGCCGATGGCATGGACCGTCTCGCCGGCTGCGCGGAGTTGGGCGGCCACGTCGCTGGCGCGTTCGGCCGCCACCACCGCCACCATGCCGATGCCGCAGTTGAAGGTGCGGGCAAGCTCGTGCGGGGGCAGCGCCCCCTCGCTGCGCAGCCAGTCGAACAGGGGCGGCAGCGCCCAGCTGCCGGCATCGATGTGCGCCCGCGCGCCCTCGGGCAGCACGCGCGGCACATTCTCCAGCAATCCGCCGCCGGTGATGTGGGCAAGCGCCTTCACGGCGCCCGCGCGCGCCAGCGGCAGGAGCGGCCGCACATAGAGGCGGGTTGGCACCAGCAGCGCCGCGCCGAGCGTCTGCGCCGGATCGAAGGGCGCGGGCGCCTCCGGCCGGTGGCCCTCGGCGAGCCGGCGGATAAGCGAGAAGCCGTTGGAATGGGCCCCCGAGGAGGCAAGGCCGAGCAGCACATCGCCGACCTCGACACGCGCCGAGTCGAGCTGCCGGCCGCGCTCGACCGCACCGACGGCAAAGCCCGCAAGATCATAGATGCCGGGCGCATACATGCCCGGCATCTCGGCCGTCTCGCCGCCGATCAGCGCCACGCCCGCAGCGCTGCAGGCCCGCGCAATCGAGGCCACCACCCGCTCGGCCACTGCGGCATCGAGCTGCCCGCAGGCGAAATAATCGAGAAAGAACAGGGGCTCGGCACCCGTGACCACAAGGTCGTTGACGCACATGGCGACGAGATCCTGGCCAATGCCATCGTGCGCGCCGAGCGCCTGGGCGAGCTTCAGCTTGGTGCCCACGCCATCGGTTGCCGCCACCAGCAGCGGATCCTCAAAGCCGGCCGCGCGCAGGTCGAAGACGCCGCCGAACCCGCCAAGCTCGGCCGCCGCACCCGGCCTTGCCGTGGCGCGCGCAAGCGGCGCGATGGCGCGCACCAGCGCATTGCCGGCCGCAATCGAGACCCCGGCCTCGGCGTAGCTGCCCGGTTTTGCCTTCCGCATCGCCTGCACGCGGTTGCGCGATGGCCCCGGCTTTTGCAAGGGGAGCCACCTTGTGCGTGCCCCGTCTTCCGTCTCGCCTGAGCCCCATTGCCGCATGGCTTGCCGCCATGGCGCTTTCGCTTGGCCCGGCCGCCCCGGCCGATGCCCAGCGCGGCAGCGCCCGGGATGCCGGGCCGGAGGCGCCCGAGGCAGTCGGCGGCGGCAGCGGGCTGGTGGTGGGGGGCGTGAAGGTCGACACGACCGGGAAAACCCCGAACGAGGCGCGCCTCAATGGCTGGCGCGAGGCCCAGCGCCTGGCCTGGCCAGCGCTCTGGGCGCGGCTTTCCGGCCAGCCGCAGGCGCAGGCGCCGCGCCTGCCCGACAGCGCGCTCACCTCGATGGTGAGCGCGATCGAGGTGGAAAGCGAGAAGCTGGGCGCCAACCGCTATGTCGCAACGCTCGCCGTGGTGTTCGACCGCGCGCGTGCGGCAACCTTTCTTGGCAACCTGGCCGGGCTTGCAACCTCGCCGCCATTCCTCCTCATCCCGGTGCTGCAGGATGCCGGCACCCGCATGGCCTACGAGCCGGACAGCCCGTGGCTGCAGGCGTGGCTCAGGCTGCGCGCGGGCGAGACCCCGGTCGATTATGTGCGGATCCGCCCCGGGCCGGCCGACACACTGCTGCTTTCGGCATGGCAGGCCGAGCGCCGCAACCTGCGGCAGTGGCGGGTCGTTGTCGAGCGCTACCAGGTGGCCGACATCGTGATCCCCGAGCTGATCCTTGAGCGGAGCTGGCATGGCGGCCCGGTCTCGGCCACGCTCATCGTGCGCTTCGGCCCGGAAGGCCGGGTGCTCGGGCGCGTCCGCCTTGCAAACCGCGTCGGCGATGTCGCCGGGCTGATGGACGAGGCGGTGCGGCAGGCCGACCGGCTCTATGTCGCGGCCCTGCGCGCCGGCAACCTGCTGCCCGACCCGGCGCTGCTCGAGCCGGTGGCGGAGGTGCAGGTGGCCGAAGCCCCGGCCATCGGTGGCGGCGCGCTCCCTGGCGCGCCGGGCATGCGGGTGCGCGTGGCCACACCGGATGATGCAACCCTCCGGGCGATCGAGACACAGCTGCGCGCAACGCCCGGCATTGCCTCGGTCCGTCTCGTCAGTCTCGCGCTCGGCGGCGAATCGGTCCTCGAGCTCGCAACGATGGTGCCGCTCGACGAACTCCGCTACGCGCTCGACCAGCGCGGGCTGCGGCTGGTCGACGAGCCGGCGGGCCGGCTTCTGCGCCGCAGACAGGAGGGCGACGCGCCGCTGCCCCCGCCGTTTGACGGGGCCGTGCCGCAGCCGGCGCCCGGGCCGGTTGACGGGCTGCCAGCGGGAGACTGAGGGCAAGGCCATGGCAGGCAGCGGACACCCGGCACAGATCGCGCTTCCGCTCGACTGGAAGGCCGCCCGGGGCGCACGGGATTTCTACGTGTCGCAGGCCAACCGCGACGCGGTCCGCTTCCTCGACAGCTGGGCAACATGGCCGGTGCCAGTCGCGCTGCTGGTGGGCCCTGCCGGCAGCGGCAAGTCGCATCTGGCGGAGATCTTCGCACGGCGTGCGAATGCGCGGCTGTGGGACGATGCCGACCGCGCCGCCTCGGAGGAGGCGCTGTTCCACGCCTGGAACGAGGCGGTGGAAAGCCGCCGGCCGCTGCTGCTCACGGCGCGCAGCATGCCGGAGGACTGGAACCTCAGGCTGCGCGACCTGCAATCGCGGCTTGCAGCGACGCCCCGCGTCCGGATCGGCGCGCCGGACGACGTGCTCCTTGCCCATGTGTTCGAGAAACAGTGGCGCGACCGCGGGCTGGAGGCGCCGCCGGAACTCACCCGCTATGTGCTGCGGCGCATCGAGCGGAGCTTCGAGGCGGTGGCACGCGCCGTCGAGCTGATCGATCGCGCGTCGCTAGGCCGGAAGAAGCCGCTCAGCCTGCCGCTCGCCCGCGAGGCGCTGCTCGATTTGTAACGCGCGCAGCGCTAGGCTTGCGGTCATGGCCACGCGAACCGCCCAGCCGGCCCCCTCGAGACCGGACTTTTCCAACGTGCCCATCGCGCTTGCCTCCGAGCGGCTGCTCAACCGCGAGCTCTCGTGGCTGCAGTTCAACGCCCGCGTGCTCGAGGAGGCGATGAACCCCGCGCACCCGCTTCTCGAGCGGCTGCGCTTTCTCTCGATCTCGGGCAACAATCTCGACGAGTTTGCCATGGTGCGCGTGGCCGGGCTGCGCGGCCAGGTGGACGAAGGCGTCGAGACGCTGTCCGCCGAGGGGTTCACCCCGGCCCAGCAGCTCGCGGCCATTTCCGCGGCCGCCAACCGGCTGCTGGAGGAGCAGCAGACGGTGTTTGCAGCCCTGACCCGGCTGCTGCGCGGCGCCGACATCCACGTGCTGTCCGCCGATGCGCTCGGGCCGGAGGAGATGGCCTGGCTCGAGACCCATTTCCGCCGCCAGATCTTTCCCGTGCTGACGCCGCAGGCCATCGACCCGGCCCATCCCTTTCCCTTCATCCCGAACAAGGGGTTCAGCCTCGTGTTCGACATGGTGCGCGAGCGCGATGGCGAGCAGCTGGCCTCGCTGCTGATGCTGCCGACGATGCTGCCGCGCTTCGTGCGCCTGCCCGGGTCGGCCGCGCGCTACATCGCCATGGAAACGGTGGTGCGGCTGTTCTTCGGCTTCATCTTTCCCGGCTACCGGCTGGTGGCCGACGGCGCGTTCCGCATCATCCGCGACAGCGACATCGAGATCATGGAAGAGGCCGAGGACCTCGTGCGCTACTACCGCACCGCGCTCAAGCGCCGCCGGCGCGGGCAGGTGATCCGGCTGAAGTGCGAGCGCTCCATGCCGGCCAATCTCAAGCAGACGGTGCTCGACGCGCTGGAGGTGCGCGAACGCGACGTGACCGAGGTGGACGGCATCCTCGGCATCGCCGATCTTGCCCAGCTGGTCGACGAGGACCGGCCGGACCTCAAGTTCGAGCCCTTCACCCCGCGCTTTCCGGAACGGATCCGCGAGCATGGCGGGGACTGTCTTGCCGCCGTGCGCGCCAAGGACATCGTCGTCCACCACCCCTACGAGAGCTTCGACGTGGTGCTCGCCTTCCTGCGCCAGGCGGCAGCCGACCCGGACGTGGTGGCGATCAAGCAGACCCTCTACCGCACGGGCAAGAACTCGCCCATCGTGCGCGCGCTCATCGACGCAGCCGATGCGGGCAAGGCGGTCACCGCGATCGTCGAGCTGAAGGCCCGGTTCGACGAGGAGCAGAACCTCACCTGGGCCGCCGAGCTCGAGCGGGCCGGCGCGCAGGTCGTCTATGGCTTCATCGAGTGGAAGACCCACGCCAAGATGTCGATGGTCGTCCGCCGCGAGGGCCGCGGGCTTGCCACCTACCTCCACCTCGGCACCGGCAATTATCACCCGCAGACGGCGCGCATCTACACCGACCTCAGCTTCTTTACCGCGGATGCGGCGCTGGCCGAGGAAGTGGCGCAGGTGTTCAACTACATCACCGGCTACGTCGAGCCGCCGCAGCGGATGGGGATCGCCATGTCGCCCGTCGACCTCAGGGACCGGCTGCTGGCCATGATCGACGACGAGATCGCCAATGCCGAGGCGGGCCGGCCCGCGGCCATCTGGGCCAAGATGAACGCGCTCGTCGATCCTGCCATCATCGACCGGCTCTACGCCGCAAGCCAGGCGGGCGTGCGGGTGGATCTCGTGGTGCGCGGCATCTGCTGCCTCAGGCCGCAGGTGCCGGGGCTCTCCGACAACATCCATGTCCGCTCGGTCATCGGCCGCTTTCTCGAGCACAGCCGGATCGTGGCCTTTGCCAATGGCGCACCCCTGCCCTCGCGCCAGGCGAAACTGTTCATCACCTCGGCCGACTGGATGCCGCGCAACTTCGACCGCCGCGTCGAGCTTCTGGTGCCGATCCACAACCCGACGGTGCACGCCCAGATCCTCGACCAGGTGATGGTCGCCAACCTCAAAGACAACCAGCAGAGCTGGGAGATGCACGGCGACGGCCGCACCACCCGCATTGTCCCGGGCGAGGGCGAGGCGCCGTTCAACCTGCATCGCTACTTCATGTCGAACCCGTCGCTTTCGGGCCGCGGCCGGGCGCTCCAGCCGGAAGCCGTGCCGCGCCTCGTCGTCAGCACCGGGGGCGGCTGAGCGACGGGCGAGCCTCAGGCGGCGGGCATGGCACGCTCGATGAGCGCACGCGCGTCGACCCGCCCCGGGTGCGCTCCGGGCAGGGCACCGCGCGCGTCGAGCCGCAGCGCACAGAAGGGCGCGGCCACCGGGCTTTCCCAGTGGATGAGGGTGGCCGCCTCGGCCGCAACCGCGAGCCGTTCCACCATCAGCCGGGCCTGCGGCTCGGCCGGGCGGATGTCGAGCGATTCGACAAACGCATCATAGGCCCCCACCTGCCCGCGCGCGGCCATCAGCCACTCCTCGAGGGCTGCAAGCGATTCCGGCTCGCGCGCCATGGCGCGCAGCACGTCGAGCGCGATCACATTGCCCGAGCCTTCCCAGATGGCGTTGAGCGGCGACTGGCGGAACAGGCGCGGCATCGGCCCCGTCTCGACATAGCCGGCGCCGCCGAGGCACTCCATCGCCTCGGCGACCAGCCACGGCGCCCGCTTGCACACCCAGTATTTGGCGATCGGGGTGAGCAGCCGGGCCAGCGGCTCCTTGCGGTCGAAGGCCTGGGCAAGGCGGACGGCGAGCGCGGTGGCGGCCTCGGACTCGACCACGAGGTCGGCGAGCACGGCCTGCATGGCCGGCTGGTCCACCAGCCGCTTCTGGAAGGCGCTGCGCCCGGCGCAGTGCCACAGCGCCTGTGCCAGCGCTGCCCGCATGGTGGACGCCGAGCCGGCCACGCAGTCAAGCCTCGTATGCTGGACCATCTGGATGATGGTGGCCACGCCCCGGCCGGGCGGCCCGATCCGGCAGGCCAGGGCATCATGATATTCGATCTCGGACGAGGCGTTGGACCGGTCGCCGAGCTTCTCCTTCAGCTGCATGATGCGGAACCCCGCGTTGCGTGTGCCATCGGGCAGCCAGCGCGGGACGAGGAAGCAGGTGAGCCCCTCGTCGAGCCAGGCAAGCGTGAGGAAGGCATCGCACATCGGCGCCGAGCAGAACCATTTGTGCCCGCGCAGCCGCGCCCATGCCGAGGCGCCCGTGGCCCCGTCGGGCTCGGCGCGGGTGCTGTTGGCGCGCACGTCCGAGCCGCCCTGCTTCTCGGTCATCGCCATGCCGATGGTTGCGCCCGCCTTCTCTTCGGCCGGGCGATAGGCCGGGTCGTAGCGGGCCGCCGTGATCCGCGGTACCCAGGTGGCGGCCGCCTCCGGCTCCAGCCGCAGCGCGGGCACGGCGGCATAGGTCATCGTCATCGGGCAGCTGGTGCCCTGGTCGGCCTGCCCGATCAGGAAGGCGAGCGCGACGTGCAGCACATGGCCGGCTTCCGTCCCGTCCCAGGGCACGGCGGCAACGCCGGCCTCGAGCCCCAGCGCCATCAGCTGGTGGTAGGCGGGGTGGAACCGCACCTCGTCGAGGCGGCGGCCGAACCGGTCGAAGCTCAGGAGCTCGGGCGGGTGGCGGTTCGCCTCAACCCCCCAGCCCAGCACCTCGGCCGAACCGCAGCGCGCGCCAAAGGCATGGAGGCGCGCGGCATGGGCGCCGCCTCCGGCGCGGGCCACGGCCTCGGCAAGCGCACGGTCGCCCGCGAACAGGTTCACATCCTCCAGCGGCGCGGGCTGGTTCGTCACCTCGTGCGTGTCGAGCCGGGTGAGCGCGGCTTCGGGTGTTGCTGGCATCGTCGTCCTCCCGTCACCCCCCCTATCGCAGCGCGACGCAATGCGCCATGAGGGCGCGATGAACCTCGGCTCCCCTGGCAGGCCTGCCGCCCCCGCGCGGCTTGGCTTCGCGCTCGGCGGTGGCGCGGCGCTCGGCTGGTCGCATGTGGGCGTGCTGCGCGTGACGGAAGAGGTGGGCCTGCGCCCCGACCTCGTGGTCGGCACCTCGATGGGCGCCATCGTAGGCGCGGCCTATTGCGCTGGCCTTCTCGAGGATGTGGAGGCCGTGGCGCGCAGCTTCTCGCTGTTCGACATGCTGGGCCAGATGTGGGACCTCGGCCTCGCGCGCGCGGGCTGGCTCTCGGGCCGCAAGACGACGGCGCTGCTCAGGCGCTATTTCGGCGACCGAACGATCGCCGACCTCGACATCCCCTTTCACGCGCTGGCGGCCGACCTCGTGACAGGCGAGCCCGTGCTCATTTCCGAGGGCTGCATTGTCGATGCCATCCGCGCCTCGATGTCGCTGCCGATGGTCTACGAGCCGGTGCTGCTGGGCAGGCGGGTGCTGGTCGATGGCGGGATGAAGGCGCCCGTGCCGATGCAGGCCGCGCGCGAGCTTGGCGCCACCCATCTCATGGCGGTCCACGTCTCGGGCGACTATCCCGGCCGCGTCGCCGCCTCGCGGCTCAACCTCCAGCGCCTGAGGGACAACAGCGGCACCACCATTGCAACCCTTGCCTTTGCCATGATGTCGGACAGCCTCGTGGAGGCCCAGCGCGCGCTTGCCCGCCCGGACGTCTATCTGGAGCCGGAGGTGGGCGCGCACCCCATGCACGCCTTCCACAAGGCGGAAACCCTGATCGAAATCGGCGAGGCGCACGCGCGCCGGCACCGCGCGAAGCTGGTGGCGCTGCGCGATGCGGTGGCCGGCGCCCGCAGGGCCGGGCGCGAGCGGCAGCCGGCATGAGCGTCGCCACCAAGGCCCTGGTCGTGGCGCTTGCGATGCTGCTCATCCTGGGCGTGCTCACCGCTGCCACCTCGCTGATCCTGCCGTGGCAGACCGCGCTCGTCCTCTGGAGCGGGCTTCTGGCCGGCGGGCTCCTGTTTGCAGCGGCCCGGCCGGTTTCGACCGCACACCTCGTCTCCCGCGCCGACCCGGCGCCCACGCCCGATGCGGCACGCGCGCGCTTTGCCGCCCTTGCCGCACGCGACGGCCCCGAGATCGTGGAGATCTGCCGGTCGCAGCTCGTGGCACCGGCGGGCCGCGCGCGCCGCACGGTGGTGATCTTCCACGGGCTTTCGAGCTGCCCGCACGCGCAGGTCGAGATCATCCCGCTCGTGCATGCCGAGGGCTGCGCCGTGCTGGTGCCGCGGATGCCGCACCACGGCATGCGCGACAACCGCTCGGATTCGCTGCGCCACTTCACCGGGCCGGTGATCGTCGCGCATGTGGACGAGGTGATCGACATCGCCGCGGGGCTCGGCGACGAGCTGGTGGTGGCCGGCATCTCGGGTGGCGCGGTGCTGGCCGGCTGGGCGGTGCAGAACCGGCCCGAGGTGACCGAGGCGGTGCTGATCGCGCCCTTCTACGGCATGGCGACCTTCGGCACCCGCTTCAATGGCCTGTTGATGCGGCTTTTGCTGCTGCTGCCCAATTTCTCGATCTGGAAAAACCCGCTGAAGGGCAGCCGCTCGGAGGCCCCGCCGCACAACATGGCCCGCCAGTCGAGCCGGGGGGTGGCCGAAATGATGCGGGTGGGGCTCGCCACCCGCCGCCTTGCCGCGAAGGGCCGCGCGAAGGGCGGCAGGGTCGTCCTCGTGCTCAACGAGGCCGACATCGCCATTTCCAACACGGTCGCCGAAAGCATGGGCGCGGCGTTCGAAAGCGGCGGCACGCCGGTTGCCAGGGTGCAGATCCCAAGGGAGCTGCAGCTGCCGCACGAGCTCATTGACCCGGTGCAGATCGGCGAGAAGGTGGCCATCGTGAACCCGGCGCTCACCGGCCTCCTCGCCTGGTCAAGGCTTCCTCAAGCCGGTCCACGACCGGCCGCGCCCGCAGCGGAAGCCGGCACGGAAGCGGGTCGCTGACCGCCGCGCGGACGAGATCGGCCGTGAGCGCGACCGTTGCCTCCATGTGGGTGCGGCCGTCGGCCATGCGCGCCTCGCGGCCGAAATAGCCCTCCGGCCCGGCGTGGGTGACGCCCTCGAGCTCGCGGGTGTGGATGCGGCCCGAGCGCGAGGCGCGGTTCCAGTGGCTGTGGGGCATGGTGGCCCAGCGCTCGGGGAACACGAGCCGGCCCATGGCCTGCAGCCAGTCGCGGCTGCCGTGGATGTGGGTGAGGCGCGCCACCCCGTCGATCCCGGGGACCGAGGCGAGAAAGCCGCCGATCGAGACCACATGCACCGGAACGCCAAGCGCCTCCTGCACATAGCCGGCCGCAGCCAGCGAAAGCTGGCCGCCGCCCGAATAGCCCACAAGCACCAGCGGCCGCGGCCGTGCCGGATCGTGGCCGTCGCGCAGCAGCGCCTCGACGATCACCTGGGCGAGGCCGAAGTTGTAGAAAGGCCCGTAGCGATGGTCTGCCGAGGTCAGCACCTGAAGAAAGTTCCGCAGGTTGATCATCGCGTTCAGAAGGCCCGTGAGCCGGCCGGACGGGGTCGCCACGGCCTGCCAGAACCATGCGAACAGCCGGTCGCCATTGAGCGGCATCCCGAAGGCGGAATAGGGAAAGAGGTCTGCGATCACCCGCGCCCCGGGAAGGGCGGCAGCAAGATCGGCGACGAACTGCCGCTCATGATCGTTGCGCAGCGTCTGCGAGGCATCGTTGATTCCGAAGAGGACCACCACCCGCGCGTCCGGCTGCTCGGCAGCCGGCGCGAAGCTTGCCCGAAGCCGCGTCGCCTCGCCGGCGCGCATGTCGTCGGGCCCGGCCCATCCGGCCCACCAGCCAAGCGATTCGAACGGGGCAAGGAGGCCCGCAGCCAGCACCACCACGAGGCCGAGCGCCACCGCTGCGAACGCAAGATCGAGGATCATGGCAGCCCCGCCGGAAGGCTGATCGCAGCAGCCTGGGTGCGCAGCACCTCGGCCGGGTCGACCTCGGCCTCCAGCCTCCGCCCTGTCGCCACTTCGAGGAGCCGCCAGCCAAGGCGGCCGAGGAGCGGCCCGATGACCAGATTGGCCACATGGCCGATGGCCCAGCCGAAGAGCCCCACGCCGAGCGCAAGCGGCAGGCCGAGGCCCAGCCCGCCGGCAAGCGCGAACACCATCAGCGCCGCCACCCAGCCTTCGAGCAGCCGCTGCCAGCCGAGGCCGAAGTGCGGCACCACAGCGAACAGCGCCAGGAGATAGGGCGCCCAGGAGAGCGCCACGAGCGCCAGCACCCCGCCCGGGCCGGCCCCCTCCACGCCGAGCGTGCGGCCGGCGGCCACGAAGGCAAGGCCATAGGCGAGCGCTGCGAACACATGCTGCACGCCGGCCACGGCGAGCGCGAAGACGAACCTGACCGGCGGGACCCGGTTGGCAAACAGCACCACGCTCTGGCTGAACGCCAGCATCATCGCACTGAAAAGGAGGACGAGATAGGCCGCCGCCGCCGCGCCCGGCGAGGCGAGCACCTGCCGGAACGCTGCGGACTCGAAGCCCATGGCGCGAAACCCGAGGTCGATTGCGTCGCCGATCATCCGTCCTCCGCCGTGTTCTGCTCACCTGTCCAGCCGGAACGGGCGGCAAAAGCAAGGGCAAGGCAAGGGGCAAGGGGAAGGCAGGGGCAAGGGAGGGGCAAGGCAGGGCTCAGGGGGCGCCCGGCGCCGATCCCTCCTGCCCGGCCAGCACGGCCGCGGTTGCCCGCGCGATCACGGCTTCCTCGTCGGCCGGCACGACCGCAACGGCAACCGGCGCCCCCGGCGCCTCGATCCGCGGGCCGCCTGCCGCATTGGCATCCGGGTCGAGCACGACGCCCAGATGCTCGAGCCGGGCGGCAATCCGCGCCCGCATCGCCGGGCCATTGGCGCCGATCCCGCCGGTGAAGGCGAGGACGTCGAGGCCGCCAAGATCGGCGGTGAGGGCCGCGATGCCGCGCGCGGCAACAAGCGCGAAGAGCGCCAGCGCCTCCTCGGCCTCGGGCGCGTCGCTTGCCTCGAGCACCCGCAGATCGGCCGAAAGGCCAGAGACGCCAAGGAGCCCGCTCTCCCGGCCGAGCAGCGCCTCAACCGACTCCGCGCTCGCCCCCGGGCGCCGCAGCAGGTGCAGCACGAGGCCCGGGTCGATGCTGCCGCAGCGCGTGCCCATCATCAGCCCATCAAGCGCCGTCAGCCCCATGGTGGTGGCAACCGATGAAAGCCCATGCATCGCGCAGAGGCTCGCACCCGAGCCAAGATGCGCGGCCACCACCCGCCCGCGGGCCGCCGCCGCGCCGACAAGGCCGGGCAGCACGTCGGCGAGATGCGCATAGGAAAGGCCGTGGAACCCGTAGCGCTCGAGGCCCTCGCCGTGGAGCGCGCGCGGGATCGGGAAGCGCCGCGCGAGCGCGGGCATGGTGCGGTGAAAGGCGGTGTCGAAACAGCCGACCTGCAGAAGGCCGGGGCAGAAGGCGAAAAGCGCGCGCACGGCGGCGAGGTTCTGCGGCTGGTGCGCGGGCGCAAGCGGCACCAGCGCGTCCAGCCGGTCGAGCGTGTCGGGCCCGAGCCGCACGGGAGCATCGAACTCCGCCCCGCCATGGACGATGCGGTGCCCGGCCGCGCACAGCGGTGTCTGCCCGTCTGCAACGCCGAGCGCCTCAAGCAGGAAGGCAACCGCTGCTGCCATGTCGCCCGCCGGCGGCGGCGCCCGGCCCTGAAGGCGATCGGCGAGCGGGCCGGAGGCCGAGAGCCGCGGCGGCCCGGTGCCGAAGTCGATCGCACCGGCGAGCTGGCGCTCCTCCCCCTCGCGTCCGAACAGCGCGAACTTGAGGCTCGACGAGCCGGCGTTGACGACGAGGATATGCCCGGCGGGCGCGTCCGGCCCGGCCGCCCCGGCCTCGCCGCTCATGCCGTCACCGGCGGGCGCGGCGCGCGCGCGAACAGCAGGGCGAGCGCGGCCGAGGCCGCGCGCGCCCCGGCATCGTCGGACCGGCTGGTCAGCATCACCGGCACGCGCGCGCCAAGGACAATGCCGGCCGACCGCGCGCCGGCCAGCCAGATGAGCTGCTTGGCAATCATGTTCCCGCTCTCGATGTTGGGCGCGAGCAGGATGTCCGGGTCGCCGGCCACCTCGGAGACGATGCCCTTGGCCCGGGCCGCCTCGGCCGAGATTGCATTGTCGTAGGCAAGCGGGCCATCGAGCAGCCCGCCGGCGATCTGCCCGCGATCGGCCATCTTGCACAGGGCCGCGGCATCGAGGGTCGAGCGCATGCGCGAGCTCACCGTCTCGACCGCAGCGAGGATCGCGACCTTGGGCGTCGCAATCCCGAGCGCCCGGGCGAGATCGATGGCGTTCTGCACGATATCGGCCTTGGCCTCGAGCGTGGGCTCGATGTTGATCGCGGCATCGGTGATGAACAGCAGCTTGGGATAGCTCGGCACGTCGAGCGCGAACACATGGCTCGCGCGCCGGCCGGTGCGCAGCCCGCCCTCGCCGACGACGGCTGCCATCAGCTCGTCGGTGTGCAGCGAACCCTTCATCAGCGCCTCGGCCCGGCCCTGGTGCACGAGCGCGACCGCAGCATCGGCGGCGGCGTGGCTGTGCGGGGTTGGCACCAGCTCGATGCCGGCGAGCGCGCGCCCGGCAGCTTCGGCCGCCGCCTCGATCTTGGCCTGCGGGCCGACGAGCACCGGCGACATGAGCCCCATGGCCGCCGCATCGAGTGCCCCGGCGAGGGAGACCGGATCGACCGGATGAACGACGGCGGTCACCAGCGGCGCATGCCCCCGGGCCAGCTCCAGCAGCCTTGCGTGCGCCCCTCCGGCGGGCGCCTGCGGTTGCGGGCTGTGCATGGCTCCTCTCTCCTGCCGGTGGATTGCCGCGTCAGGCTACGCCATGGCAGGGGAAGATGTCAGCCATGCAACAGAGACCCTCCGAGGCGGCGCCACCGACGCGCGAAGGCACCCCCCGGTGGCATGCAAAGCCGGCCTCGGCCGCGCTTCGCCATTTCGGAACCGACCGGCACGCGGGGCTTTCCGGGGCGGAGGCGCGCGCGAGGCTGAGCCGCTGCGGGCCCAACCGTCTGCCAGAGCCGCCGCCGCCGGGCCTTCTTGCACGGATCCTCGAGCAGGTGCGCAATCCGCTCATCCTCTTCCTGGTCGCAGCCGGGCTCCTGTCGCTGCTGCTCGATCATGCCGTCGATGCCGCGGTCATCTTCGCCGTCGTCGTGGCCAATGCCGTCATCGGGCTGGTGCAGGAAGGCCGCGCCGAGCGCGCACTTGCCGCCATCGGGCAGATACTGGCACCAAGGGCCGTCGTCGTCCGCGATGGCACGCGGGTGGAGATTCCGGCCGCGGATGTGGTGCCCGGCGACATCCTGCTGCTCGAGGCGGGCGATCGGGTGTCGGCCGACATGCGGCTGGTGGAGGCGCGCCTCCTCCGAATCGACGAGTCGCTGCTGACCGGCGAATCGGTGCCGGTGGAAAAGACCGGCGCCACTGCCGCGCCCGATGCCCCGCCCGGGGACCGGGCCGGCATGGCGCACGCCGGCACGCTCGTCACCTCGGGCCAGGGGCTGGGGGTGGTGGTGGCAACCGGGGCTGCCACCGAGCTCGGCCGGATCAGCGGGATGCTGGCGACCATCGAGACCCGCGCCACCCCGCTGGTGCAGCAGATGGCCGGCTTTGCACGCCGGCTGTCGCTCCTCATCCTGCTCCTGAGCGCCGGTGCCTTCCTGTTTGCGCTGCTGGTCCGCGGCGAGCCGCTCGACGAGGCCTTCATGCTGATGGTCGCGCTCGGGGTTGCAGCGATCCCGGAGGGGCTTCCGGCGGTGATGACGGTGACGCTTGCAATCGGCGTGCAGCGCATGGCCGCACGCAAGGCGCTCATCCGCCGGCTGCCTGCGGTCGAGACGCTGGGCTGCGTGTCGGTCATCGCCTCCGACAAGACCGGCACGCTCACCCGCAACGAGATGACCGTGACCGCGCTTCAGACCTCTGCAGGCCCGGCTGCGGTGAGCGGGGCCGGGCTTGCGCCCGACGGCCGCATCGAACCGGAAAGCGGGCCCGCCCGGGCGCTGGCGCTGGCGGGCCTCCTTGCAAGCGATGCCGGGCTGCGGGAGACCGGCGCCGGCTGGGCCGCGGTGGGCGATCCGATGGAGGCCGCGCTGGTCAGCCTTGCCGCCAAGGCGGGGCTCGACCCCGAGCCCACCCGCGAGGCGCACGCGCGGCTGGACCTCATGCCGTTCGACCCGGCCACGCGCATCATGGCCTCGCTCGACACCGGGCCCGAAGGCGGGGCGACCGTGCACCTCAAGGGTGCGCCCGAAGCCATCCTTGCAATCTCGGATCGCCTGGCCGGCGACGGCGGCGACCTTCCGCTCCACGCCGCCGCCTGGCTCGACGCCGCCGACAGGCTCGCCGCACGCGGCCTGCGCGTGCTGGCCTTTGCCGAAAAGCCGGCCCCCGGGCTGGCGCGGATCACGGCGGCCGACATCGGCGGCGGCTGCCGCTTCCTCGGCCTTGCCGGCTTCATCGACCCGCCACGGCCCGAGGCGGTCGAGGCGGTTTCGCAATGCCGCACCGCGGGCATCCACATCGCGATGATCACCGGCGACCACGCGATGACCGCGCGCGCCATCGCCCGCGAGCTCGGGCTTGGCGAGGACCCGGCCGTGCTGACCGGCGCGGATCTCGCCAGGCTCGACGATGCCGCCCTCGGACGCGCGATCGCCGAGGTGGTGGTGTTTGCCCGCACCTCGCCGGCCGACAAGCTGCGGCTCCTCGAGGCCTATCAGCGTGCTGGCCATTTTGCCGCCATGACGGGCGACGGCGTGAACGACACGCCGGCCCTCAAGCGCGCCGACATCGGCATCGCCATGGGCGCCAAGGGCAGCGAGGCGGCGCGGCAGGTCTCCGACATGGTGCTGGCCGACGACAATTTCGCCTCGATCGCAGCCGCCGTGCGCGAGGGGCGCACCGTCCACGACAACATCAGCAAGGTCATCGCCTGGACCCTGCCGACCAACGCCGGCGAGGCGCTCGTGCTGCTCGCGGCCCTGGCACTCGGCATCGCGCTTCCCATCACGCCGCTGCAGATCCTCTGGGTGAACACCGTCACCGCCGTCGCGCTCGGCCTCACGCTCGCCTTCGAGCCGGCCGAGCCGGGGATCATGCGCCGCCCGCCGCGCCCGCCCGACCAGCCGCTGCTCACCGCCGCGCTCATGTGGCGGATCCTGTTCGTGTCGCTGCTGTTCGTGGCCGGCGTGCTGGCCATCTACACCGATGCCAAGGCGCGCGGCCTCACCCTCGAGGAGGCGCGGACGCTGGTCGTCAACGCGCTGGTGGTGATGGAGATCTTCTATCTCTTCGCGGTGCGATACGCGCACGGCCCGTCGCTCACGCGGCAGGGGCTTCTCGGCACGCCAGCCGTGCTCTTCGGGGTCGGTGCAACGATCGTGGCGCAGCTTGCGCTCACCTTCTGGCCGCCGCTCCAGGCCCTGTTCGACACACGGCCGGTCGCGCTCGCCGATGGCCTGCGCGTGATCGGCATCGGCCTCGTCCTGTTCCTCGCCGTGGAGGTGGAAAAGCGGCTGCGGGCCCGCGCCGGGGCGGTCAGCCGGCGGTGATCACGAAGGCGAGCGACCCCTCGCCCGCCGCCTCCAGCACGGCCACCTGCGCCGGAAGCCCGGCGTGCCCGAGCGCGCGCGCCATGTCGGCCGCACCTTCGGCGTCGCGTGCGGCGCGCATCATCGAGGCCAGCCGGTCCATCTCGTCCGCCGCCGCAGCCTCGATGGCGCCGATCGCCTCGAGCGGGCGCGGCGCACGCAGCGCCCCGGCAAGCGCTGCGGGAAGCTCGTGCACGATGGCCTGCCCCGCATGCGCGCTCAGCGAGGCCTCGACCGCCGCCGAGACCGCCCGGTCGCCCGCGCCGATCGTTGCCATGCGCGCGAGCCGGAACAGCCCGGCCTCGCGCATCGCTGCCATGGCGGCCAGCCGCGCGCGGTTGTGTGCCAAGGCCCGGCTGCCCCGATGGTGCACCACGAACCGCAGCCGCCCGCCGGGGGCGAGCACGCGCGCCGCCTCGGCGAGCGCGGCGGGCGGCGCATATTCGACCCCGAACTGGCTGGTGATCGCAGCAAATGCCCCCGCTGCGAAGGGCAGCGCCTCGGCGGCGACGCCGCCCATGCGGACAAAGCCGGGCCCGCCTTCGGGCAAGGGTGCCGAATCGATCCCCGTGATTCGGAGATCGGGGCGCACACCAAGCATCGCCCGCGGCACCGCGCCGGCACCGGTGCCGAGATCGAGCACCTCCGCCCCGGCGGGCAGCGTAAGGGCAAAGGCCTGCCATCCTGCCTCGAGCGCCGACGCAACCGCCGGCGGCGCGCCCGGCAGGCAGGAATCGGCCCGTGCCTCCTGCCAGTAGGCGCCCCAGGCGGCCCTTGTCATTCGGCCGGGCGGCGCGCCGCCCGCAGGGCGAGCGGCCTCGAGGCGAGGAACAGCCCAAGCGCCAGGGCCGCAAGCGCGAATGCGACGATGAACGGCGCACCGGCCAGCACGACCGGGGCATCGGGAGCCGTGAAATGCGCAAAGATCTGCGCGAACATGGGCGGGCCGATGATGATGCTGAGGCTGTTGAGCGCGGAAATGCCGCCCTGCAGCTCGCCCTGCGCACTGGGCGGCACCTCGCGCGTCATCAGCGCCTGCATGGCTGGCACGATCAGCCCGCCAAGCGCGCCGACGCCGATCGCGACGAACGCCAGCGCCGGCCGGTCTGCCAGCGCGTAGAGGAGGAAGGCAAGAAGGCCCGCCGAAAGACCGATCACCACGGTTGCGGATTCGCCGAAGCGGCGCACCGAGCGCCGCACCAGGAGCCCGTTGACGGCAACCGCCGCCACGCCCACCGCGGCAAGCGACACGCCCACCTCGAAGGGCGACCAGCCGTAGCGCCACGCGGCGACATAGCTCCAGATGCCGTGCAGCGCCTGCAGCGCGAGGCTCCAGAGAAACAGCACCATGGCCAGCCGGATGAGCGATGGTCCGAGGCTGCCGAGGTGTCGGAAGGCGCCCAGCGGGTTGGCGCGGCGCCAGTCGAAGGCGCGGCGCCGCGCCCCCGGCAGGCTCTCGGGCAGAACGAACAGGCCGAACACGCAGTTGACCGCCGAGAGCGCGGCCGCTGCAAGGAAGGGCAGACGGTCGTCGGCGGCGCCGAGAATGCCGCCGAGCGCGGGCCCGAAGATGAAGCCGAGCCCGAAGGCGACACCGATGAGGCCAAACTCCTGCGCGCGGCGCTCCGCCGGGGCCACGTCGGCAATATAGGCATAGGCGGTCGAATAGCTGGCACCTGTGGCGCCTGCGAGCACGCGCGCGGCAAACAGCACCGGGATCGCCTGCGCAGCCGCCGCGAGCAGATAGGCAAGGCCATGGCCGGCCATCGAAAGCAGGAGCACGGGGCGCCGGCCGAACCGGTCGGACAGGTTGCCGAGCAGCGGCGCGAACAGGAACTGGGCAAAGGCAAAGCTCATGATGAGCCAGCCGCCGATCGCGGTTGCCTGCGACAGGTCGCGGCCGGAGAGCGTGGCCACCAGCACCGGCAGCACGGGAATGACCAGCCCGAAGCCGAGCATGTCGATGAACACGGTGAGGAAGATGAAGGCGAGCGCGCGGCGGTCGGCCGGCGCGGGCACGGCTGGGCTCATCCGGGTCGGCTCCCGGCTCAGCGGCCCGGGCCGAGCTTGCCGTGCGCGGCCTCGTAGCCCTTCACGTCGCCGGCCGCGAGAAAGCGGGCTTGGCTCTGCCACTGGTCCCGCTCGGGCCGGCCCTGGAACTGGCCGAGCTCGGCATCGACCAGCGCCAGCTGCTCGGGCGTCCAGGCCGCGATCTGCCGGAAGTGAAACACCCCAAGCTCCCGGAGCCGCGCCTCAAGCTTGGGGCCGATCCCCTTGATCTGACGCAGGTCGTCGGGCTCGCCCTCGGGGGCGGGGAGGAACGGGCTCGGCACCTCTTCGGGCGGCGCTGCAGCTGCCGCTGCGGGGCTGGCGGCTGCATCCGGCTCGGCGGGTGCCCCTGCGCGCCGGCTGCGAAGCAGCACCAGGGCAACAAGAAGCGCCGCTGCCACGACAAGGATCGCAAGGATGCCAAGCGGATCAACAGGGGTCATGTCGTCTCCTGCGCCCATGGCGCCAAAAGGGGTTCAGGCACGGCATCCGGAGCCTCCCGACGTGCCGCTGCGGGCCCGCGGCCGCAGCGGCAGATCAGGTGCCGCGAAAGCGGTTGCGCTGCGGCGGCGGCGGGGGCGGATCGGGGATCCCGGCCGCACGCCGGGCGGCAAGCGCTGCCTCCTCCTCCTGCCGCACGCGCGCCTCGCGCCGGGCCTTCAGCCGGCCGATGCCCCAGGCCATGTAGACCGCACCCGCTGCAGCCACCAGCGCGAGAAGGAGCAGGACAAGATTGAGGCTCATGGCACGGCCCGGCTTCCTGTCAGTGCGCGCTCAGGTGGTCCGCTTCGCCCGGTCTGCCGCATTGGTGGCCTGGATGGCGGCGCGGATCATCTCCCAGTCGCTGTCGTCGAGGTTGGTGAGGCTGTGGAAATTGCCGGAGGTGGCAAGCCACTGTCCACCGTCGATGGCGATCACCTCGCCGGTCAGATAGTCGCATCCCGGGGCCATCAGGAACACGGCAAGATTGGCAAGCTCGGAATGGTCGCCCATCCGGCGCAGCGGAATGCTGCCTGCGCCCGTGCCGGCACCGGTCTTTCGCGCGAGCGGCTCGGGCATCAGCCGCTCCCACGCGCCCTTGGTGGGAAAGGGGCCGGGGGCGATCGCGTTCAGCCGGATGCCTCTGGGGCCCCATTCCACGGCGAGGCTCTGCGTCATGGCCGCAACCCCGGCCTTCGACATGGCCGACGGCACGGTAAACGGCGAGCCGGTCCACACCCAGGTGGTCACAATCGAGATCACATTGCCGCGGTGCCCGCCTGCGATCCAGCGCCGGCCGGCCGCCACCGTGGTGTTGAAGGTGCCGTGCGCCACGATCGAGGCGATCGCGTTGAAGGCATTGGCCGACAGATCCTCGGTGCGGCTGATGAAATTGCCCGCCGCATTGTTGACGAGGCCGGTGAGCGGGCCCTCGGCGAAGATCGCCTCCATCGCCTCGTCGATCGCGCTCGGGTTGCGGATGTCCACCGCCTGCGGTGTCACCTTGCCGCCGGTCTTAGCGCGGATCTCCTCCGCTGCCTCTTCCAGCACCGGGCCGCGCCGGCCCCAGATCACCACTTCGGCCCCGTGGGCGGCATAGGCCTCGGCCATCGACCGGCCAAGGCCGGTGCCGCCGCCCGTCACCAGGATCTTCTGGCCCTTCAGCACATCCTCGCGAAACATTAGGCCTCCCCTTCGCCAATGGCGCCGATTAGGAAGCGCGATGATGCCCGGGCAAGCTATCAATAACGCCGCGCCAACCCCGGCCGACGCCGACGACCCCGCGCCACGGGCAGGCACGGCGCCGTGGCGGCGCATCGATGCCCGCGGACTTGCCTGCCCGCTTCCCGCGCTCCGCCTTGCCGCTGCGGTCCGCCGGCTCGGGCCCGGGCACTACGAGCTCCTCGCCGACGACCCGGCTGCAGGCCGCGACATTCCCGCGCTCGCCGCCGAGCGCGGCTGGACCATGGCGGCCGGCGCACCGGCCGGGCGCTTCCGGGTTGTCGTGGAGGGCTGAGCGCTCATTCGACGACCGTGCAGGCGTCACCCGCAACCGCGAGCCGCGCACACAGCCGGTCTGCAGCGGCCCGGTCTGGCAGGCGGACCCGCAGCCGGTGGAGCGTCGGCGCGTCCGCGCGCGCAACCGGCATCACCTGTGGCGCAAGGCCGGCGAGCGGCTGGTGGCGCGCGGCAAGCATCTCGAACGCCTCGCGGGCACGCGCGGCGCTGGAATAGGCGCCGAGCTGCACCGTTGCCGGCGGGCCAGCCGGTGCCGGCGGCGCCGGCGCCGCGGCCCCGGGCCTCGCCTCGGCGGGCTCGGCGGCTGCCTCGGGCGCAGCCGGGCGGGGTGCCGCGGGCGGATCGGGCAGGAGCACGGTCGGCCGGCCGGGCGAGGGCGCAGGCGGCGGCGCGGGCGTGCCGGGCGGCTCCGCACCGGGCAGCATTGGCTCCTCGGGCAGGCGGGTCACGTCGATTGCCGCCTCGGGCGCGGCACCCGTTCCCGCATCGAACAGGATCTGCCCCTGGCCTTCCACCGGCCGCCCCTCCGTGCCCGGCAGGCCGTCGGCCGGCTGCTTCCACGGCCCCGGCGCGCGGATGAGCGGCACGTCCGCACCCGGCACGGGGGCGATTGGGCCCGTGTCGCGCCGCACGCTCAGGAGCACGCCGCCGGCAACGCCCAGCAGCAGGAGCAGCAGCCCGCCAAGGATGAGCCACAGCGTGCCGCGGCCGACCAGCGTGTGGGTGGGGCCCTCGTCGTCGGGCTCGGCCTCCTCCAGCCAGGGCGGCAGGCGGGCGCCATCGGCATCCCCGGCCATGCGGCCGGCCTCGCGCGCGGGCGAGGGCCTGCGCGCCATCAGCGCAGCTCCTCGGCCGGCTCCACGCCGAGAATGCCAAGGCCGAGGCGCAGGACCTGTGCGGTCGCGCGCGCAAGCGCGAGCCGCGCGGCGAGCAGGCCCGGATCGTCCGGCACGAACAGCCGGAGCGCCGGGTCATCGTTGCCGCGGTTCCAGAGCGCATGGAAGCCCGCTGCCACCTCGTGGAGGAAGAAGGCGATCCGGTGCGGCTCGTGGGCATCGGCCGCCATGCGCACCGTGCGCGGCCAGGCGGCGAGCTGGCGCACCAGCGCCCGCTCGTCCGCATCGAGCCGCGCAAGCGGCGGCGGATCGACGGGCACGATCCCGGATTCGGCCACCCGCCGCTCCACCGACCGGATCCGGGCGTGCGCATACTGGACATAGAAGACCGGATTCTCGCGCGACTGTTCGACAACGGAGGCGAAATCGAAGTCGAGCATCGCCTCGGGCCGCTTGGTGAGCATCATGAAGCGGACCACGCCCGGGCCCACCTCGTCCACCACCTCGCGCAGGGTCACGAAATCGCCCGCCCGCTTCGACATGCGCACCGGCTCGCCGGCGCGGAACAGCCGCACCATCTGCACGAGCTTCACGTCGAGCGGCACGCGCCCGTCCGTCAGCGCCTCGACCGCGCCCACGATCCGCCGCACGGTGCCGGAATGGTCCGCGCCCCAGATGTCGATCATGGCCGAGGACCGGGCCGCCTTGGCGCGGTGATAGGCGAGATCGACACCGAAATAGGTCCAGCTTCCGTCGGCCCGGCGGATCGGCCGGTCCACATCGTCGCCGAAGGCGGTCGAGCGGAACAGCGGCAGCTCGGTCGGCGCCCAGTCGTCCGAGGGCTCGCCGCGGGGCGGCTCGAGCACCCCGTCATAGACCAGCCCGCGGGCGCGCAGCTCGGCCTCGGCCGCCTGCGGCGCGCCCGAGGCGAGCACCTCGGCCTCGGAGGAGAAGATGTCGTGGCGGATGCCAAGCGCCTGTAGGTCGGCGCGGATGAGGTCCATCATGGCAGCCACGGCGCGCTTGCGGAACAGCGGCAGCCACTCCGCCTCGGGCGCAGCCCGGAACCGGTCGCCGAACTCGGCGGCAAGCGCTGCGCCGACCGGCTGCAGATACGCCCCCGGGTAGAGCCCGGCCGGGATTTCGCCGACCTCCTCGCCGAGTGCCTCGCGGTAGCGGTGATGCGCCGAGCGGGCGAGCACGTCGACCTGTGCGCCGGCATCGTTCACATAATATTCGCGCACCACCTCGTGGCCGGCAAAGGCCAGCAGGTTGGCGAGCGCGTCTCCCACCACGGCGCCCCGGCAATGGCCCATGTGCATGGGGCCGGTGGGATTGGCCGAGACAAACTCGATGTTGACCGGAAGGACCGCGCCTGCAGGCGCGCCGCGGCCATAGGCGGCACCGGCTGCGAGGATGGCGACGAGCAGATCGTCCCACGCGGCGGGAGCAAGGCGCAGGTTCACGAACCCCGGCCCGGCCACCTCGGCGCTTGCCACCCGCGGGTCGCGGGCAAGCGCCATCGCCATCCGGGCGGCCAGCTCGCGCGGGTTGGCGCGCGCGGCCCTGGCAAGCGCTAGCGCGGCGCTGGTGGCAAGCTCGCCGTGCGCGGGGTCGCGCGGCGGCTCCACAAGGGGGCCGAGCGATGCGAGCGCATCGGCGCGGAGCGTTCCGTCGTCCACCAGCGGCGCGAGCGCCGCCTCGACGGCGGCCTCCATCTCGAGAAAAATATCCAACTCGTTCGGCTTTCCGTCGTTCGCGCGGGGTTGGGCCACTGGGCTTAGCCCTGCCCGCGCCATCCCGCCAGCCACCTTTCCTGCCCGCGGCCCGGCCACGCGCGGCGGATGGGCCGCCGCCGCACGGCCGGAGGCGGATTTGGCCGGCCTTCAGCCGCTGGCGCCTGCGGGGCGCCCCTGCGGGCCGGGCCAGGTGCCGCGCCGGCGGCAAGCCTTGCCACATGCAGCCTCCGGCCCCACATTTGGGGTCCCACCAGCATGAAAGGAAAGATCCATGGCCGATACGCCTGAAGGCGTGCCCGCGGGCGTCGTTGCAGACCTCGGGATCGCGCCCGAGACCGTCCAAGCCATCACCGAGGGCCTGTCGCGCCTGCTCGCCGATACCTACACGCTCTATCTGAAGACCCATAATTATCACTGGAACGTGACCGGCCCGCAGTTCAACACGCTGCACCAGATGTTCGAGACCCAGTATACCGAGCTCGCGCTCGCGGTCGACGAGATCGCCGAGCGGATCCGCGCGCTCGGCGCCTGGGCGCCGGGCAGCTATTCCGAGTTCGCCCGGCTTTCGAGCGTCAAGGAGCCGACCGGAGTTCCCTCGGCCGAGGAGATGGTGCGTGACCTCGCCGACGACCAGGCAAGGGTGGTGCGCACCGCGCGCGCGATCTTCCCGCTGGCCGATGCGGCGCACGACGAGCCAACCGCCGACCTTCTGACCCAGCGCATGCAGGTGCACGAGAAGACCGCCTGGATGCTGCGGGCGATGATCAGCTGAGCGACCCGGGCGGCACTGGCCGCGGCCAGAAAAGAAGCCTCCCGCACCAGGGTGCAGGAGGCCTTCGAGAAGGGGTCAGAGGGTGATGGAACGGGCTTAGGCCCTCGGGCGTTTACGGAATCTGAACAGGCGGCACCGCCTTTGCCCGCCGCCACAGCCGCACCTCGTTCAGGAACAGGCACAAAAGCGCCACGAGGAACGGAAGCCAGTAGTAGATCGCGCGATAAAGGATGAGGGCAGAGACCATCGCCGCCTTGTCGACCTGCGGGAAGGTGACGAGGATGACCGCCTCGAACACGCCGATTCCGCCGGGCGCGTGGCTCACAAAGGCTGCCACCACCGCCACCACATAGGCCATGAGGAACGCGGGCGAGGCTTCAGCCGAAGCGCCGGGCACGAGCACGAGGAGGGCCGCGCCTGCAAGCACAATGTCGCTTGCCGCGAGGAGGAACTGCAGCAGCGCCTGGCGGGGCGTGGGCAGCGGCAGATGCCAGCCGAAGACGGAGATCGGCCCCGTCCGCCGGAAGCAGGCGACGAGATAGACGAGGATGGCGGCGAGCACCAAGGCCCCGATCGTCGCCTGCCAGCCGTGCGGGATGGTGGCATTCTGCACCCGGAGCGTGCCGGGCACCAGCAGCAGGACGAAGGCGAGCAGCAGGAAAATGCCGAGCCACAGCGTGACCCCGGCAATCACCACCACGCGCGCCACGTCGGTCGCGGGCAGGCCCGAGCCGCGATAGGCCCGCCAGCGCGCCGTCCCGCCTGTTACCGGGGCGAAGCCCAGATTGTGGCTCATCGCATAGGCGGAAAAGCCGGCGAGCGCGGCATAGCGGTAGGGCCGCTGGCTGCCGATCATGTCGAGCGCGAGCACGTCGTAGAAGGTGAGGAGCAGGTAGCTGACCGCGGTCAGCCCCAGGCTCGTGAGGATCTGCTGCGGCGTGATCCGGCCGATGGCCGCCGCAACGTCGGCAAGCGTCACCTCCCGCAGGATCTCGGCGAGGGCGGCGGCGGCCAGCGCCACCACCACCAGCATCACGAGTGCCATGAGCAGGTTGGCGTGCGCGCGAACCCGGCCGGCCACGCGGGCGAGGCGCGGACGGCGGGCGCTCACCGCCGCCGCGCCCGGTTACCGGTTGGCGTAGTTGGCATCCACCCAGGCGCGATAGGAGCCGTCCTGCACGGCGCGCCACCAGCCCTCGTTGGCGAGATACCAGGCGATCGTCTCGGCAAGGCCGCGCCCGAAGTCGTGCAAGGGCCGGTAGCCGAGCTCGGCCATCGCCTTGTCGCAGTTGATGGCATAGCGCCGGTCGTGGCCGGGGCGGTCGGTCACATGTGTCTTGAGGCTTGCGCTCGGCCGCCCTGCCGCTGCGGGCGCGCAGGGAAAGCGGGCGGCAAGGCCGGGGTCGGCCGCAAAGGCGGCATCCACAAGCGCGCAAAGCGTGTCGATCACCCGGATGTTGGGCAGCTCGGCGCCGCCGCCGATGTTGTAGCATTCGCCCGCCCGCCCGGCCTCGAGCACGCGCGCAATGCCCTCGCAATGGTCGGCGACATGGAGCCAGTCGCGCACCTGCATGCCATCGCCGTAGATCGGCAGCGGGCGCCCCTCCAGCGCGTTGATGAGGAACAGCGGGATCAGCTTTTCCGGGAACTGGAAGGGGCCATAGTTGTTCGAGCAGTTGGAGGTTGTGGTCTCGAGTCCGTAGGTGTGCGCATAGGCGCGGACCAGATGGTCGGAGGCTGCCTTGGAGGCCGAATAGGGCGAGTTGGGCGCATAGGGCGTGGTCTCGGTGAATGCCGGGTCGGCGGGCCCGAGCGTGCCGTAGACCTCGTCGGTTGAGACATGATGGAAGCGGTGTGGCACCCCCGAGCCGGACAGCCACACCGCGCGCGCCGCCTTCAGCAGGGCGTGGGTTCCAAGCACATTGGTGGTGATGAAGGCGTCCGGGCCGAGGATCGAGCGGTCGACATGGCTTTCGGCTGCGAAGTGGACGATGCCATCGAGTGCATGGTCGCGCAGCAACTGCTCGACGAGCGGCTGGTCGAGAATGTCGCCCCGGACGAAGTGGATGTCCGGCACGCCGTCGAGATTGGCTCGGTTTCCGGCATAGGTGAGGAGGTCGAGCACCACGATCCGGCTTTCGGGGTGGCGGGTGCGCCAGTGGGCCACGAAGTTGGCGCCGATGAAGCCGGCCCCTCCGGTGACCAGCAGATGGCGGGGCGCATGGCTCACGGTTGCTCCTTCATCTCGCAAAGACAGTCGCGCAGCTCGGCGCGCCAGTGCCGCGCCGGGCCTGCAATCCCCCAGGCTTCGGTCTTGTCGAGCACCGAATAGGCCGGCCGCCGGGCCGGGGTGGGATAGTCCTCGGTGCGGATCGGGTAAACCGGGACGGCGCGGTCGAGGAGCCCGAGCGCCTGCGCCTCCTCCTGGATGGCGACGGCAAAGTCATACCAGGAGGCAACGCCTGCGTCGGTCCAGTGGAGGATCCCGCGTGCGCCGGCCTGTGCCAGCGCGAAGATCGCCCGCGCAAGGGATGGCGCGTGGGTGGGCGTTCCCACCTGGTCTGCCACCACCCGCACCGAGTCGCGCTCGCCCATCAGCCGCAGCATGGTGCGCACGAAGTTGCGGCCCCCGGCGGCGTAGACCCATGCCGTGCGCACCACCAGCGCGCCGGGGTGCCCCGCCAGAGCCCGGCGCTCGCCCTCGAGCTTGGTGGCGCCATAGGTGCCGAGCGGCGCGGGCGTGGCCGAAGGCGGAATCGGGCGCGAGGCCGACCCGTCGAACACGAAGTCGGTCGAGACATGGATGAAGTCCGCGCCCGCGGCCTTGGCGGCACGCGCAAGAAGGCCGGGGGCCACGCCATTGGCGCGCAGGGCGGCCTCGGGCTCGGACTCTGCGCGGTCCACCGCCGTGTAGGCGGCCGCGTTCACCAGCAGCCTCGCGCCGGTGGCGCCAAGCCAGGCCTCGGCCGCGCCCGGCTCGGCGGCATCGAACTCGGCCCGCGCCGGGGCCACCACCTCCCAGCCGCCCGGCGCCTCCGAGGTGAGCGCCCGACCGAGCTGGCCGCCTCCGCCTGCCACCAGCACCCTCACAGAAAGACCTCGGCCTCGGCCAGCAGCGGCGCTGCCGCATCGCGTGGGGCGAGCGTCGGGGGCCGCCCCTCCAGCCGGTCGAGCGGCCAGGCGATGCCGATGGCCGGATCATCCCAGCGCAGCGCCCGGTCCGACGGCTGGTGCCACAGCGTGGTGCATTTGTAGCAGAAGTCCGCGGTCTCGGAGAGGACGAGGAAGCCGTGGGCAAAGCCCGGCGGCACGTAGAGCATCGCGTGGTTCGCATCGGAGAGCTCGGTGCCGGCCCATTGGCCGAAGGTGGGCGAGGATCGCCTGACATCGACGGCCACATCGAACACCGCGCCGCGCGCCACCCGCACCAGCTTCCCCTGCGGCTGCTCCAGCTGATAGTGGAGCCCGCGCAGCACGCCGCGGACCGAGCGGCTGTGGTTGTCCTGCACCCAGTCGGTCGGCAGGCCGGCGGCTGCGAACACCTCGCGGTTGAAGCTTTCGAGGAAGAAGCCGCGCGCATCGCCGAACACCCGCGGGGTGAGCTTCACCACCCCGGGCAGGCCCAGCGGCTCCACCTCCAGCCGCGCGGCGGCAGCCGACGCCGTCACCGCCCGCGCTCCAGCTGGGCGAGGAGATACTCGCCATAGCCGGACTTGCGCAGCGGCTCGGCCAGCCGGCGCAGGCCCTCGTCGTCGATGAAGCCCTGGCGCCATGCAATTTCCTCGGGGCAGGAGATCTTGAGGCCCTGCCGCTCCTCGATGATCCGCACGTAAAGGCCGGCATCGAGAAGGCTCGTGTGGGTTCCGGTGTCGAGCCACGCAAATCCGCGGCCCATCATCTCCACGTGCAGTTGGCCGGCCTCGAGATAGCGGCGGTTGAGATCGGTGATCTCGAGCTCGCCGCGCTGCGACGGCACGAGCCCGGCGGCGAACTCCACGGCGCGGCCGTCGTAGAAATAGAGGCCGGTGACGGCGAAATTGCTGCGCGGCTGCGCCGGCTTCTCCTCGATTGTCTCGGCACGGCCTTGGGAGTCGAAGCTCACCACGCCATAGGCCTGCGGATCCTTCACCCAGTAGCCGAACACCGTCGCACCCGATTCGCGCGCATCGGCGCGGCGCAGCAGCTGGGGCAGGCCGTGGCCGTAGAAGATGTTGTCGCCAAGGATCAGCACCGAGGGCCGGTCGCCGACGAAGTCCGCACCGATGTGATAGGCCTGCGCAAGCCCGCCGGGCGACGGCTGCACGGCCCATGAGATGGCAAGTCCCCAGTCGCGGCCGTCGCCCAGCAGCGCCTGGAAGGCCGGCTGGTCGGAGGGCGTCGTGATGACGAGGATTTCGCGCACGCCCGAGAGCATCAGCACCGAGAGCGGATAGTAGATCATCGGCTTGTCATAGACCGGCATGAGCTGCTTCGAGACCGGGCGTGTGAGTGGATAGAGGCGGGTACCGCTGCCGCCTGCAAGGATGATGCCACGCCTCTTGCTCATGCTGTTCCCCCAAGATGCCGGCGGCCGCTCCCCGCCGTCCGCAGGGGCCGGCGGGGCCGCACGCTGCGTCTGTTCAGTTGCCGCCGGCCGGGGCCGGCTTGGCCGCGTCGCCGGTGCTGGCCGGCGGGGCGAGGCGGGTGGCCGTCTCCGGGGTCGCCGCCTCGGCAATCCCCTGCGCGGCGTCTGCGGCCTGCGGGGCCTCCGGCGGGCCCCAGCCCTCCTGGTAGACGACCTTGGCCTTCGCTGCCTCCTGCTGGCGCCGCACCTCGTCGGCAAGCGCCTTTTGCACACTCTGCTGGCGCAGGAAGTTGGTGGCAAACTGGCGGGCACGGTCGCCGGTGAAGGGCACGATCCGCGTCTCGACCACCTGGTTCACCGTGACCACGGGCGCCGGCGCGCCCGGCTGCTGGTTGGCGAACACGAACACCTCGCGCGGGTTCTTTTCGAGCACCTTGACCACCTCGGCGATGAACGCCGGGTTGGCGCCGAGCGAATCGAGCGAGGCCGGCAGGCGGCGATACTCAATCTTGGCGTCGCTCAGCACCTTTTCCACGTCTGCCATGGTCTTGGCCTGGGCGAGCGGAAGCTCGTTCACATTGTCGGGCCGCACGAACTGGATCTGGTCGAGGATGAAGATCTTGCGCTCGGCGAACAGCGAGGGGTTGTCGCGGATGAACGTGTCCGCGTCGTTCATGGTCGGGTCTTCGACCTTGCGCGCAATGTCGGCCGCCAGCGCCTGCACGAACAGCTGCTCGGAGGTGCGCCGCTGCTGCTGCTGGAACTGCGGGCTCTGGTCGAGTTTGCGCGCCTTGGCCTCTTCCATCAGCATCCGGCGGGTGATGATGTTGTTGAGCGCGATCCGCTCGGCATCCTTGCGGTCCATGTTGGGCGGCAGCGGGGTGGCGGCAAGCTCGGCCTGGACCTCGAGCTGGGTGATGTCCTCCCCGTTCAGCCGGGCGACCACCTGGCCGGTGGGCGCGCTTCCGCCCCCCCTGTCGCCGCAGGCCGCAAGGAGGACAAGGGTCGCCGCGCCAAGCGCCACTGCCAGCGCTCGCGCCGGCCTTCTGCCGCCCGCGGCGGCCGGGCGTTCGATCCGCGTGTCGCTCATCGTTCGAGACCTCCCAACTGTTGAGGCTGGCCTTCGCCGCCCGTTCCTAGATCCGTTTGCAGCCAGGGAAAACCGCGCATGAGACGGCCTGCGGCGGCCCCGTTTCAGCGGCCGGCCCGCGCAAGTGCGGCCGAAAGCGCAAGCAGCTGGGCCACCCCCTGCGCGCGGAAGCGGTAGCGTGGCTCGCGCCCGAAATCGCCGGCCGTCGTTTCGGACCGGTCGAAGAGATCGATGGGGCCGAGATAGGAATCGAGCTGTTGTCCCACCGCCTCCGCATCGGCCCCTTCGCCCATCTCGCCTGCCACATCGTCGGCGGTGAACCAGCCATCCGGTGTGCCCGAGGCGCGGGCCGCTGCAATCAGCATCGGCCAGGCGGAGCGCACCTCCGGGTGGCGAAGCAGCACCTGCGTGCGCCGCGGCAGGCCGTTGTTCCACTCGGCGAGCACCGATTCGGCGCCGGCAATCACGTCTGCGGCCGAGACCGTATCGCGCGCATCATCGAGCGCGCGCGATGCGGACCTGAGGCCGAGCAAGCGGGTCATGTAGGGCGATCCACCGGCCATGGTGACAATGAGGTCCGCCGCCTCCGGCGGGAAGGAAAGCCCGGTTGCCCTTTCGGCCTTGGCGAGGATCTCGCGCATTTCCGCCTCGCTCATCGGCCCCACCGGCAGGCCGACGATGTTGCGCCGGATCGAGGGGGTGAAGCCGATCAGCTCCTCGAGGTTGGAGGCAACGCCGGTGAGCACGACCTGCACGCGGGCCGCCCGGTCCGACAGGTTCTTGATGAGTTCGGCCACCTCGCGGCGGAAGTTGATGTCGGCCACACGGTCATATTCGTCGAGCACCACGATCACCCGCGTGCCCACCACCTGCCCGAACAGCTCGGCAAGCCGGCGCGCATCGACCGGGGAGTCGCCGAGAAGGTCGGCGAAGGTGCGCCGGTGCTCGGCCTCTTCCGTGGTTGGCGAGATGCCAGCGTGGTAGAGCAGCGGCAGCTGGGCTGCAAACGAGCGGAACATGTCGTCGAAGGTGGCCGCCACCCCGCACGAGCCGTAGAGCACGACATAGCGCGCCTCGCGCGCGGCCTCGGCGAACATGTGGATGATCGATGTCTTGCCGATCCCCCGCTCGCCATAGACGACGACATGCGCGCGCTGCTGCTCGACGGCGGCGATCAGCGCCTCGAGCAGGTCGAACCGCCCGGCAAACCGGTCGCGCGAGGTGACGGGCTGGGAGGCCGACAGCGCCTCGGCAAGGGCGAGCCGGGCCCGGTCAGGGGCCGACTTGGCCTCGTCGAGGCCACCCTCGACAAGATCCTCGGTGGCGCTGACGGAAAATCGCGGCAGCCGGTCAAGCCCGGGGTCCGGGTCGAGCCTCGGCCGGCCGAGAAAGGTGAGCGCGCGCAGGTTGCCGCTCCGCTCGGGTCCGCCCGCACCGGTAGCCGGCCGTGTCGCATCTGTGCGTCGCATGTCGTGGCGACCTCCATCACCTGCCGGGGCCCGGGGCCGGGCAGCCGGCACTCGAAACCCGTTCAACCACCAGTTGAGCGCTGCCGCGTCTGTCCCCGTGGCCCCCGCTCCCCGAAATTGTCGCTCCTCGCCCATGTCATCCCGAGTCCATCCCGAGTCCATCCCGAGCCTTTCCCAGAACCTGACCGGCGTCTCGCATGGGACGCCGCTCCGGCCCCCCGTTCGATCGGCCCCCTTTCGGAGCTGCTTCGGATCTGCCCGGGTTCTGCCGGACCAAGCCTCAATGATCCCAGCTGATAACGGCATGCCGCGGCTTGCGCTTGCCTCGCATAGACGCGATTCGCTCCTAGGCCAATTCCCCCGCAGCCGTCACCTGTTGCTGCAAATCCGTCACATTTGTTCGAAATAGGCGGTGCGCGCGCGGCGCCCGGCGTGCCGCGCATCTTGTGCAGAGCGGCCACGGGGGCCAGAAAGCGCCAGCTAGGCATGGGGCCACAGCCCGCGCAAAGCCGGCGCGGGTCGGGCGCAGCAGGGAGTGGCGACAATGACGGGGCAGACGAGGGTTCGGGGCGCGCGCAGCGGCCGTGCATGGCTTGCGGCAGGGGCCGGGGCAACGCTCATTGCGGCCGGCGTGCCGGCGCAGGCGCAGGTGGAGCCGGTTCCGCCGGCAACCCCCGGCCAGCAGCCGGGCCGGGCACCCGCCGAGCCGGGCGGCTTTCCCACCCAGTCGCTCGAGCCGCCGGGCATGGGCTTTCCCGATCCGGCCGAGCCGGCGCAGTCCGAGCCGGCAGCGCCCGAGACCGTAGAGCCCGAGATCGCCCGGCTGTTCGGCGACGATGCCGACAGCTTCGCGGGGCTCAATGTCTTTGCCGGTGTCGGGCTCTCCTTCGGGGGCAGTCTCCAGCTCGCCTGGTTCGACCAGTTCACCCGCCTGACCGCAGCCGGCACGCGCGAAAGCGAGTTCCGGATCACGCCCACGGCCAATGTCCGCCTCGGCTATCCGCTGGGCCGCCAGTCGCTCTATCTCAATGCCGACCTCGGCTGGGACTTCCACACCCGCAACCCGGACTTTGATTCCGCCCGGGTCGGGGTCGGGGGCGGGCTGCAGTGGCGCCTCGGACCACGCTGCGCCGGCGCCCTCGACCTCGGCTACAGCCGGCGGCAGACCCAGCTCGAGCTGTTCGAGGACCGGGTGCCGAGCGTGCAGGACCGGCTGGGCGCGTCGCTCTCCGGGCGGTGCAACGCGCCCGGGCGGCTGATCACCAGCTTCGGGGTCAACACCGGGCGGTACAACTACGACAGCAGCGCGAGACAGTTCGCCAATTCGCGGTCGTGGGGCATCAATGGCGGCCTTGCCGCACCGGTCGGCCCGCGCGGGACCGTCGGGGTCTTCGCAAGCTATGGCAAGAGCCGCTATCCGAGGCAGATCCTGGAGAACGGCCGGAAGGTCGCCACGGAGTTCGTGAGCGTCGGCGGCAACGCAAGCTATCGCGTCTCGCCCTTCCTCACGCTCTCCGGCTCGCTCGGCTGGAGCGAGGTCACCAGCAACTCCCCCCTGCAGCCCGGATTCGACGGGCTGACATGGGACATCCTTGCCGCCTATTCGGGGCCGAGGCTCGGGGCCCGGCTCTCCGCAGGCCGCTCCGTCTCGGGCGGCGACGGCAGCTTCGCCAACTTCGCGGTGGTCAACGAGTATCTCGCCGTGCTCACCTATCGCGCCTCTCCACGGCTCGGCTTTTCCACCGGCTACGGGCGCACCGAGCGCGACAACCGGGTGAACCCGCTGGTCCCGCCGGAGTTTGTCGGGGTCGACTCCGATACCGACCGGCTGTTTGCCGGCGCCGACCTTTCAATCGGGCGCAACTTCCGCGCCTCGCTCGACCTCAACTACCAGAACCGGGACTCGAGCCGGCCCAACTTCGACTATGACAGCTTCTCGGCGATCCTCGGCATTGGTGCCCGGTTCTGAACCGGGCAGCGGGCGGCACCCTCCTGCCCGACTGCAAAGGACTGTCAAAAGGCGCCGTGATATGCGGCAGAAGCCGTGCCGCCCCGGCCGGGTGCGTTGCGGCCACGGCCATTCTCCGGCATTGGGCATGGCGGAGTGGCGGATTCGGCCCTAGGGTGCCCCGGGCTGGATGAACGCCCGGCTGGCCCCGCTGGACGGCACGGAGCCTGAAGCGGGGCCCCGAATCGAGGGTGGGACGCCAAGGATCCGAAACGGGCCTCCGAAGCGTCGATCCGAAGCGGGCATCCGAAGCGGAGGCCCCGAGTGAAGGCAGGTCGGACCTGATGGAGACGGACGAGATGCGCGACCAATCAGCGGCTTGGGGTTCGGGTGCGGCACTTTCGGCCATCCCGGTGGCGTGGCCCGCCCTGCGGGCCGCACTCGCGGCCCTTGTGCTGGCTTTGGTGCTGGCTCTTCTGTCGCTCGGTGCGGCCGCCGCCCCGGTGCGCGCGCAGGAGACGCCGCGTGCCTATGTGCTCGGCCCCGACGATGTGGTGACCGTGCTGGTCTACGGCCAGCAGGAGTTCGATGTCACCACCAAGATCAAGCCCGACGGCACCATCGTGATGCCGCTCATCGGCACCGTGCAGGCATCTGGCAAGACCGTTCTGCAGCTGATGGACGAGGTGCGCCGCCGGCTGGTGTCTGGCAACTTCCTGCGCGATCCGATCGTCAATGTCGAGGTGCGGGAATACAACAGCAAGTTCGTGCGCGTGGCCGGCAAGGCCGGCGCGCCGACGCTGGTGCCGCTCGACCGGTCCAACCGCCTGCTCGACGTGCTCCTGCGCAGCGGCTGGGTGCGCCCGGACGGGGCCAATCACGTGATCGTCCGCCGGGCGGCAGACGGCAAGGAGATCCGCGTCGACCTCGACGAACTGGGCCGCGGCATGCCGGGCAGCGACATCGTGCTCCAGCCCGGGGACACGGTCTTCATTCCCGATGCCGAGCTCGTCTACCTCACGGGCGCCGTGGGCCGGCCGGGCGCCTACCCCATCCGTCCGGGCATGACGGTCGGCCAGCTGATCGCCGGAGCGGGCGGGATCGGCCCCACCGGGTCGAGCCGGTTCACCCTGCGGCGGGGCGGGCGCGACATCGAGGCCGACATGTCGACCCCGGTCCAGCGCGACGACATGGTGACCGTGCGCGAGCGCCTGTTCTGAGCTGCCGCCGGTCAGCCGAGATTGGAGTATCCTGAACCATGAGCCTCAGCCAGTTCCTGCAGATCCTCTGGGCCCGCAAGTGGATCATCTTCGGGATCTTCATCACCACATTCGGCGTGGCGGCCGTTGTCGCCAACCTGCTGCCCAAGCGCTATCCGGCAACCGCGCGGGTGTTCTTCGAGGTCAACAATCCTGACCAGCTGACCGGCCTCGGGGTGAGCGGGCGCGAGCTTGGCCCCTTCATCAACACGCAGGTGGAGCTGCTGCGCGACATGCGCGTGGTGGGCCAGGTCGTCGACCGGCTCGGCCTTGCCAATGATCCGGAGACGATCGCGGCCTACGAGCGGTCGGGGCGGTCGGAGCTCGACGGCGGGATCCGCCGCTGGATCGGCCAGACCATCGCCAACAATCTCTCGGTGAAGCTGCCCGGCAACTCGACCATCATGGAAATCGTCTACGAGAGCGGCAATCCGGTGCAGGGCCGCAGGATCGTCGAGGAGATCCGCAACGCCTATCTCGACGTGGCGCTGCGGCTGCGCACCGACATCGCCTCGCGCACCAGCGCCTTCTATGCCGAGCAGGCGCAGAAGGCCAAGCGCGAGCTCGACCTTGCCGAGGCCCGCAGCTCCGCCTTCATGCGCGAGAACAACATCGTGTTCACCGGCGGGGTCGACAGCGAGACGGCGACGCTCAATGCGCTGCAGGCCGCGCTGCAGCAGGCGCGCGGAGCGGCCGGGGGGAGCGATGTCGTGGCCGCCGGCCGGCTCGCGAACGACCCGGTGGTCGACGGCATCAAGATGCAGCTGGTGGCGATCGAGGACGCGCTTGTCCAGGCGAGCGAGAAGCTGGGCCCCGAACATCCGACCTACAAGGCAATCCAGGCGCGCAAGGCGCTGCTGCAGAAGCAGCTTGCGGCCGCGCAGGCGGCCAACCGGAGCGCCGTCGCGCAGGTGACGGGCGCGGTCGGCCAGGCCTCGATCCGCCAGCTGGAGCAGCAGGTCGAGGCGCAGGCGCGCAAGGTGCTCGAGCGCCGGCCGATGATCGACGAGCTCATCCGCCTCGAGCGCGAGGTGGAGCTGCGCCGCCAGCAATATGATGATGCCATCAAGGCTGCAGCAGCGCTGCGAACCCAGGCCGACGTGCCCAATGTCGGCATCTCGGCGCTGGGCGATGCGGTGGGCAGCACGACCCCGACCTACCCCAAGATCCCGCAGATCCTCATCCTTAGCGCGGTCGCCGGGCTGGGCCTTGGCATCCTTGCCGCGCTGATCGCGGAGTTCATGGCGCGGCGGGTGCGCGGGCCCGAGGATCTCGCCTTTGCCACCGGCGGCCGGGTGCTGGCCATCGTCGGTGCGCCGCCGCCCGGCCCGGTCAAGGCCGCCTTGCTCCGGCTGCTCCGGCGCCGGCCGGCCGAACCCTCCGGCGAAACCCTCCCGCAGGCGATCTGACCGATGCCCACACCCGAACCCGGCCCCGATGCGCGCAACACCGACGTCATCGCCGACGAAGGCGGCGGGGCCGAGACCGACATGCCGCCCGCCGCAGAGACGCTGCAGGAGATTGCCGACCCGGCGGACGGGGTCCCAGAGGGCGCCCCGGCGGAGCCGGACGCCGCCGGCAGTGATGGGGCCGATGCCGCGCCAGCGCCGACCATGGCGCCTGCCGGGACCCCGGTGCCCGCAGGCGACGCGCTGCGGCGCGCCGGTGCCCTTTCGGACGAGCAGGTGCGGGCGGTCGAGGCCCACCAGGCCGAGACCGGTCTCGACTTCGACACGGCGGCCGTGAGCCTTGCGCTGGCCAGCGCCGCCGATGTCGAGGCGGCGCGCGCCCGGCTGCTGCGCAACATCGCGCCGGGCCTTAAGCCGTCCGGTCGCATCTCCGACGAGATCGTGGTGCTCTCCGACCCCTCCTCGCCGCGGGCGGAGGCGATCCGCCTCTTGCGCACCCAGATCATCTCGCAGCACGTCGGCACGGGGCGGCGGGCGTTTGCCGTGACGGCTGCGGTCGCCGGGTCGGGCACCACCTATATCGCGGCCAACCTCGCAACCGCGCTGAGCCAGGTGGGAATCAAGACGCTGCTGGTCGATTCCAACCTGCGCGACCCGCGCATCGACTCGGTCTTCGGCCTCGAGCCGGGCGGGCCGGGCCTCACCAGCTTCCTCGGGTTCCAGGCCAGCCGCCCGGAGCGGATCCTCTACCCGGACGTGCTGCCCAATCTTTCGATCATTCCCTCCGGGCCGCCGGTCACGCGCCCGCAGGAGCTCCTCTCCGGCGCCCGCTTCCGCGCCGGGGTGGACATCCTGCTGCGCGAGTTCGACGTCGCCATCTTCGACACGCCGCCCGCCAATGAAAGCGCCGACGCGCTGACGGTCGCAGGCGTGCTCGGCTATGCCCTCATCGTTGCCCGCCGGCATACCGCCTATGTCCGCGACGTGCAGATCCTCACCGAGCAGCTCGGCGCCGCGCGGGCGACCGTGATCGGCTCCGTCCTGAGCGTCTTCGAGTGAATCTCGCAAGCGCCCCGGCCGTCGAGGAGGGCGAAACGGCTCCGGGCCGCCCGGGCGGCCCGCGCCGCTGGCTCGAGATCGTTCGGGCAAGCCCGCTCCTCGTGCTTGCGCTGGCGGTGTGGACAATCCCGTCGCTCATTCGGGTCGCGCAGGAACATTGGTCGCGCGAGGAAGGCGTCCACGGGCCGCTCGTGCTCGCGATGGTCATCTGGCTGGTCTGGCGGCAGAAGGAGAGCATTGCCGCCGAGGCGCAGCCGGGACACCTCTGGCTTGCAACCCTTGGCGTGGGCATTGCCGGCGTTGTCTACACCCTCTCCCGTGCCCTCGACCTGCTCGCCTCGGAAGTTGCAGCCGTGCTGCTGGCCATCCTCTCCGTGAGCTATGCCTTCGTCGGCCACAGGGTGCTGCGCAAGCTGTGGTTTCCGATCCTCTATTCGGGCTTCCTCATCCCCTGGCCGGGCTGGCTGCTCGACAGCGTGACCCAGCCGCTCAAGATCTTCGTATCAGAGGCCTCAACCAACATCCTCAAGGCCTTCGGCTATCCCATCGTCCACGAGGGCGTGACCATCTACATCGCGCAGTACCAGCTGCTGGTGGAGGATGCCTGCGCGGGGCTCAACTCGATCATCAGCCTGCTCGCGGTGGGCCTGCTCTACATCTACCTCCTGCACAATGCGTCGTGGCGCTATGCGCTGCTGCTCGCCGCGTTCGTGATCCCGGTTGCGGTTGCGGCCAATGTCGTCCGCGTGGTCGGGCTCGTGCTCATCACCTTCTACCTGGGCGACCAGGCTGCCCAGGGCTATCTCCACGATTTCGCCGGCATGGTGACCTTCACCTCCGCGCTGCTGTTCATCTTCCTTGTCGACAAGCTCCTCTCCCCGCTGCGCACCTGGCTTGGAGGACGCCATGCTAAGACGGCGTGACATGCTGCTGGGCGGCCTGATGCTGGCCTCCTCCGGCGCGGGCTGGGCGCTGACGCCGCGCAACCAGCTCGTGCTGAGGGGCGAGAAGACCTTCGAGGAGATGATCCCGACCGCCTTCGGCGGCTGGGAGGTGACACCATCCAACGCCATGATCCTGCCGGAGGAAAGCGAGAAAAGCCTCGCACGTCAGCTCTACAACGAGACCCTGAGCCGGCTCTACCTCGGCCCGAACCGGCTTCCGGTGATGCTGGTCATCGCCTACGGCGAAACCCAGTCCGACCGGCTGCAGCTGCACCGGCCGGAAATCTGCTATGTCTCCGTCGGCTTCGAGGTCTCCGGTTCGCGCCGGATCGAGATGCCGGTGGCGGGCGGTGAGGTGCTGCCGATGCGGGCGCTTGTTGCCCGCAACAGCCAGCGCGTCGAGCCGATTCTCTACTGGAGCCGGATCGGCGATTTCCTGCCGACCAGCGGCAATGAGCAGCGGATGGCGAAAATCCGGACGGCATTGGATGGCTATGTGGCCGACGGGGTGCTGGTGCGCATGTCGACCGTGTGGGAACCGAGCGAGGCGGTGTTCGCCGAGCTGCAGGCGTTTGCGTCGCAGATGCTGCGCGCTGCCGACCCGGCCGCGCTGCCCGCTCTCGTCGGCCGGCCGCTTGCGACCGCCTTTGCAGGCGCGAGGAGCGCCGAGGGCTGATGCGGCCCGACACCCGGGGCAGCAGGAGGCGCCGAAGGCCGATGCGCCGGCGCTGCCGTGCAGGCCGAGGCATGATCCACGCGCGCCGGATGCGCGTCTCAGTCCTCCGTGCCGCCAAACGGCCGCAGGAAATGGTGAATGAAGTAAAGCGTGCCAAGAATGCCGGCAATGGCGGCGCCGTGCAGCAGAATGTCGTTCTCGTTCCACGCCTTGTTGCCGACCTGGTTCAGACCGGCACAGAAGACCGATGCAACGAGATAGGGCCACATCTGGTCGCGCACCGGCCCGGTGGAGCGCTGCAGGAAGAGGACAATAAGCCCGGCAAAGATGCCGACCGTCACCCAGTCATAGGGGGTTTCCATCCTTCGCCCTCGTTCCTCCGCCCGGGTCCGCGTGGTGCAAACCCTGCCTCGATTCCTGCCGCTAGCGACTGGCACGCAGACGGGCAACAGCTTCGCGCGGCCACCCGCGCCGTCCCCCGGCGGGGCCGGCACACCGGAGCAAGGGCGCAGCGATGAACGAGCTCCGGTCCGAGGCCAAGGCTCCGGCCGGGCGCGCGCCACCGGCAGGTGGCGTGCCCATCGACATCGTGATCCTCACGGTCCGGATTGTCGAAATCCTGACGGTCCTCTTTGCGGGCGCTGTCGCCTTCTACCTCTGGAGCGACCTCCTTGGGCCGGGCGCGGCGGCCGACTACGGACGCACCATTCTCGGCGGAGCGCTGCTGTTCGGTCTCATCGCCGAGATCCTTGGCGCCTACGAGGTCGACGCGCATTTCTCGCTGCGGCGTGCGTGGCAGCGGGTCATCTCCAGCTGGGGCATGACCGGCCTGTTCCTCATCACCATGGCGTTCATGCTGAAGATCTCGGCGGATTTCTCGCGCGGCTGGGCGCTGACCTGGTTCGTCACCTCCGGGGTCATGCTGGTCGGCTCCCGAGCGGCCATGACCCTGTGGATCCGGCGTCTGAAACACCGGGGCTACTTCGACGTGCGCACCGCCATCTATGGCGCCTCCACGCAGGGTCAGCGGCTCGCGCAATACATCCGCGGCAACAGCAAGCTGACCATCGCGCTCACCGGCTTCTTCGACGACCGGCGCGACGGCCGGGTTCCCGTGCTCGTCGACGACCTCCCGGTTTTCGGCACCTCCGACGACCTTGTGGCCATGATCCGTGAAGGCCTGATCGACCAGGTGATCGTCGCCCTGCCGTGGTCGGCCGAAACGCGGATCCAGCAGGTGGTCGCCAAGCTCGCGCTCACGCCGGTCAGGATCCGGCTGGCACCCGACATGGCAAACTTCGCCTTTGCCCACCGGCCGCTCGTGCTGCTCGGCGACCTGCCCGTGCTCACCCTGTTCGAGCGGCCGATCTCCGGCACCGACGCCATCGTCAAGCGCGCCGAGGACCTTCTGCTCACCCTCCTCATCCTCGCTGTTGCCTGGCCGGTCATGCTTGCCGCAGCAATTGCCATCCGGCTCGACAGCGAGGGTCCGATCTTCTTCCGCCAGCCGCGCGAAGGGTTCAACAACAAGCTGTTCCGGGTGTGGAAGTTCCGCACCATGACCCACGACCGCTGCGAGACCGACTGCATCACCCAGGCCACGAAGGGCGACAAGCGGGTGACCCGGGTCGGCGCCGTCCTGCGCCGCACGTCGATCGACGAGCTGCCGCAGCTGTTCAACGTGCTGGCAGGCGACATGTCGCTCGTGGGGCCGCGCCCGCACGCGCCATCGACCCGCGCGGGCAACAAGCTGTTCCAGGAGGTGGTCTCGACCTATGCAGCCCGGCACAAGGTGAAGCCCGGCATCACCGGCTGGGCACAGGTCTGCGGCTTCCGCGGGGAGACCGATACCGAGGACAAGCTCATCCGCCGCCTCGACCACGACCTCTTCTACATCGAGAACTGGTCGGTCTCGTTCGACCTCTACATCCTCGTCCGCACGATCTTTGCCCTGTTCGAGACCGAAAACGCCTACTGACGCCGGCGGGCCGCAGTGCGCGGCGCGGGGGAGAGGGTGAGGCAGGCGGCGCAGTCCCCAGCCCCGCGCCATCGTCGCCCGCATCGTCGGGGCTGCCGAGGAGGTGGCGGCGCGCGCCCGCCCGCAGCCGGTCTGCAACCCTTGGCGCCATGGCAAGACCCGGCGCAGCGGCGGCGATCGCCTCCCGCCAGAGCGCGGCAACCCCGGCGACATGCGGCCCTGCCCTGCTGGTGCCCGACTTCGCCACCCGCACCTGCGCATTCGCGCAGGCCGAGAGCATCTCCACCCGGCGCGCAACCACCTTCGGGTTGCGGTTGGAAAAGGGCGCCACCGGGTGAAGGGCGCCACCGGGGGGCGTCCGCCGGGGGGCGTCCGCCGGAAAGCAGCCCGACCGCGCCCACCGAGACCACCGCTTCGGCCGCCGAGGCAAGCGCAGCTGTCACCTCGAAGGCGGGCCCCTTGCTGTCGTTGCCGGAGGCGGCCACCACCGGCGTGTCGATGCCGATGACGTGCCAGGCGCGCAGCATGGCCATCAGCCGGTCGAAGAGGCGCAGGTTCGCCGCAAGCGCGCGCATCGCAGCCGACACGGCAGCCGGCCGCGGCAGGCCGCGCTGTTCCATGCGCGGCCATGCCGATGAAAATGTGGCCGAGCGACATGGACAGGCTGTTGGCCCCACCCTGCGCGGCCCATTGCAGGGCCTGGTAGAGCGCCAGCGAACTGCCGCCGCCTGCCGGTCCGAACAGGCGCGCGATGCGCGCCCGCTCCACGCCGCGCGCTGCGCCGATCCGGGTGCCATCCACGTCGCGGCCGACGATGGTGCCCGCGCAATGGGTGCCGTCGCCCGAGGTGTCCCCGTTGCCGGATCCGGAGAAATCCTGCTGCACAAGGGGACACCGCGGAACGCCGGATGCAAAGCGTCGATCCCGGAGTCGATCACCGCCACCGTCACGCCCCGTCCTGTCCAGGGGGACTGATGCGCAAGGCCCGCCTCGATGCCCCATGTCGCGGCACCGGAAACCGGGTCGGCTGGGGGGCCGGATCGCCAATCCAGCGGTTCGATGGGCCGGGTCTCCATTCCGGGGGCAACCGCCGCCACCCCCGTCTCGCACGCGCGCACCGGGCAGATCCCGGGCGGAAAGCTCGGCCTCCTCGATGACCGGCGCCGGATGCAGCGGCCCGCGCGAAAGGTCGCGCAGGATGGCACAGCGCTCGGGCATGAGGCCTCCCCCTTGCGGCTGGCGGAGCCTGCCACGCCGACTCAGGGGTAGAGGAGTCGCATCTCCCACCCCTCGCCGGCCCGGTCGTAACGCTCGCGATGATGCTGGCGGCCGGGCCGGTCCTCCCAGAACTCGATCCACTGGGGCATGACCACAATGCCCGACCAGTGCGGCGGGCGCGGGACGGGGCCGGGAAAGCGCCGATCCGCCTCGGCGAGCGCCGCCTCGAAGACCGCGCGCGACTCCAGCGTCCCGGACTGGCGCGAGGCCCAGGCCGAGAGCTGGCTGGCGCGCGGGCGGGTGGCGAAATAGGCGTCGGCCACCTCATCGGCCAAGGGTCCGACAGGACCGGCAAGACGCACCTGCCGCCGCAACGACTTCCAGTGGAAATCGAGCGCGGCGCGCGGGCAGGCGGCAAGCTGCCGGCCCTTGGCGCTTGCGAGATTGGTGTAGATCACAAACCCCTCGGGGCCCCAGGCCTTGCACAGCACGATGCGCACGTCCGGTTCGGGAAGACCGTCAGCCCCTGTGCCCACCGTTGCCAGCGCGCAGGCATTGGGGTCGTTGGGCTCGCTCGCTTCGGCATCGGCCATCCACAGGGCGAAGCGTTCGAACGGCTCGGCAAAGGCAATGGGCGGCAGGCGGTCGGGCATGGCGCGCGCCTACCGGCCGCAGCCCGGCCCGGCAACCGGCACCCGCCCCGGCCCCTTGCCGCACCCCGCCGGGGCCCCTACATGCCTGTTGTATTCTTGCAACAGTGCACGCGGGCAATCGACAGGCTAGACCCAGCGCATGGCGGATCTCTACGCGACGCTTGGCGTTCCCAAATCGGCCGACGCAGCGGCCATCAAGCGCGCCTATCGCAAGCTTGCCAAGGAGCTGCATCCGGACCGCAACAAGGACAATCCGAGGGCCGCCGAACGCTTCAAGGCCGTGACCGCCGCCTACGACATCCTCTCCGACCCGAAGAAGCGGGAGGCCTATGACCGCGGCGAGATCGACAGCGAGGGCAACCCGAGAGGCCCGCAGTTCGACCCGCGCGGCTGGTCGCAGGCGCGCGGGGCCGGAGCCGGGGCGCGCCGGGGCCCCGGAGGGGCGGGCGACGGCTGGGCAACGGGCGAGGGCTTCAGCTTCCGCGGCGACCCGTCGGACCTGTTCGCCGAGCTGTTCGGCGAGGAGCTCCGCCGCGCGGCCGGGGCGGGGGCGGGCCGTTCGCGCGCACCGAGGAGGGGTGCCGATGTCGCCTACCGGCTGGAGGTGCCGTTCCGGGATGCGGCGGTCTCGGCGCCGCAGCGGGTGACGCTGGCCGGCGGCAAGACCATCGACCTCAGGATTCCGCCCGGCGTGGTGGACGGGCAGCAGCTGCGCCTCGCAGGCCAGGGCGAGCCCGGACCGGGGGGGCCGGGCGATGCCATTGTCACCATCAGCATCGGGCCGGATCCGCGCTTCACCCGCGACGGCGACGATATCCGCATGGACCTGCCGGTGCCGCTCGAGGTGGCGGTGCTCGGCGGCCGGGTGCGGGTGCCAACGGTCGATGGCGACGTGATGCTTGCCATCCAGCCCGGCACCTCCTCGGGCCGCCTGATGCGGCTCAAGGGAAAGGGCTTCACCCGCAAGTCCGGCGGCAGGGGAGACCAGCTCGCCCGCGTGCTGGTGGAGGTGCCTGCCAACGATCCCGCACTTGCGGCCTTCCTGCGCGACCGCCAGTCGGCCACCGCAGGCGCCTGAACGCATGCCCGAGGCCTTCGTCGGCCGGGTGCACACCCTGATGAGAGGCCTCGGGGTCGGCACGCTCACCGCACTCGCGATTGGCTACCGCGCCATTGACCGGGCCCTGCGCGACGGGTTCATCCACGCGGGAAACCTTGCCTATCTGTCGCTCGCCACGCTCTTTCCGGCCACCATCCTCGTCCATGCGCTTGCCACCTCCTTCGGGCGGACGGAGGCGGGGCGCACGGCCATCGCCCAGTTCCTGACGACACTTCCGCCAGACGTGGCGCAGCTTGTCGGCCCGGCCATCGCCGAGGTGATAGAGGCCCGCTCGGGCACCGCGCTCCTCGTCGGGGCGGCAATCGCGTTGTGGACCACATCGGGCTTCATCGGCACGGTCAGAGACCTGCTGCTGCGCGCGCACGAGGCCGGGGCCGGGCGCCCCTTCTGGCAGGAGCGGCTGCTTGCAATCGGCGTCACGCTTGTTGCGATGCTGCTCGTGCTCCTCGGCTTCTTCGGCCAGCTGGCAGCCCAGCTGGCCTCGAGCCTCGCGCAGAAGCTCCTTCCCGCGCTCGACTGGCCGGGCGGGTGGGTGGACATGTCCCGCCTGCTTGGCACCGCCGTCCTGTTCCTCAGCCTCTGGGCCCTGTTCGCCGCGCTGTCGCCGCGCGGCATCCGCGCAGCCGCATGGCCGGGCGCGGCCATCGTCACCCTTGTCTGGGTGGGCGCCACCGCGCTGCTCGGGCCATGGATCGCATCGGCCACCAACTTCTCGCTCACCTATGGCGCGTTCACGGGCGTGATGGTCGTGCTGCTGTTCTTCTACACCATCGGCTTTGCCATGGTGCTCGGCGCCGAGACGAACGCGGCTCTGGCGAAACGCGGCGAAATCGCCTTAAGGGTCGCCGCGGCGGTTGCCGGCGCCACCGGCAACAGCAAGGCGGCAGCGGAACGGGGCTGAGGCGAAGGAGGCACGATGTCCGGGCTGATGGCAGGCAGGCGCGGGCTCATCATGGGCGTTGCCAACGACCGGTCGCTCGCGTGGGGGATTGCCCAACACCTCGCCGCCCATGGCGCAGCACTGGCATTCTCCTACCAGGGCGAGGCGATCGAGCGGCGCGTGCGCCCGCTCGCGCAGTCGGTTGGCGCACACCTCCTCTTCCCGTGCGATGTCGGCTCGGACGAGTCGATCGATGCCTGCTTCGGGGCGCTCGCTGCAGCCTGGCCGCGCATCGACTTTCTCGTCCATGCCATCGGCTTTTCCGACAAGGCCGAGCTGCGCGGCCGCTACATCGACACCTCGCGCGCGAACTTCCGCACCTCGCTCGAGATTTCCGCCTACAGCTTCACGGCCGTTGCGCGCCGCGCGGCAGCGATGATGGCGCCGGGCGGCAGCCTGCTCACGCTCACCTACTATGGGGCAGAGAAGGTGGTGCCCCACTACAATGTGATGGGGGTCGCCAAGGCCGCGCTCGAGGCCTCGGTGCGCTACCTCGCCGAGGATCTCGGCAGGGACGGCATCCGCGTGAACGCGCTTTCGGCCGGGCCGGTCAAGACGCTGGCAGCAAGCGGCATCGGCGACTTCCGCTACATCCTGAAGTGGAACGAGCTCAACAGCCCGCTCCGGCGCAACATCACGCTTGGGGATGTCGGCGGTGCTGCGCTGTTCCTCCTGTCGGAGCTCGCCTCGGGCGTGACCGGCGAGACGCTGCACGTCGATGCCGGCTACCATGTGGTTGGCATGAAGGCCGAGGACGCACCCGACATCGCCGTCGCGGGGCGCGAGCAGCCCTAGGGCCGGCCCGGCCGGCTTCGGGAAGCCGGCGCGCGGGCAGGCCTCGGGCCGCCCCCGCCCCGGGCGATGCGGCAAGACCCCAATGGCCGGCAGGGGCCCCCGATCCCCGGCGCGGCTGGCCATGTCGGAGCCGATGCCGCCGGGCGCCTCGGCCCTTTCCCTCGGCGCCCGGCTCCGGCATGGGCGCGCCCATGTCGTTCAACAGTTTCGGGCACAGTTTCCGCTTCACCACCTGGGGGGAAAGCCACGGGCCGGCGATCGGGTGCGTGGTGGATGGCTGTCCGCCGGGCCTGCCGCTGACCGAGGACCACATCCAGCCCTTCCTCGACCGGCGCCGGCCGGGCCAGAGCCGCTTTACCACCCAGCGGCAGGAGCCGGACCGGGTGGAGATCCTCTCCGGCACCCACGAGGGGCTGACGACCGGCACTCCGATCAGCCTCCTCATCCGCAACGTCGACCAGCGCTCGAAAGACTATGCGGAGGTCGCAAGGGCCTATCGCCCCGGCCACGCGGACTGGGCCTATGACGCCAAATATGGCCTGCGCGATCCGCGCGGCGGCGGCCGCGCCAGCGCGCGCGAGACGGCCGCGCGCGTAGCGGCCGGCGCCGTGGCCCGGCAGGTGCTCGGCGAGGCCGTGCGGATCTGCGGCTATGTGGTCGAACTGGGCGGCGACCCGATCGACCGCGCGGCCTTCGATGCGGCCGAGATCGGATCCAACCCCTTCTTCTGCCCCGATGCCGCAGCCGCAGCCCGCTGGAGCGTGGCGCTCGATGCGGCGCGCAGGGCCGGCTCGTCGCTCGGCGCGATCGTGGAAGTGGTGGCCGAGGGCGTGCCGGCGGGCTGGGGCGCACCGGTCTACATGAAGCTCGATTCGCAGCTCGCGGCCGCGATGATGGGGATCAACGCGGTCAAGGGGGTGGAGATCGGCGACGGATTTGCCGCCGCGCGGCTCTGCGGCGAGGCAAATGCCGATGCCATGCGGCCCGGCCCGGGGGGCGGCCCGGTCTTCCTGTCGAACCATGCCGGCGGCACGGCGGGCGGCATCTCCACCGGCCAGCCGGTGGTCGTGCGCCTTGCGCTCAAGCCCACCAGCAGCATCCTCACGCCGGTTGAGACCATCACGCGCGCCGGCGAGGCAACCGAGATCGTCACCAGGGGCCGGCATGACCCGTGCGTCGGGATCCGCGCCGTGCCGGTGGCCGAGGCGATGATGGCGCTCGTGCTGGCCGATGCCAAGCTGATGCACCGGGCGCAGACGGGGCGCTGAGCGGCTGCGATGGGCACAAGGCCGCACCTCCTCATCCTCGGCCAGGGCTACAGCGGCAGCCGCATCGCCGCCGAGGCCCGGGCGCGCGGCTGGGAAGTCACCGGCGTCCGCCGCACGGCAGGCGAAGGGGCGATCGGCTTCGACGACCCCGCGCTCGAGGCGCGGATCGCAGCTGCAACGCACATCCTGTCCTCCGTCCCCCCGGCGCGCGAAACGGGCGAGGATCCGGTGCTTGCCCGCCTTGGCGCAACGCTCGCCGGAAGCCGCGCGCGGCTCTTCTATCTCTCCTCCACCGGGGTCTATGGCGACACGGGCGGCGCCTGGGTGGATGAATCCGCACCCATCGGCGGCGGCCGGCGCAGCGCCCGCACACGTGCCGACCTCGGCTGGCAGGCGGTCGGCGCCACCATCCTGCGCCTGCCCGGGATCTACGGACCGGGCCGCTCGGCGCTCGATGAGGTGCGGGCCGGGACAGCCCGGCGCATCGACCGGCCGGGTCACCGCTTCAGCCGCATCCATGTGGACGACATCGCAGGCGCCGCCCTCGCGCTGATGGAGGCGGGCGCCGCCGGGATCTTCAACATCGTCGACAGCCTGCCCGCCGAGCCGCGCCACGTGACCGAGCACGCCTGCCGGCTGCTTGGCGTGCCCTTTCCGCCGCTCAAGCCGCTCGACGATGCCGCGCTTTCGCCCATGGCGCGCGGCTTCTGGACCGAGAGGCGTGTGGTCGCAGGCCGGAAACTCGGCCGAGTGACAGGCTACCGGCTGCGCCATCCCGACTATAAGTGTGGTCTGGAGGCCATTCTGGCGGAGGACAGGCAGCGATGAAGTTCGGAACGAGCCAGACCGGGGTGGGCAAGTCGGTCACGCGCGTGGAGGATGCGCGCCTCCTGACCGGCCGCGGTCGTTACACCGACGATATCCAGCTGCCGGGCATGCTGCACGGGGTCACGCTGCGCTCGCCCCATGGCCATGCCCGGATCCGCGGGATCGACACCTCGGCCGCGCGCGACATGGAGGGCGTTGTTGCCATCTACACGGGCGCCGATCTTGCCGACTATGGGCCCATCCCCTGCGTCGTGCCGCTTTCGGGCCCGGTGCAGACCCCGCGACCCCTGCTGGCAACCGACACGGTGCGCTTCGTCGGCGATGGCGTGGCCTTCGTGGTGGCCGAGACACGGGCGCAGGCGCAGGCCGCTGCCGAGGCGATCCTCGTCGACTATGAGGAGCTGCCCGCAGTTGCCACCATCGAGGCGGCAATCGCGCCGGATGCGCCGAAGATCTGGCCCGATGCGCCCTCCAACAGCCTGTTCTTCTGGGAGGTGGGCGACCGCGCGCGCGTCGCGGCGGCGCTCGCGTCGGCCGCGCACGTGACCAGGCTGCGCATCGTGCAGACCCGCGTCGCCCCCACCTCGATGGAGGTGCGAGCAGCCGTCGGCGAATGGGACAATGAATCCGGCTTCACGCTCCACGCCGGCACCCAGGGCGTGGCCGGCATGCGGATGCTGCTCGCCGGCCTCGTGCTGAAGTGCCCGCCCGATCACCTGCGGATCGTCACCGGCGATGTCGGCGGCGGGTTCGGCATGAAAACCTTCGTCTACCCCGAATATGCGATCGTCCTGCACGCAGCGCGCGCCCTCGGCCGGCCGGTCAAGTGGGCGGGCGACCGGTCAGACGCCTTCCAGACCGACACCCACGGCCGGGCGATGGTCTCCGATGCCGCGCTTGCGCTCGATGCCGAGGGGCGGATTGTTGCGCTCAAGGTGGAGAGCTGGTCCGACCTCGGCGCCTACCAGTCGATCTACGGCCCGGCGATCCAGACGCTCGCCGGCGGGCGGATCATGGGCGGGGTCTATCGCATTCCCGCAATCCACAACGGCGTCCATGGCGTTGTCACCAACACCGCGCCGGTCGATGCCTATCGCGGCGCCGGGCGGCCCGAGGCAACCTACATCATCGAGCGGCTGATGGAGGCGGCCGCGCGCGAGCTTGGCCTCGGGGTTGACGAGATCCGCCGCCGCAACCTGCTCACGCCCGCCGAACTGCCCCACGACAACGGCCTCGGGCTCGTCTTCGACGTGGGCGACTTCCCGGCCGTGCTCGAAAAGGCGCTTGCCAATGCCGACTGGGCGGGCTTTCCCGCGCGCAAGGCCGAGGCCGCGCGGCGCGGCAGGCGCTATGGCCGCGGGCTTGCCTATTATGTCGAGATTGCAGGCGGCGGCTCCAGCGAGGAGTTCGCCGACGTCCGGGTGCTCGAAGGCGGGATCGTCGAGGTGGCGGTCGGCACCCAGTCCAACGGCCAGGGCCACGAGACCAGCTACGCGCAGGTCACCGCCGAGCGGCTCGGGATCCCGCTTGAGCAGGTGCGGATCGTGCAGGGCGACACGCAGCGGCTCGACCAGGGCCACGGCACCGGCGGCTCGCGCTCGATGGCATGGGGCGGCTCGGCCTGCCTCGAGGCAGCCGACGCGCTGATCGCGCGCGGGCTCGAGCTGGCGCGCGCCGACCTCGGCGACGAGGTGGACTATGCCGATGGCCTGTTCCGCGCGCGCGGCTCGAACAAGACGCTCTCGATCGCCGAGCTGGCCGCCGCGCACCCGGGCGGGCTCGACGGCCGCAGCCGCTTCCACCCGGAAGCACCGGCGCCCACCTTCCCCAACGGCTGCCATGTGGCCGAGGTGGAGGTGGACCCGGAGACCGGCACGGTTGCCGTCGCCCGCTACACGGTCGTCGACGATTTCGGCACGATCGTGAACCCGCTGCTGCTGCAGGGCCAGATCCACGGCGGCGTGGCGCAGGGGCTCGGGCAGATCCTCTTCGAGAACCTCGTCTACGACGAGACCGCGCAGCTGCTCACCGGCAGCTTCATGGATTATGGGATCCCCCGCGCCGACGACATGCCCGAGGAGATCGCCTTTGATTCGCTGCCCACGCTCTCGCCCACCAACCCGCTCGGCGCCAAGGGCTGCGGCGAGGCCGGCACCATCGGCGCCATGCCCTCGATCATGAACGCGATCATCGATGCGCTCGACGGCACGCAGCTGGAAATGCCGGCAACCCCGCAGAAGGTCTGGCGGATCGCGCAGTCGCTGAAGGTGCCGCTGGCGGCCGAGTGATGGCCTTCTGGCTCCTGAAGTCCGAGCCGGACGTCTATTCCTGGGACGACCTCGTCCGCGATGGCGAGACAGTCTGGGACGGCGTGCGCAACGCCCAGGCGGCACGTAACCTGAAGGCCATGGCGGTGGGCGACGAGGCGCTCTTCTACCATTCCAACATCGGCCGGGAGGTGGTCGGCATCTGCCGGGTCACCCGGCCGGCCACCGTCGACCCGACCGACGATGAGGGGAAGTGGGTTGCCGTCTCGGTCGCGCCGGCGAGACCTCTTCCGCGCCCTGTCACGCTTGCTGCCATGAAGGCCGAGCCGAAGCTCGCGGGCTTCCAGCTCATCCGCCAGGGCCGGCTTTCGGTCGTGCCGGTCAGGCCCGAGGAATGGGCAAGCATCCTCGAAATGGCCGGCGCCTGAGGCTCAGCCCTCGTGGCGCGGGGTGGCGGCGGCGGCCCATGGCCCGGCGAGATCGACAAGCGTCACGTCGACCACCTCCGCCTCCAGCCGGAGCGTGGGCCCGCCAGAGAAGAAAAGCGTGAAGGTGGCGCGCCCGCCTGCGCCTTCCCCTGCCTCGATTGCAAGGAGCGAGAACACCTCCTCGCCGAGCGCCGGCCAGTCGCGGCGCTGCGCGCGGTCGACGAACTCGAAGCGCAGCATCGCGCGCACGCGTGTGGGCGGATCCGGCGCTTCCCAGCGGAAGCGGTTGCCAAGCAGGATGAGCCGGCGCGCCCTGCGGTCATAGCCGACATCACCGGCCATCAGCGCCATGTCCTGCACGAGGGCGGAAAGCGGCGGCACATCCTCTGCGCTCTCGGCGCGCAGGTTCAGGAACCGGGCCTCAGTCATCGGCCACCCGCTCGATATCGGCCCCCACGGCCTGCAGCTTCTCCTCCAGCCGCTCATAGCCGCGATCGAGATGGTAGACGCGGCGCACCACCGTCTCGCCGCGGGCTGCAAGCCCTGCGATCACAAGGCTCATCGAGGCCCGCAGATCGGTTGCCATCACGGGCGCGGCCGTCAGTTCCGGAACACCGCGCACCAGCGCCGAGCGCCCCGAGACGGTGATGTCGGCCCCCATGCGCGCGAGCTCCGGCACATGCATGTAGCGGTTCTCGAAGATGGTCTCGGTCAGGACGCTTGCGCCCTCGGCAACGCACATCAGCGCCATCAGCTGCGCCTGCATGTCGGTCGGAAAGCCGGGATAGGGCGCCGTCGTTGCGTCGGTTGCGGCAAGGCCGTTGCGGCGGCGGACGCGCAGCCCCCCCCGTTCCTCGAGGACCGACACATTGGCTGCCTCGAGGGCTGCGATTGTCGCCTCCATGATGTCGCGCCGCGCCCCGGCGAGCAGCACCTCGCCGCCAGCGATTCCCACCGCACAGGCATAGGAGCCGGCCTCGATCCGGTCGGGCATCACCGCGTAGGTCGCGCCGTGCAGCCGCTCCTGTCCCGAGACCAGCAGCCGCTCGGTGCCGATGCCCTCGATCTGAGCGCCCATCGCCACGAGGCAGCGTGCCAGATCGACGATTTCCGGCTCGCGCGCGGCATTTTCGATCAGCGTCTCGCCGCGCGCGAGCACGGCGGCCATCAGCACATTCTCGGTTGCCCCCACCGAGACCTGCGGGAAGACCACCCGCCCGCCGACCAGCCCGCCCCGGGGCGCGGTGGCGCGCACATAGCCGCTGGCAAGCTCCACTTCCGCTCCCAGCGCCTGCAGGCCGCGCAGGTGCAGGTCGATCGGCCGGTTGCCGATGGCGCAGCCGCCCGGCTGCGAGACCGTTGCCCGACCCTCGCGGGCAAGAAGCGGCCCCAGCACGAGGATGCTCGCGCGCATCTTGCGCACGATGTCGTAGGGCGCGGTCGTCGAGGTGATGCGCCCGGCGCGCACCGTCATCACCCGGCCGAAATCCTCTGGCCGCGAGCCCTGGGTGTGGGTGCTCGCACCGTGCTGGTTCAGCAGATGGCCGAAGGTATCAATATCGGCAAGCCGCGGCAGGTTCCTGAGGGTGAGCGGCTCGTCGGTCAGGAGCGCAGCCGGCATCAGCGCGAGCGCGGCGTTCTTGGCGCCGGAAATGGGTATCGTGCCGGACAGCGGCCTGCCGCCCCGGATCCGTATCTGGTCCATGCGGCAGGGTGATTGGCGGCTCGGGCGCCGCTAGGCAAGGGGCAGAGCCGGAAAGGAGGCCGTTCATGACGATGGAGCTGTGGCACTGCGCGGATGCCCGCTCGTTCCGCGCGCTCTGGATGCTGGAAGAGATGGGCCTGCCCTACCGGCTGCACCTGCTCCCCTTCCCGCCGCGCTGGAAGGCGCCCGAATATCTCAAGGTGAACCCGCTCGGCACCATCCCCTTCTTCCGCGATGGCACGGCAGAGCTGACCGAGAGCGTGGCCATCGTCCACTATCTTGCCACCGCCAAGGGCCCGACCGACCTTGCCGTCGGGCCCGGCGAGGCGGACCATGCCGCCTTCCTCAACTTCCTCCACCAGGCCGACGCCACGCTCACCTTCCCGCAGACGATCGTGCTGCGCTACCGGGTGCTGGAGCCCGAGGCGAAACGCCAGCCCAAGGTGGCCGACGATTATGCGAAATGGTTTCTCGCCCGCACGCTGTGGGTGGACCGCACGCTGGCAGACGGCCGGGCGTGGCTGGTGGCAGGGCGGTTCACCGCCGCCGACATCGCGGTCGGCTATGCCTTTCTGCTGGCCGGCCACCTCGGCCTGCTCGAGGCGGTGAGCCCGGCCATCCGGGCGTGGTGGGGCCGCTGCCAGGACCGGCCGGCCTTCTCCCGCGCGAAGGCGGCCCAGCAGGCGGATGCCACCCTACCGCCGGCCAACCATCTTCCCGGCTGAACCCGCGCCTGCCTCCGCCGTGACAGGGGTGGGGGCAAGCGGGAGCAGCGGATGCGACAGTCGGCGAGTGCATGGCTTCTTCTCCTGGCCGGAATTCCGGCGAGTGCGGGTTCCGCGCCTGCGGCCGCGCCCACGGCCCATGCCGCTCCTGCCGTGGGCACGACCTACTATGTCGACTGGGAACGCGGATCGGACCGCGCCTCGGGCCTGTCTCCCGAGGACGCGTGGAAGCGCGCGCCCGGCGACACGCGAGCCTCCGGAGTGCCGGCGGCCACCCGGCTGGGGCCGGGAGACCGGGTGCTCTTCCGCGGCGGCGTTGCCTATCGCGGCACCATCATCAGTCGCGCGCGCGGCACGGAGGCTGCGCCGATCGTCTTCGATGGCAGCAGCTGGGGCCCTGAGCCGGCCCGGTTCGAGGGCGCAGATCCGCTTGCGGATGTCCGCCCCTGCCGATCGCAGCGCGACTGCCTCGGCAGCCCGCACTGGCGCCACCTCGTCCGCGCCCGGCTGCCCGAGGGCGCGCGCTGGACGGACTGGATCTTCGACGGCGAAACGGCGCTCGTGCCGGCGCAGTGGCCGGCCCCGCCATCCCTCGCCCTTGCCCACCGGCCGGAGGGCTTTCTCGCCGTTGCGGCGTCAGCCGGCGCGGCGCTGCGTTCGGGCCATGTGCCGGTTGCGCTGCCGCCCGAGGTTGCGCAGGCGCCCGGGGGTGCCGAGCCGGTGCTCGCCATGCACGTGCGCCCGGGCCAGATCGGCTACTCGGGCCCTGTCACCCTCGCGCCAGACGGGATCCGCTTCTCCCCGCACCGCTGGCTGCACTGGGGTTTTGCCCCGTTCGACGGTGAGAACCGGGTCGCGATTGTCAACCTTCCGGCGCTGGTCGACCGGCCGGGCACCTTCGCCATTTCCGGCCGAAAGCGCGTCGCCATCGCCTGGCCGCTCGCGCGGCCGGCCGACCTGCGGCTCGGCACCGGGCGGCAGGGCTTTCACCTGATGTCGGGGGGTCATGTCGTCATCACCGGCTTCCGCTTCGTCGGCTATGCCGGCGGGGATACGCTCTCCCGCCACGCGGCAACGCCGATCGTCCAGCTCAATCCGCTGCCTGGCGTGCGGCTCGCCGGCAACGAGCTGAAGGCGATCGTGGCGCTCGGCCGCCCGGCCCGGCCGGAGGAGCTGGCAAGCGCGACGCCCGCGCCGCTGGTGCGCCACGCCGCGGGCTGGGCCGGCCTTGGGCCCGCCGATGTCGCGCAGCGGACCGCGCCCGCGCCCGGGCGGCCGGGGCCGGCTCAGCTGGCCGGCGTGTCGGCACTTCCCGAAAGCGGCACGATCCGCGCGATGTCGGAGATGGCGAGCGCCCGGTAGAGGTGCGGAAAGCGCGCCCCACCGCGCGAGACCTCCCACCGCAGCGCCGGGTCCGCCTCGATGCGAAGCTCGGCAACCACCAGCCCCGTCTCGCCGGAGAAGTGGCGCGCGAGCGTGCCAGCGAGCTGCTCGCGGGTCGACAGATGGATGAAGCCGTCGCGCCGGTCGTCAGCAGAGCCGGCAAAGACGCCGCTTGCCGCAAACGCCGCCCACTCGGCCGCGCGAAAGACCTTGAAGACCACCACCCGCCCCGGATGCGCTGCCCGTCTGCGCCATGCAACCCATCTGGCCGCGGCCATTCCTGCAGCCGGCTGAACGCCAGCCCGGGCGCGCGGGCGGCTGTCAGTCCTCGCCGGTCAGGAAGGCCGGCAGCGGCGCCTTCTCGCCATCGCCGTCCGGGCGCTCGCGGCGCGGGCCGCGCTCCCCGCCGTCGCGCCGGCGGCGCCCGCCGTTGCGGTCACCCCGCTCGCCCGCCTCGCGCGGCGGGCGCGTGTCGGGCAGCTCGGCGCCGGTCTCCTGGTCGACCACGCGCATCGAGAGCTTGACCTTGCCGCGCTCGTCGACCCCGATCACCTTCACCTTCACCGCCTGCCCCTCGGCGAGCACGTCGCCGACCTTGGCCACCCGCTCGGACTTGATCTCCGAGATGTGGACAAGCCCGTCGCGCGCGCCGAGGAAGTTCACGAACGCGCCGAACTCGACAAGGCCCACCACCTTGCCTGTGTAGATCTTGCCAACTTCCGGCTCGGCGATGATGCCCTCGATCCATTCGCGCGCAGCCTGGATCTTCTCCGGGTCCGACGAGGCGATCTTGACCGTGCCGTCGTCCTCGATGTCGACCTTGGCGCCGGTGGTGGCGACGATCTCGCGGATCACCTTGCCGCCCGTGCCGATGATGTCGCGGATCTTTTCCTTCGGCACGCGCATCGTCTCGATGCGCGGGGCCGTCACCGCAAGCTCGGTGCGGGCCGAGGTGAGCGCCTTGGCCATCTCCCCGAGGATGTGCGCGCGGCCCTCGCGGGCTTGGGCCAGCGCTGCCTTCATGATCTCCTCGGTGATCCCGGCCACCTTGATGTCCATCTGCAGCGAGGTGATCCCCTCGGACGTGCCCGCCACCTTGAAGTCCATGTCGCCGAGGTGATCCTCGTCGCCGAGGATGTCGGAGAGGATCGCGAACCTCTCGCCCTCGAGGATGAGGCCCATGGCAATCCCGGCCACGGGGCGCTTCAGCGGCACACCGGCATCCATGAGCGCGAGGCTTGCGCCGCACACCGTCGCCATCGAGGAGGAGCCGTTAGACTCGGTGATGTCCGAGACAACGCGCACCGTGTAGGGGAACTCCTCCTTGGTCGGCATCATCGGGTGGATGGCCCGCCATGCCAGCTTGCCGTGGCCCACTTCCCGCCGGCCCACGCCACCATAGCGGCCAGCCTCGCCCACCGAATAGGGTGGGAAGTTGTAGTGCAGCATGAAATGCTCGTACCTCAGGCCGTCGAGGCCATCGATCATCTGCTCGCTGTCGCCCGTGCCGAGGGTCGTGGTCACCAGCGCCTGGGTCTCGCCGCGGGTGAACAGCGCCGATCCGTGGGTGCGCGGAAGCAGCCCCACCTCGCACGCGATCGGGCGGACTGTCCGCGTGTCGCGCCCGTCGATCCGCGTGCCATCCTTCAGGATGGCGCCGCGCACGATTTCGGCCTCCAGCGCCTTTACGAGCTTCATCGCCTTCAGCTGCACCACCGGCTCGGCATCGGCGAACAGCGCTTTCGCCTTCTCGCGCACGGCGCCAAGGGCCGCCTGCCGGTCGGCCTTCAGGGTGATCCGGTAGGCCGCGGCAATCTCGGCGCCGATCGCCTCGCGCAGCTGGGCGAGGATGGCAGCCGAGCGGTCGTCGGCCTTCAGCTCCCAGGGCTCCTTTGCCGCTTCCTCTGCAAGCGCGATGATAGCCTCGATCACCGGCTGGTAGCCGCGGTGCGCGAACATCACCGCGCCCAGCATCTCGTCTTCCGAGAGCTCGTGGGCTTCGGATTCGACCATCATCACCGCATTGGCCGTGCCCGCCACCACGAGGTCGAGCCGCGAGGCAGACAGCTGCTCCTTCGTCGGGTTGATGACATAGGCGCCATCGATGAAGGCCACCCGCGCCGCGCCGATCGGCCCGAGAAACGGCAGGCCGGAGAGCGTGAGCGCGGCCGAGGCGGCGATCATCGCCACCACGTCGGGCTCGTTTTCGCCATCGTAGGAGATCACCTCGGTCACCACGAGCACCTCGTTGTAGAAGCCCTCGGGGAACAGCGGCCGGATCGGCCGGTCGATCAGGCGCGAGGTCAGCGTCTCGATCTCGGTCGGCGCGCGCTCGCGCTTGAAGAAGCCGCCGGGAATGCGCCCGGCCGCCGAATATTTCTCGCGGTAGTGCACCGTCAGCGGGAAGAAGTCCTGGCCTTCCTTCACCGATTTCGCAGCGGTGACGGCAGCCAGCACCATCGTGTCGCCATAGCGCGCCAGCACGGCGCCATCGGCCTGCCGGGCAATCCGCCCGGTCTCGAGCGAGAGGGTGCGCCCTCCCCACTCGATCGTCTTGGTGGTCATGTCGAACATGTGTCAGTGGCTTTCATGTCCATGCCCCTGACCGACATGCCAGAGGCGGTTTGCAGGGCCGCCGGCGCCAACGCTGCTCGGCGGCAGATGACGGAACGGCCCCGAAACGGGGCCGTTCGCGAGTGGGCCTATTTGCGCAGGCCGAGCTTGGCGATGAGGGCCTGGTAGCGCGCCTCGTCGCGGGACTTCAGATAATCGAGCAGCGCGCGGCGCTTGTTGACGAGCATGATGAGCCCGCGCCGGGAATGGTTGTCCTTGGCGTGGATCTTGAAATGCTCGGTCAGGTTGTTGATGCGTTCGGTCAGGATCGCGACCTGCACCTCGGGGCTCCCGGTGTCCTTCGGATCACGGGCATGCTCGCTGATGAGCGCGGTCTTGCGCTCGGCGGTGATCGACATCGTCATCTCCTCAATCCAGATTGAAACCCCGAAGGACAACCGCCTCACCGGCGGCAACCCGGACCAGCGCGACCGGAACAGGCCCGAGCGTCGCGAAATACAGTCCGGAGTCCAAACGGAGCCCCTTGAGGCTCTGGCCCCGTCTCAGGGCCAGGGCCTGCCGGGTATCGACGGAGAGGACCGGGATGTCGTCCAGTCCCGCCGTCAGCGGCAACAGGGCCTGTTCAGCAGCGCGCCTGTGCACGAGTTCGAGCCATTTGTCCAGTGGCCGGGCATCGGCGAGCGAAAAGGGCCCGGCGGCGGTGCGCCGCAGCGCGCGCACATGGCCCACCGTGCCCAGCGCCAGCGCGAGGTCGCGGGCGAGGCTGCGCACATAGGTGCCCTTCGAGCAGCGCACCGAGAGCGTTGCCGTTTCGGCGTCGCAGGCAACAAGCTCCAGCGCGTGGATGGTCACCTCCCGCTCGGCCAGCTCCAGCTGCTCGCCGGCGCGTGCCCGCGCATGTGCGCGCCGGCCGTCCACCTTCAGCGCCGAATAGGCTGGCGGCCGCTGGCGGATGCGGCCGGCAAAGCGGGGCAGCACGGCGCGGATGGCATCCTCCCCCGGCCGCACGTCGCTTTGCGCCACCACCGGCCCCTCGGCATCGTCGGTTGCGGTCGCAGCGCCGAAGGCCACCACCACCCGATAGGCCTTGGAGCCGTTCAGCAGCAGGCCTGCAAGCTTGGTCGCCTCGCCCAGCGCCACCGGCAGCACGCCGGTGGCAAGCGGATCGAGCGTTCCACCATGGCCGATCTTCACGCGCCCGTGGCCCGCTGCGCGCAGGGCATGCCGCAGCCGGCCGACCACGGCAGCCGAGGTCGGGCCCTCGGCCTTGTCGATCACCATCCAGCCGTGCAGGCCCGTCACGGGCTCGCGGGCGCGTTCACCAGCATCAGGTCAACCGGCGGCTGCGGAGCACCGGCCGTCTCGAACAGCGGGACGAAGGTGTCGGTGATGTAGCGGAGCTGGCCGCGCGGATCCTCGATGCGCGCCGAAAGCCCGTAGCGCATGCCCGGCAGGATGCGCGATGGGTCGTAGCGGATGAGGACGTGCAACGGCACCTGGTTGCCCTCGGTGACGATCTGCGTGCGGGCCACCTCGATGGCGGGCGCATCCGCGCGCGACACATCGACGATGAGCACCCGCGCCCGGCTTCCCGGCACCAGCGCCGAGCGGTCGAGCTTCGACAGCGTGCCCCACAGTACGCCATGCTCGGGCGCCTCCGGCCGCGCCGGGCAGGCAAGGACCCGGCTGCGGCCGCGCCGGAGCACCGCGCGCGTCGGCTCGAGCACCAGCGTCGATTCGCCCGCAACATAGGTGGGAAAGCCCCGGCCGATCTGCTGGGCCATGGTCGTGGTCTCGCCCATGTAGGTGACGGCCGCCATGCCGGCGACCGCATTGATCCGCACCTCGGCAAGCGCGCCGGAGGGGCAGATGAAGCTGCGGTCCGGCCGGTCGACCACCACCTCGCTGCGCAGGTCCGGCACGCGGGCGGGCGGCTCCGGTGGGGCCGGTGTGGCGCAGCCCGCGAGAAGGGCCGCAGCTGCAAGGCCAAGGGCCCGGCGCGTCATCTCGTCCATTCCTGTCCCCCCTTCCGGCGCGCCGCCATGGACCGCCTCCTCGTCATGCTCAATGCGCCATGCCCCAGTTCGGGCCCACGCCCACGTCCACGCCGAGCGGCACGGACAGCGCAAGCGCCGGCGCCGCGGCACCTTCCATCACGCCGGTGATGATCGCAACTGCAGCCTCGGCCTCGGCCTCGGGCGCCTCGAACACCAGCTCGTCGTGCACCTGCAGGAGCATCCGCGTGCCCGCAAGGCCCGCTTCAGCGAGCGCGCCCGGCATCCGGACCATCGCCCGCTTGATGATGTCGGCCGCCGTCCCCTGGATGGGGGCGTTGATGGCCTGCCGCTCGGCACCCTGGCGCTCGGACTGGTTCCTCGATGCAATGGCCGGCACATGCACGCGGCGGCCGAAAAGGGTGGTGACGAACCCGTCGCGCCGCACCGCCTCGACCGTCTGCGCCATATAGGCCCGGATGCCGTGGAAGCGCTCGAAATAAAGGTCGATGAAGCGCTGCGCCTCGGCGCGCGAAATGCCCAGCCGCTGCGCGAGGCCGAAGGCCGAGACCCCGTAGATGATCGAGAAGTTGACCGTCTTGGCCTGCCCGCGCTGCTCGCGGCTCACCGGATCCTCGGGGCCGAGCCCGAACAGCTGGCGCGCGGTGAGCGCGTGAATGTCGGCGTTTGCGGCATAGGCCTGCTTCAGCTCGGGCACGTCGGCCATGTGTGCCAGGAGCCGCAGCTCGATCTGGTTGTAGTCGGCCGCCAGCAGCACATGGCCCGGCTCGGCGACGAAGGCGTCGCGGATCCGCCGCCCGATGGCCGTGCGGATCGGAATGTTCTGCAGGTTGGGGTCGGTGGAGGCCAGCCGGCCGGTGGAGGCGACCGCCATCGAGAAGCTGGTGTGGACCCGGCCCGTCTCGGGGTTGATCTGCGCCTGCAGTGCCTCGGTGTAGGTGGAGCGCAGCTTCGAAACCTCCCGCCACTCGAGCACCCGGGCGGCAATCTTCGGGCCGGGCCCTGCCTCGAGCGCTGCCAGCCGTTCGAGCTCGGCCACGTCGGTGGAATACTGGCCGGACTTGCCCCGCTTCCCCGTGGGCAGGCTCAGCTCCTCAAACAGGATCTCGCCCAGCTGCTTCGGGCTGCCGATGCTGAACGGCCGCCCGGCCAGCGCGTGGATCTCGGCCTCGAGGCGGGCCATCTCGTCGCCAAACTCCGCCGAGAGGGCCGAAAGCGTCGCCCTGTCGACCTTCACGCCGGCCATTTCCATCGCGGCCAGCACCGGCACCAGCGGCCGGTCGCACCATTCATAGGGCCGCGTCACCCGCTCGCGCCACAGCCTCGGCCTCAGCCGGGCATGAAGGCGCAGCGTCACATCGGCATCCTCGGCCGCATAGGCGGTCGCGCGGTCCAGCGGCACCTCGGCAAACGAAACCTGCTGGCGCCCCCTGCCGGCCACCTCGGAATAGCCGATCGGCCGGTGGTTCAGATGGCGCTGCGAAAGCTCGTCCATGCCGTGGCCGTGCAGCCCGCCGCCGAGCGCGTAGGACAGGAGCATCGTGTCGTCGAACGGGCGGATGTCGATGCCGTGGCGGCGCATGACGACAAGATCATATTTGAGGTTCTGCCCCACCTTGAGGGTCGCCGGATGCTCGAGCAGCGCCCGCAGCCGCGGCAGCACGACCCCGGGGGCAAGCTGCTCGACCCGCTGGGCGAGGAGCCCTTCGCCGCGCTGGTGGCCGAGCGGCACATAGCAGGCCCGCCCCGGGGCGATGGCGAGGCTGAAGCCGACGAGCCCGGCCTGCATCGCATCGAGGCTCGTCGTCTCGGTGTCGAAGGCAACCACCCCCAGCCGCACCGCCTCGGCCAGCCACCATTCCAGCCGCTCGAGTGTCGTCACCGTCTCGTAGGCCGAAGGGTCGATCGGCGGGTCGTCGGGCGCGGCCGCAGCCTCCGGCGGCTTGCGGATGGTGGCAGCAGCCGCACGGCCCGCCTCGCCCAGCCGCCCCAGGAGCGAGCGGAACCCGTGCCGCGCGAGAAAGGGCGGCAGGCTCGCCGGCACATGGGCCTCGTCGAGCTTCAGCGCCTCGAGCGGCGGGTCGAGGGGCACGTCGCGCCGGAGCTCCACAAGCTTTCGCGAAAGCCGCACGGCATCGGCATGGGCAAGGAGGTTCTCGCGCAGTTTCGGCTGCTTTACCTGTGGTGCCGCAGCCAGCACGCCTTCCACGTCGCCATGCGCGAGGACCAGCCTTGCCGCCGTCTTGGGGCCCACGCCCGGCACGCCCGGCACATTGTCGACACTGTCGCCCATCAGCGCCAAGACCTCGGCGAGCCGCGCCGGCGGCACGCCCCACTTCGCTTCGACCTCCCGCTCGTCGAACCGCCGGTTCTGCATCGTGTCGAGAAGGGTGAGGCCGGGCCGCACCAGCTGCATCAGGTCCTTGTCGGAGGAGACAATGGTCACCGTCCAGCCGCGCGCCAGCGCCGCCTCGGCATAGGACGCAATCAGGTCATCGGCCTCAAACATCTCGCGCTCGATCGCGGTGACCTCGAAGGCGGCGACCGCGTCGCGGATGAGCGGAAACTGCGGCACCAGATCCTCCGGCGGGTCGGGCCGGTTGGCCTTGTAGGCCGGATAGAGGGCGTTGCGGAAACTCTCCTTGCCCGCATCGAGAACAACGGCGAGATAGTCCGCCTCGGGCGAGTTCCGGGCAGCCTCGATCAGGTTCCAGAGCATCGCAGTGAAGCCGAACACCGCGCCCACGGGGGTGCCCTGCGGGTCGGTCAGCGGCGGGAGGCGGTGGTAGGCGCGGAAGATGAAGCCGGAGCCGTCGACAAGCGTGAGGTGCGGCGTGCGGGCCATCGCCGCCGGTTAGCCGGCTCGTGCGGCAAAGGCGAGAGGGGGAAGGCCGCCCGCGGGAAGGCGCCCGGGCCTCAGGCCGCGTGCACGCGCGCCCGCCGGCGCCGGTCGAAGCTCGAGGGGATGTTGAGAATCTCGCGATATTTGGCGACCGTGCGGCGGGCGATGTCGTGCCCCTCGGCCTGCAGCAGCTGCACCAGCTGGTCATCCGACAGGGGCTTGAGCGGATCCTCGGCATCGATCAGCGCCTTCACCCGCGCCCGCACGGTGACCGCCGAGGCATCCTCGCCGCCATGGCTTGCGTGGATGGCGTGGGTGAAGAAGGTCCGCATGTCGAAGATCCCGCGGTCGCAGGCGAGAGACTTGTTCGCCACCACCCGGCTCACGGTCGATTCGTGCATCTGGACCGATTCGGCGATGGCGCGCATGGTGAGCGGCCTCAGGTGGCTGACGCCATGCTCGAAGAAGCCTTCCTGCTCGCGCACGATTTCGGTTGCAACCTTGAGGATGGTGCTGGCGCGCTGGTCGAGCGCCCTCACCAGCCACTGCGCCTGGCTGACACACCGGTCGAGGAACTGCCGCTCGCTCCGCTGCCGCCCGTTGCCGCGGCCGGCGTGGGCCGAAAGCTCGGCCTGGTAGCGGCGGTTGACGATGAGCCGCGGCAGGGTGGCGGTGTTGAGCTCCACCACGAGGCCGTGCCGGCCGCGGCGCACCAGCACGTCGGGCACCACCGGCTGCACCCGGCCGCTGCCATGGACGAGGCCGGGCTTGGGATTGTAGCCCCGCAGCTCCGCCAGCATGTCGCGCAGGTCCTCCTCGTCGACCTCGCAGACCCGCCGCAGGCGCGCGAGATCGCCCCGCGCGACGAGATCGAGGTTCGCAATGAGGGCCTGCATGCACGGGTCGTAGCGGTCGGCCTCGCGCGCCTGGATGGCCAGGCATTCGGCAAGGCTGCGCGCCCCCACCCCGGTCGGCTCGAAGGTCTGGATCACGCCGAGCACCCGTTCGGCGTGCTCGAGGGCGATGCCGAGCCGGGCGGCCACCTCCTCGAGCGGCTCGGTCAGATAGCCCGCCTCGTCGAGCAGGCCGATGAGGTGGCGGGCGATGGCAAGATCCGTGCCGGAAAGCGCGGCTCCGGCCTGCGCCTCGAGCACCTCGACAAGCCCGGGGGCCTCGCTGCCCAGCGCCTCGATCGCGGGCGCCTCGCCGGTCTCGCCCGGGCGCCCGGTGTCGGCCGCGCTGTCGTGGTGGAACCGCTCCTCGAGATAGTCCACATCCTCGTCGCCCGCGCCGAGCGCTGCCCCGTCGGGCCCAAGGTCCCGGTCCAGCGTGTGCAGGGCATCGTCGGACTGCGCGGATGCCGCCGCCTCTGGCGTGGGCGCGCCGGCGCCTTCCTCGTCGGCCAGCTCGAGCAGCGGGTTGCGCTCCAGCTCGGCGTGGATCTCGGCCTCGAGCTCGAGATTGGTGAGCGTGAGCAGCCGGATCGCGGTCTGCAGCTGCTGCGAGACGACGAGCGAGGTCGTCGTTCTCAGGTCGAGGCGCGGCCCCACCCCCATGGCGCTGCCGCTCAGAGCGCGAAATCCTCGCCGAGATAGACCCGGCGAACGGTCTCGTCGCTCACCAGGGCCTCGGGCGTTCCCTCGAACAGCACGCGGCCGTCGTAGATGATGCAGGCACGGTCCACGATCTCCAGCGTCTCGCGCACATTGTGATCGGTGATAAGAACCCCGATGTCGCGGTCGCGCAGGTGCGAGACAAGGGTGCGGATGTCGGCAATCGAGATCGGGTCGATGCCGGCAAAGGGCTCGTCGAGCAGCATGATCGAAGGGTCGGCCGCAAGCGCGCGGGCGATCTCGCAGCGCCGCCGCTCCCCGCCCGAGAGCGCCATCGCCGGCGCATCGCGCAGCCGCGTGATGTGGAACTCGGAAAGAAGCGTCTCGAGGCGCTCGGCCCGCCGCCCGGGATCGGGCTCGGAAACCTCGAGCACGGCGCGGATGTTCTCTGCCACCGTGAGGCCGCGGAAGATCGAGGCCTCCTGCGGCAGATAGCCGAGCCCGAGCGCGGCCCGGCGGAACATCGGGAGCCGGGTGATGTCGATCCCGTCAAGCAGGATCCGCCCCTGGTCGACCGGAATGAGGCCCATCACCGCGTAGAAGCAGGTGGTCTTGCCAGCGCCATTGGGGCCAAGCAGGCCCACCACCTCGCCGCGGTTGACCGAGAGCGAGACATCGCGAAGGACCACCTTTGGGCCATAGGCCTTGCCAATCGAGACGGCGGCAAGCCCGCGGGCGCCGGCATCGGCGGCCGCAGCCCGGCCAGGCGGAGCCGCCGCCACCGGCTTTTCCAGCTCCGCCACCCGATCCACGCAACGCCTCCCCTCGCCTCGCCGCCCGGCGCCGGGCGGCCTCATGCCACAGGCGCAAGCCCGTCCCGGATCCACGAGGCCGCAAGGGTGCTCTTGGCCCGGAACTTGCACGCCGCCTTGCCACGGATAGGCGAGCCCGCAGCGCACGGCAACCGCGCGCCTCCGGTTCGGACCCATCGCGCATCATTTCTGTCGTCTTTGTCCAACGGACGGGGACACGATGGTCCGATGGGCCGGCGCCGGTGGGCCGGCAACCGGGCGCAGACGGCGCGGACGACAGGGCCAGCGGGCGGGCGCAGGGCCTTCCTCCACCCGCCCGCGGGGCCGTAAGGAGCGGCAGGTCCATCAAGCGATGGATGGGCCTGCCTCTGCCTCCCCGCGGATCGGCCCCTTCGCCGCCGACGCCGGCCGTCTGGCCCGCGCGGGCTTTACAGCCGCCCGGCCGGCAGCTGTCAGACGCTGTAATACATGTCGAACTCGACCGGCGCCGGGGTCATCTCCCAGCGCAGCACTTCCTCCATCTTCAGCTCGATGTAGGCATCGATCTGGTCGTCGGAGAACACGCCACCGCGGGTGAAGACCGCCCGGCCCTTGTCGAGCGCGGAAAGCGCCTCGCGCAGCGAGCCGGCGACCGTCGGCACCTTCTTCAGCTCGCGCGGCGGCAGGTCGTAGAGGTTCTTGTCCATCGGCTGGCCGGGGTGGATGCGGTTCTCGATTCCGTCGAGCCCGGCCATCAGCAGCGCCGTGTAGGCAAGATAGGGGTTGGCCGTGGCATCCGGGAAGCGCACCTCCACCCGCTTGGACTTGGCGCCGGTGCCATAGGGGATACGGCAGGAGGCCGAGCGGTTCCGGCTCGAATAGGCGAGCAGCACCGGCGCCTCGAAGCCCGGCACGAGGCGCTTGTAGCTGTTGGTGGTGGGGTTGGTGAAGGCGTTGACGGCCTTGGCGTGCTTGATGATGCCGCCGATGAAGAACAGCGCGGTCTCCGAAAGCCCGGCATAGCCTTCGCCTGCGAACAGCGGCTTGCCCTGGCTCCAGACCGACATGTGGGTGTGCATGCCCGAGCCATTGTCCTCCTTGATCGGCTTGGGCATGAAGGTCGCGGTCTTGCCATAGGCCTGCGCCACCATCTGGACGACATATTTGTAGATCTGCATCCGGTCGGCGGTCGTCACCAGCGTTCCGAACTCGAGGCCGAGTTCGTGCTGGGCGGCGGCCACCTCGTGGTGGTGCTTGTCGCACGGCAGGCCCATCTCGAGCATGGTCGAGATCATCTCTCCGCGGATGTCCATCGCGCTGTCGACCGGGGGCACGGGGAAGTAGCCGCCCTTGGCGCGCGGGCGGTGGCCGAGGTTGCCCTCCTCATAGCTCTTGCCCGAGTTGGTGGGCAGTTCGACATCGTCGAGGTGGTAGAAGCCGCCTGCATAGCCCACCCCGAAGCGCACGTCGTCGAACACGAAGAACTCCGCCTCCGGGCCGACATAGACGGTGTCGCCGATGCCGGTGGACTTCAGATAGGCCTCGGCGCGCTTGGCGGTCGAGCGCGGATCGCGGCCATAGCCCTCGCCGGTTGCCGGCTCGAGGATATCGCAGAACAGGATGAGCATCGGGGTCGCCGAGAAGGGGTCGACATAGACGGCATCGAGATCGGGCTTCAGGATCATGTCGCTCTCGTTGATCACCTTCCAGCCGGCGATCGACGATCCGTCGAACATGAAGCCCTCGACCAGATTGTCGGGGCTGATGGCGCGCGCCGCCATCGTCAGGTGCTGCCACTTGCCGCGCGGGTCGGTGAAGCGGAGATCAACCCACTCGATCTCCTTCTCCTTCATCATCGCGAGAATGTCGTCCGGGGTGTTGGGCATGGTCTGGCCTTCCGTTGCTTGGGGGTTCTTTGGGTCAGATGGCGTCCGAGTCCCGCTCGCCGGTGCGGATGCGGATTGCGGTCTCGACCGGGGTCACGAAGATCTTGCCGTCGCCGATGCGCCCGGTGCGCGCGGCATTGGCGATCGCTTCCGTCACCCGGTCGACGAGCGCGTCGTCCACCACCACCTCGAGCCGCACCTTGGGCAGGAAATCGACGATGTATTCCGCCCCGCGATAGAGCTCGGTGTGGCCCTTCTGGCGCCCGAAGCCCTTGGCCTCGGTCACGGTGATGCCCGAAACCCCGACCTCGTGCAGCGCCTCCTTCACCTCGTCGAGCTTGAAGGGCTTGATGACCGCCTCGACCTTCTTCATGCCTGCCGTCCTCCCTTGCCGCGGCGCCCGCGCCAACCAGTGCTGTGGCCCCAGGGCATTGCCCCCGGGGCGTCACCCGCATGCGCCCCGCAAGCCCCGTGGCCCTGACGGGCGGGCCGGAGTGCCAGGGCCACAGGGGCCGGGCCGCGGAGAAGCCTGCCGTTTCCTCGCCACCGCTTCCACGAGCAAACTGCGTGCCAACCGCTGCCACGGGGAGGCTCAGCACGGACTGGCCGCCGCGGCTGCCCAAAAGACCGGCAGGCTGACCAGTTTTGCGGCAGGGGCGAGCGCGCGGCCGGGGCGCGCGGGCGCCCGCCTCCGCCCGGCTCAGACCCGGCGGCGGGTTTCCCGGCGCGCGGGCGGCGGGCCTTCAGCCTCTTCCGGGCCGTCGGCTGTGGCCCCGTTGGCAACCCTTGTGGCAAGCAGCCGCTCCATCTCGCTCCGGAACCGGGCGAGATCCTGGCCGACGAGCAGCGGGCCCTGCACCAGCAGCCGGTTCGAGCGCGGGTCGATCGGCTCGCCGTTGCGGATCACCTCATAGTGGAGGTGCGGCCCGGTCGACATGCCGGTCGAGCCCACCGCGCCGATGCGCTGGCCCTGGCTGACCGTCTGGCCCACCTTCACATCCATGCGCGACAGATGCGCATAGCGGGTCACGATCCCGCGCCCGTGGTCCACGTCGATCATGTTGCCATAGCCGCCGCCCCAGCCGGCCCGCACCACGCGGCCCGCGGCAGAGGCGAGCACGGGGGTGCCCGTGGGGGCGGCGAAATCGACCCCGCGGTGCAGCCGCGAAAAGCCGAGGATCGGGTGCAGGCGCATGCCGAAGCCGGACGACAGCCGGGCCCCGTCGACCGGCGTGCGCATGAGACCCTGGCGCGCGGCCTCGCCGCTCTCGCGGAAGAACTCGCCCCTCGGGCCCCAGCGCATCAGCCGGATGTCGCGCCGGCCATTGCGCAGCCCGGCGAAGAGCAGCTGGCCGGTTTCCGTCTCGCCGGTCTCGGCGCGGCGATGGGCGATGATGAGATCGAAGCGGTCGCGCGCACCGACCTCGCGCTGGATGTCGACGACATGGCCGATCTGGCGCAGATAGTCTGCAAGCACCGGGCCCGGCACGCCGGCCGCCCGAAGCGAGCGGTGGAGCGACCGGCCCACCTCGCCTGTGATGCGCAGCGGGGTGTCGTCGACCGCGATCGGGATCGGGTTCACGCGCAGCGCGCCATCCGCCCCGCGCACCACCTCGAGCTTCAGGTCGAAGGCCGCGCGGAATGCCAGCTCCTCGAGCGGCCGTGGCACGGTGCGGGTCTCGCGCCGGCCCAGCACGAGGTTGAGCTCGGTGCCGCTGCGAAGGGCGGCCGGGTTCGCGTGCGGGCGCACGAGGGCCAGCACGGTCTCGAGATCCTCGCGCGCGAGACCGGCACGCCGCAGCGCGCCTGCAAGCCCGTCGGCGCCGGTGCGCGCGGACAGTTCGATCCGCGGCCGCTCGGGCGGCTCGGCAAGCCGGGTGACCATGCGGGTGGGAGCGACGCGCCGCCCGGTTCCGCTGGCGAGCGCGAGCGGGGCAATGGCGTCGATCGCGCGCTCGTCGAACACCTCAGGCGAGGGCGGGGCCGCCATCCCGGGCAGCACCGGCACCCGGGTGCTGAGCGAAAGCGCCGCACCCAGGAGCACGCCGAGCGTGAGAAGCCCGCGCCACCAGTGCCCCGAGCCGATCCGGTCGCCGAGATCGACGGCGATGTCGCCGCCGGCGAGCCGGTCGGCCATCCGCTGGATGCGCGCGGCTGCGGCCCTGTTCGCGCGGGCCACAGGCCCCGCATCGAGCCCGCGGCCGCGGCTCCCGGGGCTCCTCCCGGGGCTCCAGGGGGCCGGGGCGGCGCCCGGCGCAAGACCCGGGGCAAGGGAGGCCATCAGCCGCGCGCCATGGCCGGCCGCGCGGCACAAGCGGCCGCCGCAGACAAGGGTTTCGCGCCGATCATCATGCAGGGAGACGGCCGGAATGCCGGCCACCTGCAGCCGGCATTCCGCGCGAACCGCCCGTCCCAAGCCAGTTGCATGCGCGAACCGCTCCCCAGCCGCTGGTGAAGAGGCCAAATCAATCAGTCAGTTGCAGGCGTCAACAGAAATGTCGTGCCAACTCTGGTGCGCATGCGGCGAGCCGTGGGGCCGGCGCGATGAAGCGTGCGCCTGTGCATGGTTGGGCGCGGCCGCGGTCCGAAGCTCGCCCCGCCCTGTCATAAAACCATGGCTTGCGTGCGGCTTTGGGCCATGCCACTAGATGTGGGAGATGGGAATGAAGGCGGCCCGATCTGCCCTCTCCGGCGCATCCGCGCCCGCCCCTCTCTTGGCCGCCGGCGTGCGGTGCGGGTCCTGCGGCGGCGGAAGGCGGCCCCCGCGGTGACAGCGCTCCGCGCGCAGCTCACCGCCGTTCTCGGCCCGACCAACACGGGCAAGACCCATCTTGCTGTCGAGCGCATGTGCGCGCACGCGGGCGGCGCGATCGGCTTTCCGCTGCGCCTTCTGGCGCGCGAGGTCTACGACCGGGTTGTGGCCCTGAAGGGCCAGGGGCAGGTTGCGCTGGTCACCGGCGAGGAGCGGATCGTGCCGCCGGGGGCGCGCTATTTCCTGTGCACCGCCGAAAGCCTTCCGACCGACCGCGCCTTTCCCTTCCTCGCCATCGACGAGGCGCAGATGGGCGCCGACCCCGACCGGGGCCATGTGTTCACCAATGCCCTCCTCCACATGCGCGGCACGGCCGAGACGATGATCCTCGGCGCCGAGACGCTGCGGCCGATCATCCGCCGCCTGCTTCCGGATGCGGCCATCATCTCGCGCCCGCGCTTCTCGCGCCTGTCCTTTGTCGAGCCGCGCAAGCTCTCCCGCCTGCCGCCGCGCACCGCCGTCGTTGCCTTCACCGCCGCCGATGTCTACGCGCTTGCCGAGATGCTGCGCCGGCACAAGGGCGGTGCGGCCGTGGTGATGGGCGGGCTCTCGCCGCGCACCCGCAACGCCCAGGTGGCCATGTACCAGTCGGGCGAGGTCGACTATCTCGTCGCCACGGACGCCATCGGCATGGGCCTCAACATGTCGCTCGACCATGTGGCGTTCGCTGCCCTTGCCAAGTTTGACGGCCGCCGCCACCGCAAGCTTGCCTCGGCCGAGCTCGCGCAGATTGCCGGCCGGGCCGGCCGTCACCAGCGCGACGGCACCTTCTCCACCCTCGTGCACGCCGAGGGGCATACGCCGGAGCTTCTGCCCGAGCAGGTGGCGGCCATCGAGGCGCACGAGTTTCCGCCGCTCACCGGCCTCATGTGGCGCAACGCCAGGCTCGACTTCAGCTCGCTCCACCGGCTGGTGATGAGCCTCGATGCGCGGCCCTGCGCGCCCGAGCTGATCCGCGGCGACGACAGTATCGATGTCGCCGTGCTGAAGCTTCTTGCCGGCGAGCCGTGGGTGATGGAGCGCGCGCAGGGGCGCGAGGCGTGCCAGCGCCTGTGGGCTGCGTGCGGCCTGCCCGATTATCGGCGCACCGGCGCGCCGGCGCACGCGCGGCTGGTCGGGCGGGTGTTCCGCCACCTCTCGGAAGGCAATCTGCGCCTGCCCGACGAATGGATCCGCTCCGAGCTTGCCGTGCTCGACAATGTGGCAGGCGACATCGCAACGATCTCCGACCGGATCGCAGCGGCGCGCACGTGGACCTATGTCGCCCACCGGCCCGACTGGCTGGCCGATCCGCATGGCTGGGCCGAACGTGCGCGGCAGGTGGAGGACAAGCTTTCGGATGCGCTGCACCAGCGGCTCATGCAGAAGTTCGTCGACCGGCGGACCTCGGTGCTGCTGCGGGAGCTTCGCCTCAAGGATCCCGATCTTGCCGTGGAGGTGGACCCGGATGGCGCGGTGGTGGTCGACGGCATCATCATCGGCACGCTTGCGGGCTTTGCCTTCACGCCCGATCCGGCCGCGCGCGCGGGCGAGAAGAAGCTGCTGCTTGCGGCCGCCGAACGGCGGCTGGCGCGCGAACTCGCCCGGCGGGCGCGGGCACTCGCCGCAGACCCGGACGAGGTCTTCGCCCTCGGCTTCGATGGCGCGATGCCGCCGCGGATCCTCTGGCGCGGTGCGCGGGTCGCCCAGCTGCGCCGGGGGCGGGATGCGCTCAACCCGCGCATCGAGCTCGACCGCAGCCTCCACCCTCTGACACCGGAGGCCCGCGCAGCCGTCGAGGCCCGGCTGCACGCCTGGCTTTCGGCGAGCCGGCGCCGGCATCTGGCAGCCCTCGACCGCGTGGCCGCGCTCGCGCCCACGCTCTCGCCGGCAGCACGCGGGCTCGTCGTGCAGCTGGTCGAAACCATGGGCGCCCTGCCCCGGGCGGCAGTCGATCCGCTGCTTGCCAGCCTCACCCGCGACGACCGGCGCGCGCTTGCCAGGGCCGGCGTGCGGCTGGGCGTTGTGCATGTGTTCGTGGCGCCCGCGCTCAAGCCCGAGGCGACACGCTGGCGGCTGGCGCTCTGGGGCGTCTTCAACCGCATCGAGGGCATGCCGCCGCCGCCGCGCGCGGGCCTCGTCTCGATCCGCCCAGAGGCCGACGCGCCGCCCGGGTTTCACGCCGTGGCAGGGTTCTGGGCGGTGGCCGGGATTGCCGTCCGGGTCGACATGGTCGACCGGGTGGCGCGCGCGGTGCACGCGCAGCGGCTGGCCGAGCGCGCCGGCAACGCGCCCATCGCACCCGATCCGGCGCTCGCAAGCTCGCTCGGCCTCGGCCCGCGCGAGTTTTCGGCGCTCATGCGCGCGCTCGGGTTCCGGGCCGCCGCCACTGCAGACGGCCGCGGCTTTGCCTATTCGGGCACGCGGGCCCGTCAGCAGCCGCAGCGCCGCCAGCCGGCCGGGCGCCTGCCTGCCAGCCCCTTCGCCACCCTTTCGCACCTGTTGGGAGACTGACACTTGGTCCACGGCCCCGCGCTCCGCCTCGACAAATGGCTCTGGTATGCCCGCCTCGCCCGCAGCCGAAGCGCCGCCCAGGCTCTGTGCGAGAGCCGGCGGCTGCGGGTCGACGGGCGCGTCATCGACCGCAGCTGCGCCAGGGTGCGCCCCGGCAACGTGATCGCCTTTCCGCAGGACGACAAGGTCGTGGCGGTCCGGGTCGAGGCATTGCCCAGCGGCCGCGGCCCCCATGCCGAGGCGCGCCTCGCCTACACCCCGCTGATGCCCGGGCCGGAGCGGCACGAGACCGCCTGACCGGGGGATACCGCGCGCGGCGAGAGGTGCGGCGCGCGAAATCGGGGCTTCACAACTGCGTAGCTCCACTCCATTGACCCGCCGTCGGCGCCGCGTTAGGAGCGCCGATATCGGACCGAACTGGTAGGATATCGCCCATGACGTATGTCGTCACCGAAGCCTGCATCAAGTGCAAATACATGGACTGTGTGGAGGTCTGCCCCGTGGACTGTTTCTACGAGGGCGAGGTGATGCTCGTCATCAACCCCAATGAGTGCATCGACTGCGGGGTGTGTGAGCCGGAGTGCCCGGCCGAGGCGATCGTGCCCGATACCGAGCCGGGCCTTGAGAAGTGGATGGAGCTCAATGCCACCTATTCGGCGCAGTGGCCGAACATCACGGTGAAGGGTGCAACCCCGCCGGATGCCGACGATTTCAAGGGCAAGCCGGGCAAGTTCGACGCCTTTTTCACTCCGGAGCCCGGCAAGGGAAGCTGAGGATCGCGGGGCCGCCGGGCGGGGGCTCAGTCGATCCCGAGCGCCCGCTTGACCGCGCGCCAGTCCACCAGCTTCACGTTCTGCTGCCGGTCGTCGCTGGCACACACCTCCGGGACTGGATTTGTGTCGCCCTCGCCGTCGCAATGGTCGTGGACGGCAATGGCACCCTCGGAAAAGGGGCCAATCGGACCCGACCAGGCGTCGAGCCCGTCGGTCTGCGAGACCGGGTCGACAGCCCCGCCGGCCACGCGGAACCGGCCCTCGAACACATAGGTGGCGCCATCGATCCGCCACACGGGAAAGCTGCTGTCGCCCTGGCTCGAGGCGATGAGGAAGCGCCGGTCGCCATCGCGCATGATGGTGAGTCCCTCCACATCGGCAACGAGGATCCGGCCATCGACCGGGGCCACCCGCACCGGCGGGTCGGTCGGGCGCGCGAGGTCGAAGCGCCAGATGGCCACATCCTCCTCGCCGACATAGAGCAGCCCGCGCGCGTCGTCGATCACGCAGCCCTCGGTCTGCGAGCCCAGCTTCATCTCGTGGAGCAGCGCCGCCTGCGGCTGCCCGCCGCGGTCGGCAATCTCCCAGACCTGGATTGCACCATCCTTGTTGTTGACCGCGGCAAGCATCCGCCCGTCCACCCGTCCGAGGCAGGAGCCGTAGGGCTCGCCGAAGGACCCGGGCGTGGGGATGAATCCATAGGGGCGGACCTCGAGGCTGTCCGGGTCGAGGAGCCAGGTCATGAGGCCGAAGCGCCGGCGCTCGCCACCGACCACCAGCACCATCCCGCGCCCGCCGACGGCAAAGCCGTCGCGGACGTCCACATTGTTGATCGGCCCGTCGGCAAGGAACTGCCGCCGTCGGCCGTCGATCCCGTGCACATAAAGGCCCTCGCTCTTGTCGGTGACGAAGATGAGCGCGCGCGAGGGGTCGCGCGGGTCGGCCCACAGCGCCGGATCGTCGGCATCGAGAAAACGGTCGCGCGGGACCTCGGTCTCCAGCGCAGCGGGCACCGCCACGGCCTCTGCGGACACCACGCGCTCGCCGGTCTCGGGTGCGGCCGCCTGCTGGCAGGCTGCCAGCAGAAGCAGCGCCGGGCCGAGGCCGCCGTGTCGCATCAGCGTCTCCTCACGGTGCAGGGCAGCGAGTCCGCATTGAGCGAGTCCGCATTGAGATCGTGCGTGGCGCCGGTGCAGCGCCGCATGGCCGGAAGATCCCGCACCGGCTCCACGAGCCGGTTGCGCCCGTCGCGGCCGCGCACGAGGTCGAAGGCGTCGTAGAGCTCGCCTGTCGCAAGGTGCGCGCGCACGGCCATCCGTCCGGGCGAGACATCGACGATCTGGAACAGCCGTGTATCCTCCGCCACCCGGTCTGCCTGGGCCAGCGCCCGCTGGCTCAGTCCGTACATCTTCGATCCCGTGACCGAGATCAGGTAGACCGGGCCCTGCGCGCCGCCCTGCGCCCGCGCCTTGGACCCGGCCGCACGCCCGCGCGGGTCGGTGAGACGGTGGTAGCAATGGTCGTGCCCCTGGAGCACGAGATCGACGCGGTAGCGCTCGAACAGCGGCCGCCACGCCTCGCCGATTCGGGGTGTGTCATCCGGCCGGGCGCAGGTGAAGACCGGCTGATGCATCACGACCACCGTCCAGTCGGCTCCGGGCCGGCTGAGCTCGGCCTCCAGCCAGCGGGTCTGCACCTCGAGCGTGCCGAGGTCGATGGCCGAGGTGCCATCGAGGATGATAAAGCGCACGCCCTGCCAGTCGATCACGCCGGTGGTCGTCTCCACGCCCGGTGCGCCATTGCCGGGAAACGGCAGGGTGAGCGCCCAGTGCGCACCGAGCCGGCGGGATTCCCGGCCGTCGGGCAGGGTGACATCGACATATTCGTGGTTCCCGGCAGCCGCGATCTGCGGCAGCGCCGCCAGCGCCCAGCCGCCGGCCGCCGCCCATTCGCCCCACTCGTCGTCGTGGACCAGTTCCTCCCGCGAGGCAACCAGATCGCCGGCGTGGACGATGAATGCCGGGTCGCCCGCCTGCAGCAGCGCCCGCCGCCACGCAAGCGCGCCGATCGAGAGGATGCTGTTCTGCGTGTCGCCGAAATAGAGGAAGCGGAACGGGGCCCGGCTTGCGGCCGCGGTGCGGAACTGGTGCCACTCGCTCCAGCCGTCGGCCCCCTTCACCCGGTAGCCATAGGTGGTGGCGGGCTTGAGCCCCGAAAGGCGCGCCCGGTGATGGATCGCCTCGCCATTCTCGCTGAGGACGCGCGTGGAGGTGCCCCCGACCCGGCGGACGCGCAGGCCGAAGTTGGGCGCGTTCGCCATTTCCACAAGGTCGAGCTCGGCCTTGGGCTGGTTCACGTCGGTCCGCCACGAAACGGCCATCTCGCGCGCCGGGTCCGCGCCGGCGACCAGCACGATCCGGTCGGGCAGGCCCCGCGCGGCATAGGGCCGGCCGGGGGCATGTGGCGCCGGCTGCGGCCCCCGCGCATCGACCACCGCCTGCGCTGCCGCCGCCTGTGGTGCCGCCGCCTGTGGTGCCGCCGCAAGCGCCAGGGCCGCAAGGCCCCATGTTGCAAGCCTCCACAGCGAACGCCCCCGGGCATGGGACGCAAGACCGGAGCCGGAAAACCGCATGCGCGCCCCCGTTCGTCCTCCCCGCGGCGCGGCCATTGGCGCGCCCGTTGCACACGTCACCGGCCATAGCCTTATGCCTGTTGCGCGCAAGACACATTTGCACCCGTGCCGCGCCCTGTCACGGAAACTTCACCGCCCTGTCACGCCGCTGCAGTGCAGCAGGATCTAGGTCCGGACAAACGACAAGAGGTCAGGGGGACCGATGCCAGTCCGGTTGCTCATCCATCCGCTTCTCTTTGGCGCCTGCCTCCCCGCTCTCGGGGCGGCGCTTGCTGCCGGGCCGGCCCTCGCGCAGGCCGTGGACTCGGTCGAGGCCGAGGAGATCGTGGTGGTGGGCAGCCGCCCGATCCGCGAATCCGAGGAAGCTGCGCTTCGCGTGCAGCGCGAATCCCCGTCGCTGGTCTCGGTTGTGGCGGCCGACGGGATTGGCCGGCTTCCCGACCAGAATGTGGGCCAGGCGATCGCCCGCCTGCCGGGCATTGCGATCGAGAACGACCAGGGGCAGGGCCGCTACATCAGCATCCGCGGCGCGCCCAACCGCTGGTCAACCCTTGCCTTCGACGGCCTCAATGTGGTGAGCCCCGAGGGCCGGGTGACACGCTACGACTCGGTTCCGGCCGCGATCGCCTCGCAGATCATCGTCAACAAGGCGGTAACCCCCGCCATGCCGGGCGAAACGATTGCCGGCAACGTCGACATCATTACCCGCTCGGCGTTCGACTATCCGGACATGCGGATCGCCTTGAAGGCAGGCGGCGGCATCTCCGACAAGGGCAACCGCTGGGAGTATGAGGGCTCGGCGGTCTATGCCAACCGCTTTGCGCTGGGCGATGGCGAGCTGGGGCTGGTGCTGTCGGGCACCTACTTCGAGCGCGACATGATCACCGACAATTTCGAGACGGACTGGATCTACGAGCCGCGCGACCGGCGGCCGGGCAGCCTCGAGCGGGTGTGGCCGCGGCGGACGCAGTACAAGTTCTACCGCCTCACCCGCACCAACTGGTCGCTCTCGGGCCGCCTCGAATGGCGCCCCAGCCCCGAGCACCGGCTCGGCGTCTCGTCGATCTACACCATCTTCACCGACGACGAGGCGCGCTCGGCCTGGCGGTTCAACTATGACACGGGCCGCAGCCAGATCCCGAACAGCCCGCTGCCCTGCCCGTCGGTCAACCCGCAGCCGCCGGCCGGAACCACCGGCTACGCCGACATCTGCACCGGCAACACACCGTTTTCGGGCACCGTCTACGGCCTCGCCATCCTGCACGACACGCGCGACGACCGGCCGCGCCAGTCGATCTTCACCAACACGCTTTCCGGCGACCACGATCTCGGCGACTGGGACGTAAGCTGGCGGCTGAACTACACCCGCTCGCTCGACAAGGGCAACCGGCCCTCGGCGCTGGAATATACGGCGCCGAGCGGTGCGGCCAACCGGACGACGGTGGACTATGACACCGCGAACCCGGACTTCTTCCCGGTTGCGCTGTTCCGCACCGTCGTCAACCCGGGCAACCTCTTCGCGCGCGGCGCGCCGGTCACCCGGATCGAGGATTTCCCGCTCAGCCTCAACCGGGCGCGGGACAGGCGGCTCAGCGAGCCGACCGACGCCTACACCGCCAAGATCGACCTCGGCTGGAACAACGCGCTTCTCGGCGGCGACACGCGGCTGTCGTTCGGGCTCCGCTTCGACCAGCGCACCAAGAGCCGCGACGAGCGGCTCCTCGATTTCCGCGCCGCCAACATCGTCGCCGCCGGCATCCCGCGCGACCTTGGCTTCATCGCCGGCACCGATCCGTTCCGCGGCACGCTGAAGCCCGGCTTCACCTTCACCAACTATGACCCGGCCAAGACGATCGGCATCACCCAGTCTGCTGCCGCTGCCGGCGGCACCTTCGTGTTCAACGAGACGAACTTCTACGAGGTGCGCGAGCAGGTGTTCGCAGCCTATCTCATGGGCCTGTCGAAGTTCGACTGGGGCAGCATCCTCTACGGCGCCCGGGTCGAGCATGTGAAGAACCGCTCCACCGGCAACCGGAGCGTTGGCTCCGGCTTCGTACCGCTGACCGTTCAGTCCGACTCGACGCTCGTCTTCCCCTCGGTCCACTTCAACTTCGAGCCGACCGCGGACACCAAGCTGCGCTTCACACTCTCGACCGGCGCCGCGCGCGCCGACTACCCGCTGTTCCGGCCGAACTTTGTCGTCGACACCTCGGCGCAGACCATCTCCGGCGGCAACCCGCTGCTGGAGCCGGAAAAGGTGTGGGGCGTGGATGCCTATTTCGAATGGTATCTGCGCCCGCGCGGGTTCGTCTCGCTCGGGGCCTACTACAAGAAGGCAACCGACGTGCTCTTCGACGGCGCGCAGCGCGCCGGGCCGGATCTCCTCGGGCCCGAGTTTGCCGACTTCCAGCTGCTGTCCACCATCAACGGCGGAAGCGGCTATCTCATGGGCTTCGAGGCTGCACTGCAGGTGCAGCTGGGCGGGCTCACCGGGCAGGAGCGGTTCATCGACGGCTTCGGGATCCAGACCAACGCGACCTACAACCTGAGCCGCGCGACCACGCCCGACGGGCGGCGCGTGCCGCTTCCGGGCACGTCGCGCTGGGTGCTCAATGTGGGGCCCTATTTCGAGCAATATGGGATCTCGGCCAAGCTCTCCTACCAGTTCCGCACCAAGTGGCTCGATCTCATCGGCAGCGGGCCCGGCACCGACATCCCCGGTCTCGAGGGCGCCTACGATCTCTACTGGTCGTCGCAGGACCGGCTGGACTTCTCCATCCGCTACGCCGTAACACCGAGGCTCGAGGCCTATTTCGATGCGTCGAACCTGCTCGACAGCCCGGGCCGGCGCTTCCAGGGCAAGACCATCTACACCTACGAGTTCGAAACCTTCGGACGCCGTTATGTCGGCGGCCTGCGCTTTACCTACTGAGCGGGCCCGGGCTGCCCTGGCACCGGAAGAACACCTTGCCAGCGCCGGACTGACCGCCTAGGGGGCGGGGTGCAGCAGGTTCCCAGCGATGGGATGAAAAGGGAACCCGGGAGCGGAACGGCCGGCGAGGACCCCGGCCGGCCCGCAGGCCGGGGCTGCCCCTGCAACTGTGATCGGCGAGCCCCCGCCCCACATGCCACTGGAGCTCCTCCGGGAAGGCGGGACGGGCGGCACTGACCCGAGAGCCAGGAGACCTGCCTGCTGCGGTCGCTCAGTCGCGCGGACAGGGTGTGCCGCGTGATCGGGGATTTCCTCGCGAGGCGACACAGTTGGGGGTCGTGCGCGCGGGGGATTGCCCTCGGCACGCGAACATGTGCGCGCGGGAACCGCATCCGCCCGGCCCCTTTGGTGATGTGCCAGATGGGGACTGAACATGCGCTCTTGGTATCTCTTCTCCGCCCTCCTCCTGCCGGCACCGGCTGCGGCCGCCGAGCAGGCAGGCGAGCAGCTGGTGGTGACCGCCACCCGGGCTCCGGCGCCGCTCGCAGCCGTCGGCCAGTCGGTCAGCGTCATCGACACGGCCGACCTGCGGCGGCTGCAGCAGGTCAGCATCGCCGATGCGCTGCGGCTGGTGCCCGGCATCACGGTTGCGCGCAACGGCGGCCCGGGCACTGTCACCTCGGTCAACATCCGCGGCGCGGATTCCGACCAGACGGTTGCGCTCATCGATGGCGTGAAGGTCAACGACCCGGCCGCGCCCGGCGGCGGGTTCAACTTCGGCCCGCTGCTGGTGGGCAACATCAGCCGGATCGAGGTGGTGCGCGGCGCGCAGTCGGTCTTGTGGGGCAGCCAGGCGATTGGCGGCGTTGTGAACATGATCACCGCCGAGCCGACAGATACGCTCGCGGCCAGCGCGCGCGCCGAGGCGGGCTTCCGCAACACCGGCGAGGTGGTCGGCAATGTCTCGGGGCGGGTCGGGCCGGTGGCGGCCAGCCTCGGGGCCGGCTGGTATGCAACCGACGGCATCTCCGCCTTCAGCGAGCGCCGCGGCGGCATCGAGCGCGACGGGTTCCGGAACCTCGCCGTCAACGGCCGGCTGCGGGTGGACATTGCCGAGAATCTTTCGGCCGACCTGCGCGGCTTCTGGTCCGATGGCAGGACCGACATCGACGGCTTCCCGCCGCCCGCCTTCCGCTTTGCCGACACGCTGGAGGTCAGCCGCACGCGGCAGTTCGTGGGCTATTCCGGCCTCGACCTCGGCCTGTTCGGGGGCCGGCTGCGCAACCGGTTCGCCTTTGCCCTCACGAGCATCGCGCGCGAGAATGAAAACCCGGATGCAACCCCTCGCATCACCTTCGACTCGCTCGGCCGCAACGAGCGGCTGGAATATCAGGGGATCGCCGCGATCGCGCCGTGGCTCAGCGCCACCTTCGGGCTCGAGCGCGAAACGAGCCGCTACCGCGCGCAGAGCTTCGGCGGGCCCGTCTCGCGCGCACGCGCGCGGCTCGACAGCATCTACAGCCAGCTGGAGCTGCGGCCGGTCGCGGGCCTGTTCGTGGCCGCTGGCCTGCGCCACGACGACAGCGACAGTTTCGGCGGCACGACCGTCCTTGCGGCAAGCGGCAGCTTCACCCCCAACGCAGGGGCCACGATCGTGCGCGCAAGCTATGGCGAGGGGTTCAAGGTGCCCTCGCTGTTCCAGCTGTTCAGCGATTTCGGCAACACCCGACTGCAGCCCGAGCGCGCGCGGAGCATCGACGCAGGCCTGGCACAGCGCCTGCTGGATGGCAGGGCGGAGGTCTCCGCCACCCTGTTCCGCCGCGACGTCCGCGACCAGATCGTCTTCGTCTCCTGCTTTGGAAACCCTTCGCCCATCTGCACCGGCCGGCCCTTTGGCACCTACGACAATGTGGCCCGAACACGCGCCGACGGCCTCGAGGTGACGCTCGGGCTCGCGCCGATGGAGGGCCTCGCGGTGCGCGCCGGCTATGCCCATGTCGATGCAGCGGACCGCACGAGCGGCCGGCGCCTCGCACGCCGCCCGAAGGAGAGCCTCTTTGCCACCATCGACTGGGCGACCCCCCCCGGCCTGTCGCTCGGCGCCACTGTGAGCGTGACGGGCGACAGCTTCGACGATGCCGCCAACCGCAACCGGCTTGCGGGCTACACGCTTCTCGACCTGCGCGCGGCCTATGCCATTGGCCGCGGCTTCGAGCTGTTCGGGCGCATCGAGAACCTGTTCGACGAGCGCTACGAGACGGTGCGCCTCTATGGCACACCCGGGCGGGCCGCCTTCGGCGGCCTGCGCTGGAGGCTCGGCTGACAGGGGCGGCACGGGCGCGCGGGCGCCGCTGCGGGCGCGGGCCCTGGGCCCGGGCCGCAGTGGCCCTCGTGCCGGCCCTGCTCCTGGCCGCCTGCGGCGGCGCGCTGCCGGATCCGGCGCCCTTTCCCGAGCGGCCGCAACGCGTCGTCTCTATCAACCCGTGCGCCGATGCCCTGCTGCGCGAGATTGCCGACGACCGGCAGATCCGCGCCATCAGCCATTATTCGAAGGACCCGCGCGCAAGCTCTGTTCCCGCGGGCTGGGCGGCGCGCTTTCCCGCCACCACCGGCACGGCGGAGGAGGTGCTGGCCGCGCGGCCCGATCTCGTGATCGCAGGCCCGCATGTCGCGCCCTCGACACTTGCCGCGCTGCGGCGGCTCGGCATCCCGCTCGTCACCCTTCCGGTGCCGGCCAGCATCGCCGAGAGCGAGGCGCAGATTGTGGGGCTTGGCCGGATCCTCGGCCAGGAGGCGCGCGCGGCGGCGCTGGCCGCGCGCATCCGCAAGGCCGAGGCGCGCGCGCGCGCACAGGCGGCGCCGCCGCCCGCCTCCGCCCTGGTCTGGCAGGGGGGCGGGCTGGTGCCCGGGCCCGGCACGCTCATCGACGAGCTCCTTGCCGCAAGCGGGCATGCCAACAGCGCCGCCGACCATGGGCTCGGGGCCTGGGGCGTCCTCGGGCTCGAGCGGCTGGTCGCGGCACCGCCCGCCATCCTCTATGCCGGCGACCGGCGGGGCGAGGGCGACCGGCTGCTCGATCATCCGGTGGTGGCAGAGCTGGGCGCGCGGATCGCCGTCGTCCCCACACCGGCCCGGCTGATGTTCTGCGCCGGGCCGACCATCATTGCCGCGCTCGACCATTTCGCAGCCGGCCGCGCCGCTGCCCATGCCCGCTAGCACCCGGCTCAGCCTCGGCCTTGCCGCCGCGCTGCTGGTGGCAGCGCCCGTCTCGCTCATGGCCGGCAAGGTGCCGGTCAGCCCCTCGGAGTGGCTGGGCGGCGGTCTCGGCCAGCTCATCATCATCGAGTTGCGCCTGCCGCGACTGGTGCTCTGCGTGACCATCGGCGCTGCGCTCGGCCTCGCCGGCGCGGCGATGCAGGGCTATCTGCGCAATCCGCTCGCCGACCCGGGCCTCTTTGGCGTCTCGTCGTCGGCTGCGCTCGGCGCGGTCGCCTCGCTCTATTTCGGCGCCGACGTCTCGGCGCTGGTGCTGCCGGGCTTCGCGCTGGCCGGTGCGGCCGCCGGCATGGCCGCGCTGGCGCTGGTGGTCGGCCGGTCAGCCAGCATCATCCTCTTCACGCTCGCGGGCCTCCTGCTCTCGAGCCTCACGGGCGCGTTGACCACGCTCCTCATCAGCATCGCGCCCACGCCCTTTGCAACGGCGGAAATCGTCAACTGGCTGATCGGCGCGCTGGTGGACCGCAGCTGGCGCGACGTGGCGGTCGCGCTGCCGCTGATGCTCGCCGGCGCGCTCGCGCTTGCGGGCACGGTGCCCGCGCTCGATGCGCTGACGCTCGGCGAGACGGCCGCGCGCTCGCTCGGCATCGACATGCGCCGCCTGCAATGGCGGATGATCCTGGGCGTCGGCCTGCTGGTGGGCGCCTCGGTGGCGGTTGCCGGGATCATCGGCTTCGTCGGGCTCATCGTGCCGCACCTCGTGCGCCCCCTCGTCGGCAGCCGCCCTTCGGCGGTGCTGCTTCCCGCGGCGCTGGCTGGCGCGCTCCTCGTGCTCGTTGCCGACACGCTGGTGCGCAGCCTGCCCACCGTCTCCGAGCTGCGGCTTGGCGTTGTCATGTCGCTCGTCGGCGCGCCCTTCTTCCTCATGCTCCTCCTGCGCATGCGCCGGGAGCTTGCCTGATGGCGCTCGCTGCCGAGGCGGTGTCGCTGGCGCTCCAGGGCCGCCCGATCCTCGCGGGCATCTCGGGCGAACTGCCCTCGGGCGCCATCACCGTCATCCTCGGCCCGAATGGCGCGGGCAAGTCGATGCTGCTGTCGTGCCTTGCCGGCCTGCGCCGGCCGGATGCCGGCCGGGTGCTGCTCGACGGCACGGACGTGGCCGGCATGCCCGCGCGCACCCGCGCGCAGGCCATCGGCCTGCTGCCGCAGCGCGCCGAAATCCACTGGGATATCGACGCGCGCACCCTCGTCGGCCTCGGCCGCGCACCGCACCGCGGCCGCTTCGGCCCGGCGGCGGCCGACGAGGCGGCCATCGACGCGGCCATGGAGATGACCGGCACGGCACAGCTTGCCGCACGCCCGGTGCTGCGGCTTTCCGGCGGCGAACAGGCGCGGGTGCTGCTCGCGCGCGTGCTCGCCGGGGAGCCGCGCTGGCTGCTGGCCGACGAGCCGCTTGCAAGTCTCGATCCCGCCCACCAGGCCGACATGCTGGCCCGGCTGAAAGCGGTGGCGGCAGCGGGCACCGGGGTGGCGCTGGTGCTGCACGATCTCACCCATGCCGCGCGGGTGGCCGACCGGGTGCTCCTTCTTCGTGCGGGCCGCCTTCTTGCCGGCGGGCCGGCCGATGCGGTCCTCCGCCCGGACGTGCTGGAGGCTGCCTATGACATTCCGGTCTGGCGCGGCACCGCACCCGATGGCGCGCCGCTTCTGCTCCCCGTCCGCCGCGCGGCGGGCTGACGCTGCGCGGGCCAGGGTGCAAGGGCAAGGGCGCATCGGCACGCGGGCGCGGGCAGGCGGGCGCGGGCAAAGGCGCTGTGGCTGCGGGCGTACCGCTTTACCGCTCCACAAGGTGCGGCTAGGTTGCGGCAGCCTGCCGCGGCACAGCCCCGTGGGCCAGCCAGGAGGATCGGCAGGTCTGGAGGGGAACAGCCATGGCCGAGGACTGGGCAGCCGATGTCCGCAAATATGTGCCCGATGCCGACGAGGCGGCGATTGCCGGCATCGTGCGCCACTGCGGGATCGCGCTTAGATCCCGCGACGCGTCGCTCGTCTCGTTCACCGATCCGGCCGAAACGGAGCGGGTGCGCGAAAGCTTTCTCAGGAAGAAGCTGGGGCTGGCGCTCGACGACGCAGAGCTCGACGCCGCCATCGCCGAGGTGGGCGAGCGCATGCAGGCCGACCGGACCAAGAACCGTGTGACGGTCTATTACCTCTTGGCCGAGCGGTTCGGAAAGCTCGGCCTGTTCGTGGCGGGCTCTGCGGCTGCGGCCGCGACCTCCGCCGGACCCGATCCGGAGCCGGGGCCGGAGCCCGATCTCCTGCACGCAGCCGCGCCGCCTCCGCCGCCTCCGCCGCCCGCCGCGACGCCGGCGGCGCCGGTTGCAGCGCCGGCTGTGGCAGCGGCCGCAGCGCCCCTTGCGGCCGCGGCTGCGATGCCGCTGCATGGTGCGGGCATGGCCAGCGCCGGGCACCCGCGCGCGCGCGAACGGGCGCCCGACGATGGCGGCATTGTCAGCGTGGGGCTCGGTGTGGTCGGGGTGATGGCGGTTGCAATCCTCATCGCCGCCACGGTGGGCTCGCTCGCCGGCAGCCGCGGCACCGATGCGCCGCCGGCCGTCTCGCCGCCCCAGTTCGGGCCGCCCGTGCCGCAGGGCGCGGGCGTGGTTGCATCGACCGTCAACGGGCAGCCGAAGGTCTCGGTCTATTTCGAGACGGCAAGCGCCGAGGTTGCGCCCGAGTTTGCCGCCGAGGCGGCGCCGGTGAAGGCGTGGATCGATGCCAACCCGGCCGACAGGCTGGTGGTCTCAGGCTTCAACGACCCGCGCGGAGACCGGGCCTTCAACGAGGAACTGTCGAAGAACCGGGCGCAGAATGTGGCAGCCGCTCTCGCCGCCATGGGCGTGCCCGCCGGCAATGTCGAGCTCGAAAAGCCGCCCGAGACGACCGACACGACAACGACGCTCGAGAATGCGCGCCGGGTGGATATCGTGGTGCGCCGCGGCGGCTGACGGGGGCCCGCGCAGGCGTGCCCGCCGCTAGCCGGCGCGGCGGGCCGTCAGCCGCACCGAGACCGGCACCGGAAAGGCGACCCAGCGGCCCGGCGCATCGGATTCCATGCCGATTCCGAACGCGCGCCGGTCCAGCCGGGTCTGCCCCTGCATCACGGCGGTGTTGCCGCTGATGGAGAGCCGGAAGGGCAGCTCCACCGGCACGCTGCGCCCGCGCAGCGTCAGGGTCCCCCGTGCAAGATACTGGTCGGGCCCGGTGCGGGTGATGCTGCTGGTGACAAATCGCGCCGTGGGCGAGGCGCGGGTTGCAAACCAGTCCTCGCCGGGAAGCGCGCTGTCCACCGTCCGGTCGCCGGTGGTGGCACTTGCAAGATCGATCGTCACGTCCGCCACCGCCTCCTGCAGCCGCTCCGGATCGAAGTTGATCCGCGCCTGGAAGCGGTCGAAGCGCCCCTCGATCGCGCGGCCGTTCCATTCCGAGGCAAAGCCGAGCCGGCTCTGCGCGGGCACCACCTGCCACGGCGAGGCCGGAAGCGGCGCAGCCGCAAGCGCCACGCCGAGCGCCGCAAGCCCGGCCCGGATCACGGCTGGCGCGGCCTCAGCGCCGGAATCATGCGGGCGAGGACGTCATCGCGGTCGAGAAAATGATGCTTGAGCGCGCCTGCCACGTGGAGGGCAAGGAGCGCGATCGCGCCGAAGGCCAGCGCCTCGTGCACGCCGCCTGCGGCTTCCGAGCCCTGCCTCGAGGTGCCAAGCGGCAGGTGCGGCCATTCGAACAGGCCGAACCAGAGCGTGGGAAACCCGAGCGGCGACATCGAGACCATCGCCCAGCCGGAAAGCGGCAGGCCGATCATCAGGGCATAGAAGCCCCAGTGGGTGAAGCGGGCCAGGCGGCGCTCGGTTGCCGTCATGTGGTCAGGCAGCGGCGGAAACCCCTCGCGCAGGCGCAGCGCCAGCCGCGCGAACGCCAGCAGCAGCACGGTCAGCCCCATCGACTTGTGCAGCTGCACCACCCGGAAACCGAGATCGCGCGTGGCGGGATCCTCGGCTTCGAACAGCCGCTCCATGAGGAACCCTCCGGCGAGGTTGCCGAGGATCATCACCGCCATGGCCCAGTGCAGCACGATGGCGGCGCGGCTGTAGGGGCTGCGTGTGGCGGGAACGGCGCTTGCCATCAGCTTTTCTTGGCATATTCGGCCTCGATGAGCAGCGTTACCTCGTCGCCGATCGGGCCAAGCAGGTCGGTGGAGCCGAACTCCGAGCGCTTGATGGTGGTGGTGGCCGAAAAGCCGAGCACCGGGACCTTGCGGAACGGATGCTCCATCGCGCCGTTGAGCGTGACCTCAAGCGTGACGGGGCGGGTCTGTCCGAGGAAGGTGAGATTGCCGGTCAGCCGTCCGGTCGTCGGGCCGGTTGCAACAAGCCGGGTGGACTGGAAGCGGATCTCGGGATGCTCGCCGGCCTTCAGGAAGCGTTCGGCCACGACCCTGTCGAAATCCTCCCGTTCGGGGAAGGGAAAGTCGGTCCTGACCGACCGCGGGTCGATCGTCACCGACACGGTCGAGCGGGTCGGGTCTTTCGGGTCGAGCATGATCTCGCTGTCGAACGACGCGAACCGCGCGGTATATTGCGAAAGGCCGAGATGCGAGACCCGCCACGTGATGCTGGCGTGCGTGCGGTCCAGCTCGTAGACCCCGGCCGGCGCATTGACGGGGGCGGCCTGGGCGAGAAGCGGGGCCGAGACGACCAGCGCGACCGCGGCCGCGGTTGCAGCGAGCAGGCGTTGCATCCGTCCTCCTTCGGTTGTGCCCCGCCCAAATAGGCGACCGGGGGCAGCCGGGCAAGCAAGGGAAGAGGGGTCTGCGGCCCGTCAGGCGAAGGAGACAGTCGGCTGCGGCTGCGGGTTGGCCATGGCGTAGAGATCGCGCATGAGCGATAGCGAGAAGAGATGGGCATAGAGCAGGCCCATCATGCCGTTCTGCACCATCTTGCGCGCCTGGTCGCCGCGGATGTTCTGCAGCTTCTGCTCATTGATCATGCGGAATCCCGAAAAGGTCGCCGGCTGCGCCATGCCCGGGTTCTGGATCTGGGCCTGGCCGTCCATGAACAGCCCGAGCTTTTCCACCTCGTCCATGAAGCTCTTGGTGCGCGCGATCGCCTGCTCGAACTGCTCGCAGAACTGCAGGATGCCTTTCGTCAGCTCCGACGGCTCGGTGCCGTCGAACAGCTTGCGGTCGGAATCCGGGGTGACAAGGCCCCAGCTGTCGTCGAAGACGAGGCTCAGCACCTGCGCCTCGGGCTGCAGGCGGGCGAGCATGAAGGGGTGGCGGCGCAGATAGGCCGGGATGTAGGCGCCCTCGCGCCACCTCCCGGCCTCGTCCACGAACAGGTTGCGGCCCTCGTAGAGGCCGACGAGCGCAAGCGGCACCGAGCCTTCCCCGGTGCCGAAGACGATGGGATAGTGGCGCTGGGCAATGGCGAACTCGTCGACCGTGATCGGAACGGCGTGGGTCTCGCGCGCAAAGGCAAGGTCGGTGCGCTCGGCAAGGCCATGGTCGCCGTGCAGCTCGGACGACAGCGGCACGAGGTTGCGGTAGAAAATCGGAAGCTGCGCCTGCTGCGCCGGTTGGGTTGCCATGCGTCTTCCCGTGAACGTGAATCTGCCCGTGGTGTCGGCCGGAAGGACCCGACCGCGGGATGCCGGGGCCTTAGCTGGCGCCGGCGCCCCGGGCAAGCGCCGCCGGAGCGGGCGGCACGAGCTTTTCCGGGTTCATGAGGCCCTGCGGGTCGAGCGCGGCCTTGATCGCGCGCATGGCGGCAAGCCTTGCGGGATTGCCAAGCCGCGCAAGCTCGGCGCGCTTCAGCGTGCCGATGCCATGCTCGGCGCTGATCGACCCGCCGAGCGAGATGACGAGATCGTGCAGCATGCGGCGCGCCGCCTCGCCGTGCGCGGCCAGCCACCGGGCCCCCTCGCCCGCTGGCGGGCGAAGGTTGAAGTGGAGATTGCCGTCGCCAAGATGGCCGAACACTAGCGGCCGGGCGCCGGGGAAGGCGGCAGCCAGGGCCGCAATCCCCTGCGCGTGGAGCTGCGGCACACATGCCACCGGCACGGAGACATCGTTCTTGAGCGCCGGCCCCTCGCGGCGCTCGGCCTCGGGAAGCTCCTCGCGCAGGCGCCAGAACTGGCCGCGCTGCGCCTCGGTCTGCGCCAGCACCGCATTGCCGACAATGCCCGCGCCGGCGGCTTCGGCAAGAAGGTCGACAAGGCGCGCATCGAGCGCCGCGCCCGCCTCGGCAGAGGCCAGCTCGATCAGCACGTGCAGGGGATGCTCCAGCCCGACAGGGGCGCGGTGGCCGAGCAGCGCCGCCACAAGCTCCAGGCCCTCGCGTCCCATGCATTCGAAGCTCTCGACCGTCTCGCCGAGCGCTCTGCGCAGCCGCGCAAGAAGGGCGAGCGCGGCATCGAAGCCCGAAAGCCCCACCCAGGCGGTTGCCCGCGCGGCCGGCGCCGGGACCAGCCGCAGCGACGCGGCCGTCACGATGCCAAGCGTGCCCTCGGCGCCGATCAACAGCTGCTTCAGGTCGTAGCCCGTATTGTCCTTGCGCAGCGGCGCCAGCTGGTCGAGCAGCCCGCCATCGGGCAGAACCGCCTCGAGCCCCAGCACCAGCGCCCGCATCGGCCCGTGGCGCAGCACCTGCGTGCCGCCGGCATTGGTGGAGACAAGGCCGCCGATGGTTGCCGAGCCCTTGGCGCCGAGCGACAGCGGAAAGGCGCAGCCGTGCAGCGCGGCCGCCGTGTGCACCGTCTCAAGCACGGCGCCCGCTTCGACCGTCATCGAAAGCCCGATGGGGTCGATCCCGCGCACGGCGGCCATGCGCTGCATCGAGACGAGGAGCACCGGCCGCGCGCCCGGCACGGGCCCCGGCTCGGGCACGCTGCCGCCCACGAGGCCCGTGTTGCCGCCCTGCGGCACCAGCGCAAGGCCATGCGCTGCGGCAAGGCGCACCACCGCCTGCACCTCTGCCGCCGATCCGGGCCGCACCAGCGCATCGGCATGGCCTGTCTTCTGGCCGCGCCAGTCGGTCAGGTGCGCGGCGAGAAGGCCCGGGTCGTCCGGCAGGGCCGCAGGCGGCAGCGCCGCGGCAAGCGCGGCCCGCCATCCGGGCTCGGCCGCAGCGGCGCGGGCCATCAGTCGGGCTTCGCGCCCTTCTCGGCGAGGCGGTCCAGCCGTGCCTGCAGCTCGGCCACCTGGGCCTTGAGCGCCTGGAGCTCCCCACGCTCGGGGGCCGGCTCCGGCGCGGCCGGGGGCATCAGCGGGCTGGCGCCCCGCCACATGCGCGAGGCCGCCTCCATCATCGCCATGTTCTGCCGAGTCATCGCCTCGAACGGGTTGGCCCCGCCACCCATCATTCCGCCGCCCATCATGTTGCTCAAGGCCGAGCGGAATTGTTCCTGGTTGCGGCGGAACGCCTCCATCGAGGCCTCGAGGTAGAAGGGCACCATCGCCTGCATCTGGTCGCCGTAGAGCGCGATCAGCTGGCGCAGGAAGTTGACCGGCAGCATGGTGGTGCCGCGCGTCTCCTCCTCCATGATGATCTGGGTGAGCACGCTGTGGGTGATGTCGTCGCCGGTTCGCGCGTCCACCACCTTGAAGTCCCGCCCCTCGCGGGTCATGGCCGACAGATGCTCGAGCGTGATGTAGGACGACGTCTCGGTGTTGTAGAGCCGCCGGTTGGCATATTTCTTGACGATCACCGTATCCGGTGTGCCGCTCTTCGAACTCGACCCCATGGCGATGATGGCTCCTGCCTGCCGCCCGGCAGGCTGATCGGGTGGATGCTGCCGCGCAGCACGTCTTCGCAAACCGTTCCTAGCATGTGCAGCATGGCGCAGCAAATCCGGGGCCTGCGCTAGCGATGCCGCGCGCCCGCGGGCCGCACCCGCTGCCGCTGCTGCTCGCGCTTGCGATGCGCGAGGCCACAGGCGTGCCGGGAGGCCTCCCGGCGTTTCTTGCCGGCCTCGCGCGCTACCAGCAGGCCCCACACCGGCCGCCGCGGCCGGAGGGCGAGACAGTCGCGCGGATCGGCACCGTCCGCCTGCTGCGCTGCGGTGGCCCCGCGCAGGGGCCGCGGGTGCTGCTCGTGCCCTCGATCATCAACGGCGGCGAGGTGCTCGACCTGCTGCCGGGCAACTCGCTTGTGGAGGCGCTGGCGGCGCGCGGCATCCGGGTGTGGCGCATCGACTGGGGCGGGCTCGATCGCGGCGAGCGCCGGCTCGGGCTCGCCGGCCTCGTCTCCACCCGCCTCGTCCCGCTCGCGGGCTCTGTGCCCGCGCCGTTCGCACTGGCCGGCTACTGCCTCGGCGGAACCCTCGCGCTCGGCGCGGCAGCGCATCTTGAGACCGCGCTCGGCCAGCTCATCCTGATTGCCACGCCCTGGCGGTTTGCCGGCTATGGCGAGGCGATGCGCAGCCGGGCGGCGGGCGCCTGGCGCCTCCTGCGGCCGCTTGCGCAGTCGCTCGGCGCCGCACCGCTCAGCGCCCTCAACCCGCTCTTCTGGTCGCTCGACGAGGCCGGCGTCGTTGCCAAGTTCGCAGCCCTCGGCCGAAAGGCGCCCCCGCCGGCAGACCTCGCCCTCTTTGCCGCCGTCGAGGACTGGGCCAGCAATGGCCCGGCGATCGCGCCGCCCGCGCTGCGCGACATCCTGCTGCGCGGGCTTGGCCACGACATGTTCGCGCGCGGGCGCTGGCGGGTGCGCGGCCGCCCCGTGCGGCCCGAGACGCTCGGCCTGCCGATCCTCGAGATCGGCGCCACGCGCGACCGGCTGGTGCCGCCGGCCGCACGCCCAGCCGGATGGCCCGGCCTTGCCTCCGTCACGCTCGAGGGCGGCCATGTGGGCATGATCGTCGGCAGCCGGCGGGGTCGGCTGGTCGAGGCTCTGGCCTTGGCGCTTGCGAACGCCTAAGTGCGCAAGAGCGGGCCAACAGCGGGCTTGAAAGGAATCCGGGCACCATGACCGAAGTCGTCATCACCGCCGCGCGGCGCACGGCCGTTGGAAGCTTCCTCGGCAGCTTTGGCGCAACGCCCGCGCATGTGCTGGGCGCCGAGGCGGTGCGCGCCGCGCTCGCCGATTCGGGGGTGGACGGTGCCGATGTCGGCGAGGTGATCCTCGGCCAGGTGCTCACCGCGGCGCAGGGGCAGAACCCGGCGCGGCAGGCCAGCATGGCCGCCGGGGTGCCGCAAGAGGTGCCGGCCTGGGGGGTCAACCAGGTGTGTGGCTCGGGCCTGCGCGCCGTCGCGCTTGCCGCCCAGGCCATCCGCAACGGCGATCACCGCATCATGGTGGCCGGCGGACAGGAGAATATGTCGCTCGCGCCACACGCCCAGGCCATGCGGCCCGGGACCAAGATGGGCCCGATCGAGCTTGTCGACACCATGATCCGCGACGGGCTGTGGGACGCCTTCCACGGCTATCACATGGGGGTGACGGCCGAGAATGTCGCGCAGCGCTACCAGATCACGCGCGAGGCGCAGGATGCGTTCGCTGCCCGCTCGCAGAACAGGGCGGAGAAGGCCCGCGCGGAAGGCCGGTTCGAAGCCGAGATCGTGCCGGTCACGGTGAAGGGCCGCAAGGGCGATACGGTGGTCGCGCGCGACGAACATATCCGCGAGGGCGCAACCGTCGAGGCCATGGCCGGGCTGCGGCCGGCCTTCGCGAAGGACGGCACGGTGACCGCGGGCAACGCCTCGGGCCTCAACGATGGCGCCGCCGCGCTGGTGCTGATGTCGGCCGAGGAGGCCGAGGCGCGCGGCGCGCCGGTGCTCGCGCGGGTTGTGAGCTGGGCCTCGTGCGGGGTCGACCCGGCGGTGATGGGCCTGGGGCCGGTGCCGGCCTCGCGCAGGGCGCTCGAGAAGGCGGGCTGGTCGGTGTCGGATCTCGATCTTGTCGAGGCCAACGAGGCGTTTGCAGCGCAGGCGCTTGCGGTCGGCCAGGAACTCGGGCTTGATCCGGAGAAGCTCAACGTGAACGGCGGCGCGATCGCCATCGGCCACCCGATCGGCGCCTCGGGTGCGCGCATCCTGGTCACGCTCCTGCACGAAATGCAGCGCCGCGACGCGCGCAAGGGGCTTGCCACGCTGTGCATCGGCGGCGGCATGGGCATCGCGCTGACCGTCGAACGCTGAACGGAAGGGGGCCGGATGGGGGACTGGCAGGGCGACAAGATGGGAACGGCCGGCGAGGCTGCGCTCACCGGCAGGGGGCTCAGCCGGACAACGACAAGGCCTGTTGCCCCCGGGCAGGGCGAGACGATCCTCTGGCAGGGCCGCCCGGCCATCGGCGGCGGCCGGTTCCTCGAGCTGGTCGCCGTGCTCGGGCTGCTCGGCCTGCTCTCCTGGATCGCGGTCGCGCTGGTGATGCCGCATGTTTCGGGCTCGCGCCTTGCCGGCAACCCCGATGCCACCGCCCTGCCGCTCATCCTCTTGATGCTGCTCGGGATGATCCTCATCATCGCGCTTCCGATCTGGATGCGGTCGAGCGCGCGGGGGCGCGCCCGCTACATGCTGACCAACCGCCGTGCGCTGGTGTGGGTGCGCGACCGGATTGTCGGCGAGGCGCTGCTGTTCGGGGCCGAAATGCAGGTGCGCCCCGGCGAGCTGCGGTTCGAAACCCCGGCCCTGTGGCTGGACTGGCGGTTCCGCGACGAGGGGCCCGATGCGCTGGTGTTCGAGCGCCTGTCCGATGCCGAGGAAGCCGCCGCGATTGCCGAGGCGCATGGCGCGCGCTGGGTCGGCCGCCCGCCCCAGCCGGAGGATGCCCCGCCCACCCCGGCCTGAGCCGCAGCCGCAGGCGCTGCGCTAGGCCGAGGCGGCCGGCCTCGAGGCGATCCGCGCATGCCAGCCGGCCAGCGCCCGCTGCTCCTCTGTCGCGCGCACGCGCACCCACTTGGCAAACTCCACGCACACGAACGCGGTGATGTCGGCAATGGTGAAGCGCGCGCCCGCCACATAGGGGCTCTCCTGCAGCCGCCGGTCGAGCTGCGCCATCCAGTGCCGCGCCTGCTCGAGCCCGCGCGCGGCCAGCTCGGGGATCTGCGCGGCGCGGGGCGCCGTGCCGGGGTTCGCGCGCTCGGCAAAGGCCGGCGCCGAGTTGCGGAAGGCCGCCGCAATGCCCAGCATCCCGTCGAACTCCATGCGCCGCTGCCACATCTCGATGGTGGCACATTCGAGCGGATCCCGGCCCATCAGGTTGGGCTCGGGGTGCAGGCCTTCGATGTAGCGGCAGATGGCTACCGATTCGTCGATCACCGTGCCGTCGTCGAGCTGAAGGGTGGGCAGGACGCCGCGCGGATTGATGGCAAGAAAGGCGGGCGCGAGATTGGCGCCGGAGGGAATGTCGACCTCCTCCATGGGCACCTGGAGCCCCTTCTCGGCAAGGAAGAAGCGCACCCGGCGCGGGTTCGGTGCCGCTGGCATGTGGTAGAGCTTCATTCTCTCCTCCCGCGTCTTTCCGTCGTTTCCCGGCCTGCCCCGTCCTTGCCCGGCGTGCCCCGTGGTCCCGCGGCCCGCCCTTGCGCCGGGCCGGCCGCCGATGTAGCGCGCCACCCATGCACGCGCACCCCTGCCTCTTGCGCAAGGCGCCCCGCCTCCGACGCCCGGCCTGATGGGCCGGCCGCCGTGCGCGCGGCCCCCGGCACCGCCTGCAACACCGACGGGGAAGAGGCAGCCCATGCACCTCAGACCATTTGAGGACCAGGATGTCGAGGCCGTCGAGCCCCTGCTCGACCGCTGTTTCGGACCCGGGCGCCACCTGCGCACCGCAGCGCGCCTGCGCGCCGGGCGCCGCCGCCTCCGCGGCCTCTCCTTCACCGCCGAGGAGGCCGGCTGCGTGCTCGGCGCAGTCCAGTGCTGGCCACTCCTGTGGGTGCCCGAGACCGGGCCGGCGCGCCGCCTCGTGCTGCTCGGGCCGCTTGCGGTGGAGCCGGCGCTGCGCGGGCGGGGTATCGGGGTGCAGCTGATGACGGCCGTGGCAGAGGCGCTCGATGCACGCGCCCTCCCCGCGATGCTGATCGGCGACCAGCCCTATTACGGGCGCTGGGGCTTTTCGCCGGCGGCCACCGGCCAATGGCGCCTGCCCGGGCCGGTGGAGCCGGACCGGCTGCTGCTGCGCGCCCGCCGCGAACAGACGTGGAACAGGCCCGCGTGCGTGCCGGCCCACGCGCGCCGGCTTGAGCCAGCCCTGCCACCCGCCTAACGCAAGGCGCATGGCAGCCGAGACGAAGGAACCGAAAGGCGAGCCCATCCGCGCCGGGCTGCCGGCTCTTGCCGGCCTGTCGCTGGCGGAGATCGCCCGGCTTGCCGCGGAGCAGAAGCTCCCCCCCGTCGAGCAGTGGAACCCGCCCCACTGCGGCCACTCGGGCATGCGCATCGCAGCAGACGGAACCTGGTATCACGAGGGCTCGCCGATCGGCCGGCCGGCGCTCGTCCGCCTGTTCGCAGGCGTGCTCCGCCGCGAGCCGGATGGCCGGCACGTGCTGGTCACGCCGGTCGAAAAGCTCGACATCGACGTGGAGGATGCGGCCTTTCTCGCAGTCGAGGCCACGAGCGAAGGCAAGGGGCAGCAGCGAACCCTTGCCTTCCGGCTCAACACCGACGTGCTGGTACTGGCCGGACCCGAGCATCCGCTGCGGTTCCGGGCCGGGCCGGATGGCACGCCCCGGCCCTATCTCCACGTGCGCGGCACACCGGAGGCCGGGCTGGAGGCCCGGCTCACGCGCACGGTCTTCTACGAGCTGGCAGAGCAGGCTCTTGCCGAGCGCGCGCATCCCGACAGCCAGCCGGGCCTGTGGAGCGGGGGCGCCTTCTTTGCCTTCCCTTGCTGATTCGATCCGCGCGGCGCTCGCGCGCCCGAAGCCTCCGCGCCACGGCGGCGACTTCGATGTGAGCGCCGGTGCGGCAGCGCCCGGGCAGGCCGCGGCCCCGGCCGGCCAGCTGGTGCCCGCCGCCGTGCTGATGGCGGTGACCGACCGGGCAGAGCCGGGCCTCCTCCTCACCCGCCGCACCGACACGCTGCGCACCCACGCCGGGCAGATCGCCTTTCCCGGCGGGCGCATCGACCCGGGCGACGACGGCCCGGTGGCCGCCGCGCTGCGCGAGGCGCACGAGGAGATTGCCCTGCCCCCGCCGCTCGTCGACGTGCTGGGGATTGCCGACCCATGGTGCACCACCACCGGCTATCGCGTGGAGCCCGTGGTCGGCATCGTGCCCGCCGACCTGCCGCTCACCCCCGATGCCCGCGAGGTCGCCGACCTGTTCGAGGTGCCGCTCGCCCATGTGCTCGACCCGCGCCAGCACCAGCTGCGCGAGGCGGAATGGCGGGGGGCGCGGCGCCGCTTCTACGTGATCGAATGGCAGGGCCGCGCGATCTGGGGCGCAACCGCGGGCATGCTCGTGAACCTTGCGGGCCGGCTTGGCTGAGCCCGCACCCGCGCTGCCGCCCGGCCGGTTCGACGACCGGCCCGGCTTCCGCCGCCTCGCCCGGATCCTCGGCACGCAGGCCGACGAAAGCCGGGTGGTGGGCGGCGCGGTGCGCGACGCGCTTGCCGGCCTTCCGGTCTCCGACATCGACTTTGCCACCCGCCTGAAGCCAGACGAGGTGCTCGCCCGGCTGGCGGCCGCCGGCATCCGCGCGGTGCCAACCGGGCTCCGGCACGGCACAGTCACCGCCATCCTCCACGATGCGCCCTACGAGATCACGACGCTGCGCGCCGATGTCGCCACCGACGGCCGCCACGCCATCGTTGCCTTCACCGACGACTGGCAGGCCGATGCCGCGCGGCGCGATTTCACCATCAACGCCCTTTACGCCAACCCGGCAACCGGCGAGGTGTGGGACTGGTTCGGCGGCGCCGCCGACCTCGCCTCGGGCACCGTGCGCTTCATCGGCGACCCCTATGTCAGGATCGCCGAGGACCACCTGCGGATCCTGCGCTTCTTCCGCTTCTCGGCGCGCTTTGCCGCCACGCTCGAGCCGCAGGGCCTTGCCGCCTGCGCCGCACGCGCCAACGACCTGATGGCGCTCTCGCGCGAGCGCATCCGCGACGAGCTGCTGAAGCTGCTCGCCGCCCCGAGGGCCACGCCGGTGGTGGAGGCAATGATCGCCCACGGCCTGTTCCGCCCCATCCTCCCCGAGGTGGGGCCCGAGGCGGGTGCGCGGCTTGCCGGCCTTGCTGCGGCCGAGGCAGCCGCGGGCGTTGCGCCCGATGGGCTGCGCCGGCTGGCCGCGCTGCTGCCACCGAGGCCGCAGCTGGCGGCCGACATCGGCGCCCGGCTGCGGCTGTCGCGGGCGGCCAGCCGGCGCCTCGGGGCGGCGCTTGGATGGCAGGCGCCGGTGCCGGGCGATCCGCGCGCGCTCGCCCATGCGGTGGGCGGCGAGGCCGCGCTCGACCGGATGCTGCTTGCCGCAGACCCGCGCGCGGCGCAATGGGCCGGCGTGCTCGCCAGCTGGCGCGCGCCGCGCATGCCCGTCTCGGGCAAGGACCTGATCGCCATGGGCGTAGCCCCCGGGCCCGACGTCTCGCGGCTGCTGCGCGACGTGGAGCAGCGCTGGGTGGAGGCCGGCTTTCCCGCCGACCGGGCCGAGGCGCTCGCGCTCGCCCGGGCCACGCTCGGCCTTGCCTAGCAGGCGCACGCCCGGCCCCGGGCGGGCCGGGGGGCTGCGCCCATTTGGGGCGGCCCGCGCCCGCGCGCCTGCCCTGCCGCTCAGGCTGCCTTGTCGAGCCGCTTGCGCTCGGCCGCCAGCTCCTCGGCCATCAGGAACGCAAGCTCGAGCGACTGGCTGGCGTTCAGCCGCGGATCGCAATGGGTGTGATAGCGGTCGGCCAGCTGCTCTTCCGTCAGCGCCATGGCGCCGCCGGTGCATTCGGTCACATTCTGGCCGGTCATCTCGATGTGGATGCCGCCGAGATGGCTGCCCTCGGCGCGGTGGATGGCGAACACCTCGCGCACCTCGGCAAGGATCCGGTCGAACGGCCGCGTCTTGAAGCCGGAGCCGGATTTGACCGTGTTGCCGTGCATCGGGTCGCACGACCACAGCGGCACGCGGCCCTCGCGCGCCAGCGCGCGCACAAGCGCGGGCAGGTGCGCCTCCGCCCGGCCTGCGCCAAAGCGGGTAATGAGCGTGATCCGGCCGGGCTCCCTCCCGGGATCGAGCGCATCGAGGATCCGCAGCAGCTCGTCGGCCTCGGTCGAGGGGCCGCACTTGATCCCGATGGGGTTGAGCACGCCGCGCAGGAACTCGACATGGGCCGATCCCTCGAACCGGGTCCGGTCGCCGATCCACAGCATGTGGGCCGAGGTGTCGACCCACTCCCCGGTGAGCGAATCCTGCCGGGTCATGGCGCTTTCATAGCCGAGAAGCAGCGCCTCGTGGCTGGTGTAGAACTCCACCCCCTTCAGCTGTGGCACGGTCTCCGGCGAGACGCCACAGGCCTCCATGAAGGCAAGCGCCTCGCCGATCCGGTCCGCCACCTCGGCATAGCGCTGCGCCCACGGCGAGCGGCCCATGAAGTCGAGCGTCCAGCGGTGGACCTGGTGGAGATTGGCATAGCCCCCCTGGGCGAGCGCGCGCAGCAGGTTGAGCGTGCTGGCCGCCTGCATGTAGGCCCGCTTCTGCCGCTCCGGATCGGGCCGGCGGCCCTCGGCGGCAAAGGCGATGTCGTTGATGATGTCGCCGCGGTAGGAGGGCAGGCTCACACCCGCCTGCTCCTCGGTGTCGGCGCTGCGCGGCTTGGCGAACTGGCCGGCCATTCGGCCCACCTTGATCACCGGCATGTGGCTGGCGAAGGTGAGCACCACGGCCATCTGGAGCAGCACGCGGAACGTGTCGCGGATGGTGTTGGGGTGAAACTCGGCGAAGCTCTCCGCACAGTCTCCACCCTGGAGCAGGAAGGCGCGCCCGGCCGCCGCCTCGGCGAGCCGGCCCTTGAGATCGCGCGCCTCGCCGGCAAACACCAGCGGCGGGAAGGTCCTCAGCTCGGCCTCCACCCGCGCGGCATGGGCAGCATCGGGCCAGGTCGGCATTTGCCGCACCTCGGCCTCGCGCCAGCTCTCAGGGGTCCAGCGGGGCAATGCGCTTCTCATGCCGCCCTGCATGCCGCGCGCTGCAGCGCAGCGCAAGCGCCACCCCCCCCGGCGCGGCGCCGAATCAGGCTGCAATCCAGTTGCCATGGAAGCCGGGCGGCACGCGCGCCGGGATGGCAATGGTTGCAACCGGCGGCCCGGCGAAGTCCTGCGCATCGAGGATCGCAAACGCGCTTGTTCCGGCCTCGCGGTCGAGCACATAGCCCATCAGCCACGCATCGAGCTCGCCGGGCCCGCTGGGCACGTGCACGAACTCGCCAACGACCCGGCCCGGGCCGAAATCGTGGACAACCACCTCACCCGTCTCGAGGTCGTGGCGCAGGAGCCGGCTGTCGCCCGCCTCGCCGAGACCCGCGCCTCCGAGATCGACCGCTGCCGTCCAGCAGTAGCGGGCCGGCCGGCCGGTCCGCCGATCGTCGATGCGCGGGAACTCCTGCGGCAGGTCCGACAGCCGCGTGCGTGCGACCGTGCCGCGCGCCGGGTCGACCGTCCAGCGCTCGAGCGCGATTCGCCGGCTGTCCGGGCCCATGGTCGAGCGCTCGAACATGCTCTCGTGGGCAACCACATCGGCGATGATCCGCCCGTCATCCGCCTCGAACGCGTTGACGGTGTGGAACACATAGGCCGGCTGCGCAAGCGTGCACCAGCGGATGCTGTCGCCCGGCGCATCGAACCCGAGGACGCCGACCCGGCTGCCATGCCCGGGGTGCCAGCCATAGGGAAACCGGAAGCCTGCGATCGCGCGGCCCATCGAAAAGGTAACCGGCAGGTCGAACACCAGGATGTGCCGCCGGGTGATCGCGCAATCGTGGATGGAAGGCCCGTCGGCCACCGCAACCGGCTCCTCGCGGATCACCCGCGCGCCGGCATCAACCACGATGTGGAAGGCCTGGCCCTGCGGTGCACCCTCGTAGGCGATGGCGTGGAAATGCCCGGTGTCAGGGTCGCGGTGCGGGTGGGCGGAGAAGGGCCTCGTCAGCGTGCCGTCGAACGGGTTGTGGGCGATGGTGGCAAGCTCCGGCGAGAGCTCGACGGGGTGGCCGCCGGCCTCGACGATCGCGAAGATCCGCCCGCCGATGGCAACCACATTGGTGTTGGCCGTGTCGGCCCGCGGGTGGCGGCGCCCCGGAGCCGGCGGCTCGCCAAGCCACAGGGACACCCGGCGCGAGCGCACCCAGCGGTTGCGATACCAGAGCGGCCTGCCGCCGGCGATGCGGAGCCCGTGCACCATGGCATCGCCCAGGAACCAGTGATGGCTGGGCGCATGCACCTTGCCGAGCGGGTTGGGGCCGTTGCGGACATAGAGGCCATCGAGCCCGGGCGGGATCCGGCCCTCGACCGCAAGCGTCTCGATCGTCAGTTCGCGCGCCACCGGCCGATGGATGCCCTCGAGATAGGGGTTGGCAGCGGGTGCCATGCGGCTGCGGTTGAAGGCCGCCAGCCCGGCAGCACCTGCCCCCGCCAGGGCGCGGAACCCCCTTTCGATCACGGATGCCATGTGCGCCCTCCCGCGCTCCCGCGCTCTCCCTCGGCCCGGCCCTCCATAGCACGGTCGGCCGGCTTCGGGCAGCCTAGCGCATCAGCACCAGTTCCTCGGCCATGGTCGGGTGAAGCGCCGCCGTGCGGTCGAAATCGGCCTTTGTGAGCCCGGCTTTGACCGCAATGGCCACCGCCTGCAGGATTTCGGGCGCATCGGGCCCGATCATGTGCGCGCCCACCACCCGGTCGCTCGCGGCATCCACCACCAGCTTGTAGAGCGCGCGCTCCTCGCGCCCGGCCAGCACATTCTTGAGCGGCCGGAAATCGGAGGTGAACACGCGCACCGGGCCGTACCGGTTGCGCGCCTCGCCCTCGGTCAGCCCCACGCTTGCAAGCGGCGGGTGGCTGAACACCGCGCTCGGCACGCAGTCATGGTCGACGCTCCAGGGCGTGGTGCCGAACAGCGTGTCGGCGAGCGCGTGCCCCTCGCGGATGGCCACCGGCGTGAGCTGGATGCGGTTGGTGACATCGCCCACCGCGTGCAGCCAGGGAAGGGCCGTATGCCCCTGCCGGTCGACCGGGATCGCGCCATCCGGCCCGAGGGCGAGGCCGACCGTCTCCAGCCCAAGGCCCGCGCTGTTGGGCAGCCGGCCGACGGCCCAGAGCAGGAGGTCGGCTTCCATCCGGTGGCCGTGCTGGTCGTGCACCACCAGCGTGCCGCACCCGCCCTGCTCGACCCGCACGGGCACAGTATTGAGGCGGATCGCAATGCCCTTGGCGATCGAGATGGCCATCAGCCGCTCGGCAAGCGCCGGCTCCCAGCCGCGCAGCAGCTGGCCGGATCGGACCAGCTGGATGACCTCCACGCCGAGCTCGTGGAGGATGCCGGCGAACTCGTTGGCAATATAGCCGCCGCCGCAGATGATGGCGCGTGCCGGCAGGCGCTCGAGGTGGAAGATCTCGTTGGAGGTGATGCCGAGCCCGGCGCCCGGGATGTCGGGCACCATCGGCCGCGCGCCTGTGGCGACGAGCACGTGCCGCGCCCGCACCTCCTGCCCGCCCACGCGCACGCGGTTGGGCCCTGCGATCTCGGCCCTGGCATGGAAGGTGCTCACCCCGTGGCTGTCGAGCGTCGCCTGGTAGATGCCCGAGAGCCGCGCCACCTCGGCGAGCACATGGTCCCTAAGGGTCGGCCAGTCGAAGCGGCGGTCCCCGACCTGCCAGCCGAACCGGGCCGCATCGGCGAGATCCTCAGCAAAGTGGGCGCCGACCACCAGCAGCTTCTTGGGCACGCAGCCGCGGATCACGCACGTGCCGCCGACCCTGTGTTCCTCGGCAACCGCCACGCGCGCGCCATGGCCGGCCGCCACCCGGGCCGCGCGCACGCCTCCGGAACCGGCGCCGATCACGAAGAAGTCGAAATCGTCGGCCATGTCCTGCCCTTCAGACAAGCGCGCCGAACAGGCGCCCGGCAAAGGCGGTTGCAGCCATGGCGGCCGCGCCCCAGAAGGTGACCCGCAAGATCGCCCGCGGCAGGGGCGCGCCGCCGGCCCGCGCGCCGACCGCGCCAAGAAGCGCAAGCGCGGCAAGCGAGACGGCCACCACCGCCGGTTGCAGGAGCTCCGCAGGCGCGGCGACGGCGGCAAGGAGCGGGAGCGCCGCACCCACGGCGAAGGTCCCCGCCGAGGTGAAGGCGGCCTCGACCGGCCGTGCCTCCATGTGCGGGGCAAGCCCGATCTCGTCGCGGGCATGGGCGGCCAGCGCATCGTGGGCGGAGAGCGTGCGCGCCACCTCGCCGGCCAGCGCCGGCGGCAGGCCGCGCGCGATCCAGATGTCGGTGAGCTCGGCAAGCTCGCCCTCCGGGTTGCGGGCCAGCTCGCGCTGCTCCAGCGCGAGATCGGCCGCCTCGGCATCCGACTGCGAACTGACCGAGACATATTCCCCGGCCGCCATCGACATGGCGCCCGCCACCAGCCCGGCGATGCCCGCCAGCAGCACCTCCGCGCGCCCGGCTGAGGCCCCTGCCACGCCGACGATCAGGCTTGCGCTGGAGACGATGCCATCGTTTGCGCCAAGGACCGCTGCGCGCAGCCAGCCGATCCGCTCCACGCGGTGCGCCTCGTGATGGGCGCGAATCACTCAACCGTCACGGACTTGGCGAGGTTGCGCGGCTGGTCGACATCCGTGCCCTTGGCGACTGCCACATGATAGGCGAGGAGCTGCACCGGCACCGCATAGACCAGCGGGGCGATCTGCGGATGGACGGTCGGCATGGTGATGGTGGCAACCGCACCCTCGCCGGCAGCCGCAACGCCGGCTTCGTCCGAGATGAGCACCACGCGCGCGCCGCGCGCCATCGCCTCGTGCATGTTCGAGACTGTCTTGTCGAACAGCGGGCCCGAGGGGGCGATCACGATCAGCGGCACGCGCGCGTCGATGAGCGCGATGGGCCCGTGCTTCATTTCGCCAGCCGCATAGCCCTCGGCATGGATGTAGCTGATTTCCTTGAGCTTGAGCGCGCCTTCGAGCGCGAGCGGATAATCGACCCCGCGCCCGAGGTAGAGCACGTCGCGCGCCCTGGCGACCTCGCCTGCGATCGCCTCGATCTGCGGCTCGGTCTCAAGCGCGGCGTTGAGGGCCGCCGGCACCTCGGCAAGATGCGCCACCACCTCGCGCTCGGCCTCGGGCGACAGCGTGCCGCGTGCCCGCGCGAGGTTGGCAGCCAGCGCCGACATCACGGCAAGCTGGCAGGTGAAGGCCTTGGTGGAGGCAACGCCGATCTCGGGCCCGGCGTGGGTGGGCAGGAGCAGCGAGACCTCGCGCGCCATGGTGGAGGTGGGCACGTTGATGATTCCTGCCGTCACCACGCCATGGGCCTTCATGTGCCGCAGGGCGGCCAGTGTGTCGGCCGTCTCGCCGGACTGGGAGATGACGACGCCGAGCGTGCGGGGCAGGAGCACGGGATCGCGGTAGCGGAACTCGGAGGCCACATCGACCTCGACGGGAAGCCGCGCGTGGCGCTCGATCCAGTATTTGCCGATCATCGCCACATAGGCCGAGGTGCCGCAGGCGACAATCGCCACCCGCTCCACCGCCCCGAGGTCGAACGCAGGCACGGGCAGCGACACCTGGCCGGCCAGCGGCTTCAGATAGGATTGCAGCGTCTGGGCCACCACGACGGGCTGTTCGTGGATCTCCTTCCGCATGAAGTGGCGGTAGCTGCCCTTCTCGATCTGCGCGGCGGAAACACCCGAGGTCTCAACCGGGCGCTCGACCGGCCGGTTGGCGCTGTCGAAGATCGCAACCGAAGCGCGCCGCAGCACCACCCAGTCGCCATCCTCGAGATGCGACACCTTCTGCGTGAGGCCGGCAAGCGCCAGCGCATCGGAGCCGAGATAGGCCTCGCCCGCGCCATGGCCGATGGTGAGCGGCGCCCCAAGCCGGGCACCGATCAGCAGGTCGGGCTCCGCCCGGAACAGGAGCGCCAGCGCGAAGGCGCCCTGCAGGCGCGGGAGGGTGTCGGCAACCGCCGCCTCGGGCGAGAGGCCGGCTTCGAGCGCGCGGGCGAGGAGATGGCCCACCACCTCGGTATCGGTCTCGCTGGAAAAGCGCCGCCCCTCGGCCACGAGCATGTCGCGCAGCGGCTTGAAATTCTCGATGATGCCATTGTGCACCACCGCCACGTCGCCCACGATGTGCGGGTGCGCATTGTCTTCCGTGGGGGCGCCGTGGGTCGCCCAGCGCGTGTGGGCGATCCCGGCCGCGCCGTCCAGCGGGTCCTCGGCGAGCCGGCGGGCGAGCTGGTCGAGCTTGCCTTCCGCCCGGCGGCGCTCGAAGCGCCCGTCCACGATGGTGCAGATGCCGGCGGAATCATAGCCGCGATATTCGAGCCGCCGCAGCCCTTCGAGAAGGCGGCCGGCGACGGGCCCCGCGCCGAGAATGCCAATGATGCCACACATCAGCGCGTCTTGCCGCTGGCGGCCGCACGCGCCGCGCGGAACCGCGCCGCAAGGCCGGCCCGCTCCTCCTGCGCTCCCCGCGCGACAGCGAGCGCGTCGTCGGCCACGTCGCGCACGATCACGCTGCCCGCGCCAACGATCGCCCCCGCCCCGATCGAGACGGGCGCCACCAGCGCGCTGTTGGAGCCGATGAACGCGCCGGCCCCGATCCGCGTCTGGTGCTTGGCAAAGCCGTCGTAGTTGCAGGTGATGGTGCCAGCCCCAATGTTCGCGCGCGCGCCGATGGTCGCATCGCCCAGATAGCTGAGGTGGTTGGCCTTGGCGCCCGCGCCGAGGCGCGCGTTCTTGGTCTCGACGAAATTGCCCACCTTTGCCTCCGCCTCCAGCACCGTCCCCGGCCGCAGCCGCGCAAACGGCCCCACCTCGCAGCCCGGGCCCACGCGCGCGCCCTCGAGATGCGAATGGCTGCGCACCTTCGAGCCGGTCTCCACCACAACGCCCGGTGCGAACACCACGAACGGCTCGACCGTCACGTCCGGCTCCAGCACCGTATCGTGGGCGAATATCACGGTCTCGGGCGCAACGAGGGTCACGCCGGCCGCCATCGCCGCCGCGCGCGCGCGGGCCTGGAAGGCCGCCTCGGCGGCCGCGAGCTCGGCGCGGCTGTTCACGCCCAAAAGCTCGGCCTCTTCGGCCTCCACCACCTGCACGCTGAGGCCCTCGGCGCGGCCGAGGCCCACGATGTCGGGAAGATAATATTCGCCCGCAACGTTGCGGTTGCCCACCCGGCCGAGCAGCGCCCACAGCCGCTCCGAGCGGACCGCCATCGGCCCGGCGTTGCACAGCGGGATGGCCAGTTCCTCGGGCGTCGCATCCCGTGCCTCGACCATGCGCAGGATCCCGCCCCCGGCGTCGGCGACAATCCGCCCATAGGCGCCCGGCTCGGCGGGCCGGAAGCCGAGCACGACGAGATCGGCGCCCCGGGCGAGCGCCTCGCGCATCGCGGCCATGGTTTCGGTGCGGACGAATGGCGCGTCGCCGAACAGGATCAGGATGTCGCCGGCAAAGTCGGCGAGCGCCGGACCGGCCTGCTGCACCGCATGGCCGGTGCCGAGCTGCGGCTCCTGCCGCACCGTCTCCACCCCGCGCCCGCGCAAGGCCTCCTCCACCTGCTCGCCGCGGTCGCCGACCACCACGATCGCGCGCGCCGGCGCAAGCCGCGCGACGCTGTCGAGCAGGTGGAACAGCATGGGCTGGCCGCCGATCGGGTGCAGCACCTTGTGCAGCGACGATTGCATTCGCGTGCCGCGGCCGGCGGCGAGGCAGATCACGGCAAGCGGGCGGTCGGTCATCCACCCGCGCCCTGCCACAGCCGGCAGCGCGAGAAAAGGAGCCCCTTGCCCTGCCCGTGCCGAAGCGGCCACAGGCCTGCCATGGCCGCCGGCATCACCTTCGTGTTCGATCTCGATGGCACACTGGTCGACACCGCAGCCGACCTTGCCGCTGCGCTCAACCACGCGCTCGGCGTGCTCGACCGCCCGCCGGTGCCGGCGGAGTCGGTGCGCGCCATGGTGGGCGAAGGGGCGCGCGCGCTGCTGCGCCGGGGCCTCGGCGCCAGCGGGCCGGCCGACGAGGCGCTGGTCGAAGCCGGGGTCGGGCCGTTCCTCGCCTTCTATGCCGCCAACATTGCCGTCCACAGCCGGCCCTTTCCCCATGCGGAGGCTCTCCTCGAGCGTCTGGCCCTGGCCGGCGGCCGGCTTGCCATCTGCACCAACAAGCCCGAAGCCCTGGCCCGCACGCTCCTTGCCGCATTCGGCTGGCAACAGCGGTTTCAGGCCCTGCTCGGCGCGGACACGCTTCCCGTGCGCAAGCCCGATCCCCTGCACCTCCTGCAGACGATCGCACGCGCCGGCGGCCGCCCCGGGGCGTCGGTCTTCACGGGCGATTCCCTCACCGATGCAAGGACTGCAGACGCCGCCGGCATCCCGCTCATCCTGGTGCGCCACGGCTATTCGACGGTGCCGGTTGACTCGCTTGGCGCCGATGCCGTGATCGACGGCTTCCACCAGTTCGAGGCGGCCCTCGCGCAGGTTCAACGGCGGTTCAACGCCCCGGCCCGATGAGCGCGGCCATGCCATCCACAACCAGCCGCGCTGTCGCGCTTGCACTTGCCACGGCCGTCGCCGTCTCGGCCCCCGCCGCCGCGCGGAGCGCAACCCTCGCCGAGGTCGGGGCCGCGCTTGCCGCAACCCGCACCATGACCGCCGATTTCACCCAGGTGGCCGGAAACGGCCAGGCCGCAACCGGCCGCATGGTGATCCGGAGACCCGGGCAGGCGCGGTTCGACTATGGGCCGCAATCGCCCATCCTCGTTGTCGCCGATGGCCGCACGCTCAGCTTTGTCGACTACCGCGTGCGGCAGGTCTCGCAATGGCCGATCCGGTCGACGCCGCTCGGGGTGCTGCTCGATCCGGCAGCCGACCTGTCGCGCATCGCGCGGGTGCTGCCAGAGGCCGAATCGCCGGTGCCGGGCCGCATCGCAGTCCGGGCAGAGGACCCGGCGCGGCCCGAGTTCGGGCGAATCACCTTCCTCCTCGAGCGACGTGCCGGCGCGCCGGGCGGGCTGATGCTCGCCGGCTGGGAGGTCGTCGATGCCCAGAACAACCTCACCCGGGTCCGGCTCGAGAATGTGCAGTGGAACGTCGATGTGTCGAAAACCCGGTTCGGCTTCGACGATCCGCGCCGGCGGCCCGGCCCGGCCGGCCGTGGGCGATGACGGAACCGGGCCCGGATGTCGGGCCTCCGTTCATGCTTGTGCAATCTCCCAGCGCGTAATAGGCTTTCATCGGCAGCGAAGCCGTCGGGATTTTGCCCCCTGTTGCCCGACCCTTCCTGCCGGATTGCGTGACGAACGCATGACCCCGGCCCCCGCTCCTTGCCCCCGGAGCGGGGGCCAAATCCTTCCGGGCGGCAAACCCGCCTGCCCTCCCGCCGCGCCACGAACCCACCGCGCCACGCCCTGCACCCGTGCACCTCGCCCGGCCAGCACGCGGCTTGCATCCCCGGGTGCTGCCGCTCAGATGCACGCCATGCGCGCGCCCGACAGCCACCTCACCATCGCCAGCTGGAACATCAACTCCATCCGGGCCCGCCCCCATCTCGTCGCCGAGCTGCTCGCCGCGCGCGCGGTCGACATCCTCTGCCTGCAGGAGACCAAGTGCGCCAACGGCGCCTTTCCCCGGGCGGTCCTCGAGGCGGCCGGCTTCGGCCACATCCTGCTCAATGGCCAGCCCATGCACCACGGCGTGGCGATTGCGTCCCGCCTGCCGCTGGCTGCCGAGCCGGTGATGGACTGGCAGGCCAATGGCGAGGCCCGGCACCTCGCAGCGCGCCTGCCCAACGGCGTGCTGCTGCACAATGTCTATGTGCCCGCGGGCGGCGACATTCCCGATCGCGCGGCCAATCCGAAGTTCGGCCAGAAGCTCGATTTCCTTGCCCGCATGACCGAATGGTCGGCTGCCCTTGCCGAGCCCGCCATCCTTGTGGGCGATCTCAACATCGCGCCCCTGCCCGAGGATGTGTGGAACCACAAGGCGCTGCTCGATGTCGTCAGCCACACGCCGGTCGAGGTGGAAACGCTCGGCGCGCTGCAGGCCAGCCACGGCTGGGTGGACCTCGGCCGCCGCTTCGTGCCGGCGCCCGAGCCGCTCTACACATGGTGGAGCTACCGCGCGCTCGACTGGGCGGCCTCCGACCGCGGGCGACGGCTCGACCATGTCTGGGCCTCGCCGGCAATCGCCGCCCAGGCCTGCGCGGTCGAGACGCTGCGCGCCGCGCGCGGCTGGCAGCGCCCGTCCGACCATGTGCCGATCCTTGCCACCTTCCGCTTCTGAGCCGATGCCCCCTCGCGCCCCGGCCCCCGACATCGCATCCGACCTTGCGCTCGCCCGCGCGGCCGACGACCTGCGCCGGGGCGAGATCGTCACCATCCGCGACGGCGGCGAGGCGCTCGACGTGCTGGCCGCCGAACTTGCAACCGCTCCGAGCCTTGCCGCGCTGGAAACCTCCGGCCGGGCGGACCTGCTGCTCACACCCGAGCGGGCAGCGACCCTCAGGATCGTGAACCAGCGCGCAGCGGCCGGCGCGCGCGTGGTCTTTGTCACCCGGGCGGACTGGCTCGATCTCGTGGCAAGCATGGCCGCAGCCGATCCAGCAACCGACCTTGCCGCACCGCTGAGGGGGCCCTTCCCCACCCGTCAGCCGGGGGCCGAGCTTCGCGCCGCCGAGGCCGGCATCCGGCTGGCCAAGCGCGCGGGGCTCCTGCCCGCGCTCTTTGCAGCGCCGGCCGGCGCGGGCGCACCAGGGCGGCTTGCCGCCGAAGCCGAGGCGATCCTCCGCTGGAGGCGCGCGCCCCGGCTTGCAATCGTCGCCCGCGCGGCGCTGCCGCTGGAGGGCGCCGAGGAGACGGCCGTCGTCGCGTTCCGCCCGACCGACGGCGGCCCCGAGCACCTTGCGCTGCGCATCGGGCGGCCAGGAGACGTGCCGCTGGTGCGCCTGCACAGCGCCTGTCTGACAGGCGACGTCCTGGGCAGTCTCAAGTGCGATTGCGGGCCGCAGCTGCGCGGCGCCGTCCGCCGCCTCGCCGCCGAGGGCGGAATCCTCCTCTATCTCCAGCAGGAAGGGCGGGGCATCGGCCTCATGAACAAGCTGCGGGCCTATGCGCTGCAGGACCAGGGGTTCGATACGCTCGAGGCCAACCTGCGCCTCGGCTTCGAGGAGGACGAGCGCGATCTCGAGCTCGCCGCCGCCATGCTGAAGGCGCTCGGCGTCGCGCGCGTTCGCCTGCTGACCAACAATCCCGCCAAGCTCGCCGCGCTCGAGGAGGCAGGCATCGCGGTGGTGGAGCGCGTGCCGCACGCGCTCGGCGCCAATCCCCACAACGCCCATTATCTCGCCACCAAGCGCGACCGGCAGGGCCATCTTCTCTGAGCCCCGGCGGGTCCTCGCGCCTGCGCCTCTCCCGTCGGAGGAGCGAGGCCCGGTCGAGGCCGCCCTTGACATTTGCGGCACCGGTTCGCAGGTGCCGCAGCCACGCACCCGTAGCTCAGCTGGATAGAGCGTTGCCCTCCGAAGGCAAAGGTCACACGTTCGAATCGTGTCGGGTGCGCCATCTTTTCAACGACTTAGCAAGTTGTGGTCCGGGACGATCGGCGCCTTAAGTGAAATGTAAGTGCAGGCTTGCGGCACCGTTTGGCTCGTGATGCGATGTCCTCTAGGCCTGTCGGGGTGAGGCAAGGCGGTCGAATCGCGGCCAATCCGGCCCTTCGGTTGCGTGCCATCTGGCACTATTCTAGAAGGCATGCCGCCGCCCGGACTTCCACTGCACCTGGCCTTCTGGCGTTCGCTGGGGACGGAGAATGCTGGTAGTTGGGACGCGACCCAGCGAGCGCGGGTGCATTATGCCAGCGCACGCGCGTGGCGGGCGACCTGGCCCCGCCTGATCTTTTGGGGTTTGCTGCTCCTTATCCTGTTCGGTGGTATCGCGCTTGTGTTGGGAGCCGGACCTGCCTGGCTCGACCTTCGCCTGTTCACGCTTTTCGCCCTCGCGGCATTGGCGCAGGTTGAGGTGCAGCGGCTTCGGAACCGGCGTCGACCGTGGCTTGCTCTGCCTCCTGAAAACTTGACCATTTGTGGGTAGAGTTTTCGGCCGTGGGTTTCCTTGGCTAGCCAAGGAGGTTTGGCGTGCAGGCATCGAGGTTCACGGACGCGCAGAAGGCGTTCGTCATCAGGCAGGGCGAGGAAGGCACGCCCGTCGCTCAAGTCTGCCGCAAGGCAGGGATCAGCCAGGCGACCTTCTTCAACTGGAAGAAGAAATGTGCGGGGCTGCTGCCATCTGAGATGCGGCGGCTGCGTGAACTGGAAGACGAGAACAGCCGCCTGAAAAGGATCGTTGCGGACCTGACGCTGGATCGCGAGATGCTGCAGTATGTTGTCAAACGAAGGCTCTGAGGCGGGATCGCAAGCGCGAGATTATCGACGCGGTTCGGCAGGACTGGCAGGTTACGATCCGCAGGGCGTGTGCCGCACTGCACTTCGATCGTTCGACCTATCATTACCAGTCCCGCCGCATCGATCCGGCCTTCCTGAACAAGCGCATCAAGGAGATTTGCGAGACGCCCGTCCGCTATGGCTACCGGCAGGTGTATTGCATCCTGCGCCGCGATGGCTGGTCCGTGAACATGACGAAGGTCTATCGGCTTTACAGGGAGCTGGGCCTGCAGCTGCGCAACAAGACGCCTAGGCGGCGGGTCAAGACGAAGCTGCGCGAAGACCGTGCTCTTGCAATCCGACCGAACGATGTCTGGGCGATGGACTTTGTTCACGATCAGCTGGCGACGGGCCGCAAGCTGCGCATCCTGACCGTGGTCGATACCTACTCCCGGCTATCGCCAGAGGTCGATCCCCGGTTCAGCTATCGCGGCGCGGACGTGGTCGCGGCTCTGGATCGGGCATGCAGGGAGATCGGCTATCCGAAGACGATCAGGGTGGACAATGGCAGCGAGTTCATCTCTCGGGACATGGATCTGTGGGCTTACCAGCGCGGTGTGATCCTGGTCTTCTCCCGCCCTGGCAAGCCCACAGACAATGCGTTTATCGAAGCGTTCAACAGCAAGCTGCGCAGCGAATGCCTGAACGCTCACTGGTTCCTGTCGATGCAAGATGCTTGCGAAAAGCTGGAGGCGTGGCGTAGACACTAGAACGAAGAGCGACCGCACAGCGCGATCGGGAATATCCCCCCGATCATGCTGGCAAACTCAGCCGGTGAAAGCAGCCCACCGGATCTGAGCAAGGCGGAAAACTCCAGACCCAAGTGGTCCAAGGTTGGGTAGCAGTGCAACAAACCGCCCGGCTCTTATCCCCGCTGGATGAAATCAGGTGGTCAGGTCACCGGGAGTTCGACGGCAATCGATGGAACGACCTGCACGACACCCGCACCTTCAAGCAGGCGGCGCGCGACCGCCACGCCGCCGACACGGGAGGCAGGCCGTGACCCCAACCGCTAGGCACGACGGCGTGACAAGCGCGAGCGACACGGCCGTTCAGTTCCTGTGCGATCTTTTTCGAACCGCGCACCGCCCTGGACCATTCGAGCTCGTGCGCATGGCGCGCGCCGCCATCGGAGCTGAGGCGTCGTGGCAGCTGCCTTCCGCACTCGCCTTCCTTACGCGCGGTGGCGACGTGCGGACCGCCGACCGCGACTATTGCCGGTCTCTCGCCGAAAGCGGCGAGGTCATCAATGCCTTGCGCGGCACGGAAAACGAACCACCGGATATCACGTCAACCATCGACGCCTTGATCGCACAAGGCAGGGCCTATCGTTCCTCGACCGCATTCCAGGAAATGGTCACGTTCATGGGCCGCTTCCGGGATTACGCGCCGTACAACAACATGCTCGTCAAACTGCAGAATCCCAGTTGCGGCTTCTACGCAACAGAGCGGGATTGGAGGGCTCGCTTCAACCGGCATCTTATCGAAGATGCGCGGCCGATGCTGATCCTGGCGCCCATGCATCCGGTCATGCTCGTCTACGATCTTGATCAGACGGCTGGTGAGCCCGTACCGGACCATCTCTTGCAGTTTGCAAAGTTTACAGGTGACTTCCGGCAAGACTGGCTCAAGCACAGTGTGGCGAACGCAGCCAAATACAAGATCGGCGTCACCTTCAAGGAATTGTCTTCCACCCACGCGGGCTTCGCCACCCATGCGCGAGCCAGCGGGGATTGCAAGATGCGGATTGTCGTGCATGACGAGCTCGATAATGCCAGTCGCTTCGGTGTCCTCGCGCACGAATTGGCCCACATCCTGCTGGGACACCTCGGGTCCGATTTCGACAACTGGTGGCCCGCGCGGGCCAACCTGAGCCATCACGCGATGGAGGTCGAGGCCGAGGCCGTCGCTTATATCGTCGGCCAACGCTTCGGCCTCAGCGGATCGAGCCCGTCCTACGTCTCCGTTCACCTCGTCGGCGAGTCCATTCCGCCGGGGGTCTCTCTCGAACTGATCGCCAAGACCGCGGGGCTCATTGAACGGTTTGCAAAGGAATCGCATCTGCCGGCACCAAGATCCCGACCGGTTCGGAAACCAGGGAGACGGCCATGACCGGTTCCTCGCCCGAAACCCTGCTCGATGCGCTGAGGGCATCTTTCGCGGCGAGCCTGCGCGCGCCGGACGGCGTGGCGCCGCCGGCAGCGCTGCTGTGGACCGACGCCGACGGGCACTGGAAGCCGCTCCTCCCGGCGCTGATGAAGGCGCTGCCGCAGCTCTACCTGCTAGGACCTTACGCACCCGAGGAGCGGCAGGGGCCGGTCATCTTGACCTGACCCCCTGATTTTCCTCCACGAACGATTAGGGTCTGGCCTTAAGAAAGGACAGACGATGAGGCGTGCAAGGTTTTCAGAAGAGCAGATCATTGGGGTGCTGGAGGAGGCAGAAGCGGGCGCGAAGACCGCTGATCTTGCCCGGCGGCACGGTGTGTCTGAAGCGACGATCTGCAACTGGAAGGCCAAGTATGGAGGCCTGGAGGTATCCGAGGCCCGGCGCCTGCGAGAGCTTGAGAGCGAGAACGCCAGGCTCAAGCGGCTTCTGGCCGATGCGATGCTGGATCAGGCCGCGTTGACCCGAAGGGCGGCGA